>JBBAWX010000014.1:0-36955 GCA_040396955.1 Roseiflexaceae bacterium
GCCCATGCAACACGGGGGTGATCGATGATAGCGAATGCCGCGATGATTCCCTAGGACTGATTGCCCGCGTACACGGCCGCACCGATGCGCCCCAGCATCTCACACCTCAACGTGCCCATCGTTCTACGGCCACACCTCCCAAAACTCGGTTTGACAAACACCCCTGCGTGTGCATATAATACCAATCAGTTGCCGAGGTGGCGGAATTGGCAGACGCGCTAGTTTGAGGGGCTAGTGAGAGTCAAATCTCGTAAGGGTTCAAGTCCCTTCCTCGGCACCACACTCACGGTTGGGGCGATTAGCTCAGTTGGTAGAGCACCTCGTTTACACCGAGGGTGTCGGCGGTTCGAGTCCGTCATCGCCCACCACTTCAAACGGTGAGGCACACCTGCCAAGTTAGCTCAGTTGGTAGAGCGCATGTCTGAAAAACATGAGGTCGCCGGATCGTGCCCGGCACTTGGCACCAACCCGAACAGCCAGCCTCGCGCTGGCTGTTTCGTCTATGGGGAGGTCGCATAGTTGGTCTAGTGCGCGGCACTGGAAATGCCGTACAGCTCCGGCTGTCGAGAGTTCGAATCTCTCTCTCCCCGCCAACCTGGCCAGCTGACGCAGTCGCGTCGGCTGGCTTTTTTATGCCACCAACTCTGCCACAGCCCGCACCAGCTGCGCAATTTCGGCGTCGTCGTTGTAGTAGTGCACCGAGGCGCGCACCACCATGGGCAGTTGGCGCGCTTCCATGTCGAAGCGTGTGCCGAAGGGCGACGACGTGGTCACATTGATACGCTGGGCGGCCAAGTGCTGCATGATGGCATCGGCACTCACCCGTTGCTGCGTGAACGACACAATCCCGCACGGATCAATGCCCAAATCCTGTATGGTCACACCCGGGATATCAGCAAGCGCCCGCCGCAGGGTGGTCGCCAAGGCACGCACCCGGGTCTCAATGGCGGGCATGCCCCACGCCAACGCATAGTCGATGGCGCGGATCAAGCCCACTTTGCCGGCGTAATTGGTCTCCCAGTTTTCGAAGCGACGTGCGTCAGTGCGCACCTGATATCGATCAGCCGCCACCCACGTGGCTGCATGCACATCGAGGAAGGGTGGCACCAGATCGGCCATCGTCTGTTGACGCACATAGACAAAGCCCGTGCCACGCGGGCCGCGTAGATACTTGCGCCCCGTGGTGGTCAGCAAATCACACCCAATTTCTGCTACATCAACGACGAGTTGCCCCACCGATTGGCAGGCATCAAGCAAAAACGGCACACCTGCCGCACGGGTAACCTGACCAATCGCTGCCGCCGGATTCACCAAGCCACCGTTGGTGGGCACATGTGTAATGGCGACCAATTTGACGCGATGATCCAGCATCGCCGCCAAGGCGGTCACATCGACCTGGCCAGTTTCGTCGCAGGGGATGACCTCGATGCGGGCACCGGTACGCTCGGCCACCTGCAAAAAGGCAATCACGTTGCTGACATACTCACTGCGCGACGTCAAAATGCGGTCACCGGGCTGGAGCGTGGCAGCTAGCCCATAAAAGAGCAGATCCCAGCCCCGCGTGGCGTTTTCCACAAACGCAATTTCATTGGGGAGGGCATTAATGAGGTGGGCCGCACTCACATACCCTGCGTCAATGATCGCGGCATATTCGTCGGCGGTTTCGTAGCCGCCGATTTCGGCTTCACGGTGCAGGTACGCCGTAGTGGCCTGCACCACAGGGGTCGGCATTAAGGCCGCACCTGCATTGTTGAAATGGCGCACATGCGCCACACCTGGGGTCTCAGCGCGGGCACGCGCCACTGCAAATTCTACGTTCATCATCATTTCCTCGCCACTACGGTATGCCAAGTATGGAGTACCCGGCACCACTTGTCAACATCACGGCGTATGTCAAAACACGCTACAATGTGCACACACATCTTCACAGTACTGGGATACTCATGCAGACACAACGTTGGTCGGAATACTCGCCCGTGGTGGGTCGCCTGTTCATGTTTACGTTCATTGTGGGAGTGGCGACCGGACTCCCAGAAATTCTCTTCAATTTTTACCTGGTCAGCCTCGGATTCGACAACACCATTGCCGGGCAAATGGTCACGCTGACCCGTTTGTCAGGGTTTTTGTTCGGCATTCCACTCGGACTCGCCGTGGATCGGTTCGGCGGCATCCGCGTGGTCCAGATTGTTGGCATCTTCAACATACTCACCTGGGTTCTGCTCCTCAACACCAACGATCTCAACCAGATTCGTCTCGGCTATTTTTTTGCGGGAACGCTTTTCACTGCCCAAGCGACTGCCATTTTGCCCCTACTCAGCCGCGTCACTACACCCGCACAACGCCCCTTGTTGTTTGGGGTGAACTTTGCCATTTTAATGGCGACGGGGAGTGTGAGCGCCTTAATTGGCGGGTATCTCCCCGGGGTAGTTGCCGAGCTGCAGGGCGTTGTCGCGACATCGGTTACCGCGTATCGACTGTCATTGCACAGTGTCTTGTTTTTGACCGCCTTGGCACTTCTAGCCTTGACTGGGCTGCACCGCCGCATCCAGTTGCAACCTCAAGTCACCGACTCAGTGGCACCCACGCCAGACACGCACATGATCGCACGGAGACTGATTGTGATGCGCTCAGCAGGGCGATTCACCCTAGGATTTGCCGGTGGGATGCTCCACCCGTTCATCAATCTCTACTTGCGGCAGACCTACGATCTCAGCGATGGCCACATTGGCGTCATCATTGCCATCTACACCTTGGCCTCTGTCATCGCAGCGCTCGTCAGCAGTGCCTTTATCACCCGGCTCGGTGCCCAACGCACCGTTGTCACCATGGCACTTGTAGCGGCTGGGGTGATGGGCGCAGCGTTCATTGAGCAGCCCATCGTGTTTGTGCTCACCTACACCGCTAGCATGTTTTTCATCGGGCAAATCTACCCAGCCGGCGACGTTCTCATCCTCAACACGGTCGCATCCTCGCAACGCGGGTTTACTACGAGCATCAACAACATGTTGTGGTCGCTAGGCTGGGGGATAGCCGCCAGTCTGAGTGGCTGGCTCCAGGTCACAAGCGGCTTTACTTGGCCATTCATCATGCACATCATCTGCATGCTCCTGACGGCCTGGTTGTTTTGGCGCAACCACTACCCGACATACGCGTCGGCAGACCGACCACAGACCACCTGATGGATGTCGCTTTTGGTATGATACGGTGTAGCACAACTATAAAAGGGAAACGCAATGGAACGCCAGACTGGTTTCTTGGACGTCATGCAGTATCGCGACTTTCGACTGCTCTGGACTGGGCAACTCATCTCCATCATCGGCTCACAAATGCGCATGGTAGCGGTCGACTGGCAGGTGTATCACATTGCCACCGATCAAGGGATTGCGCCGGCCCTCGCCCTCGGCTTCATCGGGCTGATGCGCCTCATCCCCATGACCATCAGCGCCCTCTTTGCCGGAGTCGTCGCCGACCGGTATGAGCGTCGCTACGTCATTGCTGTCACCTCGATTATCGCCCTGCTCGCTTCGGTAGTGCTCGCCATTGCTGGGAGCCTCGAGGATCCCGCCTTGTGGCTGGTCTACGCCATGGTGGTGGTCACCGCCATTAGTGGCGCCTTTGAAATGCCAGCCCGCCAAGCCCTGATTCCCTCGTTGGTGCCCCCCGATCGCCTCACCCAGGCCATGAGCGCCGGCATCGTCTCGTGGCAACTCGGCACCGTACTCGGGCCATCCATCGCCGGCATCCTGATTGCCTCACTCGGCGTGGTGCCACTCTACTGGATCGATGCCGCTTCGTACTTGGCCGTGGTGTATGCCGCACTCAATATGAAAACCGTCTCCAAACCAGCGGCTACCCGCGGGCCGGTACGCCTCGCCGATGCGTTTGAGGGATTGCGCTTCGTCTTTAAGAGCAAAATCATCGCCTCAACCATGGTGCTCGATTTCTTGGCCACCTTCTTTGGTGCGGCAACCACCTTGATGCCCATCTTCGCCAACGACATTCTCGGCGTCGGCGCACAAGGGTATGGATTCATGCGCGCCGCTCCCGCCGTGGGCGCGTTTCTTGCCGCCCTCTTGCTTACATCGCGCAAAATTCGCCGCCAAGGCCCCGTGTTGCTCGTCGCTGTGGCCATCTTTGGCTTGGCGACCGCCATCTTTGGTGCCTCAACGTGGTACCCACTCACCTTGGTCGCACTGGCCATTACTGGCACCGCCGACACCGTGAGCATGGTTATTCGTGGCACATTACGTCAACTTCTAACTCCCGATGAGTTGCGTGGTCGAATGACCGCCGTCAACATGGTCTTCGTGGCCGGTGGCCCACAACTCGGTGAATTCGTAGTCGGTCTCACGGCAAGCGTCATCGGTGCGCCGATAGCAGTGCTCATCGGCGGCACGTTGTGCATGCTCCTCGTGGGTGGCACCGCACTGCGCGTGCCCGAGCTCCGGCAATTTGATACTCCCGAGCACTCCATCGCCAAAGCTACCGCATAGCACATCCCACACCACCGCACGCACCTCCTCGTGAAGTACGTTCATGGGGAGGTGTTATTTGTGTATGAGTGCAGTGCCGCATTTTATATAAAAAAGCATGAACCAGCGTATTTTTTTCGCATTTTCATGGTTTTTTCTGCATACATATATACAATATCGGCTATACTAGGGGTGTTCGTGTTGTTGTCACATCAGCAAAAGGAAACGCCAATGACGTCCCGTTTCAAGAAGCCAGATCCGGCCTGGTTTGTGCACGACCGTTTTGGAATGTTCATCCACTGGGGGTTGTATGCGCTACCGGCTCGCCACGAGTGGATTCGCAACCGCGAAGAAATCAGCATCGCCGACTACCAGCCGTACTTCGACCACTTCAACCCAGATTTGTTCGATCCGCGCGAGTGGGCCCGCATGGCCAAATTGGCAGGCATGAAGTACTTCGTGATTACCACCAAGCACCACGACGGTTTTTGTCTGTGGCCCACCAAGCACACCGACTACTGCGTCAGCAACACGCCGTATCAAAAGGACCTCATCCGCGCCACGGTTGACGCATTTCGCGCCGAGGGCATCAAAGTCGGCTTCTACTATTCACTGATTGACTGGCATCATCCGGAGTTCACGGTCGACAAGATCCACCCCATGCGCAATAATGCGGCGGAGCGCGCCAAAAACAGCCAGCGCGACATGCGCAAGTACGCCAAGTACATGCGCGATCAAGTGCTTGAGCTGTGCACCCAATACGGCAAAATCGACCTGTTCTGGTTTGATTTCTCGTATCCCGGAGAAGACGGCAAAGGGCATCAAGACTGGGAATCCGAGGAGTTGTACGCCATTGTGCAGGAGCTTCAGCCACACGCTCTCGTCGATAATCGCCTCGATTTACCCGATGTCGGTGATTTCGTCACTCCCGAGCAGTTTCAGCCTGCTGGCGGTTTCAAGGATGCCAACGGCAACCCGGTGGTCTGGGAGGCCTGCCAGACCTTTAGTGGCTCATGGGGCTACTACCGTGACGAGCACACCTGGAAGAGTGTCGATTTGCTCATCCGCATGCTCGTGGACGGCGTCAGCAAAGGCGGGAATCTCCTGCTCAACGTCGGGCCGACGGCGCGCGGGTTGTTTGATGCTCGTGCCACCGAGCGCTTGCAGGGGATGGGCGATTGGATGACGCTCCACGGGCGTTCCATTTATGGGTGTGGCCCAGCACCGGCGCATTTCACTGCCCCCACCGATTGCCGCTACACCTACAACGCCGAACGCAACACCCTCTACCTGCACATTTTTGCCTGGCCGTTCCGCGACATCTACTGCCCCGGGCTCGCCGAGCACATCAAGTACGCTCAGTTTTTGCATGATGGGAGCGAGGTGCATGTGGGCGAAGTCCACGAAGCAGCGTGGTCGGGGATGGGTGGCAACGCCGCCATGCCCGTCGCCATTCAGGTCCCCATCGTCAAGCCCGACGTGGCCGTGCCCGTCATCGAGATCTTCTTGAAGTAATCGTCACGTCAATGCCAATCCCCCACGGCGCACGTGCGCCGTGGGGGGATGAATACGCGGCGATGATGCGACGCCCTACTTGCTCCGATAGCCCTGTGGATGCTTGACATGCCAGTCCCAGGCGCTCTGGATAATCTGCTCCAAGGTGGGATAGCGTGGCTCCCACCCCAGTTCAGTGCGGATTTTTTGGGCTGAGGCGATCAGCACGGCAGGATCACCCGGGCGGCGTGGACCAAAGGCGCACGGGATGGCGTGCCCGGTCACGTTACGCGCCGTCTCGACGACCTCAAGATTGGTGAACCCGTTGGTGTTGCCGAGATTATAGGTGCGACTCCCCAGACGCCCAATGCCATCGAGTGCCAACATATGCGCTTGCGCAAGGTCGACAATGTGCACATAATCGCGCACACAGGTGCCGTCACGCGTCGGATAGTCGTTGCCAAACAAGGTAATCGACTCACGTTGACCGAGGGCTACTTGGAGCACCACGGGGATGAGGTGGAGCTCGGGGGTGTGGTCTTCGCCACGATTCGGAGTACCGCCAGCCGCATTGAAATAGCGCAAGCAGGCGTAACGGATGCCATGAATGCGCTCGTACCAGTGCAGCGTACGCTCAAGAAAATACTTGGATTCTCCGTATGGTGAGCCTGGCACAATCGTGCTATCGGGCTCAATGGGCATGCTGTCGGGTTTATCAAACAGGTTGGCAGTCGACGACAAAATAAACCGCTCGACGCCGGCCGCAACCGCAGTATCAATGAGGTTGACACCTGCAACGAGGTTGTCGCGTAGGTACTTGGCGGGAGCCTGCATGCTTTCGCCGACGAGCGTGTAGGAAGCGAAGTGCATCACTGCTTGGATACCGCGGTGTTCGGCAAATAAGCGTTGGACGACGGCGAGATCGCCTAAATCGCCGTTTACAAACTGCGCATCCGGATGCACCGCTTCGCGGTGCCCCTGGTACAAATTATCGATGACAACCACATCGTGACCGGCAGCCAACAATTCTGCGGTGGCCACACTGCCAATATATCCTGCGCCCCCCGTTACGAGTACCTTCACGTGATGCTCCTTGTGTGATCACTCCGGCTGTGCCACGCGCCCCACCATGACATGTGCGACATGTGCGTGCGAGGCACCGCCGTTCATTATAATGAACGGACGGCACCTTGTGCAGGGCACCGTCCACTTCCACGGCAATATACCAACTTTTGACGCTATTTTTCCGGATTCACGACGAGCTTGTAGCCGAAGCCACGCACTGTAACGAGATAGCGAGGCAGAGCGGGGTCTTGCTCAATGCGCTGACGTACCCGGTAGATGAGGGCGTCAATGGCGTTGAAATCGTAGACTTCGTAATCCCACACACCATTGGCGATTTCTTCTTTGCTGACGACCCGCCCATGATTCCGGTACAACAAGAGCAACAATTGGAACTCTTTGACCGTCAGAGGAGGAGTCAACTCGACACCTTTGATGGCCACTGATTTGGTGTCGTCGTTGATGGTGATGTCACCATCAACCACAACCGGACGATGCACCTGCTGTTGCGCAAACGAAAACGGCATCTCGCCTTTCTGGGTTGCTTCCGGATCGATGAAGATGATTTCGCTGTTGGCGATAATCACAAGGTCCTGGTTGTGCAGGCGGTACATGTCGGCTATCACTTCGCCGTTGACGTAGGTGCCATTGGTACTCTGGAGATCACGAATACAATAGCCCGTTTCATCGCGCTCAAGGGTGGCATGGCGACGTGATGCGAGTGGATGATTGATGACGATATCGTTTTGTTGGTCACGCCCAATGCTGATGACATCACGATGCCACTCAACTTGAATCTCAGGAGACTCGGGGTGCCGAATACGAAGCAGTGGTACGGGATCGTTGCTCATGCCGCATATCCTTCTGAACACGGTAACAGCAAAATGCGTGCGATGCGACCGAAAGTAGCCACACGAAGGGAATGTGGTACAATGTGGTGGCTACCTGTTAGTATACCACACGGTAGTGCGAGGAGATAGGGATTCCGTGATAAATCTGGTTGGTCGGCGGATTGACCGCTACAAAATCATCGCAGAAATCGGCCGTGGTGGCATGGCACGCGTCTATCGGGCAGTCGACACCATCCTCGATCGCTCGGTGGCTCTCAAGGTGCTCTCACCGCAGTTGGCCGGTGACCCAGAGTTCACGGCTCGCTTCCGGCGCGAGGGGCGCATTGTGGCGGCACTACAGCATCCGCACATCGTCACTCTTTTCGATGTCGGCCAATTCGAAAATCTGCAATACCTGGCCATGGACTTCATCGATGGGCGAAGCATGTACGCCGTTTTGCGCGAGCGTGGGGCCTTGCCCGGTGAAACCGTCGCCATTATCATACGTGCCGTTGCCTCAGCCCTCGACTACGCACATAGCCGCGGTGCGATTCACCGTGACATCAAACCACAGAACATTCTCATCGACACCAACGGACGCATCCTACTCACCGATTTCGGTATTTCTGTGTCGGCAGACGACGAGGGTGGGCGCCTCACCAAAACCGGGCTCTTCATGGGCACCCCCGAGTACATGTCGCCGGAGCAGGTCTCTGGCAACCCGGTCGACTACCGTACCGACCTCTACTCGCTCGCCGTGACCGCATACGAGCTCTTTTGTGGTGACGTCCCCTTTACAGGCAACACACCCGAGCTCATCGTGGCTCATGCCCAAAAACCAGCCCCTGCGCTGGCAGTCGACATCCACGGATTGCCGGCGGGGCTTATCCCCGTCCTACAAAAAGCGATGGCCAAAAACCCGGCTGACCGCTACCAGAGCGGGGCCGAATTCAGCATGGCCATGGATGCGGTCTTTGCAGAGCTCCCAAGCAACACCATCTCAAATGCGTTGGTGGCGGGGCTCGCTCATCCCCGCAATGCCTCACCCAAGGCGACACGCACCATTGAGTCGGCGGTAGAATCCGAACATCAAACTCAGCCACCCACCATGACCCCGACCGGGCCCATGGCCCCCAATGCGCCGACCATACAACGTCGACGCAACGTGCCTGGAGCCCGAAGTGCGCTCCCCAATCGCCCCGTGCTCGCCAGCACCGGTCTACCGTTGAACTTCCTCATTCCCCTTGGCGTAGGCCTGCTGGTGACCCTGTTACTGCTCATCAACACGCAGTTCTCGGCGGCTCAAGACCCTGCATCAGTTACTGCCGTGCCTACCATTACGCGCATCCCGTCGATTACGCCGACCAACACGCGGCCACCGTCACCCACAGTGCGCTTGGTCATCGTCATACCCACGGAGGCACCGACGGCTACGACACAGGCCCGAGCCACCGCCGTACCACCGACCAAGGCACCGCCCACGGCAGTGCCCCCCACGGCAGTGCCCCCCACAGAGGTACCGCCTACCGAGGTGCCACCTACCGAGGTGCCACCTACCGCAACCTGGACCCCAACAAGCACGATCACAGCCACCGCCACAGCGACGGCCACACGGACCGCCACGGCCACTGCCACGGTGACGGCCACACGGACCGCCACGGCCACTGCAACCGCCGTAGCAACCGCCACAGCAACTCCTACGGCCACCGCCACCCTGGTGCCTACTGCCACGCCACTGCCTACCGCCACGCCATGATCGAGCTACCGGCCGTATTACAGATTCAACTCCGTCAACTCCTCCACCAACAGACACACACGTCGTGGAGTAGTGCAGCGCAACGCTTGTCGGAGCGCTACCGCGCCCCGCGTGACGGCACTCCGCTGGTGCAATCAGCCCTTGATGCGCTGGCCTACAGTGCCATGCTCTTGCCAGCCACCTATGCGCAAATCAGCGGCGCACTACGCATGACCTTGCCACTACTCCCGCATACCACCTGGCGGAGCCTGCTTGACATTGGCAGTGGCCCGGGGACGGCGCTGTGGGCAGCAAATCAGTACATCCCGGGTCTGCAACAGCTGACGGCCATCGAACGTGACCCGCATTTTATTGAACTTGCGCGTCAGGTGTGTGCCCCGTTTGCTCACACGGTGCACTTCCAACAGGCTGACATTTGCCGATCACCTGCCTGGGAAACGCACGATGTGGTCATCATCGGGCATGTCCTCAACGAACTCACAGCGGCACAGCGCGCCACCGTCATTGCGGCAGCGTGGCAGGCCACCCGCCACTTGCTCATCATCGTTGAGCCAGGCACAGCGGAGTTCTTCGCGGAGGTCATTCGCCCGGCGCACACTGCCCTTCTCGCCGCCGGCGCTCATGTGGTGGCACCGTGCCCGCATCAACACGCCTGCCCCATGACAACTCCACAGTGGTGCCATTTCGGTCAAAAAATCGCCCGCCCCGACTTTCAACGCCATGCACGCGGAGTACGGATCGGCTGGGAGGAAGCTAAATTCAGCTTCGTGGCCGCCACACGCACTGCCCACCCAATACCACCGGCTCGGCTCATCCATGACCCGCTCACGCACAAAGGAGGTGTCACCCTCCCCCTGTGCACGACCACCGGTCTGGCCCAGGTCAGCATTGCCAAACGCGATACCCAGCGCTTTCGGCAGACACGACGTCTTGGGTGGGGCGATAGCTGGCACGATCAGACACCTGAATAAGGCTTCACGGATGACCGTGTTCGACAGCGTGTATAGATTTCATAGTAGAATATCTTTTGTCACCGCTTGACACGCATACAAAGGAGTTGATTGTGAGCAGTACCGCCGTCGGAATCATCGGATGTGGCAACATTAGCAGCATCTACCTCAAAAACTGTCATCAGCGCTTTCGCGGCATCCATGTGGCTGCGGTCGCTGACATCGATCTCGGTCGCGCCCAGGCCCAAGCAGCTGAGTATGGCGTCGCCAAAGCCTGTAGCGTGGAGGAACTCCTCGCCGACCCCAGCATCGACATCGTCATCAACTTGACCGTGCCCGCCGCCCACGGCGAAGTGGCGCTCAAGGCGATTGCTGCGGGCAAATCGGTCTACAACGAAAAACCGCTAGCGGTGGCGCGGAGCGATGCCCAAGCCATGCTCGCTCAAGCAAAAGCCAAAGGCGTACGGGTGGGCGGAGCTCCGGATACCTTTTTGGGAGCCGGCCTGCAGACCTGTCGCAAACTCATCGACGACGGTTGGATTGGCCGCCCCATCGGCGCTACTGCCTTCATGATGGGGCGTGGGCCAGAGGGGTGGCATCCCAATCCACACTTCTTTTATCAGCCGGGCGCTGGCCCCATGTTTGACATGGGCCCCTACTACTTGACCGCGCTGACCACCCTGCTCGGGCCCGTCAATCGTGTCAGCGGTTCAGCGCAGATTTCGTTCGCAGAGCGCACCATCACCAACAACATTCAATACGGCCAGAAGATTCCAGTCAACACGGCCACGCACGTGGTGGGCGTGCTCGATTTCAGTGCTGGTGCCGTTGCCTCCATCATCACCAGCTTCGATGTCTGGCATAGCACCTTGCCCTGGCTCGAAATCTACGGCAGCGAGGGCACCATGCTCGTGCCCGACCCCAACAACTTCTCGGGATCGGTCAAGGTGCGCCGTGGTGGGGCTGAGCAGTGGAGCGACATGCCACTCACCCACAGCTTCGCAGAAAACAGCCGTGGTCTGGGGGTGCTCGACATGGCCGTGGCCATCCGAGAGGGGCGGGCACACCGGGCCTCGGGTGATTTGGCCTACCATGTGCTCGACATCATGCACGCCATCCACGACGCCTCCAACGAAAACCGCCACATCCACCTCACCAGTGGCATCGAACGCCCAGCCCCCATGCCACTCGGCATGGACAATAAGGGATTCTAGTCAATACCACACGCACCACCGCGGGCGCGTCCCGCCTGTGGTGGTGCGCCCGTGCCGGAGGCTGGATTGCATGCATATCGCATTTCATCACGTCGACATTCAGTTACGTACTCTGGCACCGTTTTGCACCATGCTCGGCGATTTTGGTTTTCATACCGTCACACACGACGCCAGCGAAGCCTGGTTGCGCACTCCCAACGCATATCTTCACCTGGTCCAATCAGACATCCTCCCAGCCCCTCAACACGATTTCACCTGCGCTGGCATCAGTCATCTCTGTATTCAGACCGCGGATATGCGTCAGGCACTCACGATCTTACACCGCCACGGAGCACAACCACTCTCCGACCCGGTCAATCTTGGCACCGGCCATTGGTACCTCTATGCACGTACTCCGGGGGGCGACATCATCGAAATCGAGGGGGTGCCGTATGCGCCACCCACAGAGCCTTCGCCGTGGCTTGCTCATGTGGCCCTCGTGAGTGGCGATGTCGTGCGTCTGGCAGATTTTTATCAACAACTCACCGGCACCACCCGCCGCGGAGGGCACCCCATCGGCCCCAATCCACGCTTTGACGAAGTCCTCCAACAGCCAGCAGCACGCATGATCCCCATCTGGTTGGTGGGGTTGAACGTGACCATTGAGCTGTGGCAATTCCTCAACCCGACCACCCAACAGACCACGACGGCCGCCTATGGCTACCGTGCACTCGCCATGACCGTTGATGATGTAACGGACTGGTGTGCGCAAGCCGTTCGCCTCGGAGCACAGTGTCACACCCAGACCGACACACACGCGCTCCTCAGCGATCCCGATGGCAATGTGCTTCAAATCACCCACACGGATGCTGCGCTGCCGCCGCTCCACACGTGTCCCGATCTCGCAGTCATCGCACGCATCAATGCGCTCTGGCGCCCATTTGATGCCACTATCAGTTGGGAATCCACCCTATGACCAACCTCACCGGCCATGTGGCGCTCGTCACCGGTGCCGCACGCGGCATTGGCGCAGCCATCGCCCAAACCCTCGCCCATCATGGTGCACACATCGTGGCCATTGATGTGCCTGACAGTGATTGCACCGCCCTGTGCCACCAGTTGGTGCACCCGCCGCTCATCTGCACCGGTGATGTCAGTAATCCTGCTGATTGGCAACGTTGGCTCCAAGAAAGCATCGCCCACTACGGACATATCGACATTATCGTCAATAATGCTGGTATTAGCGGCCCCGTGGCGCCGCTGACCGCCTACCCCGATGATGCCTTTGAGCGGGTCATGCAGGTCAATTGCACGGGCGTCTTTTTGGGGATGAAGTATGGCAGTCAAGTCATGTGCGAGCAACACCGCGGCGGTGCCATCGTCAATGTGGCCTCCAACGTGGGCCTGATGGGCAGTCCCAATGTCATTGGTTATGCCGCCAGTAAACATGCCGTGATTGGACTGACCAAATCAGCCGCCAAAGGCCTCGCGCAGTTCGGGATTCGCGTCAACGCCGTCTGCCCTGCACCTACCGACACCGACATGGTTTGGCAACTCGAACGCCGCAGTGCAAGCCCCGATGCCGTCAAACAGGCACTCGTCGCCCATACTCCCATGGGCCGCTATGCGGACCCCAGCGAAATTGCCGCCGCTGTGCTCTTTTTGGCGAGCCCAACTGCAAGCTTTATTACTGGTGCCTGTCTGCCCGTTGACGGCGGATCAGTGGCATAACTCCCTTTTTTTTCGAAATCGTAAATTATCACCGGTATCTTTTTATGCTCACTTAATGTACATTTGACAATAACCCAACAAGAGAGTGGGCAACCGGCGGTAGACCACTCTGAAAAGGCATTGTGTGAGCACACTTCACCCCGACATTCAGGGAGCAATTCAGCGGGCGCTGACCGAGGACATCGGCAGTGGTGACATCACCAGCACCGCCATCATCCCGAAGCACATCACCATGCACGGGCGCATCATTGCCAAGCAGGCCGGCATCATGGCAGGGTTTGATGTAGCTCAGGCAGTCTGTGCTGTCGTTGATCATCAGATCGTCGTAACCCCACATGTAGGCGAGGGTGCCCGTGTAGTCCCCATGCAAATCGTGGCTGACATTCACGGGCCAGCGCAGAGCTTACTCACGGCCGAGCGCACTCTGCTCAACTTTTTGGGGCGGATGAGTGGGATTGCCACACTCACCGACCAGTATGTGGCAGCCGTTGCTGGTACCAAGGCACGTATTCTTGATACCCGCAAAACTGCGCCAGGCTTGCGCATGTGCGACAAATTGGCAGTAGCACGCGGAGGTGGGCACAACCATCGCATCGGGCTCTTCGACATGATTCTCATCAAGGACAACCACATTGACGTGGCCGGATCGATTACCGCGGCCGTCCTACGTGCGCGCGCTCTCCAACGCCAACTCATCATCGAGGTCGAAACCCGCACGTTGGCCGATGTCGCAGAAGCCGTGGATCTCGGTGTCGAGCGCATCTTACTCGACAACATGTCGGTGGAAATGATGCACGAAGCGGTCATCCAGACTGCTGGGCGTGCGCAACTCGAGGCCAGCGGCAACGTCTCGCTGGCGAATGTCCGTAGCATTGCTCAGACCGGGGTGGATTTCATCTCGATTGGAGCCTTGACCCACTCAGCGCCAGTATTCGACGTCAGCCTCAAATTCACTCGTTCGTCACCGGTCGGTGACAGCACCAAGGAGTCAGCATGAACGCCGAAGCACACGCATTATACGAAGAGATGAAAGTCAGTCTGGGCAAATTTGTGCCTGACTTCGAGCTGTACTACAAGGCCGAAATCGCCGTCGAAATCAATCAGCTCAAGCAGGAGCGCAATGCCGTCATCCTCGGGCACAACTACATGGAGCCGGTACTTTTCCACACCATTCCAGATTTCCGTGGTGATTCGCTTGATCTGAGCCGCAAAGCGGCCAACACCGACAAAGAGGTAATTGTCTTTTGTGGCGTCAAATTCATGGCCGAGACAGCCAAAATTCTTAGCCCCACCAAGACGGTGCTTTTGCCTGCTGAGCGAGCTGGATGCTCACTAGCTGAATCAATTACCGCAGCCGATGTACGGGCTCTCAAACGTAAATATCCGGGCGTACCGGTAGTCACTTACGTCAATACCTACGCTGATGTCAAAGCCGAAAGCGACATCTGCTGTACGTCTGGAAATGCCGTTGCGGTCGTTGAATCGCTCAACAGCGACACCGTAATATTTTTGCCGGACCAGTACTTGGCAGCCAACGTAGCGCAACAGACGGGTAAACACATTATTTTTCCCTCGTTGACTGGAAGTGCCGATCACAACCTCCTCGATGTGCAGATGATTGGCTGGCACGGGCGGTGCGAAGTTCACGACAAATTCAGCGTCGACGATATCCGCACCGTGCGCCAACAGTTCCCAGATGTGGTGGTCGTATCACATCCCGAGTGTTCTCCCGAGGTCGTGGCGGCTTCGGATTTTGCAGGATCGACCAACGCCATGATCAACTTCGTACAAAAAAGCACGGCGCCGCATTTTTTGGTGCTCACCGAGTGCTCCATGGGCGACAACATTGCAGCGGCCAATCCAGAGAAGGACTTACTGCGCCTATGCATGGTACACTGCCCGCACATGAATATGATTACCATGGAAAATGTGCGCGATTCGTTGCGCCATAACCGCACGCTCATCGAGGTCCCCGAAGACATTCGCAGTCGCGCCTATCGCGCCGTTGAGCGCATGATTCAGATCGGCTAACCACATGATTGTGTCGTGTATCAGTGATTCGGCTCAGCCATGAACATCACCGACGTGCTCATCATCGGCTCTGGCATTGCTGGGGCCGCTGCCGCCTTGCGGGTAGCCCAGCAATCAACCTACCGGGTCATCTTGTTGACTCGCGCCAGCGACCCCCACGAATCCAATACGCGTTGGGCCCAAGGTGGCATCATTCACCGCAACGGTGCTGACGATGCCGAAGTGCTCTACGGTGATATTTTGACCGCCGGAGCCGGTGCCACATTGCCACAAGCAGCCCACATTTTGGCCCACGAAGGGCCGATGCGCCTCGAGCGGCTCTTGCTCGAGCAGGGATTGGTCGCATTCGACCGTCACGCTGATGGAACCCTCATGTACGGGCAAGAGGCCGCCCATTCACGGCGCCGTATTTTACATGTGGGCGACCACACTGGCCACAGCATCATGCAAGGCCTCATCGCGGCGGTACGCGCCCACCCGCGTATCGAGCTCATCACCAATGCCACCGCGGTCGACCTCATCACCTACCCACACCATTCCCAAGATCCACTGCACACCTATGCCCCGGTTACCTGCCACGGCGCCTATGTATTTGACCGCGACGCCCAGCAGGTGCATCGCATCATCGCCAAAACAACCGTGTTGGCGACAGGTGGGCTTGGGCGCATTTATCGCCATACCACCAACCCGGTCGGATCACGCGGTGATGGGCTTGCAATGGCACATCGGGCCGGGGCGCGCATCATCAACGCCGAGTACATCCAGTTTCACCCCACCACACTCGCCACGCCCAGCTCCCAGGGATTCCTGATTAGTGAGGCGGTGCGTGGCGAAGGGGGCATCCTCTTGACTCCCGACGGCGAGCCTTTCATGCACCGCTACGACCCACAGTGGCGCGACCTCGCCCCCCGTGACGTGGTAGCACGGGCCATTCATGCCGAAATGGAGAGCAACGGCTATCCGTACGTGCTCCTCGACATTGCCAGTCACCTCCCAGCCACGCAGATTCGTGAACGCTTCCCCACTATTTATGCGGAGTGTCTGCGCGCCGGTATCGACATGACCAGCGAGCCCATCCCAGTCATGCCAGCCGTCCACTATTCGTGCGGCGGGATTGCGGTCACGTGTGATGGTGAAAGCACCATTCAGCATCTCTATGCGGTTGGCGAGGTGGCGTGTAACGGCCTACATGGCGCCAATCGCCTTGCAAGCACCTCGTTGCTCGAAGGCCTCGTGTACGGCGAACGTGCCGCAGAGCATCTCATGGGCATACTCCCCTACCTCACCGTGCCTGACCCCGCCAACACCCCACGCTGGGATGAAAGCAACCTGACCCATGAGTCTGACCCGGCACTCATCCAAGGTGACATGCAGACCATCCAAAACATCATGTGGCACTACGTGGGGCTCGTGCGTTCTGGTGAGCGACTCTCCCGCGCGATTCGTGAACTCCGTCATCTGCAAAACGAAATCGAGTCCTTTTATCGGAAAACACGGCTCAGCGACGGCCTCATTGGCCTGCGCAACGCCGTCGAAGTCGGGCTCATCGTGGCTCAATCTGCCCGCCACAACCGCCAAAGCCGCGGATGCCACTATCGCACCGACACCGACGTTGGTCATACCAACTCGCAATCGTGACCGCACCCACAAGTACCACCCCCCATGATTGCCCGAGTAGGTAATCATGGGGGGGATATGTGGTTGTGCACAGATTGGTTGTGATTAGGCTGGCGGCTGGCCCGCAATCCCGAGGGACGTCGCCCGTGCCTGGAGCGCAGCAATCACGTCGGCAATCAAATCGTCGACCTCGACACCCAATCCGGCAGCGCCGTTGACAATATCTTCGCGGTTGACCGCCCGTGCAAACCCCTTGTCTTTCATCTTCTTTTTCACCGCTGCGACGTCCACATCAGCGATGTTTTTGCTGGGGCGCACCAAGGCCACTGCCACCACAAAGCTGGACAGCTCGTCGACAGCAAACAAGGCCTTTTCCATGCTGGAATCACGTGATACCCCGGCATACTCGGCGTGCGACAAAATTGCCCGGCATATGTCTTCGCTCCAACCATGCTCACGCAACCAGCGCACCCCTACGAACGGATGGGCGTTTTCGGCGACTTCTAGGCTAGGATGACGCTCATAGTCCATGTCATGGAGCCAACCGGTCGCCTCCCA
Source organism: Roseiflexaceae bacterium (assembly GCA_040396955.1). GTDB lineage: Bacteria > Chloroflexota > Chloroflexia > Chloroflexales > Roseiflexaceae > UBA965. The sequence goes on from JBBAWX010000014.1 coordinate 17,695, forward strand.
TACCTGTGGGTCACCACCATAGCGCTCAGCCAAATACGCCATCGAGGCCGCCACGGCACCACAGTGCTTACGGAGCACTTCGGACGTCACCCATTCGTTCACAATGCTTTGGGCCTGCACTACGACGCTCATCCTCGCCTGCCTTTCTGACTACGCTGATGCGGCAGCCCGGCGATCACGCAAGGCCTGATAGAGTACCACAGACCCGGCCACTGCCACGTTGAGAGAGTGAATCTGCCCCTCCATGGGCAATTTGACCAAAAAGTCACACCGTTCACGCGTTAGTCGTGCCATCCCACTGCCTTCGGAGCCAAGTACCAAGGCCAGTGGCATGTTCAAATCGGTTTGGTCGTAGTACTGCGATTTGGCGTCGTCTTCGACTCCTACCACCCACACCCCTTGTTTTTGCAAACGCTCAATGCTTTGTGACAAATTGGTCACCACACTAATCAACAGGTGCTCAACGGCCCCCGACGAGGCATTGACCACGGCTGGCGTGATTTCGGCGGCGCGGCGCCCCGGGATAATCACCCCATGCACACCCACGATTTCGGCGGTACGCAACAGCGTACCCAGGTTTTGCGGATCTTGGAGATGATCAAGCATCAGCAACAACGGCATCTGATTGCGCTGTCTCGCCAACGCCAACATGTCTTCGATGTCGCTGTACGGATAGTCGTTGGCCTCGAGAGCCACTCCTTGGTGATTAATGTTGTGCAGTTTTTGGTCGAGTTGACGTCGATCAAGGCGCTCGATCTGCACCTGTTGCTCCTCGGCAAGTGCCAGGATGTCGGCCAACGTACCGGTCTGCTCCTGCGCATTGCTCGAGACCATGAGTCGTTTGAAGATGCGGCGTTGCGCACGCAACGACTCGCGGACGGCGTTGCGCCCGTAGATGAGTTCACTCATGCTGTTATAACCCCAAGGCATTCTTTATCTTGTCGAACAACCCAGCGTCGTCCGCGTCACTACTCCCAGGTGCACCAGCCGTACCAGCTGGTCGTGTCTCAAAGGTATGGGCCAGGGCTTCAAACAACAGGCGCTGTTGCTCGGTCAATTTATCGGGAATGATGACCTTGGTAATCACCACCTGATCACCACGCCCGTTACCACGCAAAAAGGGCACGCCTTTGCCACGCAAGCGAAAATGAGTGCCGTTCTGGATGCCCGGATTAATCCGCACCGTCTCGATGCCCTCGAGCGTCGGCACCTGGATATCAGCACCAAGTGCTGCTTGTGCCACGTTAATTGGCAGCTCCAGGACGATGTCGTTTTCGTCACGGCGAAAGAACTGATGTGGCTGCACATCAAACACCACGTACAAATTCCCAGCCGAGCCACCACGTGGCCCTGCTTCACCCTCGCCATTGAGGCGCAACTGGGCCTGGCCGTCAATGCCTGCCGGCACTTTGACCGTCAACGTATGGGGTTGGCGGATGCGCCCCTCACCACGACAATCGCGGCAGGGGATGGCAATCACCGTACCTTCGCCACGACAGACATCACACGTCGTGACCGTCATCATGTTGAAAATGGCCGAACGCTGGCGCATTTCACCCGTACCGTTACACCGCGTACACTTAATCGGCTCAGTGCCCGCCTGTGCACCATTTCCAGCACACGATTTACACGATTCAAGACGTCGGTATTCGATCTCTTTTTCGGCGCCAAATACCGCTTCTTCGAACGACAACCGCAAGGTGTACTTAAGGTCGGCCCCGCGTTGCGGACCACGCTGGGAGCGCCCACCGCCACCAAAAAACGACTCAAAGATGGTCGAAAAAGGGTCTTCACCACCAAACGGATCCCCCGAAAAACCGCTCCCACCTCCCATCGACGGCCCACCATGCCCGAAACGATCGTACATGGCCCGCTTGTCGGGATCCGACAAGACCGTGTTGGCCTCGTTGATTTCTTTGAATTTGGCTTCCGCATCAGCTTCTTTGTTGACATCAGGGTGATACTTGCGTGCCAACGCTCGGTATGCCTTGCGAATTTCGTCTGGAGATGCCTCTCGGGATACCCCAAGCACCTCGTAATAATCACGCTTGCTCGTCATTCGTCTGCCTTCACTGCCCATAGACATGTGAGCAATCCACATCTCTGCAGGCCTGCTAGTGGTTCATTCTACTATTCACGCCCGCGCTTCAACAAATCACGCAGACTCATGCGCTTGGATGTTGCCGGCTCTGGTGTCGACACATCTGCATCATCAATGATCGGGAGTTGGGAAGTCACACTACTTTCAGGAGCAGTACGGTACTTGTTTTGCAAATCATGGACCACCATGGTCAAATCGGCAATCGCATTGCGCACCGCCTCCACATCCCAACGATCAAGCGCCGCCTGTGCTTCGGCAATGCGTGCTTCGGCATCGGCACGACGCTCGGCGGCCACGCCGGCATCGTTGTTGAGGGCTCGCTGTGCACTGTACATCAATGAATCCACCTGATTTTGCAGTGCGAGCACCTCACGCTTGCGCCGATCATCATCCGCAAATTGGCTGGCCTCAGCGACCAACCGCTCAACTTCACTCTGACTCAAGCCTGATCCCGCCGTCAACGTGATGTGCACCACTCGATTGGTGTCTTTGTCACGCGCACTGACATTGATAATACCATCAGCGTCAATATCAAACGTGACCTCAATTTGCGGCTTTCCGCGCGGCGCTGGTGGGATTTCGTCGAGCACGAAGGTGCCCAAGGATTTGTTGTGGCGGGCCTCGGCACGTTCTCCCTGGAGCACATGAATCTCGACCGCATCCTGGTTGTCTTTGGCCGTCGAAAACACTTGACTCTTGAGGGTGGGCACGGTGGTATTGCGCGGAATAAGAGGGGTCATCACCCCACCCGCTGTTTCAATGCCCAGCGTCAGTGGTGTCACATCCAACAACAACACATCACTCACGTCACCAGCAAGCACACCCGCCTGAATGGCCGCTCCAATCGCAACCACTTCGTCGGGATTAATGCCACGGTGCGGCTCGCGCCCAAAAAAGCCTTGGACTGCCTCTTGAATGGCCGGCATGCGTGTCTGCCCACCAACGAGCACAACCGCTTGAATAGACCCTGCGCGAATCCCGGCGTCTACCAAGGCTTGGCGTACCGGATTCAATGAGCGTTCAATCAGATCAGCGGTCAACGATTCTAGTTTGGCACGGGTCAGCTCTACCGCCAAATGACGTGGGCCACTCGCATCGGCCGAAATAAACGGCAGGTTGATTTCGGTCTTTAGGATGGTCGAGAGCTCTTGTTTGGCTTTTTCGGCTGCTTCTCGCAGGCGTTGCAGTGCCGTACGATCGGTGCTCAAATCAATACTGGTCTCTGCCAAAAATTCTTTGAGCAGGTGTTGCACGATGCGATCATCAAAGTCATCGCCACCGAGGTGCGTATCGCCATTGGTGGCACGCACTTCGTACATGGTGTCGTTGAGCTCAAGAATCGAGACATCGAAGGTGCCACCACCCATGTCATAGACCACAATTGTCTGGTTTGTGTGGTGCTGACCGATACCATATGCCAACGCCGACGCAGTAGGTTCGTTGATGATGCGCAGCACTTCAAGGCCTGCAATTCGCCCGGCATCTTTGGTGGCTTGACGCTGGGCATCGTTGAAGTAGGCCGGCACCGTAATCACCGCTTGAGTCACCGGTTCACCGAGGTAGGCCTCAGCATCCGCTTTCAGCTTTTGCAACACCATAGCCGACAACTCGGGAATCGCGTAATCACGGCTATTGAGCGTGACCGTCACATCGCCATTGCTCGCTTCCGCGAGGTGATAGGGCACGAGTGCTTTATCGCGTTGCACCGTCTTATCGGCCAATTTCCGCCCCATAAAACGCTTCGCCGAAAAGACCGTCTGCTCCGGGTTCACCACTGCTTGGCGCTTGGCCACTTGCCCCACGAGGCGCTCACCGGATTTACTGAACGCCACCACCGAAGGGGTCAGTCTTTGCCCCTCAGCATTGGGAATAATGGTCGGCTCACCGCCTTCCATGATTGCCACCACCGAGTTGGTTGTGCCTAGGTCGATCCCGATGACTTTTCCCATCTGCCCACTACTCCATCTGGTATTGTGGTCGTCATGCAACGACGCCATCGGCGATTACTTCGTAGCCTGACCCACCTTGACGATGGCCGGGCGCAACACCTTATCACGAAGCATGTACCCCTTTTGTAGTTCTGCGACCACCATCCCATCTTGATCGGCAGCACAGGGTTCGTAGGCGATTGCTTCGTGCTGATTGGGGTCAAATGGCTTGCCCAACGCATCAATCACGGTGACGCCCTCGCTCTCAAGTAGCTGTTGCAACTTCTGTGGGATCAACTTGAACCCACCGTACCACATAGAATCCGCCACTTCGGGAGTAACGCTCTCCATGGCACGCGCATGGTCATCGACCACTGGCAACAACTTGAGTAATACGGAAGCACTGGCCCGTGAGATGAGATCCACGCGTTCCGTGTCATAGCGACGCTTCAAATTTCGGTAATCGGCGGTGGCACGCAACGCGGCATCTTTGTACTCAGCCGCTTCTTTTTCTAGGGCTGCAATCCGCTCATGTACATCGTCGGTCGCAGGCGTCTGGGCCGCTTCTGGCGCTTCTGGGTTCGTATGCATTGATTGATCACTCATGGTTACGTCGTCCTCTTCCACAAAGGGTTACACAAACATCCTTATGATGCACTCTCGTGCGGTGCCCGCTCGCCTCGCGGCTCGCCGTGCAATTCACTCACCAAATCACTCATCACGGCCGCAATGTATTGCACCGTGGCAATGGCCCGGGCATAGGGCATACGCGTAGGTCCCACGACCCCAAGTACCCCCACAATCTGGTCTTCAAGACCATAACGTGCGAGCACAATGCTCATTTCGCGCATGTCGGGTTGTTGGTGCTCGTTGCCGATAATCACCTGCACCCCGTCACTCCGGGTCACTCTGGGTAAGTGCGGCACGAGTACTTGACCACTCTGGACGAGCTCCAACAGGCTCTTGACGCGCTCAGTTTGCGCAAACTCAGGCTGATTGAGCATCTCCAAAATACCGTCTGCCCGAATATCGTTGTTGAGCGCCGCCTCATACTGCTGCATGGTGCCGTAGACCAACTCCAATACCTGACGCACCACGGCGACCATGCCGTCGTAGGCCTCAATTTGGTGCCGGACTTGGCCCACCGTGCTATCGCGGCACAACTCGTTGACCACGGCTGCCACCTGATTCAGCTCAACTTGGCTCTGTGGCACCTCAAGCCCAAGCGTCACCTGGCGAATCATGCCATCGTGGAGCACCACCACAATGAGTGCCAACGCATCATGAATGGACACCATGTGCATGGTGCGCAGACGCGCCACTGCAGAGCGCGGTGGCAACACCACCGAGACGTTTTGCGCATGTCGCGCCATCACCGATCCAGCAAGGTGAATCCATTGGTCAATCGACGTCAACGAGCGATGAAACTGCGTGCGAATGCTCTGCTGCTCGTGCGGTGCTAGCGCCGGCCGCTCAAGCAAATGCTCAACGTAAAACCGATATCCGGCATCCGTGGGAATCCGTCCAGCCGATGTGTGCAGATGCGTCAGATACCCCATCTCTTCAAGGCAGGCCAGTTCGTTCCGTATGGTGGCCGACGAAACAGTCAGACCATAACGACGCACCAGATGCTCTGATGCAACTGGCGCGGAGGTCTCAACATAGGCTTGAATGACAAGTTTGAGGATGTGCCGACGCCGGTCGGTCATTTCGTTGGTCATTGGTTTGACCTCCTCTCCTGCATGTCATGCATCTCCACCCCGCATGTCCCTATCAAATTCCCTTGATAGACACCGCGATGCCACTGAGCATTGTAGCATAAAAGGGTCGTAGCGTACAATTATTTATGTTTTTATGTCAAATTACTGACACATTTTTTATATCTTTCTTATATTTGCGTCCCTCCGCACACGCCTGGTCTACCGCTCGGTGTATAATTTGCACAGACACCAGTGAAGAGAGCAGTATGACACCCCAATTCCACCATCCGACGTTTGCGGTTACCGTGGACATGGCGTTGTTTGGCTTTGCGCACGACGTCCTTTCCATTTTGCTTGTACAACGCAAATACTCTCCCTACGCCGGCCATTGGGCGCTCCCGGGTGGGTTTGTCGACCCCGATGAAGACTTAACTACGGCCGTCATTCGTGAGCTTCACGAAGAGAGTGGGCTCACCCCAGCGTGGTGCACACAACTACACACCTACGGTACACCGGGGCGAGATCCACGCCGGCGCACTATAAGCGTGGCCCATCTTGGTATTTGCCAGGGAACACCCCCTGTCATCTGCTCTGACGAGACCCCCATTGTTGCCTGGCACCCACTCGATCATCTGCCCGTGCTGGCCTTCGACCACGACCACATGGTGCTAGCTGCCAAACACATGCTGGTACACGGATGCCACGATCTCGCCTTGCTGAGTCGTTTTTTTCCTGAGACCTTCACACTCAGTGATTTCCACCGCCTTGTGAGCACGCTACACCAATGTGACATTCCCGCGGCACCATTCATGGCCGCGCTTCAAGCACATCCAGCCCTTGAGCGGCTTGATGACGATGCCCTGCACGGCCGGTATCGCTGTATCGCCACCAACTATGTTCCGTTTGTCTGGACATCATAGCCTACCACACCTGTTCTACGCTCTGCGCCACCACAAAAAGGAGACCTCATGACGCAGCTCTATGCCATGGATACGTTTTTTTACACCACATTTGGGAGCTATGACCTTGATGCGCGGTGCCAAATGCTCAGCGAGCTCGGGTATGCCGGTACCCACCTGACTGTCTGGAGCGAGCGAGCCACCGAGGATATCGACCGGCTCGCGCGGGTCACACACCACTACAAACTTGCCGTCTACGGCGTGTACTTCATGCTCAACATCCACGACCCGCACCAGATTCAACACACCATGGCCTTGATCCAGCGCATCCCAGTGAGCACCACCATCGAGTTGGCCATCTATGCGGGAGCACCCGGTCAACACCAAAGCGCTACCCACTTCGATGACGACGCCGTGGTCATCGTACACCGCATCTGCGACCTCGCGCAGGCCCATGGCCACACCGTTGTCCTCTACCCACACGTAGATTTTTGGCTCGAAAGCCACCTTGACGCCATCCGCATCTGCCAACAATGCGCACATCCCGCCCTCGGCATTTCGTTCAACGCCTACCACTGGTATGCACTCGGGAACCGCGACATTATGGACACACTGACAACCATGCACCCCTACCTCAGAGCAGCCAACATCTGTGGCAGCCGCCGACTGCCACCCGGTCAAGGACGACCGGCGACCATTGAGCTCATCGATGAAGGCGACCTCGACATCTTTGTCCTGCTCTGTACCCTCAAACAGGTCGGCTACAACGGCCCCATCGGCCTGCAGGGATACGGCATTGGTGGCGACGTCTACACCAAATTGCGTCGCTCCCGCGCCGCATTCGACGATCTCCAACACCGCATCGCGTTACGTTCACACTGGGCCCGTATGCACCCACCTGAGCACAGCTCGTAGTTGTGCTCGCATCAGCACAAAAGGAACACCCCATGGAGCAGCTCATCATCATTGGCGCAGGCCCGGTTGGATCGGGAGCAGCCCGGCACGCCGCGCTCCGCCAGCTCAACCCACTCATCATCGCGCCTGCCGAAGGTGAGCGCGCCACCCACACCGTCTGGAGCAGTCATTACGACCAAGGGCGGCTCACCCATCGCTCGGCGCGCAACGTCCCATTGGCACGATATGCGCTCGAGGCTATCACCAACTACCGCGCCATTGAAGCCGAGAGTGGCATTGATTTTTACACACCCTGTGGCACATTATCGTTGAGCCCCGAGCCGAGTGGGTTCAGCTATACCCAACAACGTGCCGACATCGAAGCAGCTCTGGGATTCACGTATGTCGACTACACGCCCGAGCAACTCCAACGCCACTTTCCCGTCCTGAGTGCGGGATTACCCTACCACGGCATGTACGATGCGGCTCCCTCCGGGTACATCAACCCGCGGCGCATGGTGGCCGCGCAACTCGCCTGTGCCACGCAGCGTGGCGCTGTGCACATCGATGCCGTGGTGAGTCGCCTCAATGCCCAACCCGGGTATGTCGAAATCACCACGACCGCCGGTGCCACCTACCGCGCCAAACACGTCATCGTGGCTGCCGGAGCCTATAGTGGGATTTGCGGCCTGTTGCCACGCCCAGAGCACCACACCATCAAGGGCGAAATCATCACACTAGCCGAGGTCAGCGCTGCTACCGCCCAAGTCTGTGCCGCCCAACCAATGCCCAGCATGATGGTCGATTGTCGGGGCGATATCATCGAAGATGCCTACTTGGTGCCACCGGTGCAGTACCCTGATGGAAAGTACTACATCAAACTGGGGAGTAACAGCAATCACGACCCGTTTTTTGACAACACTCATGACCTCCGCAACTGGATTGCAAGCGGCACATACACGGCCACACACGACGCCCAAGTACGACTGCTCAAAGAGCTGTTTGCCGACATTGACTGGCTCAGCTTCCACAGTTTGCCCTGTGTCATTACCCGTACCCCCAGCAAAGTGCCCGAGATGCCACGCTTACACCCCCGCGTGACTGCACTTGTCGGGTGCAACGGCTCACTGGCCAAAAGTGGTGACACCATCGGGCGCGTGTTGGTTGAGCAGATTTACGCCTAAAAACACCACACCCCCGCTTGCACCGTGGCGCAAGCGGGGGGTGACATGTCATCACACGACTATGGGCTCGGAGGTGATTTAGGTGGGTTGGTCATTTCGGCAAATTTGTAGACCATGATGAAGCCATCCGGTGTCATGGCAACCGACGGGTCACACAGGACACCTTGCCCTTGGATGACTCCCCGGGCTAGTTGCTCAAAAGCGAGTCCATCCGCACTTTCGTATACCGAGATACCCTGGTTACACACGTACAACCGCACACGCCCATCGGGAAGCACCACGGCACCAGGTACGGCCCCCGTCTCGACGCGGATTCCGTCATCTTTGACAAACGTCAGCCCATCGTCACTCGTCGCACTCCAAATGTCGGTGTGATTGAGATACATGCGATAGCGCCCATCGGGGAGCAGCACCACGTTGGGGTCGTAAATGCCATCTGCCTGAAAGCGGATCCCTGGCTCAAGTGCAAAATTCACCCCATCACTACTGACTGCACTGTAGATTTTGTGAGCGCTCTTATCGGCAATGTCATAAAAGTACATGCGCAAACGACCATCCGGCAACTCAAAGGCATCCGGGTCAACGGGCGTCATCGCTTCACCACCAGCAAACGTAGCCGTCCCGAGTTTTTGCCAGGTTTGCCCATCGGCACTCTTCGCCACACCAATTTGCTCATCATTGGGGCCCGTTGAGGCACTAAAATCGACCCAGTACGCCCAATATTCACCTTTGGTGGTGTAAATCACTTCAGGCACCGACGCACTTTCGGCCAACAACGTGCCCGCACTCCACTGTACACCATCGCTGGAGGAGGTCACATAGGTTTGGTCCTTATTGGCCTGATGACCACCTTGAGGGCCTTGCCCACCACCATTTGGCCCACCCATGACGATATTGCAACTCGCAAACGCCGCCTGTTCATCGGGCGTTGGGGCACGTTTAAAACCGGTGATATCAGCAAAAATTTCTGCGCCCCATGCCGCCTGCAAGCAGGCTTTTTGCTCATCGGTCATCGCTGCAAAGATATCATTTGCCGGCTTGCCACCCCCCGGTGGTTGCACCGCACCCGGAGCTGCGGGCTTTGGTGTGGCCATCGGAGCCTGCGTCGGCGGTGGCATCGTCGGCACTGGTGTGTCAACCACAGCAATCGTAGGTGGCACGACTGTTGGTTCATCGACGGGAGTCTGCGCGCTTGGGGTAGCCCCACAGGCCATGAGCACACCTGCACACAACCATACCCCAAGAAGTTGCTTGAATTGCTGTTGCATAACATCTCCTAATTGAATTGATCATTCATCATTATCAATTACAAACGCCCTCAGCTTCCTTCCCACTCTTTAATCTGTGCCAATACGCCCCGATCCGAAGCAAATCCCTGATGCAGAATATGCCGAGAAATCGCTACAGTCTGCCCCACAAATGCTTCTGCCCACGGATAGTCTGTGCTGGATATTTTCTGTGCTTCGTGACCAAACAACACCATGCATTTGAGAAGTTTACGCACATCTACCAGTTCATTTCGCTGATACGTACGAATTTCACCATACTGCAAATACTGATTCATCAGATGCGCAGTATTGCCATCACGCACAATCAATTGAGTGTACACCACGGCCGTGATTTCAGCCAAGCGTGGCCCCAACACCGGATGTTGCAAGTAGGCACGCACTTCGGCCAGTGAGCGCATGGCATATTTCTTGGATGTACGCGAGCTCTGTGATTTGTAGTACGTGGGAAACACGTACCACATCCAATGATTTTTTTGCCACCACTGCGCATTTCCATCAACGCCGTTGTATATGTTTCACCATCTCCTCGCTCATTCTGAGCGTGCACAAACCGCTGCAAATTGTATGGATCAGACGACATGGTTGCACTCTTTTCACTGCACCGTCAGCACGCATACACACATCCTACGATTGCATGGCCCCGATCCGTTCACTCGCCGGTGGATGTGAGTAATGATAGGCGGCGTACAGTGGATCGGGAGTCAATGTCCCCGCGTTATCACGGTAAATACTGACCAGTGCCCCGACCATGTCGTCTGCATTGGTATGGGTCACCGCATAGGCGTCGGCTTCGAACTCCATGCGCCGCGACCAAGCCGACAGGAGCGGGTCAATCATGAATGTCGCCACCGGCACAACCAGCAAAAACAGTACCAGGGCGACCGCTAGTGATGGTTCAGCCACGCCGAGATCGGCATAAAACCACGGTTGTGGCAACACCCACGCGAGCACGGCCAATCCTACCAGAGTGGCCACTGCATTCATGACAATCATCTTGATGATATGACGGTGTTGGTCGTGACCAATTTCGTGGGCCAACACGGCCTCTACTTGCGCCGGTGTCAGTTGCTCGAGTAACGTATCAAAAAAAACGATGCGCTTGGTACGACCAACACCCGTAAAGTAGGCATTCCCATGTCCGGAGCGGCGCGAGGCATCCATGACAAACAAGCCGCCAGCCACGTATCCAGTCCGCGCCAACAAAGCGGCCACGCGTGCGGCGATTTCACCGGCTGGCAAGGGCGTGAACGTATTGAACCACGGGGCAATCACAGCCGGGTAGAGCCAAATCCCTACCAACTGGAAAAGATTGAGCACCACCCACACGGCTAGCCACCACCAATCGCCCAACCCGGCCATCAACCACAAAACCACGGCCACCACGGGCGTTGCAATGACGAGCGTCAGCACCAACGATTTAAGCAGATCACTGACAAACGTGACTGGGGTGGCCTTGTTGAAGCCAAAGCGCTCCTCGAGCACAAACGTGCGGTACAAACGCAGTGGGATGCGGAGCAGTGTGCCAATGACGAGCCAACTCACCATCAACGCGGCCCCAGCCCAGAGTGGATCTGCCACGCCACTCCACCCCTGCTGGAGCCAACTCAGCCCCCCACCTAGTGTCCACCCGAGCGTGATACCAGCACTCACGATAATCTCGACACGCTCGAGTGTGCCTTTAGCCGCCGTATAGTCGGCCGCTTTCTGGTGCTGATCCAGTGTAATCACGGCAGTAAAGGCCGGTGGCACAGCCCCACGATGTGCGCGCACATGGCGAGTTTGCCGCCACGACAGCCAGAGCAACAGGGCGGTCTGGGCGACGAGCAAACCGAGAAAGATGAGGGTGACCGTCGTCATATGATAACCTCCGGTGTGCACACCATACGATTTCTTGGCTTCTAGCATACCAGAATATCGTCGGGGCAAGGATGCTCCTTGCCCCGCGTTGCTCGTGTGGCCCTCAGATAATCTGGTAATCGGCCGGTGGACGGGTCGAAGTGGTAGGCGCCGGATCGATGACTTCATCGAGGAAGCCCATGGCAAGTGCCTGGTGCGACGTGAAGCGGACATCCGAGCGACAAAGCTCGTGAATGCGCCTGACCGGCAGCCCAGAGCGGCGCGCGTAGAACTTGAGCGATTCTTCGATCCGAGCCCGCTCGAGCTCAAGTGCCATCTTGGGGGTTTCATGGAGCATCGCCAGCGTGGCGTTGCTGACCCCCGTACTGCCATAGTGCGCCATCAGGAGCATCCCTGACAATCCGACCCGCCAGTCGCAGTGCTGGAGCAGGTCAAAGGCGGCGCTCATGGCCCGAGTCATCACAAACCCGACAAATTTGAGCCGGGTTTCGTACATCGCCATGCGAATCGCATCCAAGACGGCCACTTCCCCTCCGTAGGAATCAATGTGGAGGGTGAGCCACTCTTGGCCGCGTTCCTTGGCTGCCAAACTAGCCGCGTAGATCAGGTTTGGCACCAGTTCGTGCATGTCGCGGTCGAACATCCCTTGGCACATGATTTTGCCTTGGGTGGCCTGCTGTTTGGCGATTGCCACGTACTCCTCGGGGTACGGCATATGAGGATTGCTCCTTTTTTGAGCCCCCTGCGCCAGAGGGCGGTTTTTCTCCCTCAATACATGCGCCCCACCAGTGCGCCATGGCGGGACGGGCGATTTCTGATGAGCCCCAATGGCTCATCGTAGCGAACTGACGACCCTGCGCTGGTGCCCCTCCTTTCATGGGGCTGACACACGGGGCCGGCCTACTCTGCTGAATAGACCGACCCGTGTAATTGGTGGAGATGGGCGGATTCGAACCGCCGTCCAGAACCGAGCGCACCACTTAAGGTGACAGGCGTTCACGTCTCGCTAAAAGGCAATTATCGCTACTGACCTATACCCGACCCTGTCGATACCAGGGCATCCCCGTATGGTTGTCCGCCTCTGCGACGGAAACAAAATATAACACATTTTACGTACCAATGCAAGAATGTTGATTTACCCTAGCTCGCGCACCGTCAACAACCCACAGCCGTAGGCCTTGGCCGACCCAATACCCTGCACCACGGCCTGCGCAAACGCCTGCGGATGGATGACACGCAGCGTGCCACTAAAGCGCACCGGCACAAACAACAAACTGCCGTTGCGGTGATTGCCTACCAGTGCCGTTTCGGCCTCAATACCCAATGGCACCAGCGCCGTATCGTCTTCGATGAGCGTGAAGCCGTGATCGAGCCCTTTGCGGAGCAACCACTCCCGCTGTGCGTCAAACCCGCGCACGGTGATGCGCTTGCGCGACTCGTTGTCACGTTTCGAGACATTGGCAACCAGTCCAAACAAAAAGCGTTGCCCGACCTGCAATCGTTGCAGCTGTGCCATCAGATCGCTCCGCTGATGCACCACGGTGGCAATGTAGCCCGCTGGCAAGACCTGCGGGTCAGCCACGGCCACACTCTGCACGATGAGATCCCAGTGTGGGCCGTTGCGGTCGATGCGATAGAGGATTTCGTTGACATCGCGTGGCGCATTCACATGCGCAAACATGCGCATCACGCGGCGGTGCATGGCCTGACAATCGAGCAAATCACGTTGTACTTCGGCATGCGCCAGATTCAGACGCAACGTGCTCTGCGTCAGGGTCGTGTAGTGGCGCACCGGTGCAACGACATCTTGGTCTGCATCATCGGTTGCCACGGGCAACGACTGCGGGTGGTCATTCTTGGTCACCTCCGTCACTTTACGACGCGGGCGGAGCGGATGAGGATCGGTCATCGTTCGTTCTCACTGAATCCATAGGTTGCATGTGCATGTATTATACCCAAGTCGATTGGCGTGCTGTTGTATCAGCCGTGCAATGCCTGTGTTAACTCGCCCACATCCAGATTACGCCCCGACAGTACTAGTACTACACGGCGCCCCACAAAACGCTCTGCATAGCGCAGGAGCGCGGCCACCGGCGCTGCGCCGGCCCCCTCCACGATCATGGCGTGATGCTGGATGAGCTGGGCAATGGCGGCAAACAGCTCATCCTCGCGCACCAGTAGCATGTCGTCGACATACTGCTGCATGATTGCGAAGGCCTGTGGCACGGGGGCCGTGGTCGCAATCCCGCCTGCAAACGACGTGGTTGGGCGGTGCACAATTTGCCCCGTGCGCATCGATTCGGTGACCGCTGGCGCTGCTTCCGACTGCACCCCAATCAAGCGCAACGGCGACGAGTTCTGTGCTTTGGCGGCCAAGGCACAGCCTGCGATGAAATTCCCACCACCGACGGGCACCAGCAAATCGTCGACATCCGCCAACTGCGCCAGCACCTCGCTAGCCACCGTGCCCGCGCCCGCCATGATGTCCGGGTCTTCGCCGTCTTCGAGGTAGCAGAGCCCACGCACGCCTGCCATGTCGCGGGCAATCACACAGCTTTCGCCCCAATCACCACCTGCCACAATCACCTGCCCGCCCGCATTGCGCATATTGGCCAACTTGATGGCCGGCGTACCGTGCGGCACAACCACGGTACACGGCACGCCAATCGTCGTGGCGGCCCAGGCCATCGCCGTGCCATGATTGCCCGTGCTCGCACAAATAATCCCCTGGGCGAATTCGGCAGGGTCGCGTCGGAGCAGGCAGTTGAGCGCGCCACGCGCCTTGAACGATCCAACGCTCGCAAAACACTCACACTTGAGCCACACGTCGGCACCACTCGCAGCGCTCAAGGCTTGTGAGGGAATCAGTGGCGTGGGTGGCAAATGCTGTGCCAAGAGGGCTTGCGCCGCAAGGACATCGTGGTGGGTTGCTTGTCTCATCATCGCGTATGCACCACCTCTCCGGCTTTCATCACCAGACGCACGTCAGCCAAGCAGCCCAAATCCACGGTGGGGTCACCGGCCACAAGAATCAAATCGGCGCGCTTGCCGGCTTGCACCCGCCCTACGGTATCCGCCACACCGAGGAGCTCGGCGGCGCGGCTAGTCGCCGCTTTGATGGCATCCATACGCGACAATCCCCGCTCATGTAGCAAGCAGATATCGCGCCACAACAGACTGGGGTAGATGCAGGGCTCGCCACAATCGGTGCTGGCCACCACATTGACTCCTTGGCGGATGGCTTCTTCACACGACCACCAGTGTTGCTCGCGGATGCGCAACATGCGTTCACGGAACGCCGGCGTCAAATCATCGCGCTCTAGCGTCACCTGCGTCACCGCCAGCGTGGGGGTCAGTGTAATCCGCTGGTCACGCAGGGCGGCGATGGCCTCGGCATTGGCCAAAAACGCATGCTCCACACTATCGACCCCTGCCAGAGCCGAGCGGATGACCGATGTAGAATTCTGGGCATGCGCAAAAATCCGCAATCCGCGCCGGCGCGCTTCTGCCACCAGCAACTCGATTTCCGCCTGTGTCAGCTCTTCGACACCGGCCTCTGGGCCGGTCAGCATGGCCGCCTCGCTGGCCACGATTTTAATGACATCGGCGCCGTCACGCATCTGAGCCCGCACGGCACGTTGCAATTCGTGCATGCCGTCGGCTTCCACACCAAACGTCATCCCATGCCCACCCGTAATGGTAATCGCACAGCCTGGCGCGAGGATGCGTGGGCCGGGGATGAGCCCCGCGTTGATGGCATCACGGAGCACAAAATTAAGCTGGCGCGGTGCACCCGCATCACGCACCGTGGTAATGCCAGCATAGAGGCCATCACGAGCGGTGCGGGCTGCCCTGAGCATGGTCATGGCCACCGGCTCGCGCGCAATCTGCGTAAATGGATCGGCCGCCCATGGGTCGAGCGTGTAGTGGGCATGGCAGTCGATGAGGCCGGGCATCAGCGTCATCTCGCGCCCGTCAATCAACGTGCCCTCGTGCGGCTGGCGGGGGCGTGACTCATCGACCTGTACAATCACGCCATCGGCCACAATCACATCACGACCATGCTGGGGGTGAGACGATTCTCCGTCAATGACTCGACAATTGTGAATAATGGTGGGCATCTGGCCTCCTTGCCAAATGGGCGCCAATACAGGACATTTCGTGGATAGCCGCATTGTAGCATTATTCTGAGCAATCAAAACCCGCCCACATCAATCATGCAGCCCCTGGCCGGCCATAATCTGATCGCGGTATTTTTCGATGCGGGCCGTGCGCGTTTTGCTCTGCTTGGCGGCAGCAAAATACAGCAGATAGCCCCGCTGACGACCCGGTGTCAGCGCCGCAAAGGCCACTTCGAGCTCGGGCATTTCGACAAAAGCCTCTTGCAATTCGTCACAGACCACGAAATCTGCCGTGCTTTTCATGGGCACCTGTGCCCCCGATTGCTCGACAACCACCGCGTTCCGCACATATGCACCAATCACTGCCGCCTGCGCCTCGATGTCGGCCAATCCACCAAAACGCAGATGCCGGGCGGATTGCACGTTGTCGGTTTGCGCCACCAACATGCCCGCTGGGTCATCCATGAGCACACCTTTCATGAACAGCAGCGCACAGTACTCCTTGAAGCCATGCATCAACACCACGTTTTTGCCGGCAAGCGTATAACAGGGCCAACCCCATTTGAACTCCTCGCTCAGCCCGTCACCGTGCGCCAGAATGATCTGACGCAATGCCACAAATTCGGCATGCCACTCGGTCGTACGTGCCAAAAATCGATCAACGGCGGGATGCATCTCTCCCATGATCGCTCCTTTTTCCTCATGTCGTGCCTATTATCACACACAAAAAACCTCTGACGCAGGCGATGTGCACGCCTACGCCAGAGGAGGATTTTTTAATGAAACACGGCTACTTCTTGGCGTCGATTTCGTCGAATATCGAACCGTGCTGCCAGGGGGTACCGACCAAGGGCAATACCCAACGATCAAGACCGAACCAGCCTGCGTTGCGCCAGGCGAGGACCAACAAGATGCCAGGCAGTGCCAAAATGGGGTTGGTGCTGACTGTGCCCGCCAACAAGAAGTTGGTGTTCATGAGCACCCCGAAGAAGGCCGCAATACCCGTCAACATGCCCAAAATCAACCCGAGACCGACCGCCACTTCACCGAAGGCAACCATGTAGCTGAACACTGAGGCGTTCGGCAATACCACGTTCTGCAAGAAGTCGGCGTACCAGCCCTGCACCGCCGGATGCTCACCACTGGCCTTTTCGAGCGCCCCCATGACGAACCCGGTCAAACCTGCTCCGGCCTTTTCACCGACCCACGCCGGATTGGTCACCTTGCCATACCCCGCCTCGATCCACTGCAGACCCACCCAGATCCGCACCACCAACCACAAGTAACTTGCTCGCGGATCGGCAAACAAAAAGTGGGCGGTACGGGATTCGCGGAGTTGCACGGGGCTTGTGATGTGCGCACTCATGATCGGCTCCTTTGTCAGCTAGCGAACTTGCCGGTGCAAGCTCGTCTGTGGACGGTACTGCAAATACTAGACAATGAATGGAAGCTCCGTTGCTGGACGTCATGCGCCAAATCAACAACGCGCTCACGCTCATCGTCCCTCTTTTGCATTGACGTGTGGGTCACCCCAATAGTTCCCCTGCCACGTTGTCCAACTTTGTGAGAAATTTCACTTCTCGCCTGCGATTATACTCCGCTGTATGTTTTCTGCAAGGGCAAAAGTGTTACGTTTCCTCAACATGGCAGAGGAATTTCTTTTCATATTTGAAAAAATGTGCACAGAGCTCAGTCATGAGGCTGGACTATCAAAATAACGAATCCCCAGTGCTTCGAGCACCGCGGCAACATACCATTGGTGTTCGGCGGGCGTGAGTGGCTCAAAAAAGCGCACCCATGCGCCCTCAGGGTGTGCATGGGTCCATCCGTAGTGCGCTATGGAGCAATCCACGGCCACCTGGCGGCGCCGATATCGCCCCAAACCGAGTGCTGCTAGCACCGTCATCGGATCGTTGAGCTCGAAGTTGCGCTGATGGGCGAGGCCATACTGCTCTAAAAACGCCCGCATCAGGCGTACCACAAACGCACCCACTGCCGAGGTGGCGTGCATGCGGCAAACATCGGCATACGGGATGGTGATGTGTTGGGTGGTATCCCAGCTGACTATGGTAATCGGGATCCCACTCACAAGTACCCGTGCAAAGGCCTCGGCATCACAGTAGACATTGAATTCGGCGCGTTGACTGCCATCGTGTTGAATCGGTCCTGAGTTCCCTGGGCCATCGAGTGCCCCTGCCATCAGGTAAATGTGGTCGATGAAGTCCGCTGCCTGTGCGCCGAGCTGCTCTAGCAGGAGCGCCAAGTTGGTGCACGGGCCAGTGACCACGTACTGTACCCGTTCAGTGACGACCATGCGCCACACGGTGGCCAAGTCGGCGAGGCGCGGTCGATGAACCACCATGTGGGTCGCTGGTGGCACCACCACATTACACAATCCGTTGCGCCCCACAAAATCACCGGCCCCACTGACAGCCTCAGGGTGCGGATGAGGCGTCAGCGGGGCCGCCGCCCCTTGAATGACCGGGATGTGCGTGGCACCGGCAAGCTCCAACAACGCAGCCGTGTTGTCCGTGGCATTGGTGAGCGTCGTATTGCCGTAGCTGGTGAGCACCGCTTGAAGCGGGCAGTGGAGTGCCACCGCCAACAATATGGCCAAGGCGTCATCTTCACCAGTATCGACATCAAGCACGACCGGGTGCAGGAGGCGGGTATGTTGCATCGACCGTGGTCCTTTCATGCAAAGTGTGTACCTGCGGCAGATTACCGTACCACGGTGGTACGCATCTCTTCAGCGATGAGTGCTAGTCGCTCGCCGTAGCGCGGCCCCGGGTACTTCCAACGATGATCGAGCCCACTCACCGTGGGGGCAATCCCGTGGAAGGAGGGTGGCAACGAACGCATCAAGAGGGCCCGGGTGACGAGGTCATTTTGTGCGGTGGTGCGTTGTGCGGGTGCCAGCGCATAGGCCACAAGACGCCCCACATGTGCCACCACCCCATCGGCCAGATTGGCAAAGGTCAACCCCTTTTTCCAGCGATTCTGGTCGGCAAACCATGCCCAATTATGTGCATCATCGGGCACCGGCGTATTGGCCCGTGATTCACTGGCAATCACGCCTACTTCGGCCAGGTTATAGATGCCCGGTTGCGCCCAGCGTGATTGCATGCGATCGGAGGCCAACATCATGTGTGCCAACACCACACACGGATCCAGATCCACCGTGGTGGCCACATCCCAGTAGGTGGGCACAATGTGCATGCTGATATCCGCCGAGGTAAAAGCAGTTGCTACTTTGCGTGCTTGAATATGTGCGATGGCCTGCGCCAT
>JBBAWX010000014.1:37055-53838 GCA_040396955.1 Roseiflexaceae bacterium
CGGTGGTGTCAGATACGTAGAAACCCATGTGCGTACGTTGGCAAGATCGATACTCGTGCCCGGGCATGTTTTGGGGCTGTTACAATCACGATGGCCTTTGATGCTCGTTGCTGATACTGCCACCCCGCGCCAGCGCAGAAGTTCGCCCACAGCACCCACCACCAGCGTACGCGTGGCGGCGTCCCAGGGAGTTTGATCGTAATTGCCGACGACCTCGATGCCCCAATAGCTGCTGTTGCAGACTCCGGCATGAATGCCAACCAGATTGAGCGGCGTCATCTGCCAAATACCGTCGTTGGCGGCATTGGGGGAGCCTGCGACGATGAACAAATGCGGGCCGGCGTCCCAACCGTTGCTGGTTTCGTAAAAATTTTTGATACCCTGCATGGTGGCAGCTCCAGCCCAGGCAGACTGCACTGGCACAACGGTATGATGGATGATGGCGCCTTGGGCCCATGAGGCAATGCTCGGCGCATGAGCATTGAGATGTGTCGCAAAATCGGCCACCGTGGGCCAATGACGCAAGTCAAACTTGAACGGCATTACAACCTCCTCAACCTACCACGGGCAGGTGATATCGACGATCGCACGTCGGCGTACCCGGCCATGCACATCATCACATTCTTTGATATGTTACATGCTATCGTAAAGTATTTGTTCGCCATGTCAACCTCCACATTTCTGAAGAAATGCGGGAGATTTGGTATAATATTGCGCATGAAAAAAGGTGTTCTCGGCTTTGACGCATGGTATTCAGCCGCCTACGGGGCACGATGGCCAGCGCTCAAAGCGGCTTTACTGGCGCCACGGGCGCATGTGGCCGTGTACAATCCCTATACTCATGTAACTCCAGCCGGCACCACGTCCTGTGTGCCGGGGATTACGTTCAGCCATGCGATCGCCACACACTGGCCATCACCGAGTGTCACGGCTCAGGGTCTAATGAATTATTATTTGCTCGATGCTGCCAGCATCTTGCCTGTGGAGGCCCTGGCCATTCAACCCGGCGAGCGCGTCGTTGATTTGTGCGCAGCCCCGGGCGGCAAAAGTCTCCTCTGTGCCTACAAGCTCAACGGTCACGGAGTACTCATCGCCAACGACCGCTCAAGCACACGCCGCTTGCGCATCCAGCGCATTATGGAGGAGTATCTCCCAGAGTCGGTGCGGCAGATGGTACAGATTACGGGGCATGATGCGACGCGCTGGAGCCTGCATGCCCGCGATTGCTACGACAAAGTGCTCCTCGATGCTCCGTGTTCATCGGAGCGCCACCTACTGGAGCACCCCAATGAATTGGCACAGTGGGCGCCCGGGCGCACCAAATCGTTGGCAGTCACGCAGTTTGCCATGCTGGCATCGGCCCTCGACATCGTCAAAGTGGGCGGTCGCATCGTGTATTCGACCTGTGCGCTCTCCACGCTCGAAAACGACGACGTCATCGCCAAGCTCCACAAAAAACGCCCAGGGCGCTTTCAACTCGAGCACCCCACCTTTGCCATTGGCACTGAGACTCGCTACGGCTGGCAGGTCTTACCTGACAGCGACGGCTGGGGGCCGTTTTATGTGGCGGTCATCCAACGCACTGCCTAGCCATGGGCCATCACGTAGACGCCCGAAACGACCAACACACTGCCGATGACCATCGGCCATGTTACGGCTTCACCGAGAAAGACGACGGCAAGCACGATGGCCACCACCACACTTCCTTTGTCGATTAACGCCACCTTGCTGACATCACCGATTTTGAGGGCCTTGTAATAAAACACCCACGATCCGGCGGTGGCCACCCCTGATGCGGCCAACCACCAGATGTTGTACCAACTGATGGTGCGAAACTGCGCAACGGGCACGGTGACACAGGCAAACAGCAACACAAATGCGGTCACAAAGAGCGTGCGAACTGTCAGGCCTAGTTCACCCGTGATGTCACGGAGACCGATTTTGGCGATGACGGCGGTCAGACCGGCACACGCCATGGCAAGCAGTGCATAGACAACCCAGCGTTCCATTTTAATTCCTTCCCTGGATGCGCAAACCACTGTCGGCCATCATACCACCGCGAGATGCTATGATAGGCACAATTCATCCGTGGAGAGGAAGCGCCAATGTACGATCTCACTGCAGTCCGAGCCGAATTCCCGATTACCCAGCATCAGGCCTACCTCAACAGTCCGGCCATTGGGCCACTCAGCCGGCGCGCCCATGCGGCGGGGGTGGCTTTTTTGGATGAACGCATGTACGAGCCGTGGGCAGAGCCAGCGCCGACGTCACTGTTGCGCCTCCGCGACCGCAAAAACCATGTGCGGCGATTGTTTGCGGAGCTCATCGGGGCCCCGGCCCATACCGTGGGGCTCACCGAATCCACGAGTGCCGGGGAAAACATCGTGGTCAAAGCGCTGGAATGGCGCCCTGGCGACAATGTGGTGGTCGACGAGCTTCACTTCGAATCGAGCCTGCTCATCTACCGCCAACTGGCCGAGCGCACTGGCATCGAGCTCCGCATTGCCGAGCAGCAAGCGGGGCGGGTCAGCACAGAGGCAATTGCGGCGTTGTGCGATGCGCGCACCAAGTTGGTGTCGGTGACGTATGTCTCCAACCGCAACGGGTACCGGCATGACGTGGCGGCCCTCGCCGACGTGGCGCATGCCCACGGGGCCTTGTTGTTTGTGGATGCCATCCAGGCAGTTGGCACATTTGCCATCGACGTCATCCGCGACCAGGTGGATTTTTTGAGTTGTGGCACATACAAGTGGTTGTACGCCAATTTCGGGGTGTCGTTTTTGTACGTGCGTGACGAGCTACTTGAGCGCATCCCATCGGATCGCTACGGGCACACGCATATCACCAACGCCAGCGACGATTTCTTTTTTGACATTCAGCGTGATGGGCGCAAATACGAGTATGCAGCCATCGCGCATACGTCACTGGCGCAAATCGAAGCCGGGCTGCTTTTCATCCACGAACTGGGCATCGCACACATCGAAGCACACGGGCTGGCCTTGGCCACCTACGCCTATACTCAACTCAGTGACCGCGGATACCCCTTGTTTACGCCGGAGCCGGGCCGATCGGCCGTCATCACATTTGCGCATGGGCACGATGCGCGTCAACTTGCACAGCGCCTGAGTGACGCACAGGTTGCGGTGCTGTTTCGTGAGCAGGATCGCTACATCCGCTTCGGCACGAGTTTGTTCAACACACAGGCCGATGTCGACCGCCTCTTAGCGGTGTTGTAAGGAGTCAGTGAAGCGATGCTCACCGCACTCAAAACACTCTGGCAAGCACCACGCTGGATGGCGTGCGTCTTTGGGGTCGGATTTGCCCTCATCTACCTGCTGACCGCCGCCCCCGACGTCCAAGCCGGCGATTCGGCGGAGTTCCAGCTTGCCGCCGTCGTCGGCGGCGTGCCACACCCCACCACCTACCCGCTCTACACTCTGCTGAGCGCGACCATGGTCAACGTATGGCCCGTGGGCACAGCCGCATGGCGCGTCACCCTGCTGTCGGTGTTGTGTGGTGCGAGCACGGTGGCCATTGGGAGCGTGCTTCTGGCACGCCTCAGCGGCTCGCGCCCGGCCGGTGCGATTGCTGCTCTGGCACTGGGGTTTGCCCCCGGTGTATGGAACGCCGCCACCATTGCCGAAGTCTATGCCTTGCTGTTGCTCCTCATGGTGGCCCTTGGGTGGGCGTTATGTCGCTTTGTGGCACAGCCGAGCTCCTCCATGCTGACGCTCATCTGCCTCCTCACGGTACTCGGATCGCTGTATCACGGGTTATTCGTGTTGTGTGCCACGCCTGGAGCACTCGCAGTGGTCGCCTGGAGCTGGTACCGGCACGGCTGGCAATGGCCCTTCGCCCCACTCATCGCGGCCATTAGCATCGGGCTGTTGCCGCATAGCTATCCCCTCATCCAATTTGCGCGCTTTGGGCCCTTCGATGGTCAAGATTACGGGCTACCACGCGCATATTTCTGGGGGGCGCCACAACACTGGGGAGAGGTGTTCGATTTGATGAGTGGTGGTGCAGTACGTCGAGGAATTTTTGCCCTACCCGACTGGACGACCATCGTCACCATGACGTCGGCCATGGCACGACGCATGCTCTATGAATTCGGGCCGGTCGGGATCGGGGTGGGCATCATCGGGGCAGTGGTAAGTGCCCGGCAGCATCGCTGGCTGGGCGCGGTAAGTCTGCTGGTGGGCGGGCCGGCGTTCGCCTATGTGCTAGCCCTCGGCACGGGTATCGGCGATTGGCCGGCGTTCACCGTGCCCATGCTCCTCAGTTGGGTCATCTGGATGAGTGTGGGCATACGCTGCATGCACCACTATGCCATGCACCTCAAGCCAACCACGCTCCCCTGGAGCACACTCTTGTACGCCGGATTGATCATCCTGACGCTGGCGTGGGGTGGGTATCGCTGGCGGGCCACCGACAAGCATCAGCTGACCCTCTACCGCGAATTTGCGACCGCTGTACATGCTGCGCTCCCGCCCGATGCGGTGGTCATCACGCACTGGGAGCAGGGGATGACGCTCCAGTACCTGCGCTACGCCGAGGGGCTCCGCCCCGATGTCTGGGTCGACGTGGTCGAGCCCGGGGATGATCCGTGGTTGGCACGGGCCGCACGCCGCTATGCCGATCGCCCCGTCTACTTCATTGGCCATCCCGAGAGCGTGCATGACCTGCCCGTGACCACCATCATCGACCGCCCGTATGCCGATTTGTACCGTCTCGAACGCTGAATGTGGTATAGTTGGTCGTCATACAAGGGCAGGAAGGTACAAGACGCTCATGAGCGACGTGGTGCGGGTAGAAGGATTATGTAAATACTACGAGGTCCCAGTGCGTGAATCTGGCCTCGGCAACGCCGTCAAAAGCCTGTTTCAGCGACAAACGCGCACCGTCAAGGCGGTCGACGACGTGTCGTTTCGCATTGAAATGGGCGAAGTGGTCGGGTTTTTGGGGCCCAATGGCGCCGGCAAAACCACCACCCTCAAAATGCTCTCCGGGCTCCTCAATCCGACGAGTGGGACGGTGGAAGTGCTCGGGTATCGGCCGTTTACGCGCGATTACCGCTTTTTGCGCCAAATCACGCTGGTGATGGGGCAACGGAACAATTTGGTGTGGGATTTGCCCGGCATGGATTCGTTTGAGCTGAGCCGCGTGGTCTACGGCATTGCGCCGGCACAGTACGCCGAAACGCGTGACACGCTCATCGAGCTCCTCGAGCTCCAGACTTTGCTCGATAAGCCGGTGCGCAATTTGTCGCTCGGGGAGCGCATGAAAATGGAGTTTGCCCTCGCACTCATGCACCGCCCCCAGGTGTTGTTCCTCGATGAGCCGACCATCGGGCTCGACGTGACCATGCAAAAGCGCATTCGCGCCTTTGTCGCCGATTACAACCAGCGCTTCGGCGCCAGTGTCATCCTGACCAGTCACTACATGGCCGATGTGGAGGCACTGTGCAAGCGTGTGATTGTCATCCATCATGGCACCCTCATCCACGACGGAGCCCTGAGCGACTTGGTGCAACGCTTTGCGCCGAGCCGCACCATTACCGTGCGTACCAGCGCCGATCAAGCGACGTTATCCACCTATGGCGAGGCCAAAACGCTCGACGATGGGCGCATCAGCGTCAAAGTGGCCGCCGATGCCGTGCCTCGCATCACGGCGCAGATTTTGGCCCACCACGAGGTCAGCGATATTGCGGTGCTTGAGCCGCCCATCGAAGACATCATCGCTGCGGTGTATGCGCGCTAGGCGCGGTGCCACTGCGTCCGCAGGGTGGCCACCCCGAGGCGCACATCGGCGACCAGATCGGCGCCATAGCGCGCTTCAATGGCCATCAGCCCTGAGTACGACATGGCCTTGAGGGCGGCGAAATACGGGGTAAAGTCGTCGCCTGCCACCCCAGGCACCGTGCGTTCGGCCTTTTCGGCAATATGGGCATGGCGAATCAAGCGGGATTGAGCGGTGATTTGATCGGCAGGCTCGTCTTCACGGAGCATGTGGTAGATGTCGGTCAAGAGCTGAATGTGCGGATGGGCACAGGCATCAATGAGCGTGGCGGCTTCGGCCAATGAATTGATGAAATTGCACTCGCCCCGATTGAGTGCCTCGATGACCACAGTCACGCCGTGTTTGCTGGCGAGTGGCCCGATGCCGTGACAGAGCTCGACGAATTGCGCCTGTGCATCGGCGATGGCCCAGCCATCCGGGATGTGGCGCGCACCGCCACTACCAAGGACGAGATGACCGATGCCGATTTCACTCGCTCGCCCACAGGCCGTGTCAGCGTAGGCAAGCAACGTGGCGAGATCGACCTGTGGGCCGACGAGTTTGAGGTGCGGTGGAAAAAAGGCGTTGGCTGCCAGCACGGGCAGAGGCGCCGCTCTACAGGCAGCCAACATCGGTGCGAATTCGCGCTGTGGCGCAAGCGGCATCAACAGGCGCTGAATGTTTTCTTCGATGAAGTCAACTCCCGTATCAACGAGGTCGGTGGCCTGATCAACGCTGGTACAGACACCAAAACGAATCATGGCGGGCTCCTTTCATGGCAGTGGGTTAGGAGCATTGTAGCACCCTTGCGCACAAGGGGCAGAGCACAAGGTAGGCAATCGTATATGCGTCAACTCTGGGCCGTCTATCGCAAACTGGTGACCACCAGCATCGCCGTCATGTTGCAGTATCGCCTGATGAATATTGCATGGCTCCTCAGCATGGTCTTTGAGCCCATCGTCTACCTCGCTATCTGGGGTACGCTTGCCACCCAACAGGGCGGCGAATTGGTCGGATACAGTGGCGCGAGTTTGGCCGGTTATTACATCGCCTGGACCCTGGTACGCCAGTGGAACATCGCCCTGACCCCGTTCGGGTTCGAACAACGCGTACGCGAGGGACAACTCACGCCGCTCTTGTTGCGCCCACTCCACCCGTTCCACTACGACTTGGCCGATTTCATCGCC
The DNA here is from genome assembly GCA_040396955.1 of Roseiflexaceae bacterium. Classification (GTDB taxonomy): domain Bacteria; phylum Chloroflexota; class Chloroflexia; order Chloroflexales; family Roseiflexaceae; genus UBA965. Next base: position 44,021 of record JBBAWX010000014.1, read on the forward strand.
TTGCGCTTCGTGGGTACGCTCTACTGGTTGCCGGTCGGTGCCGTGTTAGTCATCATCTTTCAACCGCAGTTCAGCTCTGATTGGCGCATGGGAGTTCTTTTTGTGGTGAGTCTGGTGCTCAGTTTCATCATGCGCTTCGTGCTGGTCTATGCGCTCGGGTTGGTCACCTTTTGGACGACTCGCGTCAGTGCCATTTTTAATCTGTATTTTGCCATTGAGACCATCATCTCGGGGCGGCTCGTGCCACACGCACTATTGCCTACGTGGATTCAGCCGATTGCCCACATCTTGCCGTTTCACTGGAGTTTTGGTTTCCCCATTGAGATTATCATCGGCAAATTGAGCATCCCCGAGATTCTACAAGGCTTTGCCATCCAACTGGGCTGGTTGGCGCTCAGCACGGTCATATTTGTACGCTTATGGCGGGCCGGTGTCAAGAAATACAGCGCTGTAGGAGCATAACCCGCATGAAACGTGCCCTTGTTTTGGCGTGGAGTTACCTACGCCTCGCCATCATGAACGAATTACAGTACCGAGTGAATTTTTTCATTCAGCTCTTCGAATCCGCATTAGCCCTGATGACGGCGCTCGTCGTTCTTGCGCTCGTCTACAGCCACACCGACAATTTGGCAGGATGGCAACGTGGTGAGCTCCAAGCTCTGCTTGGCGTTTTTACCATGTTGATGGCGATTCTCCAGACCAGCATCCAACCCAACGTGGTGCGCCTACTCAGCGACATCCAACAGGGGACGTTCGATTTTGTGCTGGTCAAGCCCATCGACGCCCAGTGGCAGGTGAGCATCCGCGAAGTCCGAATCTGGCAGCTTGTCGATGTTGCGGCCGGTGCCGTCATCATGGGGCACGCCCTCTGGCAACTGCATGCGCACCTCAGCCTCACGCAGATTGCCCTCTTTGTGCTGACTCTGAGCTGTGGCGCAATACTCATCTACTGCGTCATGCTCTTATTGGCCAGTCTGGCGTTTTGGGCGGTGCGCATCGACACCGTCTTTGAGATCATCGAGAGTATCACAGGGGCTGGGCGCATGCCTACCGACATTTACCCGCGGTGGATGCGCATCATTCTCACGTTCGTGGTGCCACTCGCCTTTGCGGTTACGGTGCCCGCTCAAGTCATTACCAGTCGTGCCACGAGTGTCGACGTCCTCACACAGCTCGGCGTAACCGTGCTGTTTTTCGGCGTCACCCGGGTGGTCTGGCAAAAAGCCGTCGCACACTACAACGGGGCATCCGCCTAACCGGCCCAGATTGCCCACCACTGCGCCACCAGCCCCGTGCCCCAGGCCCACAGGAGCATGGCGGTCGTCGCGGTCAGCACTAGCATCCAAATGGCCTGCCACCGCACCGATAACGCGGGCATAGGGGGTGGGGGAGGTGGAGGCTGGTCGGTGACGTTGTCGTCATGGCCCGGCGTAAACACCGGCACCGTGGCGGGGTCGATGGGTTTGGTGCGTGCCATCTGGTGCAGGCCCTGATCGAGCACCACCAGGTTGTGCTGGAGTGCGGCGATGGTCTGGCGTTGCTCGACAACCACCTGTTGCAACTGCACGATGGTCGCAAGGAGCAGATCATCGCGATCGGTCTGTTGCATGCGCTGTACCTGGTCTTGCAGGGTATCAATGGTGGTGTTGGTGTGATAGGTGGTGTTGGTGAAGTGGCGCAACAACGCCTGCACCAACACCTGTTGCTCGGCTTGCTGATCGTCGTGACGGGTCGTGGCTTGGTGTTGTACCGTCTGCAACTCGGCGAGGGTCTCCGCCAACTGCGCAATGCGTTGCTGAGCAGTATCCATCTCGGCTTGGAGCGCTTCTTTCTCGGATTGTGCCCGCGCCTGTGCTTGAGTGAGACGCTCTTTTTCTTGTTGAAGCCGCTCACGTTCAGCCGCTGCATCGACCAATTGGCGCATGTTTACGATTAGGTAGTTGAATTGGTTATGGTGGGCCGGAGTAACGCAGTGGTTCGGCAACGAACGCACTAAGCTATACATGGTGTCGATGACGCTAAAATAATCGGCCACACTAACCGCTTGGCCGTGGGCCCAACGGTTGCGTACATTACGAATGCCTTTGAAGTTGTAGTAATGCCCCGAATGCAGCACCCATACCTGTTGCCCGCCCGTTTCGACCGATAGAATTCGATTGAATTTTTGCCGAGCAAATACATCGTCAGCAAACGCACTCGAGAGTGCGAATATTTTGGGTTGGTACGACTTAACGCGTACACCACGCGCCGGGATTGGATTGGCGACGGCAGTGGCATGTTCGTCGTCTGTGCTTTGCGTATCATCATCAACATCCTCGACAGACATCGCCTCGTCTGCACGCACTGCCGCCTGTGCCATATCAGCAGGGGACGGGCGGAGCAGTGCATCGGTATGCCAGAGATGGAGCAAAAACGACACATCCCAAGCTTTGGCATCGTCACGAGTTGCCTTTGGGTGCATGGTGAGATATGTGTTTTGGATGGTGACGAGATGAGCTTGAGCGCCCGATTTGAAGTGGTCACGAATACATTGCTTCATGAATGTGGTCATGCACTCAGCAAAAAGCTGGCTGGCTTGGTAGAAAAAGGTAATTTCCATGCCAGGAGTGGGAGGCAGAGCAGTCATCAGAGACACACCTTCCTGCGCTGAGATTGTATAGCATTTCATTCATTGTAACTGATGGGGAAGTTCTTTGTGTTCGGTACTTTTAACAAACGAGCACAGCGCATGGAGATGAGAAAAACGGCGACACGGTCTGTATGACCATGCCGCCGTGTTCTGCCATGTACTATTCGCTCGGGGTCGGCGGTTTAGCGGCTGCTTGCTTCGCATTGTAGCGGCGACGCAGATAGCGGAAGAGCAACAGGAGGGGCAGCCACACCGGCGTCCATACTGCGAAATTAATGAGGAAGATGAGCAAGTCTTTGGCGAAGTCGACCAAGCCACGCAACGCGAGTCGGAGTTCTTCCATCGGTTGCCAAGAATCCGGGTCAACTACCGGGATGAGCGGAATCGGGTAGAGCTCCACGTTGAGCGTCGAAAGCGCAGCACTCTGACGCAGGTAGCGCATCTGACCGGTGACCGACTCAATTTGCCCCTGCACATCGGTCAATGCCTGATTCACTGCCACCGCATCTTCGATTTTTTCGGCTTTTTTGAGCAACTCGAGCATGCGATCACGTGAGGCCTCGAGGGAGGTCAAGCGTCCTTCGAGATCGATGTATTCGGTGGTGACATCGCTTCCCGACATGTTGCGATAGCGGACCTTGTGCGACAATCCTTCGATTTCGGTGAGTACGGCATCAAGATCGGCGCTTGGCACCTTCAACGACAGATAAATCACGATATCTGCATCGCTACCCGACACCGAAGAGCTCAGCACATAGCCACCACGCGAGGTCGCCATGGCACGGATTTTTTGGTCGGCTGCGAGCACATCTTCGGTTTCGATGCCAAGGCTCGCATCACGAATGACGAGGCGCTCACCCGGGGTAAGTGGCTGCGAGATGTCGCCCACATTAGCAGCTTTGTCGCTGTAGAACTCTTCGCTTGCCGGCATGGGTGCTTCTGCGGCAGGCATGGCCTCTGGGGCGCCTGCGGCGGTGTCGTAGCCCATGGCAGGCTCAGAGACGAATGATTCACTTGAAGAAGCAGCTCCACAGGCCGCCAAGGACCAGGCGAGAAGTATGAGTACAACAATCTTTCGCATAGCGACTCCTAACACGTGTGTTCACACGTTACACATCACCCATTTTATTTTACACCCCACCCCCATCTCATGCAAGACGTCATACGTACACAAAAAGTTTCAGTGTGTGCACAGGACGGAGCATGTATAATAGAGGGGAGAGAGGATGCACGATATGGCCACACAAGCACTCTACCGTCGTTACCGATCGCAGACATTTACTGAGCTCGTCGGTCAAGAACACATCGTCCAGACATTGCGCAACGCCATCATGGATGGGCGTGTCGGGCACGCCTACATCTTTACGGGGCCACGTGGCGTCGGCAAGACGTCGGTGGCACGCCTGCTTGCCAAAGCGGTCAACTGCACTGCAGATGCGCCTGAGCGCCCATGTGGTGAATGTGCCATGTGTCAAGCGATTGCCACAGGCAGTGCGGTCGATGTCATCGAGATGGATGCGGCGTCACATACGAGCGTTGACGATGCTCGTGAAATCATCGAGCGCGTGCAATTCCGCCCGGCCATTGGGCGCACCAAAGTGTACATCATTGACGAAGTCCACATGCTGTCAACGGCTGCCTTTAATGCGCTCCTCAAAACCCTCGAAGAACCACCCCCACACGCCATGTTTATTTTGGCGACCACCGAAATCCACAAAGTGCCGGCAACCATTCTGTCGCGCTGCCAGCGCTACACATTTAATCGGCACACCGTGGGGGGAACAGCACAGCACCTCAAGCAAATCGCGCTACACGAGGGGTATCAACTCGAAGATGGAGTGGCTGAAGCCGTGGCGCGAGCAGCCACGGGGAGCATGCGTGACGCTCTGAGTATCTTCGACCAATTGATGTCGTATGGCGGCGGGCAGATAAGCATGGCGCAAGTACAAGGATTACTAGGGGTCACGGCCGCCCAAGAAATCATCACCCTCACCGAGGCATTCATTGCGCACGACGTGTCAGCGGCGCTCCGGGTGGTAGCGCGTATTGCCGACCAGGGAGCCGATATCCGTCAATTTAGTCGTGATGTGGTGCAGTATTTACGCAGTGTGATGCTCTTTAAGGCGGATCCACAAGGGGCACACATTGAAGCCGCCGAAAGCGAAATCGCCGCTCTACGCGACCAGGCTGCCCGTGTCGATATGCGCCAAATCGCCTATTGGTTGCGCCAACTAAGTGCGCTCGACCAAGAGCTCCGCACCAGTGCCTACGACCAGCTACCGCTCGAATTGGCACTCGTAGAAGCCATTGCCGGTCCCCCGCTTGCGGCGCCAGTAGAATCCAGCACACGCCCACCTGCGGCGCGCCCGGGTGCGAGTGAGCGTCCGAGTCCCTCGCCTGCACCCCGAGCGGCACCGAATACACCACCCACGGCACCGGTGCAGCCGAGCACGCAAGAGACCGCGGCACCGGTGGCACCGCCACCACGTACGCCGCCGCGTGCATCAGTACCCCAAGAGAGCACACCTGCCAACAACCCAGCAGCCGCAGTGCCCAACAAGGCACCACTTACCACCGTTGCGGAATTGCTCGATTTGTGGCCACTGATTGTACGCGATATCCGGGCCAACAATCGAAGTCTTGAGGCACTCATCAAGAGTGGGATTACGCCGGTCGATGTCCAAGGGGAGACGGTGCTCCTCAAAGCCGACAACGAATGGCTGCACTCAAAGATTCAAGAGCGCGCGAATGTGCTCTTGCTTGAGCAGATCCTTGAGCGTCACACCGGGATCCGCTATCGCATCCGCAGTAGCACCGATGGTGCCAAACGTGAACAACACAGCGAGCGAGATCGCATTCGTGACGCAAGTAGTATTCCAATTGTCAAAACGGCCATGAACGTCTTTGATGCAGATGTCATCAACGTAGCACATACCGACCAAGGAGCAGAATCATGAATCCGCGTCAACTCCAGCAAATGGCAGCCCAGATGCAACGCCAAATGGCCAAAATCCAAGAAGAGCTCAAAGACACCGATGTGGTGGGGAGTGCCGGGAGTTATGTCACCGTGACGGTGAACGGCCATGGTGATGTGAAAGCAATCACGATTGCCCCCGAAATCGTCGACCCCAACGACATCGAGACCCTGCAAGACCTAGTCCTTACCGCCGTCCAAGATGCAACGAGCAAGGCCAAGGCCTTGTCGGAGTCACGCATGGGTGCACTCACCGGTGGCATGAAGATTCCCGGGTTGATGTAACTCCATGAGCGACACCCCACTGTTGCTTGAGCCGGTGGCGCGCCTGATTGACGAGTTGGGGCGCCTACCCGGCATCGGCCCCAAGAGCGCCTCGCGCCTGGCGTTTTATCTGCTCCGTACTTCGGAGAGCCGCGTACAGGCGTTGGCCGATGCGTTGGTGGCTCTCAAAGCGCAGGTGCGCCACTGCCAGCGCTGTCACTACATCAGCGACCAAGAGCTCTGTGCGGTCTGCCGCAATCCGAATCGACAATCGCCGGTGATTTGTGTGGTCGAAGACCCCCTCGATGCCCTCGCCATCGAGCGTACTGCCATCTTTAAGGGGCGCTATCACGTGCTCCATGGCCGGATTGCACCGCTCGAGGGGATGGGGCGTGAAGACATTTATTTCGACGATTTGTTGACGCGGATTCGCACCGAAGAAATAACCGAAGTGATTATCGCCACCAACCCGAACCTCGAAGGTGAAGCAACCGCAGCCTACCTGCAACGCGAAATTGCTCCGCTGGGTGCCCGGGTCACCCGCCTGGCCCGTGGTCTACCAACCGGAGGTGATTTGGAGTGGGCTGACGTGCACACACTCACGTCAGCACTCGAAGGTCGACGCGAGCTCTTCTAACCAACAACCAAAAGCCCCCCCTCCAGGAACGCTGGAGGGGGGCTTCGTTTCGATGAAGGGCGTGATTAGGACTCACTGACGTTGGCGAGCGAGGGCACCGCAGAAATCCAGATTTGTCCGGCTGTGAAGAAGACTTCACTGCCGTCCTTGGCAAGGATTTGCAACGGGGCCGATTCGCTGGCTTTGCTCCAGGTGACTTCTTCGCGCAGGCCATCGTGATAAAAAATCCCCTTGCCGGTGCCGACAACCTTTTGGTCGATACGCGACTTTTCATCACCCTCGATGGGGGCTTCTTCGACCTCGATGATGACCACGTTTTGCGTGCTTAGTTGTGCCTGAGACACTTCATCCATGGCGGCTTCACCAAAGCGAGTACGCGAGTAGTTGTTCGTCTGCGGATCGTACTGCCAACCCACAGGGGCATCATCGTACAAGAAATAGTACGAAATCGTAGCGGCCGGGCCACGCTGATCAACAGGCAATGGCAACGCATAGCGATATCCGACATCGGTGCGCGCATAGGGCGCAGTTTCGGCGGCAGCACGCTCTTTCAAGATGGCGCCAGTGGTGTAGAGATTGTGCGGCGCAAAGCGATCGGCTGTTTCTACGCGGAAGAAATACCCAGATGATTCACCACGGAGTGCATCAAGATTGACGATTTCGTTGGTGGATTCGGCGAGTGCCAAGCCGTTGGGGGAGCCACCGGCATGTGCATAAAAGGCCCCAAACCCCATAGCCCACTGTACGAAATAAAGTCGGGCACTCCGCACCGGTCCAATTGGACGGTCATCGGCGGTCAAATCGGCCGGGAAGATGGCCAAATAGCGCGTAATCCCGTATTCAGCGAGTGCTTCGATGACCACCGAAGCACGGTTCAGGCCCGATTGTGGGTACGCGTCAGGGTGATTGTCGATCATCAAGGCATACGGACGGCCACTTAGTTGACCGTAGACCAATGGGATGACGCTCAAATCTTCAGGCAACGTGATTGCGGTAGCCGTGGGAATGACGGTCGCCGTCGGCTCGAGGGTTGGCAACGGCGTCGCCGTGGCAGGAGCCTCAGTTGGTGCGACCACTTCGGCCGTAGGCACTTCACCCGCGGGGGTACCACAGGCGGCGAGCCCACATACAAACAGGGCACTGAGGAGCCAATATCGTAGGGAACGATGCAACTTCACAGACAACTCCTTGGCAGTACAAACAACATGCAGAGTTTCCATTTTGATTGTAGCATAGTCGTTCGGGCAGATGGCTGAATTCTATCTTGCAAAACACTGAGAATGCAAAGTTGCAGATTACGGGTGCTGTGGTACAATGGCGCATCAACGTGCGTCTGTTGGAAAAATTACGTTGAAAAATCACGCAACCACACGACAAAGGTGAACGCATGCGCTACCCGCGAGTTCGAATCCACGGCGTGGACGATCCACAATACCGTGCCTATATTGCCAACATTATGGCAAGCAAAAGCAACCAGCGGGCAATCCGCCCACCCAGCAACCGTTCGTTGTTTGGTGGTGAAGCCGAGACGTTGTTGCGGCAATGGCTGACGCAATGGTACACGCTCAGCGAGCGCCGCTTTGTCGAATACGACGAGCGCATCGGGCGCCAGCTCATCCGCAAATACCGCGAGCTCGACGCCATGGTCGAGCTAAGCACCACGCATGTACACGTATTTGAAATGAAAGCAACCTCGCAGACCCGGAGCGTTGCCCGTGGTATTCGTCAACTCCGCGAAACACAGAGCATTCTCAAAACCATTTGCCCGCGCATTGAATGCACGCTGTTGCTCGTCGATACCGGCATCATGAATGCGGACGAAATCGCCGAGCTCATGTCCAGTGATGATGCCCCCCTCACACCGCCGCTAACACTCGCCGAATTCATCGCAACCAATCCGGGGCTACGCCTGTGGGCGGCGGCTGATTATCCGGGGCAACCCACGCCACAAACCATGGACGTAGTCGTCTTTCAGTTGGCAGACATCCGCCAGATGGCCGGCGATACGGTCGAGACACTGCATCTCGACTGGAGCGATGAACTTGAAGACAACGATGACGTTGAGCCGGTCATCGAACGCTACACGTCAACAAGCAATGATAGCGACAGCGACGAGAACCCGCTTGCCGCAGCACTGCAACGAGCAATCAACGAACGCCGGCATGCCTAGTGGGTAAGTCCATCAATCCGTGGCTTGCGCACACCAAGCACTCCATCAACCCAGAGGCCGATACTTACCCACACAAGCAAGGCCATTACCATTAGCACAAACACCCGACCAGCCCAGCCACGGCGCCACAATGGGGCAAGCACCGATGCACACCCAATTGCCAGCAACGGGGCGATGGTGTAGATGTAGCGTACTTGGGCCCGTGTGAGTAGCTCAACCACGAAAAAAACCACTCCCACACCCAGCCAACTCCATGCCACTCGCCCCAGCTGTACAAGTGCCACACCGAGCAACAACCCTACCGCAAGCAATGGGAAAGGGGTAAAACCGACCTCGAACGCCGTTATGAGGCGCGGCCATGTGTTGGTCAAATTTGGGTCAATCAAGGCACTTTGGCTGCTCCCCACGGTGTGCAAAAAAGGAACATAGAGCGGGAGCAACAGGGGAATGAGCATTAAAACGGGAAATGTGCGTTGCCACCACGCCGCCTGCCAACGGTCAGATTCACTCAGACGCAATAATGCGTACCAGACGACGGCAACCATCATTTCGCCGATGTGGGTCAATGCAATACCACCGAGACAGACCGCCGCGATATAGGCACCACGACGATCTTGACGAACAGTCGCATAGGCAACAATGATTGTAAACACGTGTGCGGTGATTTGTTGCATGAACGACCACCACAACACGGCAGATGAAATCGGCAGCATCAGAGTGAGGATACCGGCCCACATTGCTACTCTGGCGGATCCAGTGGCGCGACGCACCAACAACCACACGGCAATACCCAGGGCAGTTTCACTGGTGATAATCAGTGCGTGCATGGCCAGATGATGCCCCAAAAACTGGCTCAACAGATCTGCCACACGGTAGTAGAGCGGGAAAATGATAGAGGTACGCTGACCGAACTCGTAGGGGTGCGCTGCGATGGTCCACATACCGCCCGTCGCAAACTGGATGACCCGACGCAGGTGAATGAGATAATCGTGCCCGATGAATGGCGGATACATGACACCCCATAACCGCATCAGGTACATGCCCACCACAACCGCAAGCAGTGGCATTGGGACACGCCCACGTAATCCCCACACCAGCACCGGCGCACAGCTCCATACCAGGGCCGTGCCCATGAGCCAGTCGG
>JBBAWX010000014.1:53938-84348 GCA_040396955.1 Roseiflexaceae bacterium
TACCGGTCAGCATAACCGGTCATCTCAAGATAGCCGACACCAGTCAGGGGCTGTGCACCCTGACGCCCGTCGACCCGCACCGCACCCTCCCAGTACCGCACTGTGACCTGTAATTCCTGGTCTGCAAGTGCCGGAGTTACGGTGAATTGCATATCGAGTGGCGCTACCGTGATTTGCCACATCGCCGGATATTGAGCGGCCGTATGCGGACTTTGCCAACTCCCCTGTGGCTGGAAGGTGATATCAGCGCTCTGCAGGCGCAGCACTTGGCCATCGGCACGCCGATACGAACCACCACTGTATGGATCACTGGTGCCATCACGCCGACGGAGGTGATAAATCATCATATCACTCCCATCTGTGAAATGGAGAGCAAACCAATCCCAGCCAACCTGATCGGCCGCCAATGCACTCGTACTCCACTCACGGTCCATCCAACTATTCCCTGTGATGGGCATGATTTCAGTACCGATGCGCAACGTACCGACAGTGGGCATGCGTGTCAGTGAGTAGTAATACGAAGCATTGCCCACACCAGCCGACTTTTGGCTTAGACCGGCATCGCCCTGTAACACGGGAGTTTGGCTACTATCGAGAGTGAAATCAAGTGCTACATCGGCGTTGCTGGCCACCACACGCATCGTGCGAACATCGGCATCCTCACTAAAGACCTGCCAATCATCGAGCCAAATCCGCCATGGTGTCTGCTGAGCACCAGCGATGCCGATGGCCTCACGACTAAATCGTTCGTCAGCAAAAAAACGCTGTCCGCTGATATCACTCACCGCAAGATGCGCCATCCAGGCATAATTGGTGGCCCAGGCTGAGGCAAGTACTGGGCGCTCCGCCTGGATGGCCGAACGAAATAGGGTGAACTGGTAGCCGAATTCACGCCCGTCAGCGCTTTGGAGATTACCGGTGAAATACCACCACTCCACTGCAAAGCCTTCGTGAGCCCCATGATCAGCTGGAAACGTGAATGCACGCGGAGCATCGGCCACCCGGAAACCACTCGTATCACGACGGGTCATACTTTCAGCAACCGAAAGTTGTGGCGCGCCCGTGGCCACCGGTCCCCCACAAGCCCCCATGATGACACTCCACACCAACAACACGGACAAACGCATTCCTATCGATGGTCGCATGGCATTCCTCATTCTTCACGCAGAGCAAACGCCGGTGGCACCCGTGCAATGCGCCAGGCGGGTAACACGCCGGCCAAAAGAGCAGCCAGCAAGGCCGTAATAACTGCCTGCCCGTAGATGGCGGGTTGCCAGGCAAATTGCAACGTCCACCCAAAGGAAATACGGTTGATGACAAATATGAGCGCCAGGGCCATGAACGTCCCAAGTGGGATGGCAATGACACCAGCCACCAATCCCATGAGTCCGGTTTCACTGAGTACCAACTGCCAAAGTTGGCGCGGATCGAGGCCGATGGCGCGGAGCATGCCGAACTCACGGAGTCGTTCTAGCTGCATGGCGGTCAAGGCTGCCAGAATACCAACAAAGGCCACAATGGTGGCAAGGAGCTGGAGCACGTTGGTCACTGCAAATGTGCGATCGAGGATGGCTACCGAGCTTTCACGCAGTGTGCGATTAGAACGCACCATCAGGGCTAGCCCTGGGAATTGCTCACGAATCTGCGTTACCATGATTTCACTATCGACCTGGGGCTCCACATACACTCCCAATGAGGACAGCGTCACATCATCGAAAAACTGGCGATACCGCTCAAGCGGCATCATGACCACTCCAAGCTCAGTCCCATAATCATAAAAGACTCCCGCAATGGGGAAGGCCACGTCGCCGCGGTCGGTTTGTAACGTGAGCGTATCACCGACACCTAGGTTGCGTTTGAGGGCTAACGGCTCAGAAATAATAATTGCGTCGTTGGCGAAGGCCGGCCAAATCCGTGCAGGGTCGCCCTCGGCCCACAAAAACGTGGCATGATCCGCTGCAGAAACGTCGAGCGCAATCTGCAAGATGGGCGTTGATTCTGTCTCTAGCAACACACTCCGGTATCGGCGTACCCGCTCGACGCCAGGTAGTTCTGCCACACGTTCTGCCACCCCGGCCGGCAACGGGGTATCGAGACGATTCGCTGTAATCGAAGGTGCCGAAACAAACACATCGGCGCGAATGGTCGTGGTCAACCAATCAACGACCGTCACGCGAAAGCTGGACACCATCAAACCGACCGCAATCGTGACCGCCACCGCAATCATCAAGGCGGCAATGGCGACACCGGTACGACTCAGGGATGTCACCACATCACGTACCGCCATCCCTGCAATCAGGCCGAACCCACGGACTGCGAGCGGACGCAGTAGCGCCATCAACCAGACAGTGGCGATGGGTGTCACCAGCGCTGCTCCGAGGGTAAGAGCCAACAACCCGGCATAACTAAAAAGGATGTTGGGGATGGCCCACATGATGACTCCCCCGAGCAACATCAAGACCATACCAAAGCCACCCAACCAAGGAATAATCTGGCGGGTACGTTCTTCGTAGGAAGAACGACGCAACACGGTGCGGGGTGGTGTCTGTGCTGCCTCCCAGGTGGGAATGGCAAGTGCCACTAGTGATGCCAACAATCCCAGCCCCACCCCTTTCAGAATGGGAGCCGCAGTTACCTGCACTGACGTCACCGCTACCACGAAGTAAATGTCGTTGATGGTGCGGGCTACGAGCCCAAGTAACAGCTGAGCAAGCCCAATACCGACACCAATACCGACCGCAGTCCCCACCACTCCAATCACGACCCCTTCGACGAGCATTAGTATGGCGACTTCGCGCTGTGAAACACCAATACAGCGCAAAATCCCCAGTAGTCCGCGCCGTTGCACGACCGAAAACGTCATCGTGTTGTAAATCAAAAACATGCCCACGACGAGTGCCAATAAACTGAGCGCCGTCAAGTTGATTTCGAATGATTTGGTCATCTCGGTCGTACTTTGTGCCCGCTGTTGTGGAGTTACCATGCGCACACCGGCTGGCAGAGTGGCCGCAATCTGTGATCGTTGCGTGGCATCACTGACGATGAGGTCGATGCGATCGAGGCGCCCCTCCTTGCCCAACCACACCTGTGCAATCGCAATATCGGTGATGAGCAGATCTCCGAGCGCCTGACTAACCCCGGTACTCGCCGGATCAAGAATACCGACGAGTCGCAATGTGTGCGGCGCACCCCCAATCAGTACCGGCAAAGCATCGCCGACACGCAACCCCAGGGCCTCAGCCGTCGTACGACTCACGATGACCGCGTTCGGGTCACTGAGCAGCCCAATTAAGGCACTGTCGAACCCGGTGCCAGCCGGTAACACTTCGGGGCGGAACGGTCCCTCGCTGAACGGATCAATGCCAAGAATTTGCAACGTGCGCGTTGGTGTTCCGACGGTAGTCGCATACCCCTCGACAATGGGGGCACTACGACGCACACCACTCCGCACCCGTACATCGGTGAAGACCTGCTCCGGAATGCCACTCGGGCCGCCCACGAGTTGATCGGTGGCCTGACCCGTCACCGTTGCTGTCGACAGCAAAAACGCACGTCGTGCGCTATCGTTGGCCAGATCAATGGCAATCACGACCGCTACCCCCATGGCCACTCCGATGATTGCCAACAGGGCTTGCCACGGACGCCGCAGCGGCCACCGTAGCGTACTCAGCCACAAGGTGCGGTTCATACGCCGACCTCGTGTTGCCCAGGTTCGTCAAGTAAATGCCCGGCTTGGATGCGCACAATGCGGTCGGCACTCTGAGCCACCTCCCGGCTATGGGTGACCATCAACAGGGCCCGTCCACGGGCACCGGTCAGACGAGTCAGCAACTCGAGCACATGATTCCCGGTTTCCACATCCAAATTACCGGTCGGCTCATCGGCAAGCACCAACAACGGATCGTGTACCAACGCACGAGCGACGGCTACCCGCTGCTGCTCACCACCCGACAAACGATCGGGCGCGGTTTGGGCACGGTCAGCAAGACCGACCTCAGCAAGTAACTCCATGGCACGCCGGTGCGCACTCTGCCCCACAATGCCGTTGAGTTCGAGTGGAAGCAGGACATTTTCGAGTACCGACAACGTAGGCACTAAATTGAAAAATTGGAAGATGAAACCGATTGAGGTGCGTCGAAATCGGGTGCGCTCTTGCTCGCCGAGTCGGCCAATTTCTTTCCCACCCACCCATACTTCACCACCATTGGCGAAATCGATGCCGCTGATGATGTTGAGCAACGAACTCTTGCCAGAACCACTCTTGCCGACCAAAGCGACACGCTCGGCAACACCAATACGCATATTGACGCCGTGCAACACGTGCCGGCGTATCTCACCCTCGTCGTACCACTTGTGAATATTGGTAAGCTCTACGCTTGCATTCATGATGTATCCTCACCGTGCTATCCATTTCAGCATACCATTGTTTGCGAAAAGATTCACAGAGCAAGAGATGAGAAAACGCTCACCGTCCCCAACGATGAGCGCATTCATGACACAAGGATTCACAATCAGCGAAGCCGCACTCCGGCAGGTGGACTCACTCCCGGCCCGTAGAGCACGTAGTCATACCACGGTGCATAACTGGTACGGTAATCATCACTGCGCATCACACTGCCATCGGCGGCGAGGACGGTGCGCTGATAACTGACCCGCATGCCACCTCGGCCGGTGACAAGCTGACGGGTGGTGCCACTCGCCAACGTGCGATCATACTGCCAGATGGCCGTGTAGGGACGAGTCACGTTGGAGATAAACGGGCCAGCATACTGCACGGTGCGTCCATCGGGCACACCCCAAAGCTCCACAGTGAAACGTAGATCGTCGGGCTCGTTGCGCACCACTAGCATCAATGGTGCAGTGGTATCGTTGATGAAGCGAAAATCGACCGACGGCGACATGACTGCCGCATCAAACCCGGGAATATCTTCGTACGTGGTCACCACATAGGTGTGTGGAACCCGCTCAGTAATGGGGAAACCGCCGTTGGAGGCCGACCGGAACACCGTGGTAGAAACTTGGCAAATCCCACCGCCTATCACGGTCGACAACTGCCCACCAATGATGCCGTAGCCCTCAACAAAATCAGTATCGATGAAATTACTACTCTCAAGAAACGAAAATTCCGCGCCTGCTGGGATTAAAGTGCCATCGATCATCGCTCCTGCACGCCCAATATTGGTACGTTTGGCCCAGCCAGCACCACGGTACGACGTCGTCGCCGACGCAAGCCGTTGCAAACCGGGAAGTGGTTGCATCAATGGTTGTAGATCAGGGCGATCCGCCAACAACTCACGCCCCAGATGACCGAGCGTAATGACGACCTGGTTGCCCGCCAGACGCGCTTCCATGCGGGCACGTTCGAAGTACTGCACACGCAACACGGTGCCATCGATTTCTTGATAGAACTCTTCAGACAACGGGTACCCGAATATGGGCAATCCGCCATGGGCCATCCAGTACGCGCCAAATTCCCCCTTCAAGGAGTGTTGCGTGGCACCAAAATACTGGGCACCTGCGGTCATAGCAGATTCAGCAATCCCAACAAAAGGTGGATTGGCACGAGCGTCTGGACTCAGTTGATCGACAAATACGGCACCGAGGCGTCCCAACGTGACGCGGCTCTGTTCGTCATGACCAATGGGCACCTCGAAGCGCGCGCGTTCGAAGTACTGCACCCGTAAACCACCATCGGAGAAGATGGGCGTAAGTGGCAACCCAAAGATTTCCACACCGCCGTTTTGTTCGTAGTAGAGGCGAAAGGTGCCGTGTACGTATTGTCCTGTCTCACTGACGTAGAGTACCCCATTTTGTGGTTCATCGGCAGTCACCGTGGTGGCAACGGCATGGGGCACTACACGCGGGTTGGCCACAGCCGCAGTTAACACGAAAAGGGCCCATAGCCACATTAGTAGACGTTTCATACGTCACCTCCTACAACCATTCGAGTTTGGGGGGTGTACGCTGTAATCGGCATACATGTGGCATGTTGAACCCACCTCCCCAGGTGTTCAACGGCTCACATGCATGCATGCAATGACACTAGTACGACGATCCATCACTGACTTGGTTCCACAATTCCATAACAAGAGTATAATCTAGAAAGCACCCGTTGTGTTTGTAATTTTTCACAAAGGCAGTTTCCGTATGCACAAACCGAGTATTGGTATTGCAGTATCACACTACCCTGTGGGGAATTGGTCCCCCCCCATTGTGGGACACCGATTAGCCTACATTGATGCGGTGTTAGCTGCTGGCGGCGTCCCCCTGTTATTGCCGCCGGTCACCGCCGAGCATCACGCCGTCCTTGATGCCTACTACGACCATCTCGACGGGCTCATGATTCCGGGAGGTGGCGACATCGACCCAAGTTTGTACGGGGCTGAGCGGCACCCAAAGACCGACAACATTATTGCGGCGCGTGACTACAGTGAGCTATACCTCGTACGCAAAGCCGTTGCCGACGGCAAGCCAGTACTCGGGATTTGTCGGGGCATTCAGATTATCAACGTGGCGTTGGGGGGGACCCTCATTCAAGACATCCCCGATGCCACCGGTGCACAGGCCCACAATGAATCGGCCACCCGCGAGAATTGGCAGCACATGGCGCACCCCATGCATCTCGATGCTGATTCGCAGTTGGCCCGCATGCTCGGCACCGACGTTATCCCGGTGAATTCACTGCATCACCAAGCGCTCGATGTGATTGGTAGCGGATTGCGGGTGGTCGCTCGCTCAGACGACGGCATTGTAGAGGCCATCGAAGGAAGTGCCCACAATTTCATCGTGGCAGTGCAATGCCACCCTGAGACGTTGCAATCCACTGCAGACCCTCGCTGGCAAGGGATGTTCCAGGCGTTTGTGGAGCGCGCCAGTGCCTATGCCGCACAGCAAAGCCTACGCAAGTAACGCATCGCCATGAACAACGGTATTCACGTCATTTCGTTGCCTGCGTTCACGCTCACCGGCAAACAGCTCCTCGCCACCCCCATGTCGCCGACCATCATGCAACTGTGGGGTAGCTTCGCAGGAGAGATGCCCCGTATTCACGGGCGCACAGAACCGCATATCGCCTATGGAGGGATGCGCAACTACGACGTAGGAACACAGACCTTCGAGTACATGGCAGGGGTAGCCGTACGTGCGGATGCAACACCACTCAGCGGGCATCAATGCTGGCACGTACCGGCATCGAGCTATGCGATGAGTCGCGCTTGTATTGCGACCATTGGCCAAGTGATGGATGAGATCCACCAGTGGATTCACGCATCCGCATATGTGCACAGTGCGGAGCCGTCATTCGAACGCTATGGTACGGACTTCCGTGGTGGCGTCCACGACCCTATCGACATTCTTGTGGCCGTGAAATCACAGGTCTAGCCAGCCAGATTTTCATTCCTTTTTACAGCACCACAGAGGAGCACACATCATGACCAAACGACCTGTCATCGGCATTCCATGCACCCACTCACGCGACGATTGGGGCACCACCGCCTCTGGCAACTCCAACACCTACCTCAAAGCCATCGAGCAAGCAGGTGGTGTCCCGTTGTTGCTACCCCTATCAGAGAGTCAGGTCATGCTTGACCAACTCTACGATTTAATTGATGGGCTTTTGTTGGCCGGTGGAGTTGACATCAACCCGGACCAATACGGTCACGCACACCACCCGGAGCTCGGCGAGACCAGCCCGTTACAAGACCACAGCGAGATCTACCTGACACGCAAAGCCTTCCAAGACGGCAAACCGGTGCTGGGGATTTGTCGTGGGCACCAGATGCTCAACGTGGCGCTTGGTGGCACTCTCTACCAAGACATCCCGAGCGAGATTCCAGGTGCCCTCGATCATAGTTTTTCGGCGAAAGCCAAGGATGGCTCAGTGTTGGCACACGACATCCAAATAAACGAAGAGAGCTGGTTGGCCGAGGTGCTTGAACAGACCATCATCAAAACGAACACCATGCATCATCAGGCGGTCCGCGATATCGCGCCGGGGTTCAAGGTGGTTGGCACGAGTAGCGATGGTGTGGTCGAAGTCATCCAATCCGAGGGTGAGCATTTCGCCGTGGGTATTCAGTCGCACCCCGAAGAACTCTGGAACACGACCGAACCACGCTGGCAACGTCTCTTTGCGGCCTACGTGGCCGAGGTCGCTAAAGCCTAAACCGCACCATCATACATCCCTGCGCAACCCGACATGCCCTCCGTGCCGAAGCACGGAGGGCATGTGCATGGTACAGGGTAGCCAAGCGAGGGTGTTATGGGAGCAACGCCTGGATATCAGGGGTGAGTTCTTCGCTTGTCAATCCACCCTCGTAGCGTTTGACGATGACCCCGTTGCGATCGATGAGAAAGAGCCATGGTTCGGATTGCAGGCCCCAGGCGTAGTAGGCATCGGAGACACCGACTTTGCGCTCCGCATCGGTGAGCGCGCGTCCCTCGCGCATGGCCTGTTGAAATATGTCGTTTTGCTGGGCAAACGAATCACTGAAGGGAAAGCGATAAATCTCACTGTGAATGAACGCAACGTCAGCACCAAATTGCTGTTGAAGCTGCGAAAAAACCTGCAAGCTGGGGCCACACACGGCGGTGCGACAAAACCCGGGGGTGGCAAACAAAAGGGCAACCGGGCGGTTTGCAGCGAGTGCATCACGCAGATTGACCTGGTACAGAGCAATGTTCACTTCATTGCTCGATACAAGCTGGTTGGTATCGGCGACACTGAGCGGAGTCAGGGTATCGGCGACAATGGCGGCATCACCGACTTTGGGGGCAATGGCACGATCGCTGACGGTTAATTGTAGGCGTGACACGCTCGGCTCCGTCATACCAGCACGCAACACCTGCACTTCCACACCCCAGTTCCCAGCGTTGGGGAAATCAAACGACGCAACATAGACGGCAGCTGGCAAACCCGCACCGTAATAGGTGGCGATGGCACTTCCAAGCGGATTGGCACCGTTCGGGTCTTGGGCCAAATCAAAAAACCGCAGCGTCACTTGAGCAGTCGCATCGTTGACCGGTGAACCATCTTGAATGATGCCAATGGGGAGACGATTGGGACCGACGACCGCTTCGGTAAAAGCAAACACGGGGGTGAGGGAGGGAGAAGACGTCGCTTGACCGCACCCCACCAGCAGCGCCAGTAGCATCACAAACAACAATGCTCGCATCGACAAACGCATCATCATACTTTCACCAACTGTACAAACACGATCTGCGGCTAGTGTACCGTGAAACCGGGCCGTGTGCGTGAGAATTGCATGTGAATGTCGGTATGTGCCCTGCAGTGCGGTACGACGTATCTTCCCATTTCGCACGAGTATCGTGTATAATAGCCGTTAAGGGCAATCAGGGACCGGTTGCTGTGTTAGGAAGGGAGTATGTGCCATGGAAATGGAAATTACTCATACGCGCATGAATCGTGCTGATTTACTGGCCTTGAAAGGCCGGCTTGATGCGATGCACGCGCCTGCTCTCAAGCAGAAGATTGAGGAAATTTTCGGCGAAGGCAGATACCGCATTGTACTCGACATGAGTGAGCTCGAATACGTGGCTAGCCCCGGTTTGCGTGTCCTCATTGAGGCCCGCAAGAAGGCACGCGACTGGAAGATTACCGACCTCGAGGGTGGCGACATCCGGCTTGCAGGGCTTTCGAGTCGCATTCGTGAAGTCTTCGATTTGACCGGGTTTACATCGTTGTTTGACATCTACGCTAACGCCACCGAGGCCGTTGGTTCTTTCTAGTTGGGGTGAATGCCATGCCAAGCGCTTCCTTGACTGTCCCCGCCCAACTTGACTCACTCTCCGAGATTTGTGAGTTTGTCAATTCGGCCACGCGCCAAGCCAAGATGAGTGAGCGTGAGGCATGGCAGGTACAACTTGCTGTTGATGAGGCAGCTACCAACATCATCCAACATGCGTACGCAGAAATATCCCCAGGGACTCTGCGCATCTCATGGGAGATATCGGCCGGGGAGTTGATTTTCGTGTTGGTAGACCACGGCAAACCGTTTGACCCCGATACGGTGCCCACACCCGACATCAATTCTTCGTTTGAGGATCGTCAGGGTGGTGGGTTAGGCATTTACATGATGAAAAAGCTCATGGACACGGTCTCGTACACCTTCGGTGATGACGGCAACATGCTCACCTTACGCAAGCGCTTTGCCGAGGCAGAGGTCGTCGACCTACAGCGCTTTGTCGTCGCAGGGCGTCTCGACGCGCGAGGCACGCTTTCGGCACTGACGGCGGTCAACAGTGCCGTGGGTGCGGGGGCCCGCATGTTGATGCTCGACATGCAACAGGTGAGTTTTTTGAGTAGTAGCGGGCTTCGTGCATTATTGCTCATCCGACGCGAAATCAACGAGCGCCGTGGCGTGTTGATGCTCGTCGATCTCCAACCGCAGGTGGAGGAAGTCTTCACGATGACCGGTTTTGCCCAAATTTTCGAGATTTACCGCACCAGCAACGATGCACTGACGGCACTGCAGGCGCGCGGAGATCAGGGATAATTTCCCCGTATTATTTCTTTCCAGATTGCCAACGGATAAGAGAGGCTGATAGTGAAGCGTGAGCATTGGCTCATCGTCTACAGTATCGGTGTCGGCGTACCGGGTTGGGCATGGTTGTGCTTCAACGCCCACATCCCCACCATTCCCCTCTGGCACATCGCAATCTTCATCATTGCGGCTCTGTGTATTGAGTTTTGGAGTGTACGGATAGCGCCCGCAGATCCCCACACATTCGCAGGTGCGATTTTTCTTGGTGTGGCGATTGCAACAGACGCCTGGACCGGAGCATTTACGGCAGCCATCGTTGCGATGGTTGTGGGTGTCGTGTTGCCAATTATCGACAAACGACCACTCGACATCTCCACACTGGGCATCCGTCCACTCGCACGAGCGAGCGTCCGCATCATGGCAATTGCGTGTGGAGGATGGCTGGCGGGTCTTGCACCTGGCTGGGTTGGCATCGCACTTCAGATAAGTATCTACCCACTGTTCATCATTACCAATCGCTGGCTACGCATCCAGCTCCAACACGGCTCCGAGATGGTGCAGCGGTGGTGGCAACGAAGCGCACTCTACATCTGGTCGATCGAGATTATCCCACTCATCCTCGCTCCCGTCATTACCATCATGTACACGACCACGCCCATCTGGTACTCGGTTATCATCTTGGTTGCGCTGAGTGTGGTCAGCGTTGTCATCAGGCAGTTCATCGTCAATTTGCGCGCCCAAAAAGAATTCAACAACACACTGACGATTGTCAATGCGGCTAGTCGTGCTATTATCAACGCCGATCTTGATGTCAACGCCCTCTGCCAACTCATTTATGCGGAAGCCAGCAAAATTCTTGACACGTCGTCATTCCACTTGGGAATTTTCGAGCCCAACACTGACCGATTCACGCTCATGGTGCGCATCCAAGATCAGCAGTGGCAAGAATCGATGACGTACGAAGTACCAATGGGCGACGGTATTATTGGCTGGATGCGCCAGAGCATGAAGCCGTTGTTGGTGTTTGATTTTTTGAAGGAAATGGACCGCTTGCCGGCACGTCCCCGCTACCAGAGTGACAAACCACCGCGCTCGGGGATTTTTATCCCGCTGGTACATCAAAACACGGTGATTGGCACGATTTCGGTGCAAAGCCTCAAACCGAACGCATTTACACATGCAGATTGTGAGATATTGACACAGATTGCGAATCAGGTGGCGGTCGCCATTGTCAAAGCGCGTACATTCCAAGATGCACGGACCCGGGCCCTGCAGCTACAGGCCATCCAAGACTTTAGTGCGCATTTGTCGCAACCACGCGACCCCGACGAGCTGATTGGTGAGGTATTGCGCCTCATCAGGCAGTACTTCGGATACCACCCAATACACTACATCGGGTTGGATGCCAAGGGAGAGCCACGATTGCGCTTGAGCACGGCGGAGAGTGCAGGGCATCGACGCATGCATCAACTCTTGACCGACGCTGATCACGGAATTATCCGCGACGTGATTCGCACGCGTAAAATCGTTCTTTCTAACGACGTCCACGCCAATCCGCACTACCTCGAAGATGACCCTGACACCCAGAGTGAGCTGGCAGTACCAATCCGGTTTGCGAACGAACTGGTGGGGGTCCTTGATGTGCAGAGTGCCGAACGCTGGCACTTTCAAGAGACCGATGTCTTTGTGATGCAATCCTTGGCCGACCAGATTGGGCTTGCCCTAGAGCGGGCTCGGGTCTTTAGTGCTCAACGCGAAGAGGCGTGGCGCCTCAATGTGCTGTTGCAGGCTGCCGAAGAACTCAACCGCACCATTGATGCGGCCGACGTGATTGCGACAGCGGCGCGCCTCCCGTTGCGCCTCCTCGATTGTCGGCGGAGCTGTTATTTGCGTTGGGACCAAGCGACGCATACGTTGACGGTCACTGCGACTGCCGGGCTCACACCCAACGAAGAAGAGCAACTCATCGGTCAGGTCTACCCGGAGAGCCTCTTTCAGCTCCCCACGATTACGCCCATCAACGTGCAACTCATCGAAATGGCGGGCGACACTGGGTTTATTCAGGCCTTTACCCACAAGCGCCTCCTCATGCTCGTCACACGTGGGCGTAGCACCACTCCAGGGATATTGTTGGCAGATTTTGACCTCGCTGAGCGTAACTTTGGAGAGCGTGAACAGCACTTGTTCAACGGCTTAGCCGGGCAAATCGGCGCCGCCATCGAGAATGCGTTGCTTGAGCAAGAAGCCGATAACGCGGCACTCCTCGAGGAAGAAATTCGCCTTGCCCGCGACATTCAGACGTCGCTATTGCCTGATACGGCTCCACACATTACGGGATGGCACATCAAGGCACACTGGCGGGCGGCGCGCGTGATTGGTGGAGATTTTTATGACTACTGGCCACTCAAAGGTCCCAATGGTGCGCAACTCCTCGGCTTTGTCATCGCCGATGTCAGCGACAAGGGTATGGCGGCGGCGTTGTTCATGACGTTGTCACGGAGCTTGGTGCGGGCGGCCGCCCTCGATGGCTCCGACCCGGCCGTGGCCCTGATGCGCGCCAACCGGTGGATTACGCGTGACTCCGAATCAGGCATGTTTGTGACTATTTTTTATGGCATTATTGACGTGAGCACTGGCGTGCTCCACTACAGTTGTGCGGGGCACAATCCCCCCCTGCTCATGCGTGCCGATGGCACCTATGAGCAACTCCGATCACCTGGCATGGCGATTGGTGTCATTGAAGAAATTCGTCTGCATACGCAGACCACTACCGTTGCGGCCGGCGATGTGCTTGTCTGCTACACCGATGGCGTGACCGAATCGTTTGACGAACACGACACCATCTACGGCGTAGAGCGACTGGTACAGGTGGTGCAACGCACTCAACAGCACACCGCGGAGGCAATTGTCACCACCATTGCCAACGATGTGACGGCCTTTAGTGATGGGCGCATCTACGACGACGTCACCTTGCTTGTCATCCAACGCGACCAGCACCAATAACCCCGGAACGTCACACCAGGGCATGGACTCTGGTATAGTAAAAGGCACGCTTTCTCATGCGCCGCCACAGGCGGTGAAAGGGTCTTTGGATGCGCAAGTTTTTGACGCCGTCCCGCACCGTGCCACACACCGCTTGGACCGCCTCGTCACGCTGGGATTTTGCACCGAATCGCCTACTGATTCTCGTTTTTGGGTTGACGTTGTTTGGATTTGGCGACGCCCTCATCATCCTCTCCAATCTCGGGAATTCACCGTGGGCCGTGCTTGCTGAGGGTATTAGCAAGATTGCCCAGATTAGCATTGGTTGGAGTACCTTTGCCATTGGCATTGTCGTGTTGTCGCTCTGGTTTCCCCTCAAAGAGCGCGTCGGCTTGGGAACAGTGGCCAACATTGTGGTCATCTCGTACGTGGTGCAACTGACGATGAGCTTTATTCCACGCCAAAGTGATTTGGGCATTGGGCTGGTATTTGTCATCCTTGGTATCATCTTTGAGGGGCTTGGCTCGGCCATCTACATCACGTGTGGATTGGGAGCAGGGCCGCGGCAAGGCCTGATGACGGCCCTCAACCGCATCACGGGCGTACGAGTAAGCCGTATCGCCACCTCCATCGAAGTCACCGTGTGCATCATCGGTATCTTGCTAGGGGGACGATTTGGTGTGGGTACTATTATGTTCGCGTTATTGATCGGTCAAGCTGTAGCCTACGGCTTTGGGATTGTGTCACAATTCCGTGCACATGCACCAATTCACACTGAAAAAATAGAGTGAGCCCGGATTAATTTGAAACGTTGCACACGCACAGCGACGCTGAAGGCTTGAACAGCATCCAGATTAAGCTGACTGTTGCCGATTTCGACGCACCGACGATGTCGTGGCAATAGAATATCCTTTGCCACAATATTGGGTCGTAGATGCGTGCACCGCATGACAATAAACATTCGCCGCACCGTGTGTCACAATGATGTGCGATTCGTTTGCCACGGAGCTACAATTGCTAAGCAGGATGATCCCAAATATCAATATACATCGACCACACTCACATCACAACGTCGTATATGAGTCAACATACACAACATCAGGACGCCGGCGTCATCACAAATGGAATCTTATTTCCCACCAAAGTACTGATTCACCATGTGCCGCCCTCAGAGTAGGCAGACCAGCGAACGTTTTTACAACGCTGTACGCGGATACGACGGCACACCTGCAACAACCTGCAAGTAGTGGATGGTGCCAGCATACAGACAGTCAATCTGGCATGGGTGACATCCTGTCACGCATTGCGTGCAGTTGTTGATTGCATCATTGGCGGCCCATCACCTGATATATCGCATGTACTAACATGAATTATCATGTGCGTCAACGGAAAATCTAGGTGATAGTGACAGTGTGATGCCTCGCCTCACATCACTTCGCAGGGTTCATAAAATGCCCTGCAGGATGACCTGGATACAGCACATACGTTGGCATGCGATATAGAGTATGATATACAAGTAACACCGTGATACCGACTTAAAGGGTCAGAAATACCGTATGCCTTCAAGAATTCTTGCCACATTGTGCGTCGCTCTTGCAATTGTGAGCGTCGCCTTGGTGTTATACATCAACGGCACGTTTTTTTACATGATTGCGACCAAACAGATGGCATCAGATATGGCATCGCATATTATTGATGCCAAGTTGGTTGTTGAAAACAAGGTAGAAGTAATCTATAAAGTAAGTATCGGCTCAAAAGTAAATATCAGTAGCAAAAAAGAACCTGGTCGCTATCGTCCACAACCCCACCCTGTCTTTCATTATGCGTTAATAACTGTCAAGCGACTCTTGAATCTGTATTCGTATGAGATGGCCTGGTGGTACACCATGATGGCCTCACAAATCATCACACTAGCACTTACTACGTATCTTGTACAACTCGGTATTACCAAGATTCGTTTACGGTGGTGTATATCAACCATTTTCGGCAGTATGCTCCTGATTTCCTCATCAATCTATATCCCATGGTACTCACCAAACATGTATGTGGGCTATTTGAATGGAAACATCTATCATAATTCAACGAGTATTATTGCAAAACCCATTGCCTATCTCACCATGATTACCATGACAACATGGCTCAACAAACCGGTACACGTACCACACACTCGCTTTGTCATCCTAACAAGTATCATGGTGGTCATTAGTGCGTTAGCAAAACCAAATATTCCATTAGCAATCATCCCAGCCTGGACATTACTGATTGGTTTCTGGTGGAGTACAGATCAATCCCGCGGTTGGCGCCACTATGTCATCTACCTCATACCAGTGTTCATGGTTGCCTTGGTGATGTTTTGGCAAGCACAGATTCGGTTTGACGCAAGTAACACGTATGGCATTTCTTGGTGGTACGTCGCACAAAGCACGACACCCAACCCATTGATTTCGTTGTGCCTCACAGTCGCATTTCCTATCAGTATGATGGTTTTTTATCCTCACATCCGACAAGAAAAACTCTTTCAACTTACTTTTGTATCTTTTGTAGTGGCAGTGTTCACGTATTGGCTGATGTACGAAACACGAAATCCATTCCACAATAATTTCAGCTGGGGGGCGCGTATCATGGGAAGTGCGCTTTTTGCATTGGCGTGTGCACACCTCCTCAACGCATATCATCACATTACTACTAAAGGAGATATCGTACGATTTAGTCTTGCAACGAGTATCTTTACGGCACATATTTTGTCTGGAATCCTCTATACCATCCAAGTCTATCAGTCCAAATACCCATTTATTTGATCGACGTGGTGTCTACACTAGTGGTTGATCATCCGATTGCATCAAACACACCCACACACTGCTACTAGATGACGATACATGATAGCAGAATGCGGGTGTGTGATGAAACAATTGTTATGTAGACAAAGTCGGTACTGGTATGCGCCGCTGTTGACGTTCACGCCGCGTATTACCGAGCGTCGCAAGCATGCTCCCGAGTTGCGACACACTGTGCAGGTTATGAACAGGCAAAAAGTCATCGATGAACGGGAGTGCGGCCTGCATGCCCTGGGTAAGTGGTTGATACCGCGGATTCCCCAACAGTGGATTGAGCCAAATCAGGCGGTGGCAAGAGCGTTGCAACCGCGCCATTTCACGCGACAAGAGCTGAGGATCACCACGATCCCAGCCATCACTAATCACCAACACCACCGGGCCTCGTGACATGACTCGACGTGACCAGTGCACGTTGAAATCACGGATGGTGGTGCCAATGCGTGTGCCACCCGACCAATCAAGAACTTGTTTGCTGACCAACGAAACCGCATCATCGACGTCTTTGGAGCGGAGCAGACGAGTAATTCGGGTCAATCGGGTCCCAAATACGAACGTCTCGACCTGCCCAATACCGTCACTGAGGGTATGCACGAAGTGCAACAACATGCGGCTATAGCGATCCATGGACCCACTGATGTCGCAGAGTACGACCAGTGGGCGGCGGCGATACCGTGGTCGGCGGTAGGTGAGCCGGAGTGGCTCACCAGCAAAGCGCATGCTCGTGCGCATCATCTGACGCAAATCAAGGCTACCACGGCGTTTGCTGACGCGTTTGCGCCGGGTGCGTCGCATGGCAGGTCGCCAGTGCATACGCCGCATCATGTCACGCGCCTGTTGCACTTCTTCGTAGCTAAAACTGCCAAAATCGCGGGTGCGCAGTGTTTCACTGGCGCTATATGCCAGCGTCACCCCAACCTTTTGTTCTTCGCTTTCGTCATCACCCGATGAATCCTCGGGCGGAGCCGTGGGTTTGCGTCGGGGCACCCGCAATGGGCGCTGGGGGACACGTACCACTGGGATGGCCAGCTGAGCCGGATCAAAATCAGAGAGTGGACGAAAGTAAAAAGCGAAGGCGGTTTCGAAGAGCGGAATGTCTTCGGGTTTGGTAATCAGCGTACACAATGCCGCGTCATGGAGCGCCATGCGATCGGTGATGGGGACTTCGGTCAGTGCCCGACAAAAATCAACCGTCTGCCCAGCCCCTACCTTGATATCCATGCTACGGAGCAAATGCACAAAGCCCACCAAGTGCTCATTGATGTGATGATCCATCGTCATGAAGCGTTAACTCGAGCAATAAGAGCTTTGACGGCTTCACCTTTCACCTGTTGGAGGTCATCTTGATACTTCAGGATGGCCCCCAACGTATCATCGACCGTCTCAAGGGTAAGCTTGGTGGCATTGAGTGCGACAAGCGCCTGCGCCCAGTCGATGGTTTCAGCCACCCCCGGCAACTTAAAGAGATCGAGGCGACGGAGCTCCTGCACAAACAACACGATTTGGCGGGCAAGGTGGTCATCGACACCCGGAACGCGCGACGCAACGATTTTGAGCTCCTTGTCGAGGGTGGGGTAATCGACCCAGTGGAAGAGGCAACGGCGTTTGAGGGCGTCATGAACTTCGCGTGTACGGTTGCTGGTGATAATGACAATAGGCGGATGCACGGCCTTGATAGTACCGAGCTCCGGGATGGTAATTTGCCAATCCGACAGCAATTCGAGGAGAAATGCCTCAAACTCTTCATCGGCACGGTCGAGTTCGTCGATGAGCAAAATCGGTGATTGGGTGTGATAATCGGCAATCGCCTGGAGCAACGGTCGCTCAATGAGGAACTCACGGCTAAATATATCTGCCTGCTGAGCGGCACCCTGTGCTTCGGCAAGGCGAATCTGTAACAACTGCCGCTGATAGTTCCATTCATAAATGGCGGTGGCCGCATCGAGCCCTTCGTAGCACTGGAGGCGAATCAACGGTGCGCCGAGTAGCTGGGCCAATGTCTTGGCAATTTCGGTTTTACCAACCCCTGCTTCACCTTCGAGCAACAACGGTTTGTTGAGCTTAAGTGCCAAAAACAGCGCCGTGCTCAACGGACGATCGGCCACATAACCACGCGTGGCAAGGGCATCTTGGAGGGCTTCGATGGTGGCATAGGTCATGCGGGTATTCTCCACTGGCAGGCACATCTCTGTTCATTGTAGCAAAACTTCGCTGGTGCATTGAGTATCGGTGGCAAAGTGATACGGTTGCCCACCGGTAAATGCTTTATAATGCCACAAGGAAGGTCAATGGGAGGGAACGTGCGTGCTTGCCCAACTCCGTCGTCGGATTTTAACCTCGTTGCTCATCGGGGTAGTGGTTATCGCAATCCTCGGCTTTGCCGGTGATATTCGCCAGGTCGGCACAAGTTTACAGCTTTTTGCGTGGCACACACTACCCGCCATTTTGGGGTTCACCGTACTCAACTACCTACTCCGCTGGTGGAAATGGGACGTCTATTTGCGGCACATTAACGCTGGAACAGGGGTAAGTCGCACGGATAGCGCATTACTCTTCACGGCTGGCATGGTAATGGCCGTCACCCCCGGCAAAGTCGGTGAGGTCCTCAAATCATACTTGCTCAAGCGTATCAACCAAACACCCGTCAGCCATTCGGCGCCCATCGTGGTCGCAGAGCGGATTACCGACGGCATTGCCATGCTGTTGTTGATGGGGGTGGGGCTCACGCTCTATCCACCAGCTGCGCCGTTGTTTTGGGTACTTGTGGGAGCCACGGTTGTTGGTATCGGCGTGTTGCAATCGGAGCGGGCTATCATGTGGGGCATTGAGCGCATCGCCCACACGCGTTTCGCCCAGCCTGTACGCACCGCCTATCAATCGAGCAAAGCGCTCATGGGTGGGCGATTGCTTGCCGGGATGACATTGCTCAGCGTGGTGTCGTGGTTTTGTGAGTGTGTGGCCTTCGTCTATGTACTCGAAGGGCTCGGCGTGACGCCAAGCTGGCAACTGTTACAACAGGCAACATTCATTTTTGCGGCCTCGACGCTGTTCGGGTTGGTATCACTGTTGCCTGGCGGGCTGGGGGTCTCTGAGGCGTCTTCCACCGGGCTATTGATTTGGATGATTCCCATGGGGCAAGCAGCCGCTGCTGCCGCCACCATGTTGATCCGATTTGGGACTCTCTGGTTTGGCGTTTTGCTCGGCATCGTGGCACTAACCTGGTTCGGGCGACGCTTTCCACTCAGTGACGAAGGAGAAGACACATGATACGTTGGCTTGTGCGCCTCAGTATCGTGGCCGTTGGGGTGCTTCTCAGCGCCTGTAGCACCGCCCCGTTGCTCAGCAACGTGAGCCTCTCAGCCAACACCCTGAGCCCGACCGGTGCTGGGGAGACCGTCACGCTCAACTACACCGTCGGCCAAGATGCCACGGTGAGTATTGCGCTCAGCGACGCGACCGGCAACCAGTACGTGGTGCGTGACACGGTCTGGCGCAAAGCGTCGAGCGATGCCTATCAATTACGCATCGACGGCACCGCGCCCACCAACGACCCAGTGCTCCAACAACGCGCATTGCCGAGTGGAGTCTACACGGTCACCGTGACAGCCGTCACAGCCAATAACACGCGTGACAGCGCGCAAGTCAATCTGACCATTCAGAGTGCCGATACACCGGTGCCGATGATTGAAAACCTGCTCGCATTTCCCACGACTATTTCCCCCAATGCCGACGGACGTGGGGATGTCACCGAGATTACCTACCAGCTCCCTGTGACTGCCACAGTCGACATCAGCATTGCCACACCCGATGGGCGCACGCTCCCCTTTGTGACCGGTGAAACATCGGGACCACAGCTCCATCGTCAAGTGTGGAACGGGAAGACGACCGATGGATTGATTTTGGCCAATGGCGTATATACCTACACGATTCGGGCGCAGGATCAATACGGCAACATTGTCGAACGCCAAGACGCCATCACCATCGAAAACAGTGGGCAACCCCAGGCTACCATCACCTACAGCTACATGGCCCCGCAGTCGGTCATGCTTGGCGATACGATTACCGTGACCATTCGTGTCAAAAACACGGGCACCGTGCCTATCCGCACCTATGGACCAGCATCGGGGCACACTTATACCACCGATGAGGTCTTTTCATCGATCGAAAACGGCATCTACACGGCCAAGCCGGGTGGCTATTGGCGTATCGGTGTCGACTGGGATGCCAATTCAGGTGGGGCAGCCAAACGGTACCCGTACCGCTGGGCAATGACGCCGCGCCCACCAGCCGAGTGGGCAGTGCCCTACGTAGAAGATGAGTTTTTGCCGGGTGAAGAATGTGAAATCATTGGGCGCATCCAGCTCAAACAACCCGAAAACAAGATGGGCTTTTATGTGGGGCTCATCCAAGACGGGGTTGGATTCTTCCAGGACAAAACGGGGCGCACCATTATTAGAGTCGGATTCTAGATGACACGAAACGGGTGGGCGGCAACATGCCGCCCACCCGTTTTATGGTGTACGTAGCCCGAGCTACTGCATGACCATGCCACCATCGCTATTGAAGGTTTGACCGGTAATGTAGGCGGCCTGCTCCGATGCCAAAAACGTGACCACACCGGCCACGTCTTCGGGGGTACCGAGACGACCGAGCGGGATTTGCTTCGTAAGTGCCTCGCGGGTGTCGGCGCCGAGCACAGCGGTCAACTCGGTATCGATGAAACCAGGCGCCACCGCATTCACGGTCACAGCGCGCGAGCCGTACTCACGGGCTACCGACTTGGTGAATCCGATGATGCCAGCCTTGGCCGCGGCGTAGTTGGCCTGGCCAGCGTTGCCCATGAGCCCGACCACGGATGTGATATTGATGATACGCCCCCACCGTGCCCGCGCCATGAACTTCATGGCAGCGCGTGTGCACAGGAAGATGCCACGAAGATTGGTATCAAGCACCGCATCCCAGTCGTCGTCCTTCATGCGCATGAGCAGGGTGTCACGCGTGATACCGGCATTGTTAATCAAGATGTCGAGTCGGCCAAATTGATCGCCGATTTGCTTAAACAAGCGTTCCACATCAGCGCCGTTGGCAACATCGGCCTGAATGGCGACTGCGTTGCCCCCAGCGGCTACAATGGCAGCCACAGTCTCGTCGGCGGCTGCTTGGTTGCCTCGGTAGTTGACGATGACCATTGCCCCGGTCGTTGCCAAGGTCTGGGCGATGGCTCGGCCGATTCCACGCGAGCCACCAGTTACGAGCGCGACGCGCTCATCGAGACGAATCTGCATCCTGCTTCCCTCATAGTGGGCCGGCACCATGGGGCCGACACATACAACACAACCTTACTTCGAAATATCGTACAGCGTCAACCCATCGATGAGCACGACTGGCTTGTCTTTGACACTCTTCATGGCCGCAGGAGTGAACTCGGTGGATGCCACGACGATGCCTTTGGTGATGCCCTCACGCTTCATCTCTTGCACGAGACTTTCGATGGTGCCGGGCGTCACTTTGTCGGAAATCGCACACCGCACGTGCCACTCTTGCTCTTGGTACTCGTACCACAAATCGACAAAGCGGTCTTTATCGACGAATTTGTAGTCACGGAATGTAAAACCCTTTTTCTTGAACAGATTGTTCACATACCAGCCGAGTTGGGCCAAGGTGAATCCACGAATGTCGCCAGGCTCACGTACGGCACCAGCACGTTCCAACGAGCCGCCACGGGCTGCAGTCTGTGCTCGCAGGTCACGATTGCGTTCTTCCATGCGACCGGAGGTGGTGGCGCCAAAGGTGCAGAAGGCGATCAATGAAAACGAAATGAAGCCGCTGGCCGTCAAGAACGTGTTCATGGGCGAGACCGACGTCGGGTCAAGATTGGCGACCAGGCTAGAGTTGCCAGTCACAAAGATGAGTATCCACAGCAACAACGTGCTGGTGAGCGCCCCAATCACACCCGTCAAAAATCCGTACAGGCCATAAAACCCTTTGGCCGTGCGCGCAATCAGCAAACCGATACCGACCGGGATGACACCTGCCACGATGGCGAGGGTCGACTGGAGTAGCGACAAGGGCATGAGCAAGCCAGCCCCCACACCATACAGCACAATCATGGGCCAACGCACCGCCTGGAAGCCTTGTCGCAAATATTCGCCGACTGGCATCGTCAAGCCATTCTGCCTTGGCTGTGGTTCTTGATTCATGAACGTTCCTACTTCATCCAACTGCTACGATTCTGAGGGCTCGGGGGTGGCGTCGCGTTGCAACAAATCGTCGACCGCTTGACGCAGATGCGTGATATCGGTGAACGATAAATAGACCGACGCAAAGCGAATGTAGGCGACTTCGTCGACATCACGAAGCAAACGCATGGTCACGTCACCCACATACCGCGAGGTCACTTCGTGCTCGTTACTACTCAGCAACTCACCCTCGATGTCGTTGATGAGCTGATCGATACGCTGTGCTGACACAGGCCGCCGATAACACGCGGTCATGATGCCTCGAAACAACTTTTCACGCTCGTACGGCTCACGCTCGCCGTTTTTTTTGACGATGGTGATACTCACCGTCTCAACACGCTCATACGTTGTGTAGCGCTTACCACACTGCGCACAGCGCCGCCGTCGCCGTATGGCGCTCGCATCGTCAAGTCTGCGCGTGTCGAGCACATCACTTTCCCCATGTGCACAGTACGGGCAACGCATACGCCCTCCATTATACCAAAATCACCTCGAGCTGAGGCCTTTGTTTTGCGAAAGCTCAATCCATTCTCTATGACCCGATATGGGGTAGATGGATTGGAAGGACTGAACGTTCTCCACTACTATCATACTATGATTTGTAGCACTAAAAACACTTCCGGAGACAGACGTTAGCGCCGAAACTGGGGCAACCATGCAGTTTGCGCCGTAAGGAGTTCGTCAACCATTGTACGCACCTGATCGAGGGTCAACACGGCGCCGGTCAACGGGTCAAGCATGACTGCATGATAGACCGCCTCCGTATTACCCTGCAATGCTGCTTCGACGATGAGCTCTTGTACGTTGATGTTGGTGCGGTTCAGGGCGGCAAGCTGAGTGGGGTAATGAGCGATGGTGGTTGGTTGTACTCCGTGACCGTCGACAAGACAGGGCACCTCCACACAACACCCTTCGGGCACATTGCGGATAAGCCCGCGATTGGGCACATTGCCGTTGATGCGGATTGGTTGATGGGTCTCAATGGCCTCAATGATGTGTGAACCGTATTCATGGGAGCGTTGAGTGGGGATGTCGCGAGCACCAGCAATCATCTCTTGACGCTCACTGGCGGCATGGACTTCGCGTGCGAGGCAGTGGCGCAAATAGCCCCCAGTGCGCCCAAAATCGAACCAGTGGTCGTGCGGATTGGTGAATTTGGGGACCAAGTCTTCATAGATCATGGTGGGATTCTTGCGGAAATAGGGGACGTATTCGCTGGCGTGCCCACTCGATTCTGTCACAAAAAAGCCAAAATGGCGCATCAAATCAATGCGCACCGGCTCACTCCCATAGATATCGGGCCGTTGGGTGGCTGCATGAATCGCCGGATACAGGTCACGACCAGTGCGATCTTCGAAGCGCAAGAAAAACGCCTGGTGATTGATCCCAGCACAATGATAGACCACATCGGCGTAGTCTACTCCTGCCCAAGCGGCGAGCATCTCGCTGGTGCCCTGCACACTATGGCAGAGGCCGACGTGTGGCGTTCCCCGTGCTCGGTCGATCGCCCAACAGTTTGCAGCCATGGGATTCACGTAGTTGAGCAATAGCGCATCCCGATGCCCCACTTCCTCCATGTCGGCACAGATATCGAGGAGTACCGGGATGGTACGCAAGGCCCGAAAAACGCCACCCGGACCGAGGGTATCCCCAACACATTGCTCGACTCCGTACCGCTGCGGGATGTCGATGTCGAGCTGGTAGGCCGACAAGCCCCCTTGTTGAAAGGTGGTAATCACGTAGCGTGCGCCACGAATGGCGGTACGGCGATCGGTGGTAGCCGTCACCGTAGCCCTGAGGCCACGTTTTTCGATGATGGTCTTGACCAGTTGATAGGCGGTATCCAAACGCACAGGGTCAATATCCATGAGTGCAATTTCACTGGCCTGCAAAGCCGGAGCCAAGAGGATGTCGCTACACAAATTGCGCGTAAATACGACGCTTCCTGCTCCAATCAAGGCAATTTTTGCCATCATTCCCCTCCGTACTATAGACATTCCATGCCAACTCGCACTCCCACCATCATACCAGTCTCTCCAGCAGGCCCACACATGAAACTGCTATAATGCGCTAGAACAGACGCACTCGTGACAAGGTTGTACCATGACCGCGCCTCGCCTCATGCGAACATGTCTGTACGTCATTGGCGCAATGCTGTGCATCGCCTGTGGACGAGAAGCTCGCTCTAACCCAGTACATACAGCGTCACCATCCCCGCCTCAACTCACCCCAACTGTGGCCAGTAGTGCGATGGGACCACTCCCGAGCATCGCAGCCCCTGCCATGCCTGATGTGCTCTACAGCAATCCGCGCACCCATGAGTTGTTGCTCGTGAGTGGCACCACAGAACACATCATTGCTGACAATCTCCCAGTTGAGGCACTCGCCATCGCTCCGGACGGCGCCCAAATCGCCATTCGTACGGCAACCAATCAACTCGTCCTCTATGCGTGGCAGCAAGGCCGACGACACGATATCGCCGCCCATTGTGACAGTATGACGTGGGCTGACGACAGTCAGTCGCTGTATTGCAGTCGCCTCGGCAATCTGTACCAGGTAAGTGCCGACGGCAGCCGTGATGTACTCATTGCCCCAGCGGGCATTGATTACGACTACCTCGAGCTGACGCGGCGCCCGCATAGCACGCAAATCTGGTTTAGCATGCGTGAAGGTGATGCGGTACGCATGTGCGCCAAAACCATCCAGCAGAGTCATCTGATTTGCATTGACGACGGCACCCAGCCAGCGTGGAGCGGTTCTGGAGATTGGTTTGCCTATCAACATGAAAACCAGCTCATCACCCAACGCGCCGATGCCAGCCAACGGCTCGTCATCCAGACTGGGCACAACGCCCAACTCGCGCTGTACTGGATCAACGATACGACGCTGATATTGGTACATGGGGAAGAGATTAGCGAGTTTCAGCGCAATGATGGCCACATACGCGCATCTCCCTTACGACGGGAGGGGTGGGTGTTTGTAGGCGTCATGCCCCTCGTTAGTCAGCTCACACCACCCTAAGGACGGCGTATTTCGTGATATTTTTGGCACACGCAAAAGAAGAAAGCGAGCTCCCACCATGGCAGATTTTGAGGTACGTGATCTTGGTTTGGCCGACGATGGACGCAACCGAATTCAATGGAACGAACAAGACATGCCGGTGCTACTGGGCATCCGTGAGCGATTTCGCCACGAACAACCGCTCAAAGGAATGCGCCTATCGGTGTGTTTACACATCACCGCCAAAACAGCCGCATTAGTGCGCACGCTCGCGGCTGGGGGTGCAGATGTGGTGTTGGTGGCATCCAATCCGTTGTCGACACAAGACGACGTGGCGGCCTCATTGGTGGTACATGACGAAATTCCCGTGTTCGGGTATCGTGGTGAATCCCTAGACACCTTTCGTAGTCATGTCAAGATTGCACTCGACATGCGCCCGCAGTTGCTCTGCGATGATGGTGCAGATCTGACGAGCGCCCTCCTGCAACGCGGCCTTGACCCGGCACATTTGCCCATGGGCGCCTCCGAAGAGACCACGGCAGGTGTGAAGCGATTCAAGGCCATGGAGCAACAGGGAGTATTGCCGTTCCCTGTGATTGCAGTGAACGAAAGTCAAACCAAACACATGTTTGACAATCGCTACGGCACCGGGCAGAGCGCGCTCGACGGCATCATTCGTGCCACCAATTTGCTTCTTGCAGGTCGCACGATTGTTGTTGCCGGATATGGCTGGTGTGGTCGTGGTCTGGCGAGCCGGGCCGCTGGGCTTGGTGCACGGGTCATCGTTACCGAGGTTGATCCGGTCAAAGCACTTGAAGCGGCCATGGACGGCTACCGGGTAATGCCGATGCACCGTGCCGTCGGTGAAGCTGATATCATTGTGGCCGTGACCGGCAATCGCACCGTGGTCGGATCTGAGCACTTTGCCACATTGAAAGACGGCTGTGTGCTGGCCAATGCCGGGCATTTCAACGTAGAAGTCGATGTGGCCGCCCTCGAAGCTCAGGCCACTCACAAAACGCAACCACGCACACATGTTACGAGCTATCACATGCCAGATGGGAAGGTGTTTCACTTAATCGGTGAAGGGCGCTTAGTCAACCTGGTCGCCGGTGAAGGGCATCCACCGGCCGTGATGGACATGTCGTTTGCCAATCAAGCTCTGGCAGCCGAAATGCTTGCACGCCATGCCGGTACGATGGGCAAACGCGTACACACACTCCCCCAAAGCGCCGATCAACTCATCGCCGGACTCAAACTCAAAGCCCTCGGCATTCGTCTCGATGCTTTGACCTCAGCGCAACACGATTACCTCAATAGCTGGCAAGAGGGCACGTAAACCGATGTCGTCCTACGGGGGTGGGACACAGTACCACCCCCACTTTTTGTAGCAAAGGATGCTCGCATGCGCTGGGTAGACCGCCTCCCAAAAGTGGAACTCCACGTACACCTCGAAGGGTCGATTCCACTCGATGCACTCTGGCAACTCATTCAGCAGTACGGTGGCGATACCAGTGTGCCGACAATGTCGACCATCGAAGAGCGCTTCACCTACCGTGATTTTCCCCATTTTATTGAGACGTGGGTGTGGAAAAATCAATTCATCCGCACCGCAGCAGATTTCACCTTCATCGCTGAAGCAGTGGCCCGTGATTGGGCTGCCCAAAACATCCGCTACGTGGAGGCGCACTACTCACCCACTGATTTTTCTCGCCACGGCATCAGCATCGGCGATATCACGGCCGCTCTTCGCACCGGACTTCACCGTGTGAGTGGCATCCACGTCAACCTGATTGCCGATGTGGTTCGTGATTCATCAGTAGCACAGGCCATGCGCACCCTTGAGACGGTCGCCGAACTCCGCCACTATGGTGTCATCGGCATCGGTCTCGGTGGATCTGAGCAGAACCACCCACCCGAAAAAATGACGACCGTGTTTGCACGGGCCCGCCAACTGGGGATGCACGCCACCATTCATGCCGGCGAAGCAGCGGGAGCCCAGAGTGTGTGGGGCGCAATCAATGCGCTCAAAGCGGAGCGGATTGGCCATGCGGCTCGCGCCACCGAAGACCGAAGTTTGTGCGAGTTTTTGCTCAAACGTCAACTGCCACTCGAAATGTGCCCCCTGTCCAACATCCGCACCGGCGTCGTCTCAACATTTGCGACCCACCCCATCGTCCCATTCATCCGCCAAGGCATGCTGGTCACGGTCAACACCGACGACCCGAAGATGTTCAACAACACGTTGGCAGATGAATACACGCTCCTCATGGAGGAGGGCGGCTTGAACGAGCACGACATTTGCATGCTCATCGACAATGCAATCACTGCTTCGTGGCTCTCTGATGAGCAAAAATCTGCACTTCGTAGCAGTATGCATGCCCACCCCGATTGGCGTTAGATGACTCATTGGAGCACAGGGCGCCGTGGAATCCAAGGCGAAATCAACCCGGCAAGCAGTGTAACCAACCCGGCCACCACGTACATGGGACCGATACCAGCCACCTCAAGGATGGGGGCAAGCACCCATGCACCCGCACCAATACCGAGATCAAAGGCAAGATAGACGGCAGCTGTGGCCTTGCCGCGCTCCGGAATGCTGTCGACGTGGATGGCAATCAGTGCGGGATGAAACACACCACCGCCGATTGCGGTCAGCGCGGCGGCGACCAGCAACACGGGGAGCGATGTCGCACTGGCAAAGCACCACAACCCACTCGCCATTACCACAGCCGCCGGGAGCAAGAGACGGCGGCGATCGATGCGGTCAAGCAGACGACCAGTCAACACCCGCGTAGCAATGATGGCGATACCGTACACGGTATAGGCGATTCCCAGCGGCGCGAGATCACGCCGTTCGGCCAACAACGGCAAATACTGGAAATAAGCGCCAAATCCGACTCCAAAAAGCGCGGTTGTGAGCATGGGCATCCACAACAGGCGTGGAAACGTGAGCAGGTCACGAAACGACCATGCGCTACCGCTCCCGGGTCGTGCTGGAATGGCACGCCAAATCAGCAGTCCGGCGAGCACGGCGAAACCGCCACACAGCGCAAATGCTCCGCGTAGTGTCATCCACGGAAGTGCACTCGTTACCACGGCTGGAATAATGGTGATGGCGACGTTGGCGGCCGCCCCGAAACGCGCCAATGCACTGCCGCGTGTTTCGTCACTTACGAGATCAGAGACCAGGGCTGTCGCGGCCGTGGTAAAGGCGACGTAGCCGGCCGCCTGCACGATGCGCAAACCAAACAACAACCAAGGGTGTGTCACCCACATGACGACGACCCCGCCCACCGCAAGTGCAAGAACACCGAACACAATCACCGGGCGTACTCCGACACTGTCACACAGTGCACCCGCCAGGGGCCGCCCAATCAGCGACGCAATGCCAAATGCGCCCATGATGAAGCCAATTTGCCAATCCGGCAAGCCGATATCGACTAAGTAGAGCGGCATGGGCACGATGAGGGTGTAAAAAGCCGCAAAAAAGAGCAGAGCCGCCCCAAAAGCAGCCCAAAATGGACGGTTAATCGTGGCAGACATGGCGCTCACCTTTGTTGTTGGAGCATAGTCGATGATGGTGCCATTGTACCACTCGTCATACTCGTTGGTCTTTTCTACGGCCACACGGTGACAGGAACTGCCCATAGACGTGAAGTAACACTGTCGTCACCGAGTTGCCCGTAATTGTTGCTTCCCCAACAATAGGCAGATTGCCCAGTTGCACGAGCACACGAGAATTCCAAGCCGACAGTGACATGGGCCATACCAGTTAGTGTGGTCATACTATCCAACGCGACTGGCACAGCGTATTCACGGGCGGTCTCACTTCCGTTCCCCAATTGACCAGTCGCGCCGGCACCCCAACACCAGACATCGCCGCTGGTAGTCACGAGACATGCATGTGTGTCAGCCGCTGCCACAGCGATTGCACCCGTCAACACATCGTTTTGCGTAGTCACGCGGGCTGCCCATGATTGTGACTCATTGGCGCCATTTGCAAGCACTGCGTTGCCATCATCACCCCAACACCAGGCGGCACCGTTCGTATCCACAGCACAACTATAGTTTGTGCCCGCACTCACCTGTGAAATATTCGTGAGCGGGGTATCAATGCCTGTATACACTGGTACCGCCACAGTGGAACTGAGCGACACACCATCT
The DNA here is from genome assembly GCA_040396955.1 of Roseiflexaceae bacterium. Taxonomy (GTDB): domain Bacteria; phylum Chloroflexota; class Chloroflexia; order Chloroflexales; family Roseiflexaceae; genus UBA965. The sequence continues at coordinate 83,660 of JBBAWX010000014.1, forward strand.
CCGAGTGATCCCGCGGTCACAGTTCCCCAACACCAGACTTGCCCGTTACTCGTTACAGCACAGGTGTGGCTGGCGCCACTGCTGATGCGCTGTACGTTGGTCAATGGGATGTCCCCCGTCATGTAGACCTGTGTTGGGAGCATCGATGATTCGGTGGTCTGATTGCCCAATGCACCACTGAGACCATTTCCCCAACACCATGCCTGACCATTGTCGGTGACAGCACAGGTGTGGTATTCGCCAGCGCTAATATCGACGATGCCGGTAAGATAGCCACTATTTGGTGCCAATACGCGCGTAGCATATGCATACGAATTCGTATCATTTGTACCGAGTTGGCCAAATTCACCACCCCCCCAACACCAGACCCCGCCACTATCGCCAAGCGCACAACCGTGATAACCACCCATATCGATATCGACGATGCCCGTTAGTGTCAGATCGCTTCCATCACGCACGAAGCTCGCCGTCGTACTATTTTCGTTTATCCAGTTGCCGAGTTGACCCATGTCACCACGTCCCCAACACGAGAGGCTTGAGTCCGCGTTCATCGCACAGACGTAATCTTTTCCTGCCGAAAAAACAGATGTGGTCTGTGCCGTCGGCGTACTTGTCACCGTCGCCGTGTTCGTCGCGGTGGCCGTCGGGGTCCAGGTTGCAGTTGCCGTTGGCGTGCGCGTCACATAGCG
>JBBAWX010000015.1:0-22915 GCA_040396955.1 Roseiflexaceae bacterium
CACAGCGACTGCCACGATGACACCCTCACCGACCATTACACGTACGCCGTCTCCCACGGCCTATGTGGTGCAGTATGCGGAGATTGTGCGGCAGGTCAAGAGCATTGCGGAGCTCAACACGAAGGAAGCGTTGATCGACGTGGTGGTCACCTATGATGCCGAGCGTGATGGGTTGACGTCGTTGTGGGACAAGGGTGATTTCTTATCGGTGAAAGCGACGTATCGGGTCAAAGCAGGCATTGACTGGAAGGCGGTGAACGTGAATGTGACCAGTGATAATCGCGTCACGGTCACGTTTAATCCGGCGCGGATTACCTCGGTCGAAGAAGTCGTCGAGTTGTCGGAGGTGAATTATTACAAAAAGGGCATCCGGGCCATTTTTGCGGAAGACAACACGGTCAACAGTGAGCGCCTGAAGCAGGCCAAAATCGAGTTGCAGGCCCGGGCACGAGCCCGTATTTGTGAGATGGGTGTGGTAGATGATGCGGCGAGTGAGGCACAAGCCTACGTCAAAAGCCTGATTATTCAGCTCAATCCGCTGTTGAATCCGGCCAACGTAAACGTTATCATTGGCACGGATGCGCAGTGTACCTAGCTCACCGGCAGATGTGACTCGATATAATCATGCACGCCCCTGCTCTGCACGCAGAGCAGGGGCGTTTTTGTGGGCTAGCGTGGGCGATTCGCAAGGGCATAGGCGATGACGGCACGTGCTTCAGCAAGCTCGGCACCGGTGAGTTCGAGGCGTGGGGCACGCACACGACTATGGCCCATGCCGACCATTTCTTGCGAGAGTTTGATGAGTTGCACAAATTTGACGACCGTATCGAGGCGTAGGAGTGGCAAAAACCAGTGGTAGAGGGTATCGAGTTTGGTGCGGTCGCCGGTACCGTTGGCCACAGCGAGCGCCTCGTCGAAGAGGGCCACGGATTCATGCGGGAATGAGTTGACGAGGCCGGCAATCCAGCCGGTGACACCCACGTTGATCCCTTCGACGATGAGGTCATCGACGCCCATGAGCAACTCGAGGCGATTGCCGATGAGCGCTTTGATGGCATGAATGCGCCGCACGTCGGCGCTTGATTCTTTGATGGCGACCAAATTGGGGCATTCGGCGACGAGCTCGGCGACATGGGCGGGAGTGAAATCGGTTTTGTAGGCGGGCGGGTTGTTGTAGAGCATGCACGGCAGATTGGTGGCATTGATGACGGCCACCATGTGGGCTTTCATCTCACGCCAGTCGCTAGCATAGACGTACGGTGGCAAGACCATGAGAGCATGGCACCCGGCATTTTCGGCAGCTTGCGCCATCGCAACGGCTTCGGCGGTAGAGAGTGCTGCGATGCCGGGGATAACGCTGTGCGATGGGCCAACGGCGCTCACGGCTGTTTCGTAGAGAGAAACTTTTTCTGCGAATGTCAACGTGGCCCCCTCACCCAGTGAGCCACTCGGCACAATGCCGACACAGCCAGCTGAGAGCATCCAGGTAATGTGATGGCGATAAAAGCCGAGATCGATGCTGCCATCGTGGTTAAACGGGGTGGTAATAGCCGGGATAACGCCGCGCCAATTGACGGTCATGCGCCTACTCCTTTGGTGTCGCAATTGGATTCCCTATCAGCGTACCACAGAGAATGTGGTCTGAGATTGGATTTATTCGGGATGGTCGGCGGATGCCAACAGGGCGAGGGTGTGTACACGGGCCGGTCGTAATGGGGGGCGCACGGCATCTTGCCCCCAGCCATAGAGGTAGTCACAGGCTACCCCACAAATCCGCCCTTGGCAGGGGCCCATGCCACAGCGGGTCTGAAGTTTGGCGGCACGCCAGCTGGTATGGGTGTGCAGTTGTGCGTGCGTCACGTCTTCGCAGCGACAGACGATGGTGTCTGCGGGGAGTGGCATCGGCGGTGGGGGATCACCAAATACGTGGGACAGCCGTGTAGCAAATGCGCGTTCGTGGTGTACCACCCGGCGAGCAGCTTGGAGGCGGCCGTGTTGCTGGGTGATCTGGGCTGCGACCAAGGTGCCTTCGGCCAACGCACAGTCGATACCGCCGACACCACGTGCTTCGCCGATTGCGTACACGTTGGGGCACGACGTCTGTAGTGTATCGGGGTCGGTGACAATGCCGGTTGGTGTGGTGCTACACCCTAGGGCCATGGCCAGCTCGCAGTTGGGGACGAGGTGATCGCCGATGGTCACGATATCGGCTTCATAGTGGAATGACCGGTCTGATTGCTGGAGGGTGGCGCTGAGCCCGTGGGGAGTGGTCTGAATGGCAGTGAGGTGCGTACCGAGGTGGATGCGCGATCTGGCGAGGCTCGTCAACGTGGTAAGTGCCTGACCGAATTTGCCGGGATGACCAAGAAGTGCTCGTGCGAAATGGGCCAGCCGACGGAGCGGTTGACGTTCAGCGATGGCGACAATCTGGGCACCGTACTGCATCAGCGTATGTGCTACCGGCCAGATGAGTGGGCCACTGCCCGTAAGAAGCACGCGTTTGCCGGTGATGGGCATGCCGGTTTTAACGAGCGCCTGTAAACCGCCGATACCCAGGACTCCTGGCAGGGTCCAACCGGGGAGGGGGAGGAGGCGTTCGCGGGCGCCGGTAGCGATGATGAGGTGTGTGTAGGTGACCACTGCGGCACTCGTCGGGCGTTCAATGAGTAGCCGTTGATGGGGGAGTGGTGCGATGACACTACTTTGTGTCCACAGGTGAATGCGCGGGTGGGTGTGTACGCGGTGTGCGGTCTGTTGGGCGGACGTTGTTGGTAGTGCCCGCCAGATTTGTCCGCCCACGTGCGGGTTATCGTCGATGATGAGCACTGCTTGGCCGGCGTCAGCAATCTCAATGGCGGCGCGCATTCCGGCGGGCCCGGCCCCAACAATCACGACGGTGGCGGGTGGGTTCATTGGTCACCTCGAGGTGCGGTAGTTGCGATGCGCATGCCAGCCTGCACGGTCTGCTGACACGCAAGTTGGTGGGGGTGGTCATCGATGGTGACCCGGCACTCGTAACAGACACCCATGGCGCAGAGCGGGCCACGCGGTGCACCCTGCACGGCAGTGCGGGTCACAACGGGGGAGTCATGGTGTCGGAGCAGAGCGGCCATGACGCTGATGTTGGGTGGGCAGTCGACTGCGGTGCCGTTGATGGTAATGGTAATGGTGTTCATGCCACCTCCGCGGGTATCATCAGGCGGGCAGGGTCAAAGGGGGCTTCATCGAGGGCTGGCGGGTGTTGATCGATGAGGTCACGAATCAGGGCGGCGGTGCCGAGTGCGGTGGTAATGCCGAGCCCCTCATGGCCAGTGGCCAGCCAGACCCCGGGAATGTGGGGGTGACGTCCGATGAGCGGGTTGCCGTCAGGGGTGGCGGCACGCACACCAGTCCAGGCACGCACAATGGTGAGGTGGGCAAGGCCGGGGAGGAACGCGGTGCACCGCTGGAGCATGCGTGCCAGCATGGTGTAGTCGATGTCACGCGTGTGTTGATCGAACTGTCGGCACGAGCCGATGAGGAGTTGCCCGGTGGCTCGTGGTTGTACGTTGAACGAGACGGTGTCGACGTCGGCGAGATGAGCGTTTTTGACATATCCGAGCTCGGCCACCTGGTGCCTGAGAAACCCAGGATAGCGATCGGTGATGGCCAGATGGCCTTTTTTGGCACGAATGGGGATGCGTGCATCGAGATCGATGGCGCGGGCGCCGTTGGCGACGATGACAGCATCGGCGAGGAGTGTGCGCCCGTCAGCAAGGACGACGCCGTGGGGGCACAACGCGCGGACAGAGGCTCGCAGGAGCACGCCACCAGCGGCGGCGACCGTTTGCCAGAGCCAGACGGCACTCCGTGCTGGGTAGACGACACTGTCGCCGGGAATGTACAGGCCACCGGCGAGGCCGGGGCGGAGTTGGGGCTCAGCAGTGGCCAGAGTGCGGGCATCGATTATTTCGGCTGCCAGACCGGCCGCATGATAGTTGGGCAGTTTGCTGGCAGCGAGTTGGAGTTCATCGTCGTCGTTGGCAACCCAGATGGTGCCGCATGCGAGGTGCTCGTGGAGTGTGGGTTGGGCCTGAGTGAGTTCGTCCCAGAGGCGTTGTGAAAAAGCGGTCAGGGCGAGCTCGGCAGGTGATCCGTCGAGTGCCACAATTTGGCCCATGCCGGCGGCGGTGGCACCACTTCCGAGGGTGTCGGATTCAATCAGCGTGATGTGGTGCCCGCTCCGTAGGAGCGCGGCGGCACAGGCGGTGCCGACGATACCGCCGCCGACAATGAGAATCTGCTGGGCACTCATCGCACAATCCCCTGTTGAAACGGATCCGCTGCTTCGAAGATGAGCTGCCCGACCAGCGTGATATGCGCCCGGCCACGGATGGTGGGGAGGACGTGCCCTTCTGGGCTGTATTGATAGGTGGCGACGAACCGACTGCCAATGACGCTCTCTTGGACCCACGATTGCCCGGGTGCGAGGAGCCCATCGGCTGCAAGGCAAGCCAACTTGGCACTGGTACCGGTGCCGCACGGTGAGCGGTCGTAGGCATCTCCCGGGCAGAGGACAAAGCTCCGGCTGTCGGCACCTGGCAACGGAGTGCCGAAAAGTTCAATGTGGTCGATGGCGGCCCCCGCAGTGCCGGTAATCTGCTGTAGGGTAAGTTGGTGTTTGATGGCGTTGGCCAACGTGGTGAGCTCGGCGATGGGCGTGGTATGGAGGTCACGGCCGTGATCATGACAAAGAAAAAACCAGTTGCCGCCGTAGGCCACATCACCGTGAAGCATGGTGCCGTCAGGCAGTGTGAGGGCAACATGGTGGTGCAGGCGAAAGGCGGGGACATTCGCAACACTGACGCTTCCATCGTCGTGGAGCTCGGCAGTCACACAACCGGCTGGAGTATCGACGGTATATGTGCCAGTACGAATGCGCCCGAGATGGGCGAGGGTGGTGATGAGTCCGATGGTGCCGTGGCCACACATGCCGAGGTAGCCGACATTGTTGAAAAAAATCACCCCGAAATCGGCATCCGGGTGATGGGGTGGGCAGAGGTAAGCGCCAACGATGACGTCGTTGCCACGTGGCTCAAGCACGACACTCCGGCGAATAGTATCGTGGTGGGTGCGGAGCCATGCCACACTGTCGGCAAGTGGTTGTACGGGCAGGTCAGGGAGCCCACCGAGAACGACACGTGTGGGTTCGCCGGCGGTGTGTGAATCGACAATGTCAATGCGGTGCATGGCAAGACCTCGTTGAGACGGCAATGATGGGGGATACCGCGGGTTCTCTCTCATCATACTTCGTTTTGTGGTGTTGTGGGCAGGGCGGGTTGTGGTGCTTTTTTGTGAAGGGAGTACATGTCACCTGCTACAATACAGTAACGCTCTGGTATGGATGAAATGTAGCAAACGATGAGTATTCCCCGCAACAAACTAGCCCATCTGCTGATGATTGCAATGCTCGTGCTCACTGTGGCGTTCATGGTGGGAGGGATGTGGCGTTGGGGCGTTGCTTTGCTCTGTCTAATCACGATTCCGGGGTGGATGTTGAGTGGGTGGGCGTCGTTACCACCCTCCCAGCGCACCGTGGCATGGGTGGCGGGTGCATTCATTGGACCAAGCTTCATTGCTGTGCTGTATCTGTGGGCTGCCACGTTGGCGTGGGCCGTGCCTGTTGCTGGGATATGGTGGGTGTTGGTGGGTGCCGGAGTATGGTGGGGATGGCGGTGGTGGCACCGAGATGTCCGCGACCAAGTGGTGTGGCAGGTGCCTGCATGGTACTGGTTGGTTGCGCTGGCTGTGCTGATGTGCCTGGTCATTTGGACGCGTCAGCAACACATTTCCCCTTTGGTGCTCCCCGCCTGGGTAGATGGTGTGCACCATGCGTTGTTGATTCGTGTGGCCTATGAAACACAGCGCGCTCCGCTGGATCTCTCTCCATACTTGCCGGTAACGGCGCTCACGTTTCATAGTGGATATCACAGTATTATGGCGCTGTTGTTGGCCTGGTCGGGGATTGGTCTTGATGCGCTGGGTACGTATGTACTGCTGAGTGGTCAGGTATTGAATCTGTTGGCTGTGATCAGTGTGGCACTACTCGCCTGGTATTGGTGGCGTTCTCCGCTGGCTGTGGCGGCTACCGTGATGATCGGTGGGTTGGTGACAATTATGCCGGCCTACTACGTGGCCTGGGGGCGCTACACGCTGCTCATGGGCATGATTTGGTTGCCGGTGACGATCATGGTTTATGATGCACTGTGGCAATCGACCGCGTCACGTTTTTGGATATGGGGTGGGATCATTGTGGCCGGATTGGCGCTGGTGCACATGGTGGTGTTTGTGATGTGGTTGGCCTGGGTGCTGGTATTGTGGTGTAGTCGGGGGTGGCCGAGCCGTGGGGTCTGGTATAGTGCAGGATTGGCCATGGTGCTGACCGCGCCATGGTGGTGGCTGGTGCTTACGCATACCCGTGCTGGAGCCGGTGCTTCGGCCATGCACGTAGTCGGCAACGTCTCCCACAATGCGTTCATTGCTGGGCTTTTTTGGGCACTCAACAACCAATGGCTCATTCCGGCGATGTTGGTCGTAGTGGCATGGGCAATCCGACGTCGTAGCCTGACTTGGGCACGTTTGCTGGCATGGGGTGGAGTGATTGCCTTGTTGGCAAATCCACCCGTCATCGGGTTGCCGTATATTTCTTTCTTCACCAACGAGACGATGAGCACGGCCCTCTATGTGCCCATTGCACTGAGTGCGGCCTGGTTCATGCATGTGCTCCAACGCTGGGTGCCGCCGGTCTTCTTGGTGGTCGTGTTGGCAATCGGTGGGGTGATAGGTGCACAAGGAATGCAGACAGTGGTGCGTGCTGAGACGATCATTAGCACGGCTGATGACCTGCAGGCACTCGAGTGGGCGCAACACCAGCAATGGCCGGCCGATACCCTGGTGTTAACTGGTGCACAGGGGTGGATGTGGGGAGTTGATCGCGGGGTAGACGGAGGGTGGTGGATGTTGCCACTTGTGGGGGTGGCAGTGACCACACCGCCGGTGCTCTACACCTATGCCACTGACGATTGGGTGGACGAGATACGTCAACTGAGTGCGGCAGTGCGTACTAGCGACGGGAGTGCGGCCGGGATACGTACGATTGTGGCAGCACATGCGCAGATTACGCACATCTATGCCAGTGAACGTAGTCCCACGCTCAAACCAAGCCAACTGATGACGGCCCCTTGGTTGGAGGTTGTCTACCAAGCCGGTGATGTGACGTTGTTTCGTGTGAAACGACCGCTCGATGATTAGCGAACGAGAAAAAGAAATACTACAGTTGGTGGCACATGGCCGGAGCAATCGCCAGATTGCGGCGCAACTGATGATTAGTGAGCATACGGTCAAGGTCCACTTGCGCAATATTTTCAGCAAAATTGGCGCCACCTCACGGACCGAGGCCGGCATGTATGCCATCCGGCAGGGGTGGGTCAGCGACGTGCCACCCGAGGCGGTGGCGCCCACACGGCCGCTTGAGATTGCACAACCGCCCACCGTGGGGGTGGTCACGCCCCGTGTTGCTGGGCGTTGGCGTTCATGGCCGTTGTCACAAAAAATAGCAGCGGCGCTGGTAGGAGTTGCACTTATCGGCGTGGCGTCATGGTGGTGGTCTCTGCGCACACCGGTGCTCCAGCCGCCCACTGTGGCACTCACGCGCTGGCGTGAGATGAGCGCACTGCCGGAGCCGCAACGCGGTGGGCAGTTGGTGGTTTCGCGTGGGGAATTGTGGGCGTTATGTGGTGACTCACCGCGCTGGTGGTGGTACGAAGCGACCACGTTGCAATGGCAACGTCGTGCTGATGTGCCGTTTTCTTGCGCTGGAGCAGTGGTGGTGGCCCACCGCACCTGGGTGTGGGTGTTTGTCAATGATACGCGTGAAATATGGCGTTGGGATGGGACGTATTGGCGACAACAGCCAAATATGCCTGTGCCTGGTCAGTTGATGCGTGTGACCGCCTGGGGTGACACCTTGCTCCTCGCCGTCACGCACCAAGGTTCCCAGCAACTGTGGCAGTGGGATGGGGTGGAGCCGAGCTGGCGGCTACTGTTGACCCAAGAGATGCCACATCCGTGGTATCCGGTGGTGCTCGATGACATCGTCTACCTGTTTGGTGATAGTGACCGCGTCTGGCAGTACATGGAGCCAACTCATGGTCTGCAAGCGATGGCTTCGTTGCCATTCGTGTGGGGACAAAGTACGGCGACGAGCGTGCTCGGAACCATGTTGTTGGTCGATTTGCAGACCGATCTGCTGTGGGGGTATGTGCCACAACGGGGGGGAGATCGCCAACAAGCACTACCGGCGATGATTGCGAGCGCACAATGGCAGATGGTGCCGTGGCAGGCCGAGTTGTTGTTTGCCAATGACGACCTATCACAGATGTACGGCTACCAGGCCGTCTTTCAGTCCTTTGTGCCGGTACTCAGTGAGCCATAAAAAACCTCCCCCGTGGCAGTCCACGGGGGAGGTCGGCCAGGACAAACTATTCGGGGATGCCGTTGTAGTCTTCACCGGCCTGGCCAAGTGGAGTCATGTTCAGGACGCGTACCACCACGCCGATGCGTGCCGAGCTGCCTGCGTTGGCAGTAAATGAGGCGCTACCGGCGTAGACGAGATTCCCATCAACCACCCAGTAGCCGAATTCGGAGGCCGCGCTATCGGCGACCTTTACAGCGGCTACGTCGTTGGGGCTCATTGAGATTTTTTGGCCGGCTGGAATCGAAGCCGACGTGAACGACCCCACCGACGCCCCCAGATGATTGTACAGGGTCATCGTCACCGTCGTCGCAATCGAACCGACGTTTTGGACTGCAAACATGGTGCGCTGACGCGACTCATTGCGGCAGACCGCAGGCACGGGGGCTGGCACAAAACAAACCGTGCTATAGCGGACATACGGGGTATTGACAACTTCACCGCCCGTCGTAATCCCTGGTGAGGCTGCGGTGATACCACCGCCTACTACCTTGGCTACGGCGACGATGGAGTTGGCCGTGTTGGACTCGATGACGGCCGAACCAACCGACCCGGAGTCCATCCCCGTGCCTGAAACGTTGCTGAAATCGCTTTTGTTGCTGTCACAGCCTGGCACACTGGCCTTGCTGTATCCAGCAATTGTTACGGTGAGCGGTGAGGCGGTGTTGTCTTGGGCGCTCCCCAACGTGCCGTCACCTGCACGCACTTTGTAGTAGTACTTGATGGTGGCGGTCACACTTCCAGCGGTCACGTTTTGGATGGCGTATGACGTAGTCTGCGCACCATCGCCGTAGTCGACACTGCACAGCGCCGATGGCATGTACACTTTGGTGGCACCATTCCCTGCGGCAAAGCCTTCGAAGCTATTGGCATAGCGATTGGTCGTGCTTGTCTCGAGTGCAGTAGCCACGATGTTTTGGTCGGAGGTGATACGCGCCGATCCGTTAAACAAACAGCCCGTGGGGAGCGTAACGGCACCTGGTTTGGCACCTGGGGTGATATTGGCCATATCAAATGACTTGACCGCTCCCGGTGCAAGACTGAAGGTGTTGGTATAGGAAGTTGCGCCGTTTGGCCAGTAGGTGGTCAGGGTGATGGTGTTGGCCGTGGAGCCGCTCACGTTTTGGATGTTGAAGCGGGTCGTCAACGAATCCGCAAAGCAGGTTTTCAAAATAGTGGGAATGATGACGGTGCTGCCACCATCACTGGCGGTGAACCCATTGGAGACGGGGCGCACCTTGATGATGGGGTCGTTGGCAACCTGCACAATGGTAGCGATGAGCGGTTGCGAGGAGGTGACGACCGCCCCACCAGTCCACGTATTGGAAAGGGCACTGACCGATGAGACGGCGAGTGAAGCACTAGCATAGACAGGGATGACACGAGCCGAACCGTCAACGTTGGTCATCGTTATCGTGTCTGTGGAACCGTCGGTGGCATCATAAAAAACCAAGCTCAGTTCTGCCGGATCTGCGCCGACGTTCATGTACGTAATGGATGTGATAAACTTGGTGTCGTAGGCGTTGCTTGCTGCTGATGCGATGCCATGTACGGGTACACCGAGCAATGCCACGAATACCACGCTGGTAAAGAGTCTTTTGAGCCAACCCATGGTTACCTCTTTCGAATGTGTACAACCACTACTACTATCATACGGAGAATCGTTTGATTCGCCAATACCCCGTTTGGGGTATTTGAGGGGATTGTCATGAAGTTTTACCTGTGTATCAGTCTTTTTTTAGCGACCATGCTCGTGAGTTGTAGCACGCCGGCTCCGACCTCCGTCGTACCGACCGTGCAACCAGGTATGGCACTCTTACGAGGACGTTTGCTCGACCCATCTGGTTCCGCACTCAGCAATCGCAGTGTGCGCCTCGCTGCTGTTTACGATGCCGACGGCAAACAGGCCTACGTGGTTGATGATGCTGGCGGCATCGGCGGCGTAACCGACGCAGAGGGTTCATTTGCCATCGGTAGTATCCCGCCGGGGCGCTATGTACTGGTGGTGGTGGTTAGCGAGGGCATGTATGCCGCCTTGCTCGACCGTGACGGAAACGAGCAATTGTTTGAGTTACGGGCCGACAAGCTCACGGATATCGGCACGGTGCGTATCCAGCTGTAATGCGTCTGCGGCTTGCCAGAGTTGTTTCCGGTAGCGCAGTGGTGTATCAGCGAGCACTTCTTGTTGGTGCGAAGCATTGTCGATGGCTGCAATCAAAGTGTCGCTACGGATATCTTGGTAGTCGAGGCACCAGGCTTGTAGCTCGAGGTCGTGAAGCATGCCGGTGGCTTTGGGCAAATAGGCAATGACCACGGTCGGGCGTTGTTGAGCGAAGCGCAAAATGGCAGCGTGCAGGCGGGTCGTCACGAGGATCTGCATGCGGCTGTAGTGCTGTTGAAGGATGTCTGGATCGGCTTCATACGCAACGACGTGACTGCCTGGGCATTGGTCTGCCAGGCGTCGTGCAACCACACCGTCATCCCAGGCGGTGTGGTTTTCTTGGCATTGAACGAAAAAGAAAACGTGCCACCCGCGCTGTTGATAGTGGTGGCAGACAGCGATTATGTGGGCTTCGTAGCGTTGTTGGATCGCACTGGCGCCACCGGATTGTCCGGCCCAGTCGATGACAGTTACCCCGAGCGTCTGCGCGGTTATCGCGGGTGCCGGACCGTGTTGGAGCCAGGCCATGTCGGGGAGGCACTGGTGTGCGATGCCCTGTTGTGTGAGCCAATGGCTACTGGTCGATTCGCGGGCATAGACGTGCGATGCGCGGCGTAGAATCCACCTTAGTGTGGCGCGGAACAGCGGGCTGTGGACGGGGCCAAACGATTGTGGCAGAAGGACGAGTGGTTTGTGGAGAGCGATGGCGGCAAGCATGTCGGCACACAGCCATACATCCCAACTGAGCCAGCGTCGCACCGGTCGGGTGGTGGGGGTGTCGTAGAGGTAGCCGCCGCCACTCGCACAGACGAGGTCGCTGTGAGCAAGGGAGCAGAGCGCATGTTGCTCTGCGTCCGTCAATCCCCAACGGGGAGTGAGCCCCCACCGTAGCGCAAGAATGGCACATGGTGCGACGATGGTGCGCCGCAGGCGCGTGCTCCAGCCGGCAATGTGACCATCCGGAGCATAGACCCAGTGATGGAGCCCCATGACGGCTCGTTGCTGTGGAAAGTGCGCCTGCCAGTTGCTCTCTGGTCGATAACTCAGTGTGTAGGTGGCTGTCGGGAAGGCGCGTGCCAGCCAACGGAGTTGTTGCCGGTGAATGGCGACATCTCCAACGTTGGCCACTCCATGTGTGTTGGAGACGAAGATGCGCTGGGGTGGTTGCTCTGGCGTAGCCAGGAAGCGCACACTGAGGATGCCCGCGAGTGCGTAGCCAACTGCGAGTATGACCTCGCCACTCATCTGAGCGAGGATGGCTCCCGCCACACCCTGCTGGGGAATCAAGAATGGCGCACTTGCCCACAACCAGATGACCACGAGTCCCTGTACGACGAGTCGGCGCATTAGTCGTTGTTGGTGAATGAGGAGACTGACCCCCCAGAAACTGACGGCTTTGATGAGTGGCAGGGCGAAAAAACTGCCGATGAATGCGGCACTGCTTTGGTAAGCGGGTCCATACAGCGTGACGATACCCCAACTGCCACCGCCGAGAATGAGGGCGCCGGCCACTGCCCCGTAGATGGCCATGACCGCACCACTTTGCGCAATGATGCGACGTTTGTGCGTCGGTGTTCCCGCTTGGTTGAGGCTGGGAAGGGTGGTGTTGAAAATGACTGCCGGCACGATGAACGAATAGGTGACAAGGCTCATTGCCCCGCGAAACACGCCCACATCGCTGTGACTCAGCCATACGCCGAGAAGAATGGTGGTGCTGTGGGTGTAGATTTGCGCCATGATGTCGGATGCCACGAACGGCCAGCTGTGGCGAATGTCGTGCAGGGTGTAGGTGGTCGTGGTCGGAGGCGCCACCTGCCAGACTCGGATTGCCCCGATGGCGGCAAGGATGATGGCAGCCCCCGCCTGTACACTGAGCAATGTCGACAGCTGAGCGTGATACCCGAGAGTGACTCCTACGAGTACGATGCCACTTGCCACCGGTTGGAGCAGGGCCACGTCGCGGTGGCGCCCAAGACCACGGAGGCTTTGCCAGCACGTATTGGCGATGCTGTCGCCAGCAATGATGATGGCTCCAAGCAGTAGGAACGTGCTGGAGATTGCCAGTGACATGCTCCAAAGCACGCCACAGGCCAAGATCCATATACCGACTTTGATGCGGACGATGAGGCGGAATGCGGCACGTACATGCGGTGGATGGCGACTCGCATAATCGAGAAGCCACGTGTCAAGACCGGCGCCCATGATGGCGGCTACAATGGCGAGGATGGCGTAGAGATAGGCATAGGTGCCGTAGCCGGCGACCCCGAGTGCGCGGATGATGAGGAGTTGGGCAATGCCAGCAAGGATCTGGTTGAACGCAGTGCCGCTGAGGGCTGTTTTGATGTGACTGAGAATACCTGCGGGCGTGGGCGTCATGGCCACCTCCGCCATCCGATGAGTGCCAGCCCGCCCACGACACCGCTACTGAGGGCCCAGATACGGCGTAGCCCCCAGCGCCACGTGCGTGATGCGCTCGGTTGCGGCAATGGTGACGAAGAGGAGGATGTGCGAGCGCCAAGGGTACTCCACAGCTGGTGCATGCGCCAGCGTAGGTAGTCACGTGCGACCGTTGAGCCATGCCAGGCATGCCAGAGATGGGTGGCAATCATCCCGGTAGTATAGCCGTGTTCGTGGTATGCGAGGTCGCTGATGCTTTGCCATGCATCGTGCCAGACGACTTGGGTGGGCTGGTAGGTGACGAGAGCGCCGCGCCGGAGCATGCCCAGCGCAATATCAACGTCCTCACCGGCCTGAAGCCAGGCACCAGCTCCCAACCAAGGATGAAAGCCACCATGTGTGAGCGCCATTGCGCGTTCAACGAGCATGTTGTTGCCCTGACCAAAGGTCTCAAGGATGGGGAGCTCGTGGCGGGCGGAGTGCGCTTGAGGAGCGAGTTGTAATGCGCCACAGGCGTGACCGTCGTGTCGTCGTGCCCATGCGGTGTGACCGGCATAGGTGTGAGCATGTTGGATGGTGTACCCCTGAGGGTCGCCACTCGGCCACGTCGCACCAAATGCGATGGCTGGAGCACAGTCTGTGATGATGCGCTGGAGCTGGTGAATCCAGTCATAGCGTGGCAGACAATCGTCATCACAAAAGGCCACGTAGCGTGTGGTTGCCACGCTCAGAGCAAGATTGCGCGCCCGTGCGAGACCTCGCGTAGGGGTATGTTGGTAGGTGATAGTGAGTGAAGTTGTCGGTGTAGCGACGTGTTCGGATTGATCGATGACGATGATTGGCGTGGTATTGATGCCATCAAGGCGTGCAATCTGCGCTAGCCACTGCTGGAGTCGATGTGGGCGATTCCGTGTACATACTGCAATACTCAGCATACCCCCTCCCGGTTGGTGAGGGCGCCCGCAACGCCGACGTACCATGCGATGCGACACACCCAGCATCCCCACATGGTGGCACGTTCGTGGCGCCATGGGCGCATGTGGAGCATGTCGTAGATGGCTAGGATGGGGGCAAACAGCCCTATCATCCACCCAAATGAAGCTGGAACACGGCGCAACACCGATGGATGAGTGCTGTGGCGGATAACCCGGACCCACGCCCGACCATAGCGGGAGAGTCGGCGCAAGGCACTACGTGCATCGGTGCCCACAGGGAGATGCCAAAGGTGGGCCTGTGGGAGCACATAAAGGGTGCCGTGTGCTTGAAGGCGGATGCTTATCTCGGCATCCTCGCCAGCTGCCCCGGGGAAAGATTCGGCAAAGCCACCGATTGCGTGGAGCTGTTCGGCACGTACGGCCAGTGCCATACTCATCAACAACGGAGTGGTATGCCGAGTGTGTGCCCAGTACTGTGTGGTGGTCATACAGCGGTGCATACACCGTTGCCAATAGCCGTTGGTTGGGGCATCATGGATGACTCCGCCACTAGCCACAATATGCGGGTCGTTGAGACACCAGGCCAAGAGACGGGGTACGTCACTGCGGAGTTCAATATCATCATCAAGAAACACTACGATGCCGTGGCGCACGCGCTGAGCGGCCAGGTTGCGGGCAGTCGCCGCCCCTAGTAAATCAGGCGTGGTGATGCTGTGGGCTCCGCGCGGTGCACACGTGGTATGTGGGTGCACGACGATGACGTGTGTGTGGCCGTAGGCCGCGAGTTGGTCAATCAATGACTGACACTGTAGCGGATTTCGACTTGGAATGATGATGGTCAGTGCTGAGG
The DNA here is from genome assembly GCA_040396955.1 of Roseiflexaceae bacterium. Lineage (GTDB taxonomy): Bacteria > Chloroflexota > Chloroflexia > Chloroflexales > Roseiflexaceae > UBA965. The sequence goes on from JBBAWX010000015.1 coordinate 14,856, forward strand.
TCATGACGCCCTGTTTTCATCTGTGCATAGACGGTGATGCATTGCCCATGCAGGTGCAAGATGGCACCAATGGAGTGCTCGCACTTGATTCCGACATTGTGCGGCAGACCAGTCTGGTAAGGGGCAGGCATCCATGGCTGTGGCCAGTGCTTGGGCATCATCAGCGGGGATGAGTATTCCGGCTTGGCCAATGGTGGTGGCTCGGTCGCCGATTGCACCACTAATCACCGGTACCCCCTGTGCCAGACTTTCGATGATTTTGAGCGGGGCTCGGGCCCGCATGGCCGGGGTATCTCGTACTGGGTCGACGGTGGCTACCGCACCAGCCAGGAGCGCGGGGATGTGGGTTGGTGCAATCGCACCAATCCAGTGGAGCAACGGGGATGCAGTGGCCTCAACCAGGTGTTGGTCGTGCCCGGATCCGGCGATGACAAGGGGGAACCCGCCGTGACGCAGGCGTTGGGCGGCAAGCAGGAGGTCAATGGCGTGTGAACGTTGTGCCACATTGCCGAAATAGACCAAGTACCGTGGTGGTAAGCGGTGTGCATGCCTGAAGGCGCTTATTTCTGCCGGTGTCGGTGGTGCGTACTGGGCATCGTCCAACCCATTGGGGATGACGCAAATCCGCTGACCACCTGCATGGTGCATCAGGGCAGCGAGCGGGTGGCTGACCGCACTGATACTGGCTGCCCGCCGTGGCAACCAGCGCTGCCACCAGCGCAATAAATGACGTTGCCAAGCGCTGGGTACTTGGTGGGTTTCAGCTTCGTCGTCATCGACATCGAGGATGATGTGGGCGCCGGTGGCAGCTTGAATCAGCAGTGCGGCCAGCCCATTGATGGGTTGCGCTTTGCAGATGAGCACATACTGTGGGCGGGCTCGGATGCCCGCCTGGGCCAGTCGCAGAGCTGCGCGGAGTGCCACGCTCACGAGTTGCCTGCCCGTGTAAGGGCGACCGGTGCTGTCGACGTGCATCTGGGCCACATGCACGAATGGGATGCCGGTGTCGTTGCTTGTTGTTCGTGCCGGTGACTGGTAGTGTGGGTCTAATCCAAAAAAACGCACGGAGTCGGTGGTGATGCCGCTGTGTGCCAGTAGGGGTAACCAGCGGCGTGATGGACCAGGGTGCTGGGCGGCACTCGTGCTCAAGGCTACCATGTACGTCATTGCTCACCTGCCAACATCCAATTGCGGTAGCGCCACATGGTCACGAAGGCCGATAGTGCGTCACGGGGGCGAATTTTTTTGCCAGCCCGATATGGACGACCTTGGTAGGCCACCGGAACTTCTTGAATACGGATACCCTGGCGGACAAACTTTGCGGTCATTTCAGGGTCCACATCAAAACGATCGTGGTCGATTCCTTGGCGCCGTAACAGCGTGGTGCGGCACATTTTGTAGCAGGTTTCGAGGTCGGTTAGTTGCGCCCCATAGAGGACGTTGAAATACCAGGTCAATAGGCGATTGCCGAGATAGTGACTCCAGAGCATCCCCTGAGGATGTGTACCTCGAAAACGGGTACCGTAGACCACGGGTGCACCTGTGTGTATCACCTCCAGCATGCGTAAAAAATCATGTGGATTGTATTCGAGATCCGCATCTTGAATGACGAGTAGGGGAGCCGTCGCCACGGCAAGTGCACTGCGAATGGCTGCGCCTTTGCCGCGGTTGTAGGGGTGCAAAATGCTCTTTATGGCTGCGTCTTGGGTGAGCTGTGTGACAATGGCTGTCGTCCCATCGGTCGACGCATCGTCAACAACGATGATTTCAACGGTGATTGGCAATGCTTGGATGTGCTCCACGATGTGGCGCAGGGTGGTTACTTCGTTGTATACCGGGATGATAATACTCAACTCAGGGAGTGTGTGCATGGGCAAGCTCCTGCAACGCATTGTACAGCGCCACCCAACTGGTGTGTGGTCGTACGGGTGATGCGGTGGGTCGCGGCTGTTGCCGGCAAAAATCATCGAGGGCGGCCGCCCAGGCGGCAGGTTCTGCACGGTCGACCGTGGCATAGACCGTGGCTTCACCACCAATAGCACCGGTCGTGCTGGTAATGACGGGGCGCCCACTGAGTGCCGCTAATGTTGCCACACCGCTGACATTGCCACTACGATGCGGCAAGAGCACCACATCACAGGCGGCAAAGTATGCGCCCACGTGCTCGTTGGGGATGTAGTGGTCATGGATGACCATGCGTGCTTGGGCCGATGAGTTGGCGATGTGTGTACGCAGTGGAGCTGCATCGGGCCACCATTCTCCGGCGATCACGAGTAGACAGGGTTGGGTGGTCAACGCTAGGGCATCAACCACCACGGTGAGTCCTTTGTAGGGTCGTACAAAGCCAAAACACAACGCCACTGGCACGTCGCTGGCAATGCCGAGGTGGTGCCGTGCATCGGTGCGGCTCGGCAGGCGCTCCCAGAGCGCATCATGCGCAGGCAATACCACGTGCCGGTGGGGCGTGGGCCACCCGCTGGGGGGGGTTCGTTCATCGCCAAGGAAGATGACCCCGTCGGCGTGACCGAGCATCCAGGTAGCCAGCCAGACCTGCCAGGCTGCAGCGTCGGGCTCGACGAGCTGGTGACACACGGCAATCTGCCTGAGACGCTTTCGTTTGAGCTGCCAACTCAAGAGCATCAAAAACGGGATCCAGTAGGGGGTCCACCATTGCCAGACGACGACTTCGACGTCATCTGGCATGCGCCGAAGTGCCTGCCACCAGGTGAGTGGCTGGTAGCCGTGGAGCCAATAATCGACCTGGCAGGGTATTGCCTGTTGGCTCGGGTCGGCAGTCGTGTTGCCGGGGAAGAGCCAACGTGGATAGAGGGGCTGGAATCCCCAGGTGGTCACGTGCGTGACGTGCCCGAGGTAGTTGCTGAGCATACTGGTGAAGTGTGCAATGCCCCCACGGTGTGGGCTGGTTGGGCCGATGACGAGGATGTGCATGATGGGCTATGCCTCCTCTGCGGAATAATCGCTGGTGCTTTGGTGTGCCCAGCGGCGGTGCAACAGATGTCGGCCGAGCGCTAGCCATGCGACTGTGTGCCAAGTGGCTGGTTTGTTGGCCGCATACTGGAAGTTGTGGTAATCAACCAAAAACGCACGAATGTGCGGTGTCAACGCTTCGTGATGCTTGGCGACCGTATCAAGCACGTGCAGTGGTGTGACGTTGATGGGTAGGGGAATGGTTCCCCAGCGTAAGAGTATGCAGAGGGTTTGATAGTGGCGCTGAATGTGCCAGGCCGGTGATTGCCGGCGCCACCACCAATATCCGCTAGCGCCACCGATACCAGCGCCCCCCAAGCACACCAGGAAGAGCCATCCGGTGCGCCATACGGCGGGTGGGGCCGTGTCAGCTACTGTGGCACTCGGTGGTTCAAAGCGTTCGAGGGTGTCGGTGCGCTCAGAGGAGCCCTCAGTGCTCGCCGCCGCCGGATCACGCTCAGCAGGAGCGTCGACGGTGACGTCTGGTGGGCGACGATCGGGCAATTCCACATATCCGGCGGGAGTTGGCTCGAAGCGCTGCCACCCGTAGTCGCCGAAGTACACCTCAACCCAGCTGTGTGCCATGGCCTCACGGACCACGTACTCGCCACTCACCGGGTCACGACTCCCCAACGTGTACCCCTGCACATAGCGCGCTGGAATGCCCCGAGTGCGGAGCATGACCGTCATCGCCGTGGCAAAATCATCGCAGTAGCCCTGCTTGGCCTCAAATACCATGTAATCGACCCAATCGACGCTGGTCGGTGGGCGGGTGCGCCGCTCATTGTAGATAAATTGCCGCAGGTAGTTTTGGATGGCGATGGCTTCGTCGTAGGGCGTTGTGGCCTTGGCAGTGGTCACAATCTGGGCACTCAATTCGGCAATGCGGCTGGGGAGTGTCGCAGGGAGCGCGGTGTAGATGCGCTCGATATGCGCTGAGTCCGCTACGGCGGTGCGCAGTTGTGTCTCATCGGCCGTCGAAACGAGGGCTGTGACCGTATAACTACTCCCACTCAATAGGGCATCTCGACTCGTGCTTGCAAGGAGCGTGTCGATGGTGAGCTCCGTGTCGGCGATGGCGTAGAGGCGGGCATCACGGCCAAAGTTGATCGGGTCGCCGACCGTCAGGAGTAGCGCGTCGCTCCGGTCTCGGCGAATGGTCACCGTGTTGACCACTGCCACTCGCCCCTGGGCTCGGCTGGTGATGAATTGGGGACTCACTAAGTCGGTTTCACTGCGTGTGAGCGTGTTGCTCCACCCTTGTCCCGTGTAGTGGTTGTAGCTGGTGGCCCGCAGATAATCGGGACGGCTGGTGCGAATGCGTAGGACTTCCTGTTGACTCCGACTCCGTGCACCGCCGACCTGCATGCCTGCCAATGAAAATCCGCCAGCTTGATTGGTGATAGCACTGCCAAATACCTGATCCCACCCGTTGCGCACACTCGTGAACGGCGAACGTACCGTCGCCCAGATGCGCAGCGTGGTTTCGTTGGTGGGAGGAAGTGGCATGGTGCTGGCAATGGCAATAATCGGTACGATGATGAGCAGCGCATGCCAGGTGGTCTGTAGCGGTGCAAAACTAGAACGGTCGATGTGTGCCGCCTGCCATACCGCTTCGTGTAGTGCGATTTGATTGCACAAGACGATGGCAAAGGCGATACCCACGAACACCACGATGTCGGTGTCGCTTCGTGTGTTGGGAGCCAACGTGTAGTTGATAAAAAGCGGAAGCGCCGACACCCCGATGCTGAACCAGGGCTGGTGTTGGCGGAACAACATCCATGTGGCCAGAGCGGCTACCAAAAACGTCAGTAGGCCGAGTACAAGGACGAACAACATGGGGTCGTTGCTGGATGTCCCATCGACCAATGCACGCCCCCAGCGCAAGCCCCGTAGGAGCACTTCGTTCAAAGTGTCACCGTACGTCTGCATGAGCACCGCATAATCGTCGCCGAGATCGTTTTTGACGGCCTGTGCCACATGCGACTGGAGTAGCCATACCATGATGGCGAACCCCGCCCCGAGCACTGCCAAGTAGAGTGAAAGGTGGTCTTCGTGCAGGTTCCAGACGATGAGAGTGACGCCGATGACAGCACTCACCGCGACCCAGCCCAGGATATCGGTGCCTGTACTCCAGCCAGCGCGGTCGATGGCAGCGTAGACAACCCACTGTGCCCAGAGCTGGAAGGCGAGCAACAACAGGCGTGGCCACCCGTGTTGCTGTGGTACGGGGAGCACGCGAAGCATGGCGGCAGTAAGCATTCCAGAACGTGACGATGATTCCATAGATCTACGTACCTATCCCAAAGACGGCGTGGGCCGTGCGCCAGCTTTGCTCGGCCACCTCAGCAACGGAGATGCCTTTGAGGGTTGCAATGTGGGTGGCTACCGCTACTACGTGGCTCGGTTCGTTGCGTTGACCACGGTAGGGGTGTGGTGCCAAATACGGGCTGTCGGTCTCGATACACATGCGATCGAGTGGCACGGCTTTGACCACCTCGTGCATGCCGTGGTTGTTTTTAAACGTAATCGGCCCACTCAGTGATAGGGTACATCCTAGCTCGAGGCAGGCCTCCGCATAGGCCACATCACCCGCAAATGAGTGCATGATGACTCCGTACGGGTGCCGTACATCCCTGAGAACCCGCAATGTGTCTGCATGTGCATCACGACTGTGGATGACGATCGGCAACTTGAGCGCGGCCGCAATGTCGACTTGGGCACGAAACAGCTCCTCTTGCTCGGCCACACTCGCCCGCTGATGATAGTGGTCGAAGCCGATTTCACCGATGGCAACCACACGCGGATGCTGCGCGAGTGCAATCAGTTGCTCCCGCCATTCTGGCTCTTCAGCACCGACTGGGTAGTTGGGCTGGATGCCCACCACCGCCCAACATCCGGCTATGTGCTCGGCAAGCGCAATTGCACGCTCCGATGAGGCGATGTCATAGCCGATTTCGAGAAAACGCGTCACCCCGTGGGCCTGCATGCGTGCGAGTACCACGGCCCGGTCTGTGTCGAATTGCGTGCTGTTCAGATGACAATGTGTATCAAAATATTGAATAATATCTGACATAGTATCATGTTTTTCTATCTGTACAAAAAACAAAAAAAGAAAATCATATGTACCTGACATGGTATGCCACTTGCCACGGAGGTAGCGACCGATACGGTGTATAATGGGGGTATGGTGATCGCCAATCCGTTCGTATCACTCTGTTGCTATTGTATATCAGGAAAGTGCACATCCCATGCATGTAGCGTTGTTTCAGCCATTACAAATCGGGCCATTGACAGTTGCAAACCGGATTGTTGTCGCGCCCATGTGCCAGTATTCAGCCAACGACGGCGTGATGTCGGAGTGGCACATCGCGCATTTGGTTGCCATGGCGAGTGGCGGGCCAGGGATGATTGTGATTGAAGCGACGGCGGTCGAGCAGATCGGGCGAATTTCACATGGTTGTACGGGGCTTTATTCCGACGCGGCCATGGATGCGATGGCCAACGTCATCCGCTATGTGAAGCGTGTAGCGCCACAGGTGACCATCGCAGTACAGCTTGCACATGCCGGGCGCAAGGCGTCGGCCCCCCGCCCATGGGATGGGAGTGGGCAGTTGGCAATCGACCAGGGTGGGTGGCCGGTAGTGGCGCCGAGTGCGCTCCCCTTCGATGCCGGATATCAGACGCCGACCGCCCTCGACGAAGCGGGTATTACCCGCATCATTGATGCGTTCCGCCAGGCAGCCGTGCGTGCCGTACACGCTGGTGTTGATGCCATTGAATTGCACATGGCGCATGGCTACCTGCTCCATTCATTTATTTCACCGCTCACCAATCAGCGCACTGACCGTTGGGGTGGTGACTGGGCGGGCCGCATGGCGGTGCCACTCGCAGTGACTGCAGCGGTGCGTGAGGCAATCCCAGCTCATATTGCGTTGGGAGCCCGCATCACGGGCAGCGACTGGCATGCAGACGGTTTGGGGGTTGCAGATGCGGTGGCCCAAGCTCAACTTTTGGCGGCGGCCGGCTTGCATTTCATCTGTGTGTCGAGTGGTGGTGCCGTGCCTGGCGTCAAAATTCCCGTGGCGCCGAGCTATCAGGTGCCGTTTGCGGCGGCTGTCAAACGAGAAAGTGGCCTGATTACTCGGGCCGTGGGTATGATCAATGACCCGCAGGTGGCCAATCGTATCGTGGCCGACGGCGAGGCAGATCTTGTGGCACTGGGGCGCGCCATGCTCGATAATCCGACCTGGCCCCGCCAGGCTGCCATTGCACTCGGCGCCGAGCCTTTCTACCCCAAACAGTACGAACGGAGCGGCCCCAAGTTGTGGCCACTCAAACGGTCATAGCACGCCCGCATGTTTGCACGGTCACGTGATAACACACCCATTTTACGGCAGGGGGCATATCAGCGCCCTTGCCGTTGGTGTGTATAACAATTGACGACATGTTCTGAGTGTTGTGTATGTTTGCACGCGAAAAAAGCAGACGAACAGCCTGCCGAGTGGTTGTTTGAAAAGCCCACGATGACTGCCATCACCACGGGCTTTTGGCATTGCCATCGTTTTTTGTGAGGGCAAAAAGTGAGGTGTGGTTGGCGATTGCGCCGAGCATGCATATTTGTACATTTTTGTAAAGTATTCTACAATGCTCCGGCACACTGCACACATACACGGAAGGGTATCCGAATGCGACATGCACTCATCGCACTTCTTATTGCCACATCGCTTGTGGCATGTGGCTCGTTCAACGCAACCCAGGCGACTGACGCTGATGGGGCGACGCTCGAAACAACGGGCAGCACCAGCAAGTCGAGCAGAATTGGTGGCAAGATTCACGTGCTGGTGGTAGATGATTCGAGTACGGAACGGGCGTTTTTGGTAGAACTACTGAACACACGGGGCTTTGTGGTGAATACGGCCGAAGACAGTGGCACGACCATGCAGTTTCTCCAGGATACTGCATCAGATGCACTCCCAGACATGATTCTGATGGATGACGACATTGCTGGTACAAATGGATTCCGTCTCACATTCGAGATTAAACGTGATGCACGGTACCGTGAGATTCCG
>JBBAWX010000015.1:23015-79541 GCA_040396955.1 Roseiflexaceae bacterium
TTCCCTAATGGAGGAGATTAATAATGCTTGACGCCATCAGGCGCAACCACGCCAACCTGCACCAGCGCACGTTACCCAACCTGTTTGCCAAACTCAGTGATGCGCAGATGCGGACGCAACCAGGCCCCGAAGCGAACTCGATTGCCTGGAACATTTGGCACTTGCTCCGCATCGAGGATATCACGCTCAACCGCTTTGTGGCGCTGACGCCACAGGTCTACACCAGTGGTGATTGGCAGGCCCGCCTCGGTATCGCCTATGGCGACATGGGCACGGCCATGCCTATCAGTGATGTCTCTGCCCTCTCGCAACAGATCAACCTCGCTGAGTTGGCTAATTACGCCACCGCAGTGGGTGCGCAGAGCACGCAGACGTTGCAGAGCTTCGATATGGCGTTGGTCGGGCAAAAACGCTCCGAGGCGCATATGCGGGCGGTCATTGCTGGCGAGCAGGTGTGTATCCCCGCGATTGTTGAGGGGGTGGTGAAATATTGGGGGAATCTGACGATTGAGCAGTATGTGGTCGATTACTGTGTGCTCCATCCGTCGTTGCATGTGGGGGAAATCGGTGTGCTGGCGGGTCTGCAAGGCGCCGCCCTCTGAGATGCGTGTATAATGGCGGTGTGCCTAATGCACACCGCCACCGGCGAAATGATTACTTGGGGTGTTTTTGCAAAAAAAGAAAAAGGAGGGATGTGATGCCGTGTGATTGTCATGGATTTGTGGTCGAAGAAGCCCTTTCACCAATGGAACACCCCGATGATGTTGTGATGTTACCGATGCAATATCGGCACTCCGAATGCTACGGAACCAACCTAGGCTGGTATCAATATGCCTGGGATGAACAATTGGCTGACCAACTAATCCTGGAGCGGTATGCGCATGTGCTGGATGTGGAAATCATCCAAAATGTCACGTGGATGCAGGCCATCGAAATGGTGGCAGGGTACCAACCAGTCGACGATGCGGATGAGTGGCATCCCTAAACATCGCGCCGCCGGACAAACCACAGAATCAAGAGTGAAATTCCGAGCAAAATCAGGCTCATGGTAATCGCGGCGGCGTCGTTGCTTTCGGCAGCCACATAAATCGCCAGGGCCATGGTGCGCGTGCTTCCGGGCAGGCTGCCTGCAAAGAGTGCCGTTGCGCCGAATTCCCCGAGTGAGCGTGCCAGCGCAATTGCCGTGCCGGCTTGAAACCCGGGCCAGGCTAATGGCACAATCACGTGTTGCCATAGTGCGCGCGTGTCGGCACCGTCGAGCTGGGCGGCGGCGATGATTTCGTCGTCGATGGCGGCCAACGCCACACTCACACTGCGGATGTAGAGCGGTCCCGCCACGAACATTTGCGCCAACACGACCGCCACGGGTGTGAATGGCACGGTGATACCCCAGGCACTCAGGCTACCGCCGAGCCAACCGGTGCGTCCAAACATGCTGAGGAGCGCCAACCCGGCGACAGCTGGCGGTAAGACGCCGGGCAAATCGACCACCATGGTTGTCCAGGCCTGCCGAGGTTGCCGGGCGAGCCAGAGTGCCACCGGCGTACCGCCGATGATAATACCGAGCAACGCAGTGCCACTTGTGAGCATCGTCACCCACAACGCCTGCCCGACCTCGTCACTGCCCAGCGCCTGCCACAGCGCCGCAGGTGTACTGCGGCCGAGTAACCCCAGCAGTGGGAGCACGAGGAGCAATAACATGGGAGCCGCAAGGGTGAGCGTCATGGAAGGGCGCGTTGTACGCATCATGGGGTTGTCGGTACCATTTCTCGCTAGGCGACCGCGGTGAATCCATGTGCGTGCCAGATGGGCGCGGCCGTTGCGCTCATTATATAGTCAAGAAAGGCCTGACTGCCTGTTTGTGCATTGGGGAGCAGGCTGGCCACGTATTCGGCTTGTACGGGTGTCTCTGGCATGATGACCCGGATGCTCTCGGCTGGGCTTGCAAGTGCGTCGGCCATGTAGACAATGCCGGCGTCGGCTTCACCACTGCTTACTTTTTGTAGGACTGCACTCACGTTGGCTTCGTATGAGACCACATTGGCGTGTACGTGAGCCACAAACTCATCCCCCTGTTGCGCAAGCACGGTCGTTGCATAGCGTCCAGCCGGTACCGTGGTATCGGCAAGTACGACCTTGGTGCCGGGTGTCGCAAGATCGGCACTCTTTAGTACCGCACTGGTAGCGCTGGCGACGATGACCACTTGGCTGTGTGCAATCACCGAGATCTGCTCCGCACTGATGATGCCTGCATCGACGATCTTGGTCATAGCACTCCGATCGGCCGCCGCAAAGATGTCAAATTGTGCACCATTCATGATTTGTTGGGCGAGTGCCCCCGATCCCGCACTCTGAATTTGTGCGCTGGAGCGCTCGTTTGTTTGGCGAAATTCACGGTCGAGTACTTCCATGACCCGCCGTAACGAAGCTGCCACCGCAAGACGGAGCCCACTACTCTGCGTGCCCCTCAGTCCGCACGCACTGATGAGTAGACTCCCACTCAACACCAAAAAGCCCCGGCGGGTACAATGAAATGGGCGTGGCATGGCGCGGTGCTTTCTCGATACAACGTAATTACCTTTAGTATATTTATTTAATAAGTATGTGTCAATTACCACCGAGTATGCGACATGAAGCAAGGAGGTTTGACAGGTCAGAAAAAGCGATGTACACTACGCGGTATGAAGCACAGTGTCCACATCACCAGCCGAATGTTGCGACGAGCTGACCGCCGACGAGCCCGAATGGGCCGGGGGGCGGCGATGCGCGTTGGTGAGAAGTAGACACTTCCCAATTTCGCAGGCCAAGCACCCCGGGAGCGCAAGCACCCGGGGGTTTTTTGTATGTGATGCACAGAGGAGCAGCCATGGTGCGTGTAGGAATTTGTGGAGTCACCGGGTATGCCGGCTACGAGGCGTTGCGTTGGTTGCGGCGACATCCGCAGGTCGAGGTCGTATTTGCGACATCGGAGTCCCAAGCGGGCAAATCGTTGGCCGAGGTCTACCCAGGACCGCTCGACACGCCGCTCGTGGCGGTCGACGATGCGCCATTTGACCAAGTCGACGTGGCGTTATTGGCGTTGCCTCATGGAGCGGCGGCGCGGGTGGCGGTCAAGGCGTTAGCAGCGGGCGCCAAGGTGGTGGATTTTTCGGCGGACTTCCGCCTCAACACACCTGCGAGCTACGCCAAGTGGTACGGGCACGCCCACGAATTCCCCGACATGTTGCCGATCCCCTACGGGTTGCCCGAAATCAACCGTGAGGCAATCCGGGGCGCGCGCCTGGTGGCTGCGCCGGGATGTTACCCGACCTCGGTGATTCTCGGGGCGATGCCCTTGTTGCGGGCGGGCGTGGTCAGCGATGCCACGATCATTGTGGATGCCAAGTCGGGCATCTCCGGTGCTGGGCGAGCTCCCAAACTGAACACCCTCTTTGCGGAGACGCACGACACGGTGACCCCGTACAACATCGGTCATGTGCATCGTCATGTGGGTGAAATCGAGCAGGAGTTGGCGAAATTGGCGATGGGCATGACGCCCACGGTGTTGTTTAACCCGCATCTTATCCCGGTGGTGCGTGGCATGCTCAGTGCGTTGTATGTGCGCATCGATCCGCATTTGAGTGAAGCCGAAGTACGGGCGCTCTACACGGCGGCCTATGCTGACGAGCCGTTTGTGCGGGTGTTGCCAGCTGGGCAGCTCGCCGCCATGGCGCATACCACCAACACCAACATGTGCGCAATTTCGGTGACGCTGGGACAACCAGGCGTGGCCATTGTGATGTCGAGTGTCGATAATTTGGCCAAAGGCGCTGCCACCCAAGCGATTCAGTGTATGAATCTCATCAGTGGACTCGCAGAAACAGCGGGGTTGCAATCATGACAATTGACATTGTGGCGGTAACGCCGGCGAATCTGGCTGTGGTGTTGCCACTCATTGCCGAGTATCAGCGTTTTTATGGGGCAACTCCCGACGAAGCACGCAACCGGGCGCATTTTGGGCGTCTTGCGACCACACCAGCCCTCGGGGCGCAGTGGCTGGCGCATGATGCGACGGGGCAGGGGGTAGGATTTGTGACCGCCTACCGCGTGCAATCGTCGGTTTCGGCGGTAGAGCAGTGCTTGCTCAACGATTTGTACGTGGTGCCGCAGTTGCGTGGTCAAGGCCTGGGGCGGCGCCTCATCGTGCATTGTGCGGTCTGGGCACACTCCGAGGGATATGCCGACATTCATTGGCAGACGGCGCTCGACAACCACACCGCACAACGGTTGTACGACGCATTGCCGACGACGCGTGAAGCATGGTACACCTATACGTTGCCAGTGCGTCCAGCGACTGAAGAGGGCGTATGACGATTGACATTGTACCGGTGACCGTGGCAAACCTGGAGATTGTGTTGCCGTTGATTGCCGAGTATCAGCGTTTTTATCAGGTCGAGCCCGATGATACGCGCAATCGCATTCATTTTCGGCGGTTGGCCACCGCACCGTCGCAGGGGGCCCAATGGTTGGCTGTGGATGCAACGGGGCAGGGAGTGGGATTTGTGACCGCGTACCGGGTGCTTTCGTCGACTCTTGCGGTGGAGCGATGTCTGCTCAACGATGTATATGTGGTGCCGCCGTTGCGTGGCCAAGGCTTGGGACGACGGCTCATCTTGCATTGTGCGGAGTGGGCCATTGCCGAGGGCTACAACGGGGTCTACTGGCGTACCGCCGCAGACAACCATACGGCCCAGCGACTGTATGATGCGTTGCCCACGCAGCGCAAAACGTGGATTGATTACACCCTTGATCGGGAGGCCTATCAGCGGGCAATGGCTGAGCAGAGCGATGGAAAGGGGCCGGCGTGAAGATACTGCGGGTCATCAAAATTGGCGGCAATGATATCGACGATGAGGCGTTTGTGACGCGGCTGACGGCCGCAGTGGCAGCGATGCGCCCAGTGCCGGTGCTCGTACACGGCGGGGGCAAAGAAATCGGTCAGATGCAGGTGGCGCTCGGTGGCGAGCCACAATTTGTGGCCGGATTGCGGGTCAGCGATGCAACGGCCATGGCGGCCGCCGAGATGATTCTGGCAGGGACAGTCAACACGCGTCTGGTGGTGGCACTCACGCTCGCTGGGGTAGATGCTTGGGGAATGTCGGGTGTTGACCGCGGGCTCATCCGCGTCGAGCGTTACCGCCATCCCGAGGGCGATCTCGGCCGGGTTGGTGCGCCGGTAGCGGTGCGGAGCGGAATCCTGTGGCAGTTGGTACACAGTGGCGTGGTTCCGGTGATTGCACCGGTTTCACTGGGCCCTGATGGTAGTTATAATGTGAATGCGGATGAAGCAGCAGGAGCAGTGGCCGCTGCCATGGCCACCGCCGATCGTGACATGCACGTTGAGGTGACATTTGTCACCAACGTGGCTGGGGTGCGTATCGGCGATGCCTGGATGCCCAACTTGACCGCACAGGCCATCGAACAAGCGATTGTCAGTGGTGACATTTATGGGGGCATGATCCCCAAAGTGCAGGCCGCACTGACGGTGTTGGCGGCCGGGGCTGCGCAGGCGCGGATTGTGAACATGGATGGACTCGAGGCGCTGGCCCGTGGTGATGACGCAGGTACCTGCATCCGCACAGGAGGAGTACAATGATGGTGACGCATGATCAGCAGATGGCGTCACCGCCGGTGGTGACAGTGCGGTTAGCACAGCCACACGATGTCGACGCCATCAAGCAGGTGGTCGACGAAAACGTGGCACAGGGGCATTTGTTGCCACGGAGCCGCGAGAACATCGCACATTCGCTTACAAATTGGCTGGTGGCGGAGGTTGCTGAGCGTGTGGTGGGGATTGGCTCATTGCTCGAAATGGGGCCGGCGCTGGTGGAGGTGCGGTCGTTGGCAGTGTTGCCGGCGTATCGGAGTTATGGTGTGGGTGGGGAAATTGTCAAGGCACTGGTCCAAGAAGCACAACGACGTGGCTACCCGACGGTATTTGCGCTGACGCGCGCCGTTGGGTTTTTTGAGCGGATGGGGTTTGTGGTGACCGAGCATGAGCGCTTCCCCGAAAAAGTCTGGCGGGATTGCGTGTTGTGCCCACTCAGAGATCGCTGTGACGAAACAGCGGTGGTCATTGAATTTGCATCACGGCGCATGACGCCGACAGTGGAGGGAAAGTAAAGGCATGCAGGCAGGTTTGCAACGGAGAGCAGCAGTGCTCGCTCTTGAAGACGGCACCATCTGGTCGGGGAGCGCATTTGGTGCGATCGGCGAGCGGAGCGGTGAAGTGGTCTTCAACACGGCGATGACGGGTTACCAAGAGGTGCTCTCGGATCCATCGTACTTTGGGCAAATCGTGGTGATGACGGCCCCTCACATCGGCAATACGGGGGTCAACCACGAAGATGGCGAGAGCCGTAAATGGTGGCTATCAGGCTTCGTAGTGCGTTCGGCGAGCACGCAAGTAAGCAACTGGCGTGCCGACAATTCGCTGGATGCCGAGATGCAGGCCCAGGGTATTGTTGGGATTACCGGTATTGATACCCGTGCGCTTGTGCGGCATATCCGCTCTGCGGGTGCCATGCGGGGCGTGATTTCGTCGCAAGAGTATGATGCTGAGACCCTGGTTGCTCGGGCTCGTGCCACCCCCAGCATGGAGGGGCTCGACCTGGTGCCGTTTGTGACCTGTCCTGAGCGCTATACCTGGCAGAGTGGAGTCGGTGAATGGGGGCTCGGATCGCGTGGGGTTGCGGCGAGCCGCCCGTTGCACGTGGTGGCCTACGATTTCGGCATCAAGCACCATATTTTGCGCTTGATGGCCGAGCGTGGCATCCGCGTGACCGTGGTGCCTGCGACGACTCCGGCGCACGAAGTACTCGCACTCCGCCCCGATGGCGTCTTCCTTTCGAATGGACCTGGTGACCCAGCCATGGTGACCTACGGGATTGCGGCCACCAAAGAATTGCTCGGGCATGTGCCGCTGTTTGGCATTTGTCTGGGGCACCAGATTTTGGGGTTGGCACTGGGTGGGAGCACCTACAAGTTGCGTTTTGGTCATCATGGTGCCAATCAACCCGTGAAGGCGTTCGGCAAAGTGGAAATCTCGAGTCACAACCACGGGTTTGCAGTCGACGCTGCTTCATTACCACACGGGTCAGTGGTGACCCACATCAATTTGAACGATCAGTGTGTCGAGGGGCTTGAAGCGCCGGCGTTGAAGGCCTTTAGCGTGCAATATCACCCGGAAGCCGCCCCTGGCCCGCATGATGCGGCCTATTTGTTTGACCGTTTCGTGGAATTGATGGAAGGTGGCAAGTAGCATGCCCAAGCGCACAGACATCAGTAGTATTTTAATCATTGGCTCGGGGCCAATCGTAATCGGGCAAGCGTGCGAATTTGACTACTCGGGGGTACAGGCCTGTAAAGTGCTCCGCCGTGAAGGATACCGGGTCATCTTGGTGAACTCCAACCCGGCCACCATCATGACCGACCCGCAGTTCGCCGATGCCACCTACATTGAGCCATTGACGCCCGAAGCGGTCGAGCAGATCCTCATCAAAGAGCGTCCAGACGCCATTTTGCCCACGGTGGGTGGTCAGACTGGCTTGAATTTGGCCATGAAACTGCACGAACTGGGGCTCCTCGAAAAGTACAACGTGCAACTCATCGGGGCCACACCCACGGCCATCGCCCTCGCCGAAGACCGCGAGTTGTTCAAACAGGCCATGCTCAAAATCGGCATCGGCGTGCCCCTCGGCGAGACGGTGACCACCGTTGAGCGTGCGGTCACGGTGGCCGCCTCGATTGGCTACCCCGTGTTGATCCGCCCGTCGTTTACCCTGGGTGGCAGTGGTGGTGGTATCGCCTACGACGAAGAGCAACTCAAGACGATTTCGGAACGTGGCCTGCGCGCCTCACCGGTGACACAAGTGCTCATCGAGCAGTCGGTGATTGGCTGGAAGGAATACGAGCTCGAGGTAATGCGTGACCGCGCCGATAATTTTGTGGTGGTCTGCACCATCGAAAATCTCGACGCCATGGGTGTGCATACCGGTGATTCCATCACCGTGGCCCCCGCCATGACGCTGACCGACCGTGAGCTCCAGCGCCTGCGCGAAATGGCCAAGCTGATTATTCGCACGGTGGGTGTGGAAACCGGCGGCTCCAACATTCAATTCTCGGTGGACCCCCAAACCGGCACACCGTATGTGATTGAAATGAATCCGCGCGTTAGCCGTTCGTCGGCCCTGGCATCGAAAGCCACCGGCTTCCCGATTGCCAAAATCGCTGCCCTGCTGGCGGTGGGCTACACGTTGGACGAAATCCCCAACGACATCACCAAGTTGACACCGGCCTCGTTTGAGCCCAGTTTGGACTATGTGGTGGTCAAAGCACCGCGCTGGGCGTTTGAGAAATTCCCCGGGGTGGACCCCATTCTCGGGCCGCAGATGAAGAGTGTGGGCGAGGTGATGGCGATTGGTGCTACCTTTGCGGAAGCCTTCCAAAAGGCATTGCGTGGCCTCGAAATCGGTGCCACCGGCTTTGTGGGGAGCAACCAGGTCAAGGTGGTCGGGTACGACGACATCAGTATTCCCACGCCACGGCGGATTTTCCGCGTCTGCGACGAGATTCGTGCCGGCGCATCGCTGGAGTCGATTTGTCAGCGCACCGGGTATGACCCGTGGTTTGTAGCGCAGATGTTTGACATTGTGGCGATAGAGCACGAACTGCGCAAGTATCGTCTCGATACCTTGCCGCATGATTTGTTGTTTACTGCCAAGGAATACGGCTTTTCGGACCCACAAATCGCCGGCCTCTTGAGCGATGCGCCACAAGCGTTGGCGGTGCGCGCGGCTCGTAAACAGGCGCGCATTGTGCCCATTTATCGCAAAATCGACACGTGTGCGGCCGAGTTTGCGGCAGCGACGCCCTACTTTTATAGCACCTACAGTCGTCAACCGGGGAGTGACGAAGCCGATGTCACCGATCGTGCCAAAGCGATGATTATCGGTGGTGGTCCTAACCGGATTGGCCAAGGAATCGAGTTCGACTATTGCTGTGTGCATGCGTGCTTTGCGCTCCGCGATATGGGCATCGAGACCATCATGATCAACTGTAATCCGGAGACGGTGTCAACCGATTACGACACGGCCGACCGGTTGTACTTTGAGCCACTCACACTCGAAGATGTGCTCAACATTTACGACCGTGAAGCGGGTGCCGACTTTGGTGCGCCGATTCGCTCCGTGCCGGCCTTGGTGCAATTTGGTGGTCAGACGCCGCTAAACCTGACGCACGGTTTGACCAACTACGGCGTGCCCATCTGGGGGACATCGCCCGACGCCATCGATTTGGCGGAGGAGCGTGGTCGCTTCGGGGCGCTGTTGCGTGAGTTGCAGATTGAGCAACCGCCGAGTGGCATGGCTTCGACATTGGCAGAGGCCCGTGCCATCGTGCACGAAATTGGCTTCCCGGTGTTGGTGCGTCCCAGCTATGTGCTCGGCGGGCGGGCCATGGCGATTGCCTACGACGACGAGAGTTTTGAGCGTTTTATTGCCGAAGCCACGGTGGTCAGCGAAGGCGCACCAGTGCTCATCGATAAATACCTCGAAGATGCCTTCGAAGTCGACGTCGACGCTATCGGCGACGGGCAACGGGTGGTGATTGCGGGCATCATGGAGCACGTCGAAGAGGCCGGGGTGCACTCGGGTGACTCGGCCATGGTGTTGCCGCCGTACAAGATTAGTGCGTACCACCTCTCGATTATCCGTGACGAAACTGAGCGCATCGGCATGGCGTTGCGGGTCAAGGGGATGATGAACGTGCAATATGCCATCAAAGACGATGTGGTGTATGTGATTGAGGTGAATCCACGTTCGTCACGCACGGTGCCGTTCATCGCCAAGGCGACTGGGATTCCGCTGGCACGCTTGGCCGCGCAAGTATCGGCCGGGAAGTCGCTTGCCGAGCTTGATTTTATCGAGGAACCACGGATTGACGGCTTTTTCGTGAAAGAAGCCGTGTTGCCGTTTGATAAGTTCCCGGGTGCGACCATCATGCTCAGCCCCGAGATGCGTTCGACGGGTGAGGTGATGGGGCACGCTTCTACCTTCGGGTTGGCCTTTGCCAAGGCTGAAATGGGTGCCAATCAGCGCATTCCGCGTTCGGGTGGAGCGTTGCTCACCGTCAATGACAACGACAAAAACGCGATTGTGCGTATTGCTCGTGACTTGGTACAGCTCGGATTCGA
This sequence comes from Roseiflexaceae bacterium, assembly GCA_040396955.1. Taxonomy (GTDB): domain Bacteria; phylum Chloroflexota; class Chloroflexia; order Chloroflexales; family Roseiflexaceae; genus UBA965. The sequence continues at coordinate 33,247 of JBBAWX010000015.1, forward strand.
TCTGTATGCCACCAAGGGCACGGCCGACATGCTCCACAGCGTCGACATTCCAGTAACCGTTGTCAACAAAATTGCTGATGGCTCGCCACACACGGCGGATTTGGTAGCATCTGGCAAGGTGCAACTGGTGATTAGCACGCCTCTCGGCGGGCAGGCATATGCAGACGGGCAGGCGTTGCGTTTTGCCTCGATTCGTTACGGAGTGATGTTGGTGACCACACTTACCGGGGCGGCCGCCACCGTCGCGGGGATTCGCGAGTTACAACGGCGGCACGTTGGGGTGCGTTCACTTCAAGACCACTACGGTATTGCACGAGGAAAGTAGCCGATGAGCACGACGGTGCAACTGTTGACATCCAAAGGGCTCGAGCAGTACATGGCCGGGGTGGCGCCGTCGTTGCGGCGGCGTGCCCAGGCGCTGTGTGATGCCAACGCAACCACTTTGGCCGACGTTGCACCAACCAGTGCGACGGTTGCGGTCAGTGATGGTGTGCATCGGTATCGTGTGACGGTGTTGATGATTGCTGGGCGAGTGACAACGCTGTGCGATTGTGCCCATGCTGATGATGGACCGTGTTTGCATCGGGTTGCCGCCGTCATCACGGCAGCAACCCACATGCAGATGCACCCGCCACAGCAGTGGGAAGCCTTGTTTGCCGTGGCTGATAAAACAACCCATAAACCGATGAGCCTGCAACAGGCGCATATTTGCTTCTTTTTGCGGAGCGGGCATCCACATGGTGTGGGGCACGAGCAGTGGGCGTTGTTCCCGGCCAACGTCGTTTTGCGCACGGGCAGTGACGATTGGGAGCAAGCCGAAGTGCGGCCACTGCGGGCACCCCCGACTCCGGCTGGTCATCCTGATGCCTCATTTGGTGTATTGCAAGCGGCTGCCATGTTGTGTGAGCAAACCCTCCGCACCGCCCAGCCTGCCCAGCGTTCTTGGTTGTATGCGGGGGCACTGGCACTCCTCCACGGTGTGCAAGTCTTTCTCATTACCGATGAATTCACCTTTCGGCAGCCGATTACCGTGATTAGTGAGCCGGGTGAATTACGGTTGTCTTGCGACGAAGACGGCACGGATTTGTTGTTGCAGAGTATGGTGTATACGGCGCACCACACCGTGTTGGTTAATCCACAACGGCGCATCGTGTTGCCGTTTTCACCCAACTGGCTCCTCACCGGGCAATCGTTGGTGGGGATTGGCGATTCAACGCCGCTGGTGGAGCAGATGCTACAGACGCCATTGATGCGTGTGGCTGCCGCTGATCGCGAGCGCTTTGATGCGCGCCTGCTTGAGTTAGCGGAGCGCGTGCCGTTGTGTGGGTCTGGGTTGCGTTGGGATGAGGTACAAAGCGAACCACTCGGACACATCGAAATCGGTGAAACCGAGCAGAGCATGTCCATTGCGTTGCGGTTCGATTATGCCGGTGCGTTGGTGGCATTCGACCCACAGTACCCGGCCGCGACCATTTTGCATGGAGGCGAAGAATTACACCTCATTCGCATCAATCGTGACATTGACGGTGAAATGCGCATTGTGAGTCTCCTTGAACAACACGGTCTCCGTCTTGGTGACGACGGGTGCTTCCGGCTCCGCCGGCGGAGCGACCCCGTGGAGTTCATGGTGCGGGTGGTCGGCGGTTTGGTGACCGCCGGTTTGACCGTCGCCGGTGAAGAGCGGCTGTCGCTGGTGCGGATGCGCATGGCCACCCCTGCCGTGCAAGTGGTCGTATCGTCGCACATTGATTGGTTTGATGTGGCGGCCGTCGTGCATTTTGACGACCTGAGTGTTGATTTGGCGACCATTCGCCGAGCCGTGTTGCGGCGTGAGCGTTACATCGTACTCGCCGATGGCTCGTTGGGCTTGGTACCGAGTAGTCTTGCGCAACGATTGGCGCCGTTGTTGGCCATGGGGGATGAGCAAGATGGGCACCTGCGATACGCCGGGGCGCAAGCGGCAGTAGTCGACCAACTTTTGCAGGTTGCCACCCAAGCCCAGACCGATGCGGCCTTCGAAGAGCGGCGAGCGCGCTTGCGTTTGTTCGCCCACATCGAGCCCCAGCCGTTGCCGGTGGGGTTTGTGGGGTCGTTGCGCACCTATCAAAAGGCGGGCTACGACTGGTTGCACTTTCTCAACACGTACGGGTTTGGTGGTTGTCTGGCTGACGACATGGGTGTTGGCAAAACCATTCAAACGCTGGTATTTGTGCAGTCGCTCCGCGAACGTACCCCGGGTGCCAATGCGGTGCTGATTGTGATGCCTCGTTCGTTGATTTATAACTGGGAACGTGAATCTGAGCGTTTTACTCCGGCCATGCGTGTGCTGGTGCATGCGGATCAAGGGCGACAACGGAGCGTGGCTGCCTTTGCAGGGTATGATGTGGTCTTGACCACGTATGGCACCATGCTCCGTGACATCGAAATGCTGACACAGTACCGCTTTCAATATGCCATTCTTGATGAGTCACAGGCCATTAAGAACCCCAATGCTGAGACATCGCGAGCTGTGCGCCGCTTGCAGGCCGACCGGCGTTTGTCGCTGACTGGCACCCCGATTGAAAACAACGTCGTCGAGTTGTGGTCGCAATTCGCCTTTTTGAATCCCGGGTTGTTGGGGTCAGCTGACACCTTCCGTGAGACGTTCACCCGTGATGATGATGGTCGTGATGAAGCGCTGGTGTTGCTCCGCAAGTTGACGTACCCCTTCATTTTGCGGCGCACCAAAGACCAAGTGGCTCCTGATTTACCGGCACGGACCGAACATGTCGTGTATAGCGACATGGAACCGGAACAACGCCGGCTCTATGATGCACAACGTGATCATTATCGAGCCTTGTTGCTCGGTTTGATAGATACCCAAGGGCAACAACAGGCGCGCGTCAAGATGCTCGAAGGGTTGCTCCGCTTGCGGCAGATTTGTAATCATCCGCGCCTTGTTGATGCGCAGAATCCGGAGGTGTCGGGCAAATTTGATGCCCTGCTCAGTACCATGGAGTCAATTAAGTTGTCGGGGCATCGGGCATTGGTGTTTAGTCAGTTCGTGCAGATGCTGAGTCTGATTCGCACTGAGCTGGATGCGCGTGGGATTCGGTACGCCTATCTCGATGGGCGGACGCGTGACCGCCAGCAGATTATCGATGCCTTTCAGCACGACACCCAGTTGACGTTTTTCTTGATTAGTTTGCGTGCTGGCGGAGTCGGTCTCAACTTGACCGCCGCCGATTACGTCATCCACGTTGATCCTTGGTGGAACCCAGCCGTGGAGATGCAGGCTACCGATCGTTCGCACCGCATCGGCCAGACCAAACCGGTCATGGTCTACAAGATGGTGGTGCGTGATTCGGTCGAAGAAAAGATTTTGCAACTGCAAGATCGCAAACGGGAGTTGGTGAGTCAGCTCATTACACCGGAGCAGGGCGGGGTAAAACACCTCACTCGCGATGATGTAGAGCTTTTATTTACATAACAAAGGAGTCTGTCATGGACCGTCCCAAGGTGAAGAAAGTGGTGTTGGCGTACTCAGGTGGCTTGGATACCAGCATCATCGTGCCCTGGTTGAAGCAAAACTACGGTAACCCGGAAGTGATTTGTTATTGTGGGCATCTTGGTCAAGACGATGAACTCGTCGGCATCGAGGAGAAGGCCATTGCCAGTGGTGCTTCGAAATGCTATGTCGAGGATGTACGTGAAATCTTCGTGCGCGATTATCTCTTCCCGATGATTCAGTCGGGTGCCGTCTACGAGCGGCTCTATCTGCTTGGTACCTCGGTGGCTCGGCCGTTGTTGGCCAAGCGCCAGGCTGAAATTGCCTTGCAAGAGGGTGCTGATGCGGTGGCACACGGGTGCACGGGCAAAGGCAACGACCAGGTGCGCTTTGAGCTGACCTACATGGTGATGGCGCCACACCTGAAGGTGATTGCACCATGGCGTGAATGGAACATCCGCTCACGCGAAGATGCGCTCGACTACGCGGCCGAGCACAATGTGCCGGTATCGGCGACACTCAAGTCGATTTACAGCCGCGACCGCAACATTTGGCACATGTCGCACGAGGGTGGCATCCTTGAGGATCCATGGAATGAGCCCGAAGAGCCGATGTACACCATGTCGGTGTCACCCGAAGATGCACCAGATGCTGCCGAGTACGTTGAAATCGACTTTGTGAAGGGTATCCCGACCAAAGTCAACGGCGAGGCCATGGGCCCGGTTGCGCTTCTCAAAGCCTTGAACGAGCTGGGGAGCAAGCACGGCATTGGGCGTATCGACCTGGTCGAAAATCGCCTTGTGGGCATGAAGAGTCACGGTGTCTATGAAACACCGGGTGGCACGTTGTTGCGGGTGGCGCACCAGGCCATCGAGCAGTTGGCACTTGATCGCGACACCCTGCACTACAAGGATGTCGTCGCTCATCGCTATGCCGAGGTGGTGTACTACGGGCAGTGGTTTACGCCATTGCGCCATGCACTCCAGGCCTTCTTTGATGTGACCCAGCAAAACGTGACGGGCACGGCCCGGCTCAAGCTCTACAAGGGCAACGCCATCTTGGTTGGGCGTAAGGCGGAAAAGTCGCTCTACAACCCGGATATTGCCAGCTTCACGATGAGTGATTCATACAACCAGAAGGACGCTGAGGGCTTCATCAAGATCTTCGGCTTGCCCATGAAAGTCCAGTCATTCGTGGATGGGAAGAAGTAATAAGTAAAGGGACGGTCATGACAGACGTATTCACTCTGGCCCCCGGATTTCGCACGGCGGCAACGGCCTGTGGTCTGAAAAAAGACGCTGCGTTGGACCTGACCTTGGTAGTCGCCGATAGCCCGTGTAGTGCGGCCGGTGTCTTTACCACGAATCGGGTGCAAGCGGCACCGGTATTGTACGATCGTGAGGTGTTGGCCACGAGTGCCGGCGAAATCCGTGGGATTATCGCCAACGCTGGTTGTGCCAATGCCTGTACGGGAGATGAGGGCAAAGCGAATACGCGCGCCATGGCCGGCTTGGCCGCAGATTTGGTCGGTGCGCGCGCCGACCAAATCTTGGTCTTGTCGACAGGAGTCATTGGGCGTCAGCTCGACATGGCCAAAGTGACCAAGGGGGTGCAGGCGTTGGCGCCACAGACGTGGCAGACCAGCGCTGAAGCGGCCTCGTTGGCGATTATGACCACCGACACCCACCCCAAGCGGGCCCGGGCGACGGCGGTGATTGCCGGTCACGAAGTGACGGTGGCAGGCATGGCCAAAGGGGCGGGGATGATTCACCCGGGTATGGCCACCATGCTGGGCATTGTGACCACCGATGCACAGGTGGCCCCTGCACTATTGGCGACGGCCCTCAAGCAGGCGGTCAATCAGAGTTTCAACCGCATCAGCGTGGACGGTGACATGAGTACCAACGACACGGTGCTGTTGTTGGCCTCTGGAGTGTCTAAGGCCGTGATTGGTGAGACCGAATTGGCACAGTTTACAGCGTTGTTGAGCCAGGTTTGCATGGAGCTAGCCAAGCGCATTGCCCGTGACGGCGAAGGTGCCACCAAGTTGGTCGAGATCCGTGTCACGGGGGCGGTTGATGGGGCCATGGCACACCGTGTGGCCGATAGCATTGCCTGCTCGCCACTGGTCAAAACGGCCATCCACGGCAATGATCCGAATTGGGGGCGTGTGGTCTGTGCTGCCGGGTATAGTGGTGCCGCCATTGACCCCGATACGTTGACCCTTGATTTTGGCCTGGGTGATGAGCAAATTCGCTTGGTGACCGCAGGGATGCCAGTCGTGGCAGACCTCAATGCGGCTTCGCAGTTGCTCCGACGCGAAAACGTGTATATCACACTCGACTTGGGCATGGGGCAGGCTGCTACGACGGTGTGGACCTGTGATTTCAGCAAAGAGTACGTGGAAGTCAACGCACATTACACGACATAGTGTGGTAGGTGGCTTGTAAGACTGGCTGTAGCCGGTGTTGTGCATGGTGTAACGACAGGGAAAGCGGGGGCAACTCAGGATGGGTGCATGGCGATCATTGACACAATTCGCGCATCACATCTGGATTCGTAGGCCACTAGATGTGTGGGCGATCGTCCTCATCTGCAGTGTCGTTACGATGGTTATGGCACCCGTGTTGGTGGGGCAACGCACGTGGTTGCCCCTCAACATCATGGTGCATTTGCCCCCTTGGAGTTTTTCATACGAGCGTATGCCGATTGGCAACACGCTGCCAAGTGATTTGATTTTGAAACACTACCCGCAGCGCCTTTTTTATGCCCGTGAAGTATGGTCGGGTCAGTTGCCGCTGTGGAACCCGTACATTTTAAGTGGCACGCCTTTTTTGGCCGTTGCCAACAGTAGTGTCTGGTACCCATTGACCGTATTATTTGCGCTCCTCCCCACCGACATGGCCTTTGGTGTGGTTGCGTGGTTCCACCTATTGATTGGCAGCATAAGTTCCTGGGCATTGGCGCGTTCCTTGCACATTGCACCGATTCCTGCCTTGTTGGTGCCTGTCATCTATCTGGGCTCCGGGTTTGCAAGCAAATGGTTGGCACTGCCGACCATGGGAGGGGTGGTGGCTTGGACCCCAGTTGCAATGTACGGAGCCATCGCCTTGGGGACGAACGTGGCGCGCGCAGATTGGGTGGGTGCACGGCGGGCTGCGGTGTTTTTTGGGGCGGGTGTGGTGCTTGCTGGTCTATCTCAACCCGACACGTCGTTGTACGTGGTAGCAGCCGGGAGTATGGTGGCCATTGGCATGGTATGGCGCGAACGGGCGCAGTATGTGCCTCACATGGTGGGCGCATTGGTGGCGATTGGTGTGACGGTTTTTGGGCTGATGGCGCCACAAATTCTGCCCACCGTGGAGCTCGGCATGTCGGTGTCACGGGCGGGTGGGCAGGGCAATTATAGCCCGCTGGCAATTGTGACCACCATCGCGCCCGAATTATTGACCAGCCTGCACGCCGCTGGTGATTGGGGCTACAAAGAAGGTACGTTGCCCGATTGGCATATCGGGTTGCTCCCGTTGCTACTCTGGTTGACCGGGTGGTGGGTGCTTGATGATAAGCGCATGCAGGTGCTGGCTGGTGTCGCCCTTCTGTGCATTGGGTATGCGATTTCCCCCGTTGCATGGTGGCAGAGTGTGCCGCTACTGTCGCAGTTCCGTGAATTGAGTCGGGCCATGTTGCCGGCGTCATTGTTGATGGGCGTGACAGGAGCCGCCACGGTGATGCGCGTGCAATCCTCGGCTCGGCGCGAACTCCACATGGTCGGTCTCGTGCCAGCTCTTGCGTGTGCGGTCGCCCTCGGGTATGCGTGGAGTGTGACTCCTGGATTGCCATGGCGCATATTGGCGTCATACCAAGGCATAGAATGGCTGTGGCTTACCTCGAGTATGGTGGTATTTGGGGCACTGTGGTGGCGTCGTTTCGCTCTGCATGCGTGGATGCCGGTGGTCGTGCTGGTGGTCGTGGCACTGCAACTGTGGTGGTACTGGCGCCCGTTGTACCAACCCATCGATGCGCGGGCGGTGGTGGCTACCACCGATTTGCGTGCCGAAGTACCAGCCGATGTGATGTCAGATCCGGTGTTGCCGATGACACGCATGCAGTACTTTTTACAGCGTCAGCCCGGTCTCTTTCGCATCTTTGCAGCCGACTATCCCTTTTATCAATCCAACACCAACATGGTGGCTGAGCTCTCCGATGTGCGCGGTTTTGATTCGTTGATTTGGGGCGAGTATGCACGGTTTGTCCGTCGTTGGGAGGGGAACCTGCAAGATGGTGGCAACAGTGTCAGCATGTATTTGACCAAAGCCAGCGCCACGCCGCGGTGGCTCGATTTGACCAATGTGCGCTATGTGCTGTTTCGGCCCGATTCACCGTTGATTGCGCAGTTCCCTGGCCTTGAGCGTGTTCATCAAAGTGATGAGGGGAGCATTTATTTGAACCCCAACGCCCTGCCTCGGGCCTATCTCGTGCATCGGGTGGAGCAGGTGGCCGATGTGCAAACCGTATATGCGCGGCTACGTGATCCACAGTTTCCGCTAGGAGATGCGGTGGTCACTCAGGCGGCGGTGCCGGCCGTGGAGCCAGTTGTTGATGCAGTGACTCTGCCCGAGGTGCGCAGTTATCGTGCCAATCGTGTGGTCATTACGGGGATGGCACAAGCTGCAGGGGTGTTGGTGCTGAGTGACACCAACTATCCGGGGTGGCAGGCCACACTCAATGGCGCAACGGTGCCCATTTACACCGTCAATGGCGTGTTTCGGGGTGTCTGGGTGCCTGCAGGGGCCTACGAGGTGGTGTTTTGGTATTGGCCAACGAGCTTGAGTTGGGGGGTAGCTTTGTGGGCAACCACGGTAGGGGTGCTGGTGGCTGGAGGAATGTATTTGCGCCGACGTGCGACTCTGCACCGGTGACCATGAGGAGGGCATACACATGTGGGGTGGACGATTCAGCGAAGGTCTCGATGCGCGCATGGCCGAATTCAACAATTCTTTTCCCTTTGATCGGACCATGTGGGCCGAAGATATCAAGGGGAGCATGGCGTGGGCCCGGCAAATTCAGCAGGCGGGCATTATTACCACCGTCGAGCTCGATCAACTCTTGCGTGGCTTGCAGGCGGTATACGATGAATTTGCCCAGGGTGTGTTTGTTGCCAAAGACGATGAAGACATCCACTCGGCCGTCGAGCGGCGCCTCGGCGAGTTCGTCGGGGCGGTAGCCGGCAAGCTCCACACTGGACGGAGCCGCAATGATCAGGTGGCCACCGACATTCGGCTGTGGACATTGGGTGCGATTGCACGGGCAGATGCCGCGGTGCGTCTCGTACAGCACGCATTGTTGGATCAGGCCAAAGCCGCTGGCGACCTGATTATCCCCGGGTACACACACGTCCAACGGGCTCAGCCTCTGCTCCTGTCGCACTGGTTGTTGTCGCACTTTTGGCCACTCGAGCGCGATCGGCAGCGTTTGGCTGACTGTGCGGCTCGGGTGTCGTCGTTGCCACTCGGCTCAGGCGCCATCGCAGGTACGCCGTTGCGCATCGATCGCCATGCCTTGGCGCATGATCTCGGCATGCAGGCTCCGACCCCCAATAGCGTCGATGCGGTCAGTGATCGTGATTTCATCGCCGAATTCCTTTTCGTGGCCGCCATGATTGGCATCCATATCAGCCGCTTGTCCGAGGACATGGTGTTGTACAGCAGTGCCGAGTACGCCTTCGTGCGACTGGCCGATGCGTATTCCACTGGCTCGAGTTTGATGCCACAAAAGAAAAACCCCGACTCATTTGAGCTTGCGCGTGGCAAGTCGGGGCGCTTGGTCGGCAACTTGATGACCATTTTGACGGTGTTGAAAGGTCTCCCATCCGCCTACAACAAAGACCTCCAAGAAGACAAAGAGCCACTGTTTGACACGATGCGCACTCTTGAGGTGACCTTGCCGGTGGTGGCCGGGGCCATGGCGACGGCGCAGTTTATCCCGGCAGCGTTGCAACGTGGCCTCGATGACGCCATGTTGGCGACCGATGTGGCGGATTTCTTGGTCGATCGTGGTGTGCCGTTCCGCACCGCCCATAAAGTGGTCGGGCAACTCGTGCGTCTCGCTGAGGACAAAGGGGTCAAGATGGCAGAATTGGACGTCGCCGATTTTGTGGCCGTTGAGCGTACATTCAACGCCGATGTGTATGCCTGCTTCAGCATGGCGGCATCAGTGCGGGCTCGCACGGTGCACGGTGCGACGGCGCCGAGTGCGGTGGCAGCACAGATTGCCCTGGCCGAGCAGGCGCTGTCGCATGCCTAGTCAGTGTGTGAGGAGGGGCGGGTGACTATGCCGGAGTGGTTAACATGGGCCCGGCGTATTCAGGCGCTTGCACAATCGGGCTTGACCTATGCCAACAACGAATTTGACCGTGAGCGCTATCACGAATTGCGCACCATTGCGGCCGAAATGATGGCACACGGGAGTGTGACCGATGTGCGCCACATTGAGGAGTTGTTTGCTCAGCAACACGGGTATATGACGCCCAAGGTGGGGGTGCGATCCATCGTCTTTGATGACCAGCAACGCCTGTTGATGGTACGTGAAAATGCCGATGGTGGCTGGACCCCGCCAGGGGGCTGGTGCGATGTGGGGAGCACGCCAAGTGAGGTCGCGGTGCGTGAAGTACGTGAAGAGACCGGCTTGCAGGTGACTGTGACGCGCCTAATTGCGGTGCTTGACCGCGACAAACAGGGCCACACCCCCATCCCCTGGCACGTGTACATCATCTTCTTTTTGTGCGAAGTGGTTGGTGGTGAACTCCAAGCATCGCACGAGGTCAGCGAGGTGGGATGGTTTCACCAGGCCGACATCCCACCACTCTCGCTGGACCGAGTGGTGCCCGGCGAGATTGAGCTGTTTTTTGCCTATCACGCTGACCCACAGCGTGAGCCGACGTTTGATTGATAGGCCAATGACGATTGCACGATGGATATCGTGGATGTGGAAGGGACACCATGGCGCATTCTTTGTACGGGCGTGATTTGCTCAAAATGAACGACTTGACGCAGTCCGAAGTCGCAGATTTGTTGACTGCCGGATTGACGTTGAAAGGCCGACTTCGTCGGGGCGTGCCGCACCCCTTGTTGGCCGGGCAAGTGTTGGCGATGATGTTTTTTAAGCCGTCAACACGGACGCGGAGTGCGTTTGAGGTCGGCATGGTACAACTCGGCGGCCATGCCATGTTCCTCAATGCCAACGACATGCAGCTGACCCGTGGTGAGAGCATCGCCGACACGGCACGGGTGCTCGAACGCTACGTGCATCTCATCATGGCGCGCGTGTTTAGTCACACCACGCTCACCGATATGGCGAATGCGACCCATACCCCCGTCATCAACGGTCTGTGTGACATGCATCACCCCACCCAAACACTGGCCGACCTGATGACCATCAAAGAGCAGTTTGGTGGTACTCGTGGTGTACGCGTGGCCTATGTAGGTGACGGCAACAACATGCTCCATTCGTTGCTCCATGCGGCTCCGCTCGCTGGAATCCACATTGCCGCGGCTACGCCAGCGCAATACGCGCCAGATGCACAGATTGTGGCAGAGGCGCGGGCATTGGCCACACAGAGCGAAACCGATGTGCTCATTACCACCGACCCCTACGAGGCCGTTGCCCAAGCCGATGTCGTCTACACCGACGTATGGGTGAGCATGGGGCAATCGGATGCGGCTGAACGCGTGGCAGCACTGCAGGGGTATCAGGTCAACGATTATTTGATGAGCGCGGCGCGTCCCACCACCAAGTTCATGCATTGTTTGCCCATGCACCGTGGCGAAGAGGTCACAGCTGCAGTGGCCGATGGGGCACAGTCAATCGTATTTGATCAGGCCGAAAACCGCCTCCATGCGCACAAAGCGGTACTGGCCATGGTGGGGAGCCGTGAGGCGGCCGATTTGCTCTGACCGCAACGACGAGAGGAACGGCATGGCTTGGTTTCCACCGCTCTGGCGCCGGTGGCGCACCGTACTGCTGGGAGTAGTGTCGTGGGTGGTCATGTGGCAGCTGATTTGGCTCAGTGTGCCGCAGACCACCCAGGTGACCGCTGCCCAAGACCGGGGCTTCCGTGATGCCTTCCGTCGCGAAGAATATGCTGGTGGGCAGGCGCGGTGGTTGTCGGCGCAGAGTGTGGTGCAACTGCCGTGGGTGAATCGTACGCAGGGTATTTTGAGCATCACGTTGACACATGGCCTCATAGCGCGTCTGCCCACACAAACGGTGCAGGTCATGGTCGACGACCGCCACGCCTTTGCGACCACGCTCACCGAGTGGCAACCACGCACCTACCGTGTATTGGTGGATCTCCCAGTGGTGGCGGATTGGGGCGTACCGGTGCAGGTACACACCAGCGCCACTGTGCGTGATGATGCGCAACGTGCGCTGGGTGTGCTCTTTCACCGTGCCCAGCTCCAGCCCACGCTGACGGGGAATTGGATGTGGTGGGCGCCGGTGTGGGGTCTCGTATGGGGGAGTGGCGCACTCTTCGGGCTATTGCTATGGCTTCTTGCCGTGCCACGCCCGGCCGTGGGTGCACTTTTGGTGGCGGTGTTCATCGCGGCATGTAGCGCCGGCCTCTGGGCATACCCGCTTGAATTTGCCTCCATCATGCCATGGCTCATGGTGCTGTTGGGGCTGATGCTGGCGTGGTGGGGCATTGGTCGCGGGCTCGGGTGGCTTCCCCCGCGTGGTCAGATGGTGGCTGGTGAACACGTCCCCGGCTTGGCCGGCCTTGCCCTGCTCGGCCTGCCTGTGTTTCAGCAGTTCATCGGCTCCGATGGGATCACGATTGCCCCGCAGTGGCAGTACCCCATCATCACGGTGTGGGTGGCACTGGTGCTTCTCGGCGTGGGTGGAGTTGTCAGGATGTGGGCGCGGTGGCGTGGGCGTGCCGACGTGGCCGCAGGGATTGCCGACTGGGCTGCACCGGTCGTCTTGGCCGTGACTGGTGTGTGGGCCACAGTGCCCCGTGCTACTGGCATGTTTGGGCGGGTTAGTTCCGATTTCAACGTGTGGGTGATTGCGGCCCGTGATTGGCTTGAGCGCGGCTCGTGCTACGTGGTCAGCGACATCGCCGCCGATCTGTTCGGCTACATCTACAAGTATCCTCCCACCTACTGCCTCGTGTTTGTGCCGCTGAGTGGTTTTAGCACCGCCACACTCATTGACGCCTATCGTTGGCTTGATCTCGTGTTGATTGTGGCAGTGGTGCTCTGGTGGGTGTCCCTGCAACCGGTGTCGCATCGCTGGTGGTGGGCGGTGACGTTGGCCATCACCCTCAACTATGCACCACTCGTTGATACACTGATGCTTGCGCAAATAGATGTCGTGGTATTGGCATGTGTGGTGTGCTTGTACTGGTGCATCCGCACCCAGCGCGATGCTACCGCTGGGGTCATCATTGCGGCGCTGGCATCGCTCAAGCTCTATCCGGTGATTTTTTTGGGGTACTGGGTCGGGCAGTGGCGTTGGCGCGCCTTCTGGGCCTTCTGGGTGGCCCTACTGGGCATCAACGGGGCAACTGCCCTCATCCTCGGTTGGCGTGAATACGTGACCTTCGTATTTGAGGTCATCCCACTCATTGGTGGCACCACCGCGTGGCGTGACAACCAGAGCATGTACGCCATTGTGGCGCGGGCAGCCGGTGATTTGACGCAGCTCGGGCCGTTTGAGCATCCATGGTTGTACCAGGCAACCACAGTGGTGGCGTTGGCCATGGGGCTGAGCCTTGCGGTGATGCAGTTTCGGCAGTATCACGACGAACCGTCGGTGTCGGCCGTGCAGTTGGGTGGATTGGTGCTCTGGAGCGCCTTTGCGATTCCAGTGGCGTGGCCCGACTATTTCGTGCCCGTGTTGCTCCTGTGGTGGGGCATCGTTGCGGTGATGCGCGAGCGGTCTGTGCCGCCCTGGTTGGTGGCTCTTGTCGCGATAAGTTTTGCGGGGATTGCCTTTGGCAACGCCATGAGTTTTATTTACGATCTCGATGTCGGCATCATTGAGCCCCTCTTGGTCTCCCACAAAGCGTACGCCGGTGTGTTGCTGTATGTGGTGACCATGGTTGTTTTTTGGCAGATCCCGCACGGGGCTTGGCACCCGCGCTGGCATGCATGGTTTGTGAGGCTCTGGCAGCGCAGATAACTCCGCTCTGTATCATTGCTCATATGCCAATCACCCCCACCGGTGCTGAGCGCCGGTGGGGGTGATTGGTGCGTAGGTCGCTTTGCGGATTAGAGATCGGCTTGGCGCCCAGAGATACTGATGCGGTCGTTGTTGGCGACCCGGGTGCGGAGCTGGTCAAGCAGGGCGTCGATTTTTTCGGCGGTATCGAGGTTGCCGTGGTAATCGAGGTTGGCCTGCAATATGGGCGCCTTGTCACAGGCGGCGAGGCACTTGACGCGTTGCAGGGTGAAAATCCCGTCGGCGGTGGTTTCTTCGCTGTGGATGCCAAGGCGCTGTTGCAGGGTGGAGATGAGATCTTCGGCCCCACAAAAAGCACACGGAATGTCGTCACAGACTTGAAGCACCATTTTGCCCACTTTGTCGTCGTAGAGCAAGGTATAAAAGCCGACCACCTCAAAGACATCGGTGGGTGGCACATCAATGATCTGAGCGACCTCACGGATGGCCTCATCGGTCAGGCGTCCGTAGGTGTCTTGGGCGATGTAGAGGAGTGCCAATATCGCACTCCGCTTTTGTGGGTAGCGGGCCAAGATTGCATCGATTTCGGCGCCGTGTTGTTGACGAAGTGACATGCGATTGTCCTACATTGAGAGCGACACAATGCCGCTTAGCGATCCACTTCTCCGAGTACTGGGTCCATCGAGGCAATCAGGGCGACCAAGTCAGCCACGAGTTGTCCTTTGGCCATGTGCGGCAGGGCTTGTAAGTTGATGAACGACGGGGTGCGCAGGTGGACGCGATACGGCTTGGGGCCACCATCGCTGACGATGTAGGTGGCCAGCTCACCGCGCGGCGACTCGATGGCGGCGATGGCGTCACCACGGGGTGGCTTGAAGCCTTCAGTCCACAGCTTAAAGTGGTGAATCAGTGATTCCATGCTGTGGGTGATTTCGGTCTTGGGCGGCGGTGCGATTTTGCGGTCGTTGGTCACAAACGCGCCCGGGCCAATATCTTTGAGTCGTTGCCACGCTTGTCGCGCAATTTTGACGCTTTCGCGCATTTCAGCGACGCGCACCAAGTAGCGGTCGTAGATGTCGCCATTGCTGGCAATAGGCACTGCGAAATCGTAGGTCTCATAGCCGCAGTAGGGCATGTCTTTGCGCAAATCCCAGTCGATGCCAGTGGCGCGCAGGCCGGGGCCAGTGTAGCCGTACTGGATGGCAGCTGCGCTGTCGATGGCGCCGATGCCGATGGTGCGCTCTTGCCAGATGGTGTTGTTGGTGAGCAGGTCTTCGTATTCGTCGATGCGCCCGGGCATGATGTCGAGCAGGGCCTTGACGGTCGGCAAAAAGTCGCCGGGCAGGTCGTAGGCCAGGCCGCCGACGCGGAAGTAACTGGTCATCATGCGTGCGCCCGAGACCATTTCGAAGATGTCGAGGATTTGCTCACGCTCGCGGAA
This sequence comes from Roseiflexaceae bacterium, assembly GCA_040396955.1. GTDB lineage: Bacteria > Chloroflexota > Chloroflexia > Chloroflexales > Roseiflexaceae > UBA965. Next base: position 48,357 of record JBBAWX010000015.1, read on the forward strand.
CCCGTACAAAAACACACTCATGGCGGCTAGGTCGAGTGCATGGGTGCCTAGCCACACGAGATGGCTCGAGATGCGTTGGAGCTCAACGAGCAGTACGCGGGCTACGGTGGCACGCTCCGGCACGTCGCATCCGAGCAACTTTTCTACCGCCAAGACGTAGCTCAAGTTGTTGGAAAGGGGTGCGAGGTAATCGGTGCGGTCGGTCATGACCACCGCTTGCTGGTAGGTCTTGAATTCCATGTTCTTTTCGATGCCGGTGTGCAAAAAACCGACATCGGGCGCCACATTGACGACCGTTTCGCCGTCGAGCTCGACGACGAGGCGCAACACGCCGTGGGTACTGGGGTGGTGTGGGCCCATGTTCAGCACCATGGTCTCGGTTTTGCCAGCCAAGGCGGGAGCCGTAATGCTCCTAGGGGATGGTACCGACAAGGTGCGGTCAATCGTTGTCATAGTTCCCTCTTCGGCCTGTTATTCTTGGGCAAAGGGTTTGCGAGCATAAATCTGCTCGTCGTTGATGGAGAAGGCGACTTCCTCGTATCCGAGGGGGACATCTTTGCGTTGTGGATGACCATTCCAATCATCGGGCATCAAGATGCGCTCTAAGTTGGGGTGACCATCAAAAATGAAGCCGAACATGTCGTAGGCTTCGCGTTCTTGATAGTTGGCGGTCTGCCATACCCCGGTGAGCGTGGGCAGATGCAAGTTGGTATCAGGCACGCCTACTTTTAGGCAGATGCGCTGACGATGGGTCATCGACAGCAGGTGATAGACCACCTCGAAGCGCGGTGTGCGCCCTAAGTAGTCGACGCCGCACAGGTTCTCAAGGAAGGCGAAGGCCAATTCTTCGTCGTCGCGTAGCCAAAGAGCGACATCGGCAATGCGATTGCTGGCAACATGGAAAACCGATTCACCGCTCCGCATGGCTGGTGCGCTGGTGACTGCGTCGCCAAAGGCGGCTTGCAAACGCGCAAGCAAGGTCTCGTGATCAATCATTGCTCTGTGCCTTGTCTACACGTGGATGGGGGCGCGTTCGTGCAACGTCCCATCCAACTTCATGCGCTCTACCTTCTTGTGGAGCTGTACGATGCCGTCAATTAACGCTTCGGGGCGTGGCGGGCAACCGGCCACATAGACATCGACCGGGATGACCTCGTCGACGCCCTGCACAATGGCGTAGTTGTTGAACACCCCGCCACATGAGGCGCAGTCACCCATGGCAATAACCCACTTCGGCTCCGACATCTGGTCGTACAGACGCCGAATGACCGGGGCCATTTTGCGTGATACGCGTCCGGCTACGATGATGAGATCGGCTTGGCGCGGTGAAGCGCGGTTAATCTCCATGCCGAAGCGCGACAAGTCGTAATTGGCACCTTGCGCACTCATCATCTCGATGGCACAGCAGGCCAAACCGAAGAGCAACGGCCACATGGCGTTGGTGCGACCCCAGTTGACGACGGTTTCCAGTGATGTGGTGACGACTCCAAGATCGCCGGCTTTGGTCTCTAATCCCATGTGAGCGCTCCCTTTTTCAACTCATAAACGAGACCGACCAACAACACCAACAAAAAGAGCCCCATGGCGTAGAGGCCGGGGACGCCGAGGTCGCGGTAGACCAAGGCGTACGGAAAGAAAAAGATGACTTCAATGTCGAACAAAATAAAGCTCATGGCCACCAAGTTGAACTTGATGGGGAAGCGCGTCATCGCTTCACCGATAGGCTCCATGCCTGACTCATACGGCGCAAGCTTGCGCACTGTCGGCTTTTGGGGGCCGAGAAAGCGCGATAGTGTGATTACAAACACTGCAATGAATGCAGCAATGCCAAACATCGCGAGAATGGCTGCATAAGAACCGAGCATGGCATATCCTCGATAAACTGGATCGGACGTTGAGCGGTTTTTCCTCGCCGTTATTATAAGCGACTTAAGGATTGTGTCAAGAAGAACAAAGTCATGAGATTCCTGTGCTATAATGGCGCACAATTGACTGCGTTCGCTCGTTTGTGTTTGTGTACCCTTCATTCACACGAATCGTGTGGACGATGTTTGTTGTATGAGGCAAAACGCATGAGTACTGTGTCCCAGTATCGCGCCCAAAAGGGTGCAACCATCTCCATCCAAAACGGCAAATTGATGGTGCCGAATAATCCGGTCATCCCCTTCGTAGAGGGTGACGGTACCGGTCCCGACATCTGGCGGGCCAGCGTGCGCATTTTTGATGCGGCGGTCGCCAAAGCCTACAACGGCACGCGCCAAATCGAATGGCTCGAAGTGTTGGCCGGGGAGAAAGCCTTCAACGAGACGGGGAACTGGTTGCCGGAAGCCACGGTTGAGGCGTTCCAGCATTACCTCGTCGGCATCAAGGGCCCCTTGACGACTCCGGTCGGCAAAGGGATCCGGAGCTTGAATGTAGCACTCCGACAAATGCTTGATTTGTACGTCTGTTTGCGCCCAGTGCGGTGGTTTACGGGTGTGCCCTCACCGGTGCGGCACCCCGAAAAAGTCGACATGGTCATCTTCCGGGAAAACACCGAAGACATCTACGCCGGCATCGAGTATGTGGGTGGATCACCAGAGGCAGCCAAGTTGCTCGACTTCATGCGTGAGCACTTCCCCAAAGACTATGCCAAGATTCGCTTCGGGAGCAGCGAAAAGACCGCCGAGTTCAACGGCATGATTGGCCGGAGCAACGACGTGGTCGAGGTCGGTATCGGTATCAAGCCGGTCAGTCGCACCGGTTCTGAGCGCTTGATTCGCTCGGCCATCGAATACGCCTTGGAGCACAAGCGCCGCAACGTGACGTTAGTGCACAAGGGCAACATCATGAAATTCACGGAGGGCGGTTTCCTCGATTGGGGCTATGAGCTCGCTGAGCGTGAATTCGGTGACCGCGTCTACACGTGGGCCCAGTGGGAGCGCACCAAGCAGGCCAAAGGCGAGGCTGAGGCCAATGCCGAGCAAAAAGCGGCGTTGGCTGGTGGCAAAATCTTGGTCAAAGACGCCATTGCTGACATCACACTTCAGCAGGTGCTAACGCGCCCCGAAGACTTCGACGTCATCGCCACTCTCAACCTCAACGGCGACTACCTCAGTGATGCACTTGCGGCTCAGGTTGGTGGTATCGGGATTGCACCGGGAGGCAACATCAACTACGTGACCGGGCACGCCATCTTTGAGGCGACCCACGGCACGGCACCCAAGTACGCCAACCTCGACAAGGTGAACCCATGTAGTGTGGTGCTCAGCGGCGACATGATGCTCCGGCACATGGGCTGGCACGAAGCTGCCGACATGATTATCAGCGCCATCGAGAAGACGATCGGCGACAAAGTGGTCACCTACGACTTTGCCCGTCTGATGGACGGAGCTCGTGAAGTCAAGACCTCGGAATTTGCTGACGCAGTCATCGCCAACATGTAGTCTGCCGACGGTCACGTGAGGCATAGCCGTGCTAGAATACGGCTATGCCTCGTTTTTTGTACGTTTGTAGGATGACCCTCATGCAAATCAATCACTTCACCATGTTGGGGAGATGCGTGCACGGCCTTTGGGCACTGCTGGTGATCTGTTCAATCGTGGTGTGTGCGTGGTTTGTACGGCCGTTCGCCACTCCGGTCGATCTGACACAAACGCGGTATTTTGACCGTTTTGGTGAGCGTGAGCCATCGGCCTACGCCGATTTTCGCTGGTCGTTCCCACAATCCAACGTGCTTTTTCCACAGCGTTGGGTTGATTTTGCCACGTTTCCCACGCGAGCTACCGGGCAAATCGTCACCATCCATCTCAACGACATGCGCCAGCCGCAGGCGCTTCAAATCGCCGACGTGGTATTTCAATCCGACGCCTTGCCACGCGTCTACCATGTGCTCACTGCGCACTCTGCGGTCGTGCCACTGCAGAGTAGCCAGGTGTATGTCTCACCCGAGCAACGGCAACTGGGAGTGCAGGTGTTTGCAGCCACACGTCAGAGCACCCGTCTGGCCGGCGCAGATGTGGTGGTGATTTGGTTGCAGGTGCTGTTGGTGCTCGCAGCCATCGTGGGCGGCACATGGGCGCTTCAGCGCATTGTGGCCACTGCTGCACCTGCCTGGTTGAGCCTCGTGCATGTGGCCGTCTGGGTAGGGTGGTGGTTGGCGAGCCCGGCCGGCAGCGGTGAATTCATCATGGCGTGGGGCTTTGTGGCGGCCACGCTCGGGTGGCTACGACGTGCGGTGACGCCGTGGCGCTGGTCGTGGCCCGCATATATCACGTTGCTCGCGCTCTTCATGCTGGTGCGTGTAGGGGCAAGTTGGTGGCAAGCCGCATTGCCCAGCGATATCTCATTGGTCGACTACAACATCAACTTTCAATTGCCAGTCATCTGGGAGCCCTATTGGAGCTGGTGCGTCTGGTTGCTGGTCATGGTTGCTTTTGGCTGGTTGGCCGGTCGTGATTTCGTCGTCGACTGGTGGGTGGTGCTGTGGAGTGTGGCCGGTGTGCTGGTATCGCTCCGGAGCAACGGGTATTGGCCGGTGCATACCTGGATGTATGTTATTTCGCTCGACTATCTCGGCACGTGGCAGGGGGTCTGGGAGTTTTTGCGTACGTCGCGGGTCGCCATTCCACCACTGTTGCTGGTCATCGAATTTGCCATCCACAATCAAACGTTGCCCGAGATTATCTATGTATGGCTTTTTCCTCGAGCCGTCTTGATAGTGGCCATGCTCATTGCCGTCTTCCGGGGGATTACTGATCCACGTGAGCGCATGGTTCGTGGTGGTATGTTGGTGCTCTGGATGTACGCATTCACGGCGGTCAAAACACTCGACAACTACTTCATCTACGACGTGCTCTTTGGCGCATTGTTGCTGTTTGCAGTGCACCTCGCCTATCGCCAAGACATCGTGTGGTGGCAGTGGGCCGTAGTTGGTGGACTCTTGGTGCTCATGGACAGCATGCGCCCGTTCGGCATGGTCGTATTACTTGTGGTCGCTCCGTGGCTCTTGTGGCGGAGTTGGCAAGTGCACCGCTGGTCAGGGGTGCTCATCTGTGCCATGCCGTTGCTCATCAGTGTGGCGTGGCATAGTCACCACATCGTCAATCTGGGGCAGGCAAATTGGAGTAACCATACCGGGTTTAATCTGTGTAACGCCTGGGAATGCCCACGTCCCGCCGACATGCAACCCGAAGCGCCGCCGGTTGCTGACGGGTTGTGGCCCAACATCAACACCGAGGTGCACCAGCAGAATAGTCAGCGGCTGTTGCAAAGTGGCCTCGCATATCAGCTGGCCCATCCCGGTCAAAGTCTGATTCGGGCCGGCGAATTGCTTCTCAACGTCTTCGTAGTGCCCTACGAGCCCGGTCAACCTGCCCTCATCGGCAATGGGTGGCTGATTGACATCTACCGGGCCATGATGCTGGCGCTGATGCTGCTGAATGTGGCATTGCTGGTGGCGGTCGTGCGCACGGTGGTTGTCACACTCCGGCGGCGAACGTCGTTCTCCGCTGGAGCCTTGGTTGGGCATGTGGTGATCCTGCTACTGGTGCTTGTGGTGCCCAATCTCACCGAATACGGCGAGAATTATCGTTTTGTTGCGGGATCTGCCATGTGGCTGGCCGCACTGCCCCCGTGGGCCGAATATCGGGCGTTTGTGGCCCCCTGGTTGCCTATTCGGTCAAGTTGATGCCGCTGTTGTGGTGGCGATTCATCATAAAGGTGGCTGTGCCCTCGAAGTAGGTCTGCAGGGCGGCGGCGATGTCTGGTGCAAAGCCTACCTCTGCAATGGCCTCGCACATGCACCGCACCCACGCATCGCGTTCGGCCGGGCCAATGGCAAACGGCATGTGCCGTAGGCGCAGGCGTGGGTGACCGCGTTGCTCGATATAGCGGGTTGGCCCACCAAAGTACTGCGTAATAAACAAAAACTGCCATTCCTTGCCCGGCTCAAGGTCTTCTGGGAACATGGGGCGCAACAGTGGGTCGGCCACCACGTTGCGATAAAAGACGTCGACGAGCTGGCGAAACGGGGCGTCGCCGCCGGCGCGCTCGTAGATGCTGCGTGTGTCGTGTGTGCTCATGGAGTTCCTACCGATTCAGTGCGCCGCAGGTTGGCGACGAGTGTGCTCAGGCGCTGTACGTTGTTCCACGCCGGTGCCACTACGAAGAGCACATCGTGGGCGTACACCTGGTACACACATTGTACTCCGTTGACTTTGAATGTGCCCGACAACCCGAAGGGAGTGCCAATGGCCCAGAGCCGTGCTAGCTGGTGAAACATGCGCTCGGGGTAGTAGGTGGCTTTGGTGGCACGGTAGGTTTCACTGAGTAGTGCATCACGCACCGCCACAGTGCCCGCGTCGATGCGACCGCCGATATCGCTGAGGAGTTGGATGGCGCGCCAATCGATGGTGCCATCCGGCTTGCTTTTGATGTACAGTGTGTCACCGGCACACACCTGCATGTGGTACATCTGCCCGTTGATTTCGATGATGGTTGCTGGCGCCAACGGTGGGCCAATGTCGCGATTTGCGAAGCTATACAGATGAAACGGATTGTCCTCGCGGAATCCGGTGCCACCGATCCGCATGGTTTCATCAAGAAAAAACCGCGCAAGTGTGTTGGGTGCCGGGATGGATGTGCCTGTCGATTGCCACATGCTGGTCGGACGTTCACCGTTGGGTTGCTCCATGAAGTAGGTGTCACGCGCAAAGACCGTGCACTGGTATTGCTTGCCGTTGAACGTCAGCGTACGCGTGGGGGTCAATGGGGTGCCCGCATATTGGTCAAGCGCCATGGTGTTGATGGCCGAGAGCGGATCATATTGGTTTTTGTTGCGGCGCCATGTGATGCGAAGTAATTGTTCGCTGATTTTTTTGAATGTCTCACGCGGTGTGGAGTCTGTCTCTACGGGGAGACTAGGGAGTTTCGGGTTGCGTTTGATCCACGCCTCAACTTCACCGATGACCCACGCCGGCGTGACCGCACGGCCTGGGCAACTTTTGGGGCTGTAATCACGATGAAACTTTAGTAGTTTTGCTGGTGGCAATTGCAGTCGCAACGATAATCCGCCCAAAATAGCCAGCGCATGCTCCCAGACTGCTCCACTCGGGCGCTCGGTGTCGTAGTCGCCGACCATTTCGAGCCCGATGGTGTACCACCCCTTGCTGAAACTCCCATTGCCACGGCCAGCGTGGACGCCGATCTCACGCAGCGGCGTAAATAGCCATATCCCGTCAGGTGCAGCAAAGAGATGAGGTGCGGCCGTCCAGCCCAGTCCGGCAAAGTAACGCTGCATGCCCTGCATGCTTGTCACCCCGCGCCATTGGGCTACCGTTGGTCTCCAGGTGTGATGCAAGACGACTTGGGTGGGCATGATTGGCCCGAATTGGTATGCGGTGACGTACTGCAACCACTCCGTGCCACTCAGCTTGACACCGTGCATCGGGGGAGTCCCCGCAACCTCATAATCGCTTATCATGTGGCTGTGTCTCCTGGTCTGCCGTGTAGTAGATGGAAAAATATACTACAAATTGTAGCATAAAAAGACAGGGATGCCGACCATGTTTGTGAGTGTGACGGGACGGTGCCGGGCACGTGGACCAGGATGATTTTGGCAAACGTTGCGGACAAGCGGGTGGAGATGCCGTACAATGAAATGTGGAACGGTACAACTGAGGGAAACATGCAGGAACGGATTGCGGTCATCGACCTAGGGTCAAACACGACGCGGATGATTGTGGTGGGATATGTGCCACACCAGACGTTTAAATTACTCGACGAAGTACGTGAAGCGGTACGTCTTGCACAGGGGATCGACAAAGCGGGCAATCTGCATGCTGATTCCATGAGGCGCGCCATCACGACGATGCGACTGTTCCACCAAATGTGTCAGGGGATTGGGGTTGACCGCATCATTCCGGTGGCCACGAGTGCGGTACGTGAAGCGAGCAACCGCGAGGAATTTTTGGCGCGGGTGCGGATCGAGGCCGGGCTGGATTTTCGGGTACTCACCGCCCAAGAGGAGGCCTACTACGGCTATCTCGGTGCGGTCAACACGTTGCATCTGATAGATGGGTGTGTCATCGACATAGGTGGTGGGAGTACGCAGATTAGCAAGGTGCAACACCGCGCGCTCCACACCAGTGTGAGTCGCCCCATCGGAGCCGTGCGATTGACCGATCGTTTTGTGAAAAGTGATCCGATTTCGCCGCGTCATTTCAAGGCAGTTCAGAGTGCGATTCAGGCGCAGTTTGCCGATGTGCACTGGTTGCCGAGGCACGGTGGCGTCTTAGCGGGCATCGGCGGTACGATTCGTGCAATCGCTGAAATCGATCAAAAACTGACGCGTCATCCGATTGACCGTGTGCACGGGCACAGCATGAGCGCTGAGCGGATTTTTGAGCTCATCGACATGTTGCGGGGCATGACCATCAAGCAACGTGAATCTATCCCGGGGATGAGTCGTGACCGAGCCGACCTGATTTTGGCGGGTGGCATGATCTTGGCCGAAGTGATGCGAAGTGGTGCATTTAGCCAGATTTCGGTCAGTGGTCAAGGGTTACGCGAGGGGCTCTTCTTCGAGCAATTCACGCGTGGGAGCACGGCGCTCATCCACGACATTCGGAGTTTTAGTGTGTACAATTTGGCGCGCATGTATCACTACGAGGCCATTCATTCGGCCAAAGTCCGTGATTTAGCGTTGTCGTTGTTCGATCAGCTCTCCCCGTTGCACGGGTACGATGCTACCATCCGCGAGTTGGTGGGGCACGCAGCCATCTTGCACGATATCGGCAACGCGGTCAACTACTACGACCACCACAAGCACGGCGCCTATCTCATCCTCAATAGTCCCATGCAGGGGTTTACGCATCGCGAAGTGGCCATCATCGCCTTGTTGGTACGGTTTCACCGCAAGGGTGATGTGTCGGTCGATGCGTTCAAAAGCATCCTTGAGCCAACCGATCGCGAGTTGGTGATGCGCATGTCGGCGATGTTGCGTCTTGCTGAGTTTTTGGAGCGGCGCAAGAATCAAGTGGTGCAGGCACTGACCGTCGAAATCGGCAAAACGGTGCGCATTGTGACGATTTCGGCCGGCGACAATGCGGTCGAGGTGTGGGATGCCAACCGCGCCGCTGGGTTGTTTCGCAAGGCGTTCGGATGTGACGTCGACATCCTGTAAATATCATCTTTGGTCGTCATACCGCCCCTGCCGTGTTTGGCAGGGGCGGTATGCGTGTTAGTGAGGAGGGCGGTTTTCGTTGCCGACGAGCACCTCACGTGAGCGCCCTTCGTCGGCGGGGCCGACAATACCCTGTTGTTCGAGCATCTCGATGAGCTGTGAGGCCTTGCTATAGCCGATGCGCAGGCGGCGTTGGAGCAACGAAGCCGAGGCACGCTTGTGTTGTTGTACCAATTTGATGGCCTCTGGTAGCAAGGCATCTTGCTCGCCAGTCGACAAATATTCTGCAATGGGCTGCATGCCAGCCACCTCGCCATCATCATCGGTTGGGGCGTGGGTGGATTGGCCGTGGTCAGTATGTGGCACCGGCTCGCGTGGGAAGACGGGCAGGCGATCCACTTTGGCCAATTCGGGCTCGAGGTCATCCATGTTGATGCGTTCGGTGACCCGCGGGCTCGGTGCTTTGTCGCCCGGGGTGTCGGGTTCGGCGGGCGGCTCCGCTGTGCGCCAGAAGCGGACAATGTGTTCGACCTCTTCGTCGCTCAGGTGGGTACCCTGCACGCGGAACACACGTGGTGAGTCGGCCGCATTAAAGAGCATGTCACCGCGTCCGAGCAGTTGCTCAGCCCCCGGTTGATCGAGAATGACGCGGGAGTCGATTTGCGACGTGACTGCGAAGGCGATGCGTGACGGGAAATTGGCTTTAATCAGGCCGGTGACCACGTCGACCGACGGACGCTGGGTGGCGATAATCAAGTGAATCCCGGTGGCGCGGGCCATTTGCGCTAAACGACAAATCAACGTCTCGACATCGTCGGGCGCCATCATCATCAAGTCGGCTAGTTCGTCGATGATGATGACAATATAGGGCATGGTCTCGAGGTCTTTGCGTTCACGGGCCATGGCGCGGTAGCTATCGAGGTTGCGTACGCCAATTTTGGCAAAAAGTTTATAGCGCCGCTCCATCTCGCGCACCGCCCATTTGAGCGTCGGTACGACGCGCTCGACCTCGGTGACCACCGGCGCAAGGAGATGCGGGATGCCGTTGTAGCCCACGAGTTCGACCCGCTTGGGATCGACCATGATGAACTTGAGGTCGTCCGGGGTGTGACGCATCAGGAGTGCACAAATGAAGCAGTTGATGGCCACCGATTTACCGCTCCCGGTGCTCCCAGCCACAAGTAAGTGCGGCATGCGCTCCATGCCGGCGACCACCGGGTGCCCCGATACGTCTTTCCCGAGGGGCAGGCGCAATTTGCCTTTGGCCCGTGTAAACTCATCGCTTTCGATGATGTCACGCAGGGCGACGGTCGACACCGATGAATTGGGGATTTCGATGCCGACGACTGCTTTACCCGGGATGGGAGCCTCGATACGGATCGATGGGGCCGCCAAGGCCAGTGCCAAATCTTTGTCGAGGGTGGTGATTTTGTTGACTTTAACACCTACTGCAGGTTGGAGTTCGTATTGTGTGACGGCAGGTCCCACGTTGATGTTGACAACGCGGGCCTCGACTTTAAAACTCGCCAAGGTGTCTTCGATGAGGCGTGATTTGGTGCGATGCTCTTCGTCGCTAATGGTCGCTTCGACCGAGTAGCGCAAAAACTCCACTGGTGGCATGCTCCAGGCTCGATAGGCGGTACCTCCCTCGAAGCCGTCAAGTGCCCCTTGGATGAGTTGGGCATTGCCCGGAGTCGGCCGATTGGTGTTGATGGATGGCCCTGGAGGCGGGGTGGTGTGACCACTTGCAGCGGCCTTTTGGCCGCGGAGCATGGCATCGAGCATGTCGATTTCGGCCTGCTCATCGACCTCTTTGGTGCTCTTTTTCGATTTTGTTTTTGGTGTTGCTGTGGTGGTGGCCGGCGGTGCAGGCGTCAGCTGAGCCGTATCACCGCGGTAGCGGGCCTGGGTTTTGCGCTCGGCAATGGGCGTGACAACGACGGTCTCTTCATCGTCAATGAGGGTGCTGTTGAGCGCCGAGGTGCGGCCTTTCCGTGGGGCAGGTGCCCAGGTGCTCTGGCCACGTAGTTTGATCCAGAGCACGATGAACGCATGGCGTACCGTGGCGGCAATCTGCACCACCGTGATGTCGAAAGCAAGCATGACGCCGGCAAGACCGAAGATGCTACTCAGTGCGAAGCCGGCTGGGCGCCCGATGGCCTGGGTCAGGAGCCCCAAGAGGGCATAGCCCACGATGCCACCGCCAGCACCCACCTGATCGGCGTAGCCTTGGCGTGGCGTAATGCCGAATTCAAGCAAGATGAGCATCGTGATGATGACGAGCACGGTGCCAGCAATTTGGGTGCCTTGGAGCGGGTTATTGTCGCGTTGGCCGTTTTGAAACATGCCCACGCCCAACATACCGATCACGAGTGGCACAATGAGTGCCCCCCAGCCAAGGACCTTCTCCATGAAGGCCTTCCAGCTCGCACCGAGTTGGCCGGTGCTCCCGGTCAAATAAAAAATGATGGTTACCCCAGCAATCGCAATTAAGCCCAATGCAAAGAGCTCACGCTGGTGTTCGGGGCGCAGGGTGATGGCGCTTTTGCGCTTGGCGCGGCGCCCGGTTCCTCGCGTCTGACTCGTTTTGCTTTTGGTCATCCCCTGCTCCTATCACACGATGGCAATACGTGTGGATTTATGACATTCTATAGTAGGCAATGGTATGCACAGTATAGCACATATGTGTTGTGTGAGGAACCCCTCATGCGTGGTTGTCGAGGGTCGTGTGGTTGACAGGATGAGGTGGGGCATCTGCGCCTCGAGCCGAGCGGAAATCACGTAGATCGAGGCGTAGTTCTTGGCGCCCATTCCAGACGTTGAGGTGTACCTGATAAGCAATATCGACATGCGTGATGCGGTTGAAATGCACCGCCAGTGCGCCATCATTCCAGGCTACAGCCGAAAACGCGCGTCCGGCCAAGTCGAGTTTGAGCATCAGGTGGCGGCCATCTGCCCCCATCGTTTTGGCCGAAATCACGCGACAGTTGCGGGTCAACAACACGGGGGCCGTGTTGCGCTGGCCGGTCGGCTCGAGAGCGGCTAATTCGGCGTACAACTGCATGTCGACCGCAGTGGCAGGGACTTCGCAGTCGATGGTCAGAGTGCGCACACCAATGGGGAGTTGGTGGTGTTGGGCATAGGCAATCAGGGCTGTGCGCAGTGCATCAATGTTGGCACTCTCGATGTGGAATCCAGCCGCCGCTGCGTGACCTCCCACCTGCAAAAACTCCACCCCACAGTTGCGCAATGCTCCAATCATATCGATCATGTTGGCAGAGCGCGCCGAGCCACGGGCATGTGGGACTTTGTGCTCAATGATGATGGTGGGGCGCGCGAACTGATCGGCGATACGCGCAGCAACGAGACCCACTAGACCGGCATGGGCTTCGGGGTCGGCATGCACGATGACCGGATCAAGATGCCGCTGAATGGCTTGTATGTCAGTCGCGATGCGGTCTTGCAGCGCCCGAGTCTGTTGTTGGCGGTCACTGTTGAACTGATCGAGCTGGCGGGCCCACGTACGTGCATCACTCACGTTGTCGGCGAGCAGAAGCCGATAGGCGGGCTCGGCATCGTAGATGCGCCCCGCCGCATTGATGCGGGGTGCGAGCCGAAAGGCCACATCTTCGGCGCGGAGTTCAGCTGGTGCCACTCCCGCAACCTCCAGTAAAGCGGTAATGCCGGGGCGTGGCCCGCGCGCCATCACCGCAAGCCCGCTGTGGACGTAGGCGCGGTTTTCACCGTGCAACGGACCAAGATCAGCAATGGTACCAAGTGCTACGAGGTCAAGTAAATCGGTCATGGCATGGGCAGGCAGTGGCATGCCGAGGGCACCAATGGCGGCGACCAGTTTGTAGGCGACCCCAACGCCAACCAACCCCTTGTCGGGGTAGTGGCAAAACGGCAGGTGTGGATTGACCACGGCGGTGGCGACGGGGAGCTCGGCTGGGGGATGGTGATGGTCGGTGACGATGACGTCGAGGCCCAGCGCCCGGGCGTGGGCGACCTCTTCGCGGTTGCTGATGCCACAGTCGACCGTAAGCAGGAGTTGTACGCCGCTTCGCCAGAGGCGCTCAATGGCGTCGTGGTTGAGGCCATAGCCCTCGTTGGTGCGATGGGGAATGTAGGGTGCAATGTTGGCGCCGAGTTGGCGAAAGGCGTCGCAAATCAGGCTAGTGGCGGTAATGCCGTCGGCGTCGAAATCGCCGTAGACGGCAATCGGCTGTGCTTCATTGATGGCGCGGATGATGCGCTGAGCGGCAGCGCGCATATCGTGCATGGCCAATGGATCATGGTTGGGCGCTACACGACCGAGGTAGTCACTGATGGTGTGCGCATCGGTGTAGCCACGTGAGGTGATAATATGCGCCAAAAATGGAGTAATATGACTCGATTGAGCGAGTGCGTGCACCGCGGAAGTGGCCAGGCTTGGTGCGAATTGCCACTGCATCTTGTGCGCGGTTGGAGGGGTGCTCATGAACGATTCCCGTGTAGGAGGACTTGCGGGTAAGTATATCATGCTCCCTCCGATAGCGTGCATTGGTGATGTGTGTCGGTCTTTTTACCGTATCAGACCCATAAAAAGACACGCCCCGCGTACCCATGAAAGTGAGTATGTCATGATGATTTCTTTTGATACGGCCAAGGGGCACTTCCAAGCGCGGGCTGGCGCAATTTGCATAAAAAACGACTGCCTGCTGATTCATCGCGATCGTCGCCTGACGCAGTGGGCGGTGCCAGGTGGACGAATCGACATTGGCGAGTCGAGTGCCACCACGCTCGAGCGTGAAATGCACGAAGAATTGCACACCCCGTGTCGGGTTGAGCGTTTGGCCATGGTCATTGAGCTCATTGCAGATCGTCCCCACGACCCCCGTGGCTGTTTCCATGAACTGGGCTGGTATTACGTGGTGGCACTCCCCGAATTACCCTGGCAAGCAGAGCGATTTTACGGGCATGCGGAAGCCGTCAATGCTGAATTTTGGTGGTGTCCACTCTCCGAGATCGATGCAATAACCCTCTACCCGGTGGCTTTGAAAGCGTGGGTCCAGGCTGGGCAACCTGCTCTCCAGCACATCGTAGAGACCCAGCAGGTCGACGAGGCAGGTCACCTCACACGCCAGTTGTGGCAAATCCCCACCTAAATACGGTACAATGCATCCACAACAATGTGTCACATGTGTTGTCAAATTGGAACATTTGTGCTATATTTTTCCTAGGCACCAAAGCAACTTCGCACCCGAGAGTAGGCGTAGTATGACTGCTTCAATATCTGCGAGCAAGCGACGCACCACCGAATACGACCAACAGTTGAGCGCCTATCAACTGGGGAGTGTGGTACGTACCGACGATCTTGCCATCTACTATGCGGCCACATACACCCACTCGTCGACCCCGCTCCAAGTGGCATTACTCCGCCGTACCGATCCGATTTCGTTGGCCCGCTTCCGCTTGGCGGCGGCAGTGGGGATGCGGATCAGCCACCCCAACATACTGCCTGTGTTGGTGGCTGGGCGTGATGCCGAATACGGCGACTACATGGTGGTATCTGCGTACGATGCCCAACCGCTCGACGTCATTTTGCGTCAGGGGTCATTGGCGTTTGTTGATGCGGTGCAAATCTTCGGGCAAATCGCTCTCGCCATCGACGAGCTCCATGATCAGCAGGTTATCCACCGCGATTTGCAGCCGCAGTCCATCTTGGTGAGCGATGATTTGCACGTATACGTGACTGGTTTCGGCTTTGCCGATTGCCACGAAAGCCGTGATTTCAAAGGGTTTGACGACCGTGATTATGCCAATGCCTACTACCCGGCCACCATGTCGTTGGCGGGGGCCACGAGTGCGGCCAGCGACGATTACCATGCGCTAGGGATGATTCTCTACCAGATGTTAACCGGTGGTATGACGCCCGTATTGCCGTTGGGAGTCTTGGCCAACGTGGATGCCGAGCTTGCCCAAGCTGACCGTGTCATTCGGCGCCTGATGAGTGCCACCAATACCCAGCGCTACGCTGGTGCTGTGCAGGCGGTACAGGCGCTCAAGCAACAGATGCCCACTGCGGCCACGGAGCGGCACACACAACTTGCTGAGCCGAGTAGTGATCAATGGGATCCGTTGGCAGAATGGCTCGAAAACCCGCTTGAAGTATTGTTGATGAGCGAAATTGACGCTGATTACTTGGCGAGGAGTCAAGTCCGTGCCAACGCCATTCATCGCATTGATGCGGTTCGGCGCATCATTGAGCGTTGGTCGCGCCAGGGCACCTTTCGGCGGCAGACGTTTGGTCAGCTGATGCGACCAAGTCAAATCTTGAGTTCGAATTTTTACATGTATGAGCTAAAGGTGCACTACGAGAAGCGCAGTGAGCCGTACACGAGCCGCAAAGTGAACCGCAGTGGGCACGTAGTGCCCCAAGTAGCAGTTGACGATGTCTGGGATGTCATGGTCAATGAACCGGACCGATTCGTCGACGTCCCCTCGGTGCCGGTGCGTATTCCAGGCTCGCAGCAGATGGTCAAGTGCGATGAGTGTGGTGGGTCGGGTAAATTGGTCTGTGGGGAGTGTAGTGGCAAGGGGACCATCGATCGGCGACAACGCACGCGGAATGCCGATGGCACCATCGAAGAAATCACTCACAACGACACATGTCGTGGGTGCCGTGGCTATGGGCGGGTCAATTGTCGGGTTTGTGACGGCATGGGCGAGCTCCTTGAAGAGCAGTTCTTTCATTGGGCGCGTTTCGGCAAGCGTTTTTTCAATGAAGATGACGCCACCGGGTTGCATTTACGCACCATCGAGAGCCAGTCACAGCAGGTCTTCCACGAAGACATCGATTTGCACGATCCGCGCTGGCGCCAAGTAGTGCCACTCCGGGAGCTCGTCGAAGAGGGTATCCGTGAAGAAAGCACGGCAGTGCGACCGATTGCTGCCGAGTTGATTATCCGAGCCACTCCAGTAACGGAGGTTGACTACGTCTATGCAGGGCGCGCCTACACGCTGACCATTGTCGGCTTCCCCAACGTGGTTCGTGGCAACTGGACACTCTACGACGTCGAGCGCATCATCATCTACGTGACGGCTGCCGTCGTCCTAGTGGCCATCGTCGTGATGATTATCGTGATGCGGGCTAGTGCCGGTTAGTTTGCTTCGACAGCGTTTGCCCAAAACGCCTCCATGTGTTCACGTAGGAGGGCATGCTCACTGTGGCTGAGTTCTGGGTCGGAGCGTAAAATCTGTTTGGCTTCGTGTTGCGCAGCAGCGAGCAATCGGACATCGGTGAGTTGGGCGATTTTGAGGTCTGGTGTGCCACTCTGTCGCGTGCCAAAAAACTCCCCCGGTCCGCGGATTTCGAGGTCGATTTCGGCGAGGCGGAAGCCGTCGCGCGTCTCTTCCATGGCTCCGAGGCGCCGGTTGGTTTGTTCGTTGTCTTTATCGCTCACCAAGATACAATAGCTCCGGTATTGCCCACGCCCCACACGCCCGCGGAACTGATGCAGCTGTGCAAGGCCAAATCGTTCAGCACCCTCAATCATGATGGTGGTGGCATTGGGGACGTCGATGCCGACCTCAATCACGGCCGTTGCCACCAATACATCGTACTCGTGATTGCGAAAGGCCGTCATCACCGCATCTTTGTCTTTGGCGGCGAGCTGCCCATGAATAAGTGCTACGCGCAAATCCGGGAAGATGTCGTGCTGGAGCTTGGTGTACATCTCCTCGGCCGAGGGGAGGTCCGATTTGTCACTTTCTTCAACCAACGGGCAAATGACGAAGGCCTGACGGCCGGCGTCGATTTCTTTGCGGATGTGCTTGTAGGCCCGGGCGCGTTCGTGTGGGCGGATGCGCTTGGTGGCAATCTGCTGTCGCCCCGGTGGCAATTCGTCGAGCACCGAGGTATCAAGGTCACCATAGATGGTCATGGTCAGTGTACGTGGGATGGGCGTAGCGGTCATGACGAGGAGATGCGGATTATGCCCTTTGTCCTTGAGGCGCTGGCGTTGCTCAACGCCGAACCGATGTTGCTCGTCAACAATGGCCACACCGAGGCGGTGGTATTGCACGCGGTCGGTAATCAGTGCATGTGTGCCCACCACCAGGTCAACCTCACCATTTGCAATGCCCTCGAGGACACGCCGGCGTTCTCGTGCCCCGAGACTCCCGGTGAGCAGCGCCACTCGGACCCCGTCGTAGCGTTGGGGATCCATGCCCAGCAGGAGCTGAATCTCGGCGAGGCGTGCTTGGTGGTCGGTGTCAACCTGTTGTTGCCACTCACTGCGATTGCGCACGGTGATTGGCTCGAGCAAGGCGCGCAAGCCACGGTAGTGTTGCTCAGCGAGGATTTCGGTGGGAGCCATAATCGCTGCTTGGTAGCCATTTGCGACCGCTTGCAGGGCCGTGGCGGCTGCCACAGCCGTCTTACCACTGCCCACATCGCCTTGGAGCAAGCGTGCCATGGGCACCGTGGTCTGGATATCCGCAAAAATTTCACCAAGGGCTCTGGTCTGAGCATTGGTCAGTGCAAACGGGAGTTTGCTCAAAAACGCCTGATGAATGGTGTCGTTGTAGGGCATGGCGTAGCCAGCATCGCGCTGGTAGGCGATTTTGCGTTGGAGCACGCCCAGCTGGATCTGCAAAAACTCGTCGAACCCTAGACGGGTGCGAGCCGCGTTGATGTGCTCGGGTGTATCCGGGAAGTGGATGTGTTTGATGGCTGTCGTCAAGTCGATGAGCCCGGCCCGTTGACGGATGACAGGCGGGAGCGGGTCGATTACTTGGTCCGCAAATCCGTCAACCACTTGTTTGATGATGACTCGCGCATTTTGCTCACTGAGTGAGGCGGTGAGTGGGTATATGGGGGTGATACGGCCCACATGGAGCAAATCACTGACTTGGTCAGGGTGGTAGTACTGCCAATCGGGGTTGCTCATCTGGCGCATCCCCATGTATTGCTCGACTTTGCCACTGACCATGATTTGTTGACCCGGTTTGAACTTTTTTTCCAACCACTGGTTGAAAAACGTCACTTTCAAAATGCCACTGTCGTCTTCGAGGCGGACTTCGACCCCCTTGCGCCCCGTGCGCAAACTAAAGCTACGTACCTCCACCACGGTCGCTGTGACGGTGTGGACCTCGCCAATGTGTAAATCGGCGATCGAGACACGGTTGTTGCGATCCTCGTAACGAAACGGGAAATGATACAACACGTCACGCAGGGTACGGATGCCGAGCCGACTAAAGAGCTGGACGGTTTTTGGACCCACACCAGGGAGTACTTTGAGTGCCGAAGTCAGCGATACGCCGCCGGTGCTGGCCACGGGGGGCTTGGGTCGCGTGGGTCGTAGGGAGCTGGCAGACGTTGGTGCATCGGTCGCTCCCGATGGTGCGATGTCGGCAGACAGGGGCGTGGTGGTCGCCACGGGTGGTGCATTGACCGGTGCCGATGCTTCCGCCACTGTACGGGTCGCAGCCGTAGTTGTGCCATCTTCTGCGGCGGTGTGTGTCGCATACTCAGCCCGCAACGCAGCAAGGGCCTGACCAAGGCGGGTATGACGTTGTGCCTCGGTGAGCGCATAATAGCCGCTGAGTGGGGCGAGGATTTTTTTGATGGCTGGGAGTTGGGCGGTCGCCAAGTGCGCGAGTTGCCAATCGTCGACGAAGGCGTCAAGACCGTCGCTGTGGACGGTGTTGGCACAGTTGGCGTCGTATTCCGCCCGCAATCCTTGTCCAAGGAGCACGAGGGCCGCCTTGGTGGTCATCGCTGGATTAGACGAGTCCTTCATAGACGGCAACTCCCATTGCGCCTGGTCCCAACATGGCGGCACTGCTTGCACCCATCTGCAGAATGCTGACCTGTTCACGGGGAAAAACGGGTTCGACACGTTCAAGGAACTTTTCGACATCCTCAAGTGACGAGGTGTACAAAATGGTCACCCCCTGTACTTGGGGGAAATCCTCGACGAACGTGGCAAGACCTTCTATGGCCTTGGTGCGCGTCCGCGTGCGTTCGTAGAGCACGATGTCACCGTCATCGAGGAGGAGCAATGGTTTGATGCGTTGCAGGCTATTCAACGACTGATTGGAGTGCTCAAGACACCCGGCCTGCTCAAGCATGTCGATGGTGTCCACAAAAAAGACGAAATGCGTCTGCCCAATACTGTCGGTGATGAGTTGCTCGACTTCTTGGGGCGAGGCACCGTCTTGGACAGCCTGTGCAGCTTGGGTCACAATCATGCCGAGCCCTGCCGAAAACGATTTGCTGTCGATGACACGAATTTTGGTCGCCGTCGCAGGAATCCGATTGTGCATTGACTGGACACTGCGGAAGATGCTGGTGAGTTGGGCTGGCATGTGCAATGAAAAAATGTGGTCGTACTGGAGGGTCAGCCGGCGAAACAATTTGTCGATGTCGTCGGTGTGGGGCGGGAGAAAGCGGGGGCGCAACCGACCATCGGCCATGATTTGGTAGTACTGTTCATTGCTGAGCTCGCTCCCGGCTCGGAACGATTGATCACCGAATTTGATGCGCGCTGGAATGATATCGATGCCGAGCTCACGAGCAAGCTCAGGTGGAATATCTGCGGTGCTATCCGAAACGATTTTAATGCGTGTCACGAGATGTATCCTCTCCAGCTATCGATTGGGGTGGTGGTATGAGCGTGGTAAAACGTACATCGACAGTCACGGCGACATCCAACCAGCGTTGGAGTGCCTGTTGCAGTATAGCGGTTATATGGGCGAGATGGGTGTCAATCTGGGTGTTTGTAGCTAGGGCAACAGGCACTCCCACGAACTCGGTCCGCTCCACCTCGATACACTGCCAAGCAAGGGGATGATTGAGCGGCACGGCGTGAACTCCTACCCCATGTACCATGGGGAGTTGGCGTAAATGCCAGACGACGTATTTGGCGATGACTTGACGGTGGAGCAATATATGCCCATGACGCGCATCACTGAGTTGCCAATCGGTGTTATCTATGGTATCATCTTTCATTAGTGTGTCACACATTGAAGTCATTGTGTCGGCGAGCCGTTCCCCTGAGGAGGAGCTGTCATGGCGAAGTGCCAAATCTGCGATAAGGGAGTCACGTTCGGGCGCAACATCCGCCACCAAGCAACCGGTGGTTGGTTTCGCCGTGCTCCACGCACCAACCGCACCTTTAAGGCCAACATCCAGCGTACCACGTTGACGCTCGAGGGTGGTCTCCAGGTCCAAGTGAGCGTATGCACCAAGTGCTTGCGCACCATGTACCGCTCACGCTAGTCATTCAATTATAGAAGATTGCGTGGACCGTCGCAACAGCCACCCCTGAAGCTCAGCGTCAGGGGTGGCTGTTTGGTGTTTTTGTGATTACGACGCCAAAATATGATGCTCGATGGCCCAGGCGACACCATCTTCGTCGATACTCGGGATGGTCTCTTTGGCAACGGCTTTGAGTGCCGGAATCGCATTGCCCATGGCAAGGCCCAACCCTGCCCATTGCACCATGTCGAGGTCGTTTTCTTGATCGCCAATGGCCATCACTTGATGGCGGGGCACGTTGAGTTGCTTGGCGAGCTCGGCGAGTGCCACCCCTTTGCTGACCCCGAGAGCGGTCAATTCCCCAAAGAGTTGGTGTGAGCGAGTAACGACCAAGCGACTCCCGATGTGTTGACGCAAATCGTTGAGTGTGGTGGTGACAATCTCTGGTTCGGCCACGAACAAGACTTTGGTGGCCGGTGTATCGAGGACCGTGTCGGGCAGATGATCGACCAATCGAAGCTCTGCCCCCTCTGGGTGATAGCCTAGGTAGAGATCGAGTTCTGGGCGGCGTTCTGCGATATACAAAACCTCGTTGATGTAGGCGACCACAAAGATGTTGCGGGCAAGGAGCATTGCAATCGCTTCAGCGGTGGCTTGGCCAGGCATCAACGTCGCATAGCGTACGACACCATCATGCGCGTTTTGGATGACGGCCCCTTGGTAGCAAATCAGCGGGGCATCGATGGCGAGATCGCTGGCAAATGGCATCGCAGCTCCGTACATGCGCCCCGTCGCCAGCGTGACAATAACTCCGGCCCGTTGAGCTGCCGCTATTGCCATGCGCACGCGTGGCGAAATCGTGAGATTATGATTGACGATGGTGCCATCCAAATCGAGCGCTAAGAGACGATATCGCACTGTGGTTCCTCTCTGCAAAACTCCCTGTATTGTAGCAGGCAAATGCGCAGAACCCAAATGTGCCGATACAGGTTGACGCAAGACGCCTGCCACCGCACCCGTCTGCTACCCCACACACCCAAGAAAGGTCGTATGTGCCATGTCGACCACCGGCTCACCACATTTCATGAAATCGACGCTCGTCTACACGGTGGCCGGGTTGCTTGGGCCGTTGGTCGCTCTGCTGTTGACTCCCCTCTATACCCGAGCGCTGGGAGTCGCCGGGTATGGCACCGTCGATCTGGTGCAAACGCTGGCGCATGTGGCGTATACGGCGGCCCTCTGGGGTATCCCGACGACGTTGGCAAGCCGGTATCTGCCCGATGATGTGCCCCATGCCCGTGACCTAATCACGAATGCGCTGGTGGTAGGAATCGTGGGTGCGCTCGTGTTGTCTGCGTTGCTCAGCATCACTGCACCATGGCTGGCGCGGTACGGTCAACGCCCTGCCCTGACGCAGTATATCCACATTCAGATGCTTTCGTTACCGTTTGGTGTGCTCCACGGCATTGTGTTGGCGTGGCTCCGGTTACACGGTGATACCGTGCGGAGCGTGGTGGTGGTGGTGAGTGTGGTGGTGGTGACCGCGCTGACCCGTGTGGTGTTGGTATTGTGGTTGCAGTGGGGCGAAATGGGCATGATAGTGGCCGCTAGCCTCACCAATATCATCAATGCGCTGTTCATTGTCTGGTTGGCTCGCGCATGGTTGGGCGGGCGGCTCCACTGGCCACTGATGGTTGACGTGTTCCGGCTTGGTGCCCCGTTGGTGCCTGCGAGCCTAGCGATTTGGGTGCTCCTCTATCAAGATCGCTGGCTATTGGCCGGCCGGGTCGATGCCGTACAACAGGGTGAATACGCACTGGCGGTCTTGTTGGTGTCGTTGTTGGCTTTGGTCATTGAGCCAGTAAAGCAGGCCTGGCAACCCCTTGCACTCCGCCAACCGATCGAGGAGCGGGCACGTTTTTGGGAGATGTCGTTGCGGCATTACTGGGGGCTGGCCTTACTGGCCGGGGCCGTGGTAACGCTGTGGAGCCGTGAACTGTTGTGGCTGATGAGTGGCCACGCAAGCACGCATATATCACTGTGGGTGGCAGTGCTGGTGGTGATGCCCATCAGTGGAGGGCTGGTTACCATTATCAGCATGGTGGTCGTCATCCACGCACAGCCACGGATTACCGCTTGGAGCACCTTGGTCGCCGCGGTCGTCAACACCGTGTTAAATCTGCTGTTGATTCCCTATTGGGGGGTGACTGGTGCAGTCATTGCCACCGCTTTGGCCGCTCTGCTGATTCCCGGACTCATCTGGTGGTGGGGGCGTGCGTTGGAGCAGGTCGCATATGCGTGGTGGCGTTTGCTGGGTATCACCAGCTGGTATCTGGTGTTGATGGGGTGGGGGGTGTGGGCGGCACCCGATTGGTGGGCGCGGCTGGGTGTCATCGCATTGCTTGGGTGTGGGCTCTGGTTGGGCAAAATATGGCGTTGGGAAGAGGTGCGAACGTGGTTTTCCATCGATTAGCTCTGCACCTCCTCTGGTGCGCTGTTGGGCTCATTGCCGCCATCGGTTGGTTTCGTGGGCTGCCCCATTTGGTGCGTCTCGGTGAGCGCATGGATCTGGCTGCCTACTACGGCGCCGGATTAGCGCTCAACCACGGTTTGCCCTTGTACGATAGCTCGACATGGAGCGATCTGATGACTGGCATCCGCTACACGCCCTACATCTACCCGCCATTCACAGCTGTCGTCTTTCGCCCCATCGCATTACTCGACTGGCACGTCGTTGATCTGGTGTGGTTGGTCATCAACGTGCTCTTGACCGTGGCCATCATTGCCGAGTTGCGACGCCAACTCGCATTGACTCCTGCACAAACCGCTGTGTTGGCGCTGGTGACCATCTGGTTACCCGCTTGGTACGAAAACATGCTCTTTGGTCAGGTCGGGTTGCTGATTACGTGGGGTATGGTGCGAGCAGCCCGCTCGTCCGCACACACGAGCGGATTCTGTTTGGCCGTATTAAGCATGATGAAGCTCTACCCTGCGCTGTTTGTTTGGCCATTGCTTCGTGGTCGAGGGTGGTGGGGGTGGATCGCCTATGTGACTGGTTTGGTGGTCACCGGGTTTATCGGGTATTTCGGGGTACCGTGGCGTGATCAGTTGGCGTTTTGGTATGACTGGGCGTTTTTGCAGGCTCCTGCACCACTCTGGGCTCCGTCCCGCCAAGGCATCTACAACGCCTTGTTGCGCGTCTTTGACACGCACACGTTGGTTGCGGCTGTGCTCGATGTCAACGCCACACAGACGTACCAGCTGGCCGCGGTCTGGCAGGCTCCCGAGTTGATTTGGCCGTTGTGGGCTGGATGTGCAATCATAATTGCTTGGATGAGCTGGCGCTGGTGGCATCAGCAACCACGCAGTCTACTCGAGCGATTCGCTCTGTTGACGTGCGTGTTCGTGTTGCTCTTTCCGGCACAACACAACCACTACAGTATCCAACTGGTCATCGCGTGTGCCGTGTTGGTGGCACGGGGCGAGCAACGCTGGCTGTGGCCGGGTGCACTTCTGGCGTTGGCGTTATTTCGTTGGTGGCGCCCATTGATGCTCTTGACCGTCTCACCGTGGCTGATGATGTGGAGCACCATCGGTGTCGCCATCATCTGGTACTTGCTGATTACTCCGCTAGATCCTCATGCGGGCCAATGGAGCGATACGACGCGGTCGAAACCGGCGAGATCTTGATGCACGGTCACCGTGCTCTCAGGGCAGGCCTGGCGTAGTAGCTGGGCCACAATGTGCCCTTGATGGGATTCAATTTCGCACGCAAAAAATCCCGGGCGTTGCAGATGAAATGGCAACAAACGAGCGAGGCGCCGGTAGATGTGGGCGCCGTCAGCATCCCCTCCGGCGAGTGCGAGGTGTGGTTCGTGCCGTCGTACCCCCGGATCAATGGTGTCGATGAGCGTGTACGGCGGGTTGCTGATGATGAGTGGGGCCGGGGCAAGACCTTGGCACAAATCGGCACAAACGAGGTCGACCTGATGTGCTACGAGGCGCTGGCAGTTGTGGGCGGCGACCGCGAGCGCCTCACGGGAAATATCGCTTGCGACGATGCGAGGCGCCACTGCATGAAGCGCCATGCTGATGGCCAGACATCCACTGCCGGTACCAATGTCAAGCGCCCAGGTGGGGTGGAGGGTGCGTGATGCCGTTCGTGCGAGTTCTACTAGGAGCTCGCTCTCTGGGCGGGGCACGAGTACGCGATGGTCGACATAAAAATCAATCCCAAAAAATTCACGGTGATTGATAATATAGGCCACTGGTTCTTGGTCGAAGCGCCGTGCAACGGCCTCTTGGAAGGACTGTGCCACGGCGGGTGTCAGGGGATCGTCGTGCACAAGAATCAACCGGCTCCGGCTGATACCGAGCAGGTGCGCCATGATGAGATCAGCATCGAGGCGCGGTGTCGCCGAAACGCCCTGCAATTGGCGTTGGGCCGCAAGCAGGGCGTCGAGGATGCGTGGTGCCATGGGAGTCAACGAGGGCCTACAAAAACGACATGATGTCGCCGTGCCCATGTTGTGGGGTCGCAGCCTGGGTAAAGGCGCCGATGACACGGTACTTCTGGTAGCGTTGGTCAAGTAAGACCTGCATCGGCAACGCACTCAGGTGCTCGATGTGGTGCATGAGGCGCTCACCGGCTAGGCGTACTGTGGCCTCCGGGGTGTGATGGGCACCCCCTTCCGGCTCGGGGATGATTTCGTCGACGATGGCCATTTCGTGCAGGTCTTGGGCGGTAATGCGCATTGTCTTGGCGGCATCGGCAGCCTTGGAGGCATCGCGCCACAAAATGGCGGCACTGGCCTCGGGGGCAGCCACCGAGTAGACCGAGTGTTCGAGCATCAAAATGCGGTCAGTGACGCCAATGGCGAGGGCGCCACCTGAGCCACCTTCGCCGATGACCAAGCTGACGAGCGGGGTGCGCAATTGGGCCATGACGAGAATATTCTCGGCGATGGCGTTGCCCTGGCCACGGGTCTCTGATTCCATGCTGGGGTCGGCGCCCGGGGTATCGATGAGGCAGATGACCGGCAGCGCAAACTTTTCGGCATGATAAAAGAGGCGCATCGCCTTGCGGTACCCCTCTGGTTTGGGCATGCCGAAGTTCCGTCGCATGTTTTCACGGGTGTCACGGCCTTTTTGGTGACCAATGACGACCACCGATTGCCCCATCATGCGGCCGACACCTCCCACAATGGCCGCATCATCGGCAAAGCGCCGGTCGCCGTGGAGCTCAAAGAAGTCGTCGCACAAGATGCGAATATAGTCGAGTGTGCGTGGGCGTTGTACATTGCGTGAAATCTGGACTTTATCCCAGGCGCTGAGTGGTGTCTTCATCGCATCCTCATACATCGGCAGGAATGGGGGTGGCAGGCATGGAATGGTTGGTGTAGAGCTTGAAGAGCCGTGCGAGCGTGCTACGGAGCTCGGTACGCGCCACGACCATGTCAATCATGCCGTGCTCGAGCATGAACTCCGCACTTTGGAAGTTGGCTGGGAGTTTTTGGCGAATCGTCTGCTCAATGACGCGCCGCCCGGCAAACCCGATACGGGCGCCCGGCTCGGCAATGATGATGTCGGCCACGGAGGCATACGACGCCAAAACCCCGCCATAGCAGGGATCGGTCATCAACGAGATATGCGGCATGCCAATGCTCCCGAGCCGTGCCAACGCCAAGTTGACTTTGGGGAGTTGCATCAACGAAATCACGCCTTCGTGCATGCGTGCACCGCCCGACGCATTAATCGTGAGTAATGGGACTCTGAGTTCGTAGGCTCGTTCGGCGGCGCGGGCGATTTTTTCGCCGAAGACGCTCCCCATGGAGCCACCGATGAACTCAAACTCCGAGATGGTCACTTGGAGCGGTTGCCCCATGATGCTGGCACCACCGCCGATCATGGCGTCGTACAACCCGGTCAGCTGCTGACTCTCACGAAGCTTTTGGGCGTAGTTGTCTTTGGGGGAGACGAACTTGAGGGGGTCGAGTGGGGTGATGGTGCCATCCATCTCCACAAACGATCCCTGGTCGAACAACCCTTGCCACTCCACAGCGCTGAGTCGCATATGATGACCACAGCGACACACTTTGAGGTTGTCGCGGAGCTGTTTGATGTAGGTTAAATCACCACATGCTGGGCATTTGACCCACATGTTATCCGGGGTGTCTGGAGTTGGTGTCTGCTCGCCGGGCGTAAACGCTTTTGGAGCACGACGAAAGAGCTCTTTCATCGGGTCGCCTCGCATCTGCCGAAATACTTTTGCAATTATAGCACAATGCACTTTGAATGGGAGGAAATCGCGTGTATCTCGAGGTGTGGTATAGTATGATGCCCTACAGAAGTGGTTGCTTCCGTGGTCGTCCCATGATGTGGACGCCGACACACATACACCCCTAAGTACCGGTTTTTGCGCATTGAGACGCGCTACATGACGACCTGAGGAGGTTAGCTTGCCGTTGCTTTCCCCGATATCCATGCAGATGCCACCGTTGCACGAACACCCCACGGTGTTGGAGTCTCCGCTCAGCAAAGAGGATGCCAAACAACAGGCGAACGCCCTCATGCTCCAAGTAGCCGAGTTACAGGCCTTGATGATTGGGGCTGGCACTCACCGCCTACTATTGGTCCTACAGGGGTTGGATGCAAGCGGCAAAGACGGTGTTGTACGCTTTGTGATGCGGCAAGGGGACCCACTCAATTGCCAAGTCAAGGCCTTTAAAATGCCCACTCCTGATGAGCTAGCTCACGATTTTTTGTGGCGCGTGCATGCGGCCGTGCCTGCAAGCGGCATGATGGGCATTTTTAATCGTTCGCACTACGAAGACGTCGTGGCCGCCTACGTACGAGGCACTATCACCGATAGCATTCGGCAACAACGGTTTGGCGATATTCGGAATTTTGAGTCGTTGTTGCTCGATCACAACACCATCATCATCAAGTGTTTTTTACATATCGACAAAGCCGAGCAGGCGAGCAGGCTCATGGCGCGCGAACAACAACTCGACACGGCCTGGAAACTTTCGGCCGAGGATTGGCGCGATCGGCAACACTTTGATGCCTACCTTGCGGCCTACGATGAGGCAATGCGTGCCACGCATACCTCTGCGGCGCCGTGGTACGTGATTCCCGCAAATCGTAAATGGTACCGCAACCTGCTGATTGCCGACATCCTCTACCAGCACATGCAACCCTTTCGGCAAGAGTGGAGTGAAGTGTTGCAGATGATGCAACGTGACCGTATGACTGCAATTCGGCGGGTCCGCGCAGAACTTGAGAAAGAATGAACGCTATGATTGATGGAGCACTTGCTCAGGCCTTGCGGGCGGCTGGTGTGCGTTGGAATCCGCAAAACGGAGATTGGTTTTGTCTGGTTGACGACCCAAGTGAGCCCTGGTTGGTGGCACCGGGTGCAGTGGAATTAGCGTTGATCGAGGGGCAACCGGCCCTGTTGTTTCATGGGGCCAGTGAATGGGCGCTCGACAGTGTGTTGGCGTATGAGGTGCTCTGGCTTCCCAGTGAGCAGCAAATTCGCCAGTTGGTACTCGAACTGCTTGGTGTCGACGGGCGGCTCAGCATCGATGTCACACACGCAGGCACGCGCTGTCGCGTGCATGTCGACGATTGGCAGTACGAGGCGTCGGCACTGACTGCGGTTGATGCCTATGCACTGGCCTACCTAGCCGTTCATGGCCGTATCCGTTAAATGTCGCTGGTGTCGATGCCTCGCACGGTGTTGGCCACCAGCCGGGCGGTCTGTTCGAGAAGGCTGGCGTTGACGGCGACGCTGGTGTCTTTGGGGCTTCCCTGCAGGGGGACGCGGCCTTGATTGTCGAGACAGGCAATCGAAATCGCGCGTCGACCGGATTGTACGAGGGGGCGTACCAAGACGGGGAAGGTGGCGATGCGCGGTTCGGCGCGCACACCAAAGGTGGCTTCGGTGACCAAATCGACTAGGAGTGGATCTGCGCTCCGTTGGCGTTCGCTATGGTCGTTGATGATGTAACTCAGCGAGCCACGTCCAATCCCCTCGAGGCCAATAAAAAACGTGGCGCGGCGGTCGAACGGGTAGCGTTTGAGGAGCGCCCGGAGCCCGGCACCCGTGCTCCCGCCGCCGAGCCCGACGGCCCAAATTTCGGTCTTGGGGAGTCGCCCCACATCCTCGATGACGGTGAGCATGGTCGCAAGAGCGCTGGCGTAGCTGACGGCTCCCGGTGAGTAGGGCTGACTTCGCACCCACAACTCGGCGCTGGCAGCGACCACCAGGTAGACGGCCGGGGTTGCCATGATGATGAGCCTGACCAACTCGGGGAGTGGCAGTGGCACAAAAAATTCGATGCAGGCGAACGTGAGCAGAGCGGCTGTAGCACCCACGCGGGCCTCGCGATTGCTCAGTGGGTCACTAGGCTGGTGGCTGTCGAGCGGGGCAAGCAGCACCACACGGCGCGTCGGCGCTGACAGGGAGGCTTGTGTCGCCACCACGTTTTGGCTCTCGTGTTGACGTTGACCGATGCGCATCAACCGAGCCGACGTGGTAATAATCGCAATGAGAAAGGCAACAATGGCACTCGCGAGTGCATATTCACGCTGATTGCCCCACAAAATAACCACTGCTGCGGCGAGCACGGCCACACTAAATGCGCCGGTGCCGGTTTGCATGTGCGTATAAAAGGGATCGCTCCATACCTGCATGCCGGCACGACGCAAGCGCCCGCCCATGAATGCGGCAACTTGCGCCTCAGCAATTGAGGTGACGGGGCGTGGGCCGATTTCGTCGCTTATTTTTTTTACCACGTCAAACGGGTCTTCCCGCTTTTTGAGGACGGGAAATGCGAACTCGTACGTGTTGAGTGGTAGTGTCGAATAATCTGGTTCGTGTGTCATCACGCACAGCGTAGCATATTTTGGGGCTGGATGTGATTACACTGCTATGACAGTGGTCAAAACACGCTATTGGGGCAATTCTTCGCCGTAGCGCCAGCGGTAGTAGTGGCGCCCCACATTGCCTTGCTCCACCTGCCAACCGGCTGGGTTGGTGGGTACATAGGTGAGCACGCGCCGCTCAAAGGGTTGCACCAACACCCACTGCTCCACACCGCCGATTTGGGCGCGTGTCCAAAACGCTTCGCTAATCGGGTAACCCATGGTGTACACCCAATCCATGATTGGGCCAACCTGGGTACGTCCATTGACGTAGACGACGTCACGCTTGGTTAGGTAGCGATAAAAGACCTCTGGAATGTTGTGGCCGGTCTGTGTCGCATAAAAACTCAGGGTGGCCACGGTCGTACCAGCGGGGTTGAACGGGATGATGGTGCCGTCACGCAACAGTCGCTGATTGACCTGCTCATCAGTGCGGTTGGCAGCCCGGCGCCCGACCAGGCTTGCAAAGCTGGCGTAGGTCGGCCCCACGCTATCGGCCGGATCGCCGGCAATCGGCACGTTGGCTGCTTCGCGACTGATGAACTCGCTGTTGCCGACCTGCATTTGGCCCGTGATGAGCTCATTGACGAGCAGGCCACTCGTCACATACCACGGGTCTGAGCGCCGCGCCTGCGGATTGTTGATTTCCATGCGCCCTTTGTCGAAGTACTGCACTTGGCGCAAGCCACCGTTGACCTGCAGGTAGCTCTCGGCACGCGCCATGATGCCGGCTGGCCCCCACAACCAACTGCGACTCACCTGTTGGCGTGCTACTGGGCGGTCACTGCGGCTCCACAGGCTGGCAAACGCCACGTCCACAAATTTGGTGGCGATGCCGTTGAAGAGCTCGTTGGTGCTCCGCATGCTGGCCGGGATGTACATGACATCTTCGGTGTCGGTCGGATCATCGGTGAATGTGTCGTCTTCGCTCGTGGTGCCGTCATCGGTGGTCGTGTCTTCTTCGGGGATGGGGGTGGCGGTCGGTGCAATCACGCTGTTGCCACGGCCACAACTCATGCTCGGGGCACACTGCTCAACCACCACATCGTACTTGATGGTCGGTTGGCCGATGTCGCCGTTGTTTTTGACTTGTATGAAGTAGTACCCACTTACTGGGATGCTCGTGAAGACGATTTGTGAGTCAAACGTGGTGTCATCGAGGTCGTCGTTGGTGCTCAGCACGGTCACACCGTCACGGTCAAAGAGCGCTATGCTGGTGTCGGCACCCGGTAATACACCGTTGATGTAGTCGCCTCCATAGGGACTCGTGTCGGTGTAGATGTAGTAGATGCTCCCTTGTTTGGCAAAAAACTTCACCCAATCGGCATCACCACTCGGGCACATCCGGTGGTTACGTTGGGGCAGATTGGAGAGGATCATGCGTGCCTGTTCGGGCAAGCCGTCCGGCTCGTATACATCTTGGCACACACTGCTGTTGATGGGTGCGAGGCTTTCATCACCACCAATGCCCGTGTAACTGAGGTTGTTGAAGGCCAGCGAGTATGTACCAAGGCTCATGCCGGTGGCCTCACGCACTCGCAAGAAGTAGACTCCGTCCATGGGGGCCCGGTAGTTGTTGATCTGTGGGTCGATGGAGCTGGCCGTAGAACTGGAGTGCTCATAAAAATCGTCGTTTTGGGCAACGAGTCGGAAGAGCGGGTCGTACAGATCGAGGACCAGATCGACGGTGCCCGAAGACAAGGTAATCTCGAAGCTGTAGAGTTTGTCTTTGACGAGGGGCACGCGAAAGGCATCGACGTCGCCGTAGGCACAAATGCCGTGCTCGATTTCTTCGTTTTGGTTGAGGATGTAGCCACTGGCCAAGCCACTCGGGATGTCATCGTCACAG
>JBBAWX010000016.1:0-67974 GCA_040396955.1 Roseiflexaceae bacterium
GCACTGAAGGTACTGCAAGGTTGCCTTGTGGGAGACTAGGTCTGTGCGCCATCCACATCGCGGCGTGGAGCAGTGGTAGCTCGTCGGGCTCATAACCCGAAGGTCAGTGGTTCGAATCCGCTCGCCGCTACCAATTTGGTAGCAACCCCCCCAGAGAATACATTCTCTGGGGGGGTTCGCGTGTCTTGCACACCTCCTGCTTATGCGACTCTCATGTGTGGCTGGGTAAACTGCGCTATACTAAGAATAGTCATCGCGGCGTGGAGCAGTGGCAGCTCGTCGGGCTCATAACCCGAAGGTCAGTGGTTCGAATCCGCTCGCCGCTACCAATATCATCACCTCTCTGAATTTCTTCAGAGAGGTGATTTTTTATAGGCGACATGCGTATGCCCAAGCGGCACATCAATCGATGTTGTAGCGTGGAAGCGTCGCGCGCACCCGTGATCGTACGTCGTACGCAGAAGGCTGTCACCAACATGGCTGGTACTAGCGCCGATGCAATGCGTCATTGGCAGATATGATGACTGCATCAGCACAGTTGTGCACGTTGTGGAGGTGCGCATGCGTTGTGGGTTATCAGACGAACAATGGATTGTGACTGTCGCACATGGACGTCGTACAATCTTGGCTCAGAATATTGCATCGCAGTCGTTGTGAGGGTCGTTCCCGTCGCACATCCCTTCGTCGTACACATTGGTGTTCGGATGTCGCGTACGACGACGCCTGCGCTATGTCGTAATTGCCTGTGTACATGGGTTGGTGGGCTTGTTCCCTCAACGTAACGACCCCGCCAATCGGCGGGGTCGTTACATGGTGTGCACCGTTGATGCAAATGAGGGTGAGCAAGCGTTTGGGTACCTATCTGATGTACGCTCGGCGTTATGGAGATGCGGGTACACGTCGCGCTGGTTGGTAATCGCCACTTGTGCGTGATGCGATGTCGATGAATCGTGTGATTCGGTTGTGTGCAGCTGGCGGATCGGTGGCACGTATTTGACATGTATCAATGAATGATATAGTATGACAGATATATCATTCATTGATATATCTGTATGTAAGTAGGGACAGCAATGCCAAGGCGCGATTCGATTTCGAATGGGGAGTTGAACGACTCGCAGTTTTACATTATGGCGGCGCTGATTACACCACAGCATGGCTATGCGGTGATGCAGATGCTACTACAGGTTGAAAATCAGGTGGTGCATATTGGGCCAGCAACACTGTATACGACGTTGCGGCAACTGGTTGAGGCAGGGCTCCTTGAGCGCTGTGAAGTCGATGGCCCGAACAAGGTCTACGTGACAACGGCTGAAGGACGTGCTCGACTCGTCAACGAGATTGCGCGCAAGCGGGCCATGGTTGATTTTGCGCTGGGGAAGTTGAATGAGAGTATGCATGATGAGGAATCCGAAAAAACGATATGAGACCAGCCTTGGGATTGCGTTTGACGAAGCCGGTGATTTACAGCGCCTCGGCGATTGGGCGGCTGAAGGGTGGCGATTGACCGGTTTTCGTGGCTTGAAGTATGTACTTGAGCCGGCACCAGCGGAGCAAGTGGTATTTGCGGTGGACTACCTGTATGAGCCCGATGCTGAGTACTTTGAGTTGTGTCGTGCAAGTGGGTGGGAGCATGTTATTTCAATGGATGGTTTGATACATCTATTTAAAGCGGTCCCGGGCACCCCTGCAATGTTTTCCACAGCCGAGATGCACACCAAGTATCGGCGTGCGCAGCGCCAGCTGTTCGCTCCGGCAGTCGGTAGTCTTGTCACGTTGGTGGCGGTGTGGTTGGCGATTATTGTATGGGGTATTCCGTGGCGGAATCAACTTGAGCCAGAGTGGGTGGCGCTCATTGGAACCTACGGGTTGCTGGCGATTGTCATTGCAGCTCAAACATGGTGCATATTTACCGTGCTGCCATGGTTGGCGTATCGTTTGCGTGAATGGCGTGGAGTTGGCCAAGTTGTGGTTTCGGTGAGTCCAATTGCTCTGGCACTTGTGACAGTGCTGTTGTTTTTGTGGTTGGTGCCATGATGTGAGCATATCGTTGGGCGAAGGCGGTGTGAAGGTGTATGGTGAAAGGAATCATGATGGCACGGTGGACAAAGCAGATGCCCGTATCACGGCGTGAGATCTGCTCCGGGCTTGCATTTGCTGAAGAAGCAGATATGCGCAAATTGACTGAGTGGGCAGCCACGGGTTGGCGCCTGTCGCGGATAAATGGTATGTGGATGGTGCTTGAGCAAGCACCGCCCGAGCAGGCAGTGTTTGCCATTGATTATCAGGACAAACCAGAGCCCGAGTACTATGCGCTGTGTGCGGCAGCGGGCTGGCATCACGTGATATCGATAGAGGGGCAAATACACTTGTTCAAGGCGGCTCCGGGTACAGCGGCCATTTTTAGTGCTACGGATATGACCACCAAATATCAGCGTGCGGCACGTATGTTTGCAAGGCCGGCGTTGTGGAGTAGCGTGGGGTTGGGAGCGAGTGTCGCTATACTATTGGGCGTGGTGGGACCATGGGTATCCACACAAGCATCGGAGTGGTGGTTGGTGGTAGCTCAATTGGTGATGCTCGCAGTCGTGCTTGTGCTTGCAACGATGAGTATATTTACGGTGTTGCCGTGGGTGGCGTATCGTGTGCGGCTTGCTGGCATAGAGGTACACATGAATCGATTGGTATTCGGAGTGTTGTTTGCTATCTGTGGCGCTGTGTTGGGATATTTCATTGGATCGATGATTCCATAGGGAGGAGGACGTGCATGGAGTGGCTTCAGAACACCCAAACGGGGAATAGTAAGTGGTGGAGTTGGTGGGTAGGAGTAGTATTGATTTTGGTGTGCTATGTGGTGATTGGCTCCGTTCCCGTGATTATTGGCGGCATCATGAAAATTATTGTCATCGATGAGAGCGGCACGATGATGGGTGGCTCGACGAACCCCGTGCAATTCGTGCTGTTGATGTTTTCGCCAATCATGCTGTTTGTGGGAGTCTGGTTGGCCCAGCGCATCATTCATCGGCGCACACTCAGCGATTTGTTGAGCACCGGCGCATTTCGCTGGCCGTTGGTGTGGCAAGCCATGGCAATCTGGCTCGGCACGGGAATCGTGTGGACGCTGATTGAATACCTCATCTACCCAGAGCGCTATGTGTGGAGTTTCAATCTCGGGGCATGGCTGACGATTGCACCGTTGGTACTGTTGTTGATTCCCTTTCAGGCAGCCGGTGAGGAGTTGTTTTTTCGGGGTTATCTGATGCAGGCAGTGGCACGTGTGTGGGCACAGCCTCTCTTTCTCACGTTATTGTCGGGTGTGCTTTTTATGGTGCCGCATCTCGCAAATCCGGAGATGTCGAAAGCGCTCGGTGGAGCAATTCCGATGGCGTTGAGTTACTTCTTGGTGGGTGTGGGCACGGCCTGGTTGAGCATCAAAGACAACGGGGTTGAGCGCGCCATCGGCATGCACGTCGTGAATAATCTGTATGCCGGTATGTTTGTGGGGTATGCCAATTCTGCGTTGTCGACCCCCACCATTGTCAGCTCAAACGTCATCGATGCCTGGTTTGGTGTGATTGCGGTGACGGTGAGTTTTGTGGTGTTGATATGGTGGCCATTGCCGAAATCAGCCCGTGTAGTGGAGTCGTCCATGATGGATCTTTCATAGTGGATACTGCTTGGTGTTGGATGAGTGGCTGTGGTCACCATCGTGATTGTCTGATTCATAAAAATGTGGATAAGATGTGGATAAAAGGTGTATAACCAGGGGATGTTGTGCGGATAACCGGTGTACATACGGTGGAAAACTGGTAGCGGGGTAATAAAGAGGCAGTCCGGTCTCACCGGACTGCCTCTGCATTGCAGGTCAGACCGAAAGGGTCTACAATACAGACAAGGCGGATCGTAGTTGGAGCAAAGGGCAAGCGCGTCATGAGTAGTCGTTTTAGTGAGATGCGTATTTTTAGCGGGAGTGGCAACCCGGCGTTAGCGCAAGCCATTGCCGACCGGCTTGGAGTCACACTCGGCGATATTACGTTGACCAAATTTCCCAACGACAACATTTTTGCGCGGCTCAACGAAAGTGTGCGTGAAAAAGACGTCTTTGTGGTGCAGTCGTTGTCGTCACCACTGAGCGATCGCATCATGGAATTGCTCATCATGCTCGATGCCTGTCGGCGAGCTGCAGCCGGGCGTGTGACTGCGGTGATTCCTTTTTATGCGTACGGACGTACCGACAAGCGCGATCAACCGCGGGTGCCGATTACGGCACGGTTGTTGGCCGACATGATTCAGGCGGCTGGTGCCCAGCAGATTATCACCATCGACCTGCATGCGGGGCAGATTCAAGGGTTTTTTTCCATTCCAGTTGATGAACTCAGCGCCATGCCACTTACGGTGCGTCATTTTGCAGCACGTCGCAATGACCGATCGTATACCGTGGTTGCGCCAGACATGGGCTTTGCCAAACGAGCACGTAACTTTGCTGAAAAACTTGGAGCGCCGTTAGCCATCGTAGAAAAGCGTCATTTGCATGAGATTCAACCGGCCAGTGAAACCGAACGTCATGTGGAGGCTTTGAATATCATCGGCGATGTGGTCGATCGTGATTGTTTGCTGGTAGATGATGAAGTTGCCACTGGCAATTCGTTGGTGGCGGCCGCCGAGTTGCTCGTGGATCGCGGCGCACGATCGGTGTCTGCGTGTGTGGTACATCCGATTTTGGCTGGGCAAGCATTAAATCGCATCGCTGCGAGCCCGATTCGTGAGTTTGTGACCACTGATACACTGCCCGTGGGAGATGTAAGTGCACACCCTCAAGTGACGGTGCTATCGGTGTCAACCCTGCTCGCCGAAGTCATGCAACGCATTCACAGTGGTATTTCGGTTGATTCGATGAACCTGTTCCACCGGACTGGTCGCCGGTAACCGCCCACATCTTCGTTCTTCCAAATCAACAACGGCTGTGATGTGTACCGCATCACAGCCGTTGGTATATATGCACGCAGGGAACAGTTGTGCCCTGCGATGATGCCTGTTTAGGCGATTTGTTGCAAGAGCGTGTGCTCGTCCGTGTACCCAAGATTGATGTGGCGTAATTCGCCGTTGGCACCACGTACCACCGTGCTGGGCACCGTCATGATGCCGAATTGTTTGACGAGTTCGGGCTCGTCGGCCACGTTGCGCCACAGTACGGTGACATCGTGACGTTGGGCCTGCAAGCGCTGTAACGCGGGCTTTTGGAGGCGCTCACACTGCATGCAATGACGCGTGGTCAATGCGATGATTCCTGGTCGCCCGAGTGGTAAGTCGGCGTGGGTGAACTGTTGCCCGCGGTGCTGGTGCTGGCGCCACATGATGTACCAGCGTAGCGCCACAACGAGGAGCACAATGGCGATGACAAGGAAGGCACGTTCGAGCATGAATTACCTCTGCCACCGGGCAATTTGAGCGTGTACAAAGCATCCGGCACAGAACCCGAGCACGATGTTGAGTAATGCGAGGCCGATCACCAGTAGCGTGGCCCCCCAGGCTAGGCTGCTCCATCCAAGTGCCGCTGCGACGCTGGCGATGAGGAGCACTGCAAATCCCATCTGCTGGGCAAATCGGTGCGGAGCTGGGTCTTCGTCGACAATGTGTGTGCCAATCAGACCAATGCGCCGTACTGCACGGTACACGTAGGCCTGGGGTGCGTATTGTGGTGCTGCTAGTGCTAGCGCCAACAACAGGGCCCCTCCGTAAATGAGCCATGGGGTGGCACTGATATAGGCAATCCCCAAGACGACGACGAGTGTGATTTGAGCGACTTTGAGGGCGTTGCGATCGAAATGATAGACCATGCTGTCATCTCCATTTGTTTATACATGAGTATTATTATCATGTTTATTGATTAAATAATAGCAAAAGAAAAAAACTTTGTCAATAAGATGATAAACATACTCAACAAATACTCATCCTCCCAATCGGTGTGATTGAGAGGATGGGGATGACATGGCGGTAACGGTGGGGGGGATGGCGTGACGACTACGAGCGTATTTTGGCGCCGGTATCGAATTCGACGCCACGGATGATTTTGTTGCGGAGTTTAGTGACTTCATCATCGGCGAGGGTACGATCGGTACTCCGGAACGACACGCGATATGCGAGGCTCCGGTAGCCGGGTTCGAGTTGCGCCCCACTGTACACATCAAACAGCTCGACGCGGTAGAGGGCAGGTCCCGCGTATTTGCGGATGGCGGCCTCGATGCGTTCGGCGGGTACATGCACAGGGGCGATGAGGGCCAGATCTTGGGTGCTTGCGGGGTAACGCGAGATACTGCGATACGTGGGCACCTGAGCTGCTGCAATCAAGGAAGCCAGGTCGAGTTCTGCCACGACGGTGCGTTGATTGGGGAGGCCGAAGTTCGCACGCACGTCGGGATGGAGTTCACCAAAGTGACCGATTTCGCGATCAGCGAGCATGAGTGTCGCAGCGCGGCCGGGTTGTAGGTAGGGGGCTTGGCTGATAGTTACGTGAGCATTGGCCACCATTAGGCGTTCGCAGAGGGTTTCCACGATGCCCTTGATATCGAAGAAATCAATCGATTCCGGATTTGCCGCTTGCCACGACGGGTTGTGACGTGGCCCTGCCATGACGATGGCGACGCGGAGTGGCTCATTGGGCAAAAGCTGTCCAGACACTGGTAAGTAAACATGGCCAATCTCGAAGAGGCGCGTCTTGCCCTGTTCGCGTACGTTGACCATGGCTGCTTCGAGTAGGGTTGGTAGCACGGCCCGTCGCATATACTCTCGTTCGGCCGAAAGGGGGTTGGCGAGGCGCAGGTACGTCGTGGCATCGTGCTGGCTGGCATCGAGTTTGCTGGCCGATTCGATGCTAGTGAGCGAGTAGGTAATTGCTTCGTTGAGGCCAGCGGCAGTGAGCACGTCGCGCACGAAGTGTTCGTATTCGAGGGCCAGGTTGGTGCGCTGTGCAGGGAGCTCATCGGCCATGATGGTCGTGGGTAAGTTGTCGTAGCCGTAGATGCGGGCGATTTCTTCACACAAATCAGCGGTATGGCTGACATCTTGGCGATAGCTGGGCACATCGACACGGAGTGTCTGCTCATCGATGGCGGTGCATCCGAACTGTAGGCGTGCGAGCAGATCGGCAATCACGTCGCGGGTGAAGGTGAGCCCCAAGATGCGATAGACCTCTGAGGTGGAGAGGTCGATTTGCAGTTGTCGGGGAGGGACACTCCGCACATCAACCATGCCAGCGCGCACCGTGCCACCCGCATACTGGTGCAAGAACTGGGTCAGGCGGCGCTGCGTGAGTTCGAGCATCTCGGGGTCCACGTTGCGTTCGAAGCGTTTGGAGGCCTCAGAGCGTAACTTGAAGGCGGCCGACATGCGTCGGATGATTGTTGGTTCCCACACGGCGGCTTCGACGAGCACGTTTTGGGTGTTGGCACTGACTTCGCTGCTTTCGCCACCCATGACACCGGCCACGCTGAGGGCCTGCTGTGTATCACAGACCAATAGATGTTCGAGTGCAAGTTGGTGAGTGCGCCCGTCGAGCGTTGTCAGTTGCTCGCCGGGGCGCGCATGACGCACCACGATGTGGCGATCGGTGACGTTGTCGGCATCGAAGGTGTGATTGGGCGTGCCCAGCTCAAGCATGACGTAGTTGCTGATGTCGACGATGTTGTTGATGGGGCGCATGCCGGCCATGATGAGGCGGCGTTGCATCCAAAAGGGGGATTGCGCAATGGTGACCCCTTCGAC
Source organism: Roseiflexaceae bacterium (assembly GCA_040396955.1). Lineage (GTDB taxonomy): Bacteria > Chloroflexota > Chloroflexia > Chloroflexales > Roseiflexaceae > UBA965. The sequence continues at coordinate 7,759 of JBBAWX010000016.1, forward strand.
CAGGCTAGCGGTGAAGCGTGGGCAGAGAGTGGGGGTGTCGATCTGCACACGCACATCTGCCCCAATTGGGGTGCTGGTGGGCACCACAGGATCGGGCAGTCGCACCGTTTGCCCGGTCAGGGCGGCGATTTCACGGGCCATGCCAACCAGTGAGAGTGTGCGTGCCATGTTGGGGAGCACATCGATGTCGATGATGACGTCGCCGAGATACTCGACGAGTGGAGCACCGGTGGGTGCGTCGTCGGGGAGCAACAAGATGCCTTCGTGCTCTTCGGAGAGACCGAGCTCTTTTTCGGAGCAGAGCATGGCATCCGACATGACCCCACGGACTGGTTTCCCTTTCAGCTTGACTTTGACTTTGCCCTCGACATGCCCGTCATAAAGCACTGCACCCTCTTTGGCAAAGACCGACTTGAGCGGATGCGTCAGCTTGCCAAGTCCTTTGTACTGGTACAGATTGGGTGCCCCGGTGACCACGATATGGGGCTGGGCGGCACCGTAGTCGACCTCGGCCAATACCAGGCGATCGGCGTTGGGGTGTTGGGTGACTTCAAGAATATTACACACAAAGACCAGTGAGGGATCCCACGGTAATTCGGAATTCGTCGTGCCGATATGTTCGACGGCATCAACTTCGAGTCCGGAGCGCGTCAGCAACTCGGCCAATTCTGCGGGTGGCAGGTGGATATCGACGTATTCACGGAGCCACGATAACGGTACACGCATGACTTTCTCCTTTGTGACGAATGTTATGGGGTGGTGCTGATGATGACGGGTAAAAAAACACTGTCGCCCATGTAGCGGTTATCGACGAGTCGAAGCACCGCCCGTTGTTGTCGTTCTGTGTCGACGAGCGACAAGAGCAGGGAGTATCTACCGGCAGTGAAATCGCGAGGGACATCGACGTGGTAGACACCGATGAAGCGATCGCCACGGGTAAACAAGAGACTCGGGATACTCGGGTGGATGGGCGCACGCATGTCGCTGAGCAGTTGTTTTTGCGCATCGCGCCAGCGCAGTGACAGTTGTAGCGTACGGTATGGGCGCTCAACAACCAACCAACGCACCTGCACCGTGACCTGGCCTCCAGGCCGAGCAGTGGTGTCGTGCGTGCGGTCGATGATGGTCAGGCGACCCGCTTCGCCTTTGAACGTGTAGTAGGCGCCATCCACTTTGGCGAGTGCGGTGCTGGTATCCGCGAGTGGTGGCATGCGCAGTGGCATGGCAGGCAGGACAAGGCCAAACCACAGCGTTAGATTGATTAGGGTGACGACGACGACCGTGCCCAAGAGGTATGAGTTGGGCACGAGGGGGAACGCCCACCGCAGACCAACAGCGGCAACAATGGCGAGTGCCGGCCAGGCCATAATGATGAGGCGACTTTGCCAAGCCACACTGCCAATGCTGTGCGTGAGGACAGCGAACCAGGCCATGCTGCAGATGACGATGAGCGCCATGGCGATGCGTGTCGGCGTAACCAGAAGCGGGCGGCAGAGACGCATTGCTATGCCAACGAGGGCGATGATGGTGATACTCGCTACAGTGTGGTACCACCATGACGGCAACGATATACTCATCCATCCGAAGGTGCCCCATGCCGAGCGAATGAGTTGACGCCAGAGCATGAGCCATGTACTGCTCGAGGCGTAGTTGACGGTGTCGCTCCGGTAGGTCTGTTGAAAGAGGGCGTACCCAAGCGGATCGCCGTAGAGCTGAAAGTTGCGTAGATACCACCAACCGAGGAGCAGGAGTGCAATGAGACCGCTGCCCAATATGGACGACCACCACTGTGATCGTGGAACGCGATACCACAGCACCCAGGCCACGAGGGGCCAGAGGACGATGGCGTTTTGTTTGGTGAGCATGGCCGCACAGATGAGCGCAGTCAACCCCCAAACACCGGCACGCGTGCTGGCACGGAATGCCGCCCACAGGGCGAGACTTGCCAAACAAAAGAGTAGTGCATCGTTATTGACCGAGCTGCCAATAAAAGCGGTCTGTGGCGTCATGGCGAGTAGCGTTGTGGCCAGCACGGCGACATGCGGTGTGCTGATGTGTAGTGCGATGTGCCCGACGACCCAAACCGCGATGGTTACCCAGAGCACAGACAACAAGCGCGATAGATGCCACGCCAACGCCATTCCTTGCCACGGCCACTGTTCTTGCGTGCCGTGTATGTAGGCTTGCGGTGAGCTGCCACCATTCCAGACGAAGGAGGGATTGGCGGCTGGAGTTTGCCACGTACTGTCGCTGTGCCAAGGCCAACTCACCAATGCGGCTGCCACGTAGGCCAACGGCGGTTGATGCCCTTCACCGGGTACATCGCTGATACACGGCGCAGCACATTGCACGGGTAGGCGTTGTGCACTCACGAGAAAGCGCACATATGCCATATGGGCAGGCTCGTCGGGTGCCTCACCGAGCGGATTGGTGAAGGCCATGACGCTTGCGAGAATGGCAACCATTGCGGCGCACACCGCGATACCGTGTTTGGCAAGCAGGTGACGGGTCATGCAATCTCCGTGTTAGACGAATTGCTCAAGGAATCGCTCGTCACCGCTGAAGAACCAGCGGATATCGTCGATGCCGTGGCGGAGCATGGTGATGCGCTCTGGTCCCATGCCGAAGGCAAAGCCGCTGTAGATGGCCGGGTCGTAACCGCCGTTGCGGAGCACATCTGGGTGGACCATGCCTGCACCGGAGACCTCCAGCCAGCCGCTCTGCTTACAGACACGACACCCCGCACCCTTACACAGGAAGCACTCAACATCAAGCTCAACACTCGGCTCCGTAAACGGGAAATAGCTGGGGCGGAAACGGGTTTTGGTGCCGGCGCCGTAGAGGCGCTCTGCAAAGCCGACCAATGTGCCCTTGAGATCGGAAAAGGTGATGTGCGTGCCCACAGCCAACCCTTCGACCTGGTGGAACATCATTTCGTGGCGGGTCGTAACCTGCTCATAGCGATAGCACTTCCCCGGCAAAATGACACGCACCGGGTGTGGGGCGTGAGCCCGCATGGCGTGGATTTGCCCGGGTGATGTGTGCGTGCGTAAGAGCACTTTTTCTGCACCTGGCGGTGTTTCAATATAAAAGGTGTCCCACATGTCGCGGGCTGGGTGATCGGCGGGAATGTTGAGTAATTCGAAGTTGAGTGTGTCGGTCTCGACTTCGGGGCTCTCCCAAACCTGGAAGCCCATTTCGGCGAAGATGTCGGTAATCATGCGCAACACACGGGTACTCGGATGCAAGCGCCCCATGACAGGGGAGCGCCCAGGCAGCGTGACATCGACCGCCTCGTTGTTGAAGGCATCTTGCAGGGCGTGGGTACGGATGTGGTTTTCACGGTCGGCAAGGGCACTGTCGAGGGCCGTCCGTACCGCATTAAAGCGTTGACCAGCTGCCGGGCGTTGTTCGGCCGACAACGTGCCGAGTTCGCGGCTGAGTTTGGCGATGGCGCCCTGTTTGCCCAAGTAGGTGCTCTTCCACTCACTTAATGCCTCGGCGTCACGAATGTCGCTGAGTGTGGCCAGCGCGGTTTGTTCGATGTGTGCGAGTTGGTCGATAATCGTCACAGTTGCCTCCATATGACAGGAACAAAACACAAAGAGCCACGCAACCGTCAGGGACGATGCGTGGCTCGTGGTACCACCCTGATTCGGATGTACACGCAGGTACATCCCTTATTTGCCCAGGTAACGGTGGGCACCGGTCGCCCCTACGCACATACGCCGGGGCGTATGCTTCAGGTGGACAGCTCGGAAGGGAACTTCGGGTACTTCGTGCGGCGGCAACTCGCAGTCATTGATTGCCACTCCCTGGGCGTCGTTGGTACCGTACTCGCTTCGTCAACGCTTGTATGTAATTTGTTGCTAGTATACCACGCCCCGCGGTATGTGTCAGCTTTGAGTCCGCAATTGCCGTTGTGCTTCAAACAAAATGACGGTGGCGGCCATGGCCGCATTGAGTGACTCGATGCCTGCCCGCATGGGAATCATGACGAATTGATCGGCGAGTGTGCGTGCAGATTGGCTGAGCCCGCGTGCTTCGTTGCCAATAATGAGGGTGCTCGGGGCACACCAGTCCACCGTGCAGTAGTCGATGCTGTGCTGGGTGGCATCTGCCGCATAGCGGCGCGTGTGTGCCGTGGCCTGTGTGATGCTTTGCCAATCTTGGTCGACCCACATGGGGACCCGCAATAGACTTCCCATGCTGGCGCGTACTGTTTTGGGGGCATATACATCCACGCATCCCCGGGTACACCAGATGCCAGCCACACCGATGGCATCACAGCTGCGGATGATGGTGCCCATATTGCCGGGATCTTGGATTTCATCGCAGATGACGTGTACGCCTTCACGGCCTGTCGGTAGATGTGGCCATGGCGCCACCGCAAGTACCCCTTGCGGTGTGGTGGTGTCGCTCGCAGACTTGATGACTTCCGCACTCGCCGGTAGGCTGTACGGTTGATCGACAATCAGCCGCAACAACACCTGACCGGCCGAGGTGTTGGCAAGAACATCGGGGTCGTAGACGACAGTGGTGACTGCTAGCCTGCTCTGGATGAGCTCAGTGACAAGGCGCACCCCTTCAAGCACAAACATCCGCTCACGATGGCGCAACGAGCGATCGTCACGCAGTGAGCGGATGGTGCGAATGTGCGCGTTTTGCGTACTTCGAATCACGATGCCGGATTGATGGCCTGCTCGGCAATCTGACGGAACGCGTTCATGTCGCGTACTGCCAAATCGGCCAACATCTTGCGGTCAATCTGGATGCCGGCGTTCTTGAGGCCGTTCATCAGGCGGCTGTAGGAGACACCACACATGCGTGCTGCGGCATTGATGCGGATAATCCACAGGCGGCGAAAATCACGCTTTCGGGCGCGGCGGTCACGGAACGCGTACGACAACGCCTTCATGAGGGTCTGCTTGGCAACCGCATAGCGACGGCTTCGGCTCCCTTGGTAGCCGCTGGCCTGCTTGAGAAGCTTCTTGTGGCGCTTGTGCGCCATCATTCCACGTTTGACACGAGCCATGGTATTTCCTGCTCTCTTTTCTCTACGTCAACTCTATCCGTTGGACACCCAGCAACACCACGGATTGGTGCTTAACGGGCGTGTTTCTTGCGGTATGGCAAGCCCTTGAGCACACGCTCTTGTGTTGACTCGTGGACTTCCTGCATGCGACTCAGCTTCTGCAAGAGACGGGTGGACTTGCGGCGGCGAAAATGACCGCGACGACCCATGGCACTTACCAACTTCCCGGATCCGGTGAAGGTGAAACGCTTGGCCGTACCCTTGTGGGTCTTCATCTTGGGCATGACTATTCCTCTTCTGCTACGTCAGCGGTATTGTTGGCCGCGGCTACTGGGGCCGGCTTGGCTCCCTCTGGCTTGGGCCCGCCTTGCGTCGCCTTGCTTCCCTGTTGGCGTGCTTTGGTGCTGGGGGCAAGCAGCAACGAAAGTACACGTCCCTCCATCAAGGGCTTTTGCTCGACGACAGCAACATCACGTAAATCTTCGGCCATGCGCTCAAGCATCTCAAGGCCGATATCAGGGTGGAAAATCTCACGACCGCGAAAACGCAACGTGAATTTGACTTTGTCGCCGGCTTGCAAAAATTTGCGCGCTTGCTTCACCTTCACGTCGATGTCGTGACTGTCTGTCTTGGGCTTGAGCCGCACTTCCTTTAGCTCGACTTGCTTCTGGTGCTTGCGTGCCTCGCGCTCTTTTTTGGACTGCTCGTAGCGGAATTTGCCGTAATCCATGATACGACATACCGGCGGTACGGCGTTGGGAGCAACCTCGACCAGATCTAATGCCCGGTCTTCGGCCATCTGTAGTGCCTCTCGAATTGGCACAATCCCTACTTGATTGCCTTCCTCGTCGATGAGGCGCACCTCGCGTGCGCGGATGCGGGTATTGAATCGCAATCGGTCCGTAATGACAGCACCCCTTCTTGGAATTGGTAGCTAGACAACACACAAAATTGCCTTGTGATAAGGCAACTGTCAGAAGATTATACCACTTGTTGCGGTGTTACGCAAATGTTTTTGAGCGGTCTGCTTGATTGTGGCTCCGTTACTCCACCCCACTTCCGGTCATATCTATACAAATGATGTGCAAATCATTGACAATGTACGTGCATATTGTTACCATGCTGAGAGTATTGACGTACCGTTCGGTAGAGAAAGGACTGCACTTCTGTGCAAGCAAAGCAGACTACACCGCGTTCGCCCATGATATTTATCTTTTTGACAGTATTTATCGACCTTTTGGGAATCGGCATTGTGATACCCGTACTGCCGTTTTATGTGAAAATTCTCGAAGGGAGTGGCGAGGCCTGGTTTAGCGTGAATCGTGCCGTAATCGTCGGTCTATTGTCGGCCGTCTACGCATTGATGCAGTTTCTCTGTGCCCCATGGCTGGGGAGTTTGTCAGATCGCTATGGGCGACGTCCCATTTTGCTGGTGAGCCTTGCAGGTACGGGAGTCGGGTATCTGCTCTTTGGCGCATCCGAGTACTTGTTGGTACTGAGTCCATGGTTGATGCTGGGGGCGTTGTTTGTCTCACGCATTCTTGATGGTGTGACTGGTGCCAACATTTCGACGGCACAAGCCTACATTGCCGATATCACCACGCCCGAGAATCGTGCCCGCGGGCTGGGCATGATTGGAGCCGCCTTTGGTCTCGGATTCATGCTTGGGCCGGCACTCGGGGGAATCCTGAGTACATACGGACTCGCAGTGCCAGTGTACGTGGCAGCCGCATTATCGTTCGCCAATGTCGTATTCGGGTATGTGGTGCTGCCAGAGTCATTACCAGCAGAGCAACGTGCCCCCAAGGTCCATGGGATCAACCCCATCACCAGAGTCCAACAGGTGCTCGCCCAGAGCGAGATACGGCCATTGTTGATTGGCATCGTGCTGTTGAATCTCGCCTTTGCTGGCATGCAGAGTAATTTTGCGGTGTACAGTGATCGACGCTACAGCATGACGGCGTACGACAATGCGTGGATATTTGCCACCGTCGGGTTGGTGGCTGTAATCGTACAGGGGTTTTTACTGCGCATGTTGGTGCCTCGGTTTGGTGAAGCGCGCTTGGCCATGATCGGTATGGTGGTCATGGCGGTCGGATTTGAGGGGTTGGCCGTAGCGCCAACCGCGCTCTGGCTCTACCCGGCCATCGTCTTGTTGGCCATTGGCAGTGGCATGGCGACGCCCTCGTTGACGAGTCTGGTGTCACGGCGCGTGCCGGCGCAGGCTCAAGGAGTGACGTTGGGTGGAAGCCAAGCGTTGGTGTCGCTGACGACGGTGGTGGCACCGTTGCTGGCCGGTGTGCTCTCCGACAAGGTGCATCATACGGCTCCCTATCACGTAGGTGGGGCCTTGGTGGCGAGTGCTGCCGCCGTGATTATCATGGTGCTCTGGCAACGTATGCCGCTACGTGAGATGTCCCCCGCAGAATAGTCGGGCATCTGGTAGGGTACAATGCGTGCAGATGAAAGAGCGAGCTACGCCGCGAGGCGTGGCTCGGTCGTACCCACGACAACGACACAGGAAGTGACGAATTCATGCAGATACGCGCAGGGGCCTTGGTGGCGGTCGGTGATCTGGTCTGGGATGTGTTGATGCAGACTGACAGCGCACTGCTCCGTGGTGGAGATACAACCGGTAAAATTCAGTTGGCACCTGGAGGATCGGCAGCCAACGTCGCGGCGTGGTGGGCCCGTGTCGGCAGTGAGGCGGCGTTTGTCGGCAGTGTGGGTGGCGACGTATTCGGTGATTTAATCGTGGCCGATTTACGCCGCGAAGGGGTGACCAGCGCGGTCACCCAGATTCCCGGCGCTGATACGGGCATCATCGTGTCGATTGTCGAACAAGACGGGCAACGGAGCATGATTACCAACCAAGGTGCCGATTTCCAACTGTTGCCCACCCATCTTCCTGCCGCACTCCTTGGGAGTGCCGGTCACGTGCATATTACCGGATGGTCGTTGTTTTCTGATCCGCCACGCAGTGCGGCGGTGCAGGCGGCGCGCCTTGCCAAAGAAGCAGGAGCGAGTGTGTCACTTGACCCGGCGTCGTTTCAGATGATTCGTCATCTGCGCCCGCAGGGAATTGTTGAATTGTTGACGGAGATGTCGGTCGATGTACTGTTTCCCAACCGCGACGAAGCCGAAGAGTTGACAGGCACGACCGATCCGGTTGCCATGGCACACCGCCTACGCGAGTTGTTCGGATGCACCATCGTCGCGCTCAAGCTCGACAAAGATGGGTGTTATGTGCTCAGTGATACGCAGGCGGCCTACGTACCCGCTCGGGCGGTAACGGCTGTTGATAGCACGGGAGCTGGGGATGCCTTTGATGCCGGATTTTTGGCGGCATATCAGCATAGCCACGACGTCATTGAGGCAGCTCAGTACGCTAATCGCCTGGCAAGCTGGGTGGTTGAGCGGGTCGGCGCCCGCCCAGCTGTAAACGCCGATTGGTACCGGCTCATGAATATAACACCCCCTGCTACGCCGGAGCGTACAGAGGGAGCATAACCGCACAGATGATTCGGCAGAGGGTGACTATTCGCCAGCGTTGAGACCACTCGGGGCGAGTAATGAGCCAAGCTTCTGCAGGCCAAGTCGCACACGGGTCTTGATGGTGCCCAGTGGCCGATCGAGTTGGTCGGCGATTTCTTGGTGAGACAGCCCACCAAAATAGGCGAGCTCAATGGCCTCGCGTTGGGCTGTGGGCAAGCTTGCAAGTGCATCGACAATCACACGTCGCTGTTCGCTGGCCCAGGCCGCCGCAGGCACATCAACGTGCTCGTCGACGAGCTGTGGGATGATGGGGTGGTCTTCGTTGTCGTACACCGGATTGGGACGGGTGCGCATACGGCGCATCTCGTCAATGCACAAATTGTGCGCAATCCCGAAAATCCATTGAGCAACACGCCCGCGCTCGCGCTCGAAACTCGAACTGCGCCGCCAAACCCGCCAAAATACCTCTTGGACGATTTCTTCACTCTGCTCGCGATGCTTGAGAATGCGAAATGCCATGCGGTAAACTACGGCCGCATAACGGTCATATAACACTTCTAATGCTCGACTGTCGCCGTTTGCAACGGCGCTAATCAAGAGTTGATCGTCGGCATCGGTAGCTGATACGGTAGTAGTAGGTGGTGTCGTGCCGTGCTCAATTTGGTTGGCTGTTTGTTGCAACGTCATGGTGACGCCCTCCTCAGTGCCGACCTGCACTCCTCTTAGTATAGCCGCTTTTCTGTGCCGTGTCAATACTTTGTCCACCATTTGCAAATACTCACTTTCTCCTATGTAAAAGCTATACACGGGGCAAATTCTTGATTTTTCTGCGTAAAATCCAGTTTTTTGGGGTGTGCAATCAAGTAGCCACCGTGCACAGGTTTGGACAAACCTGTGCATGCGCTACAAGCGCATCATCGCCTCGCTATTGAGCGAGGCGACGGTGTGGCTGGGGATGTGGGTGTCGATGTGGGCTGAAATCAGGCAGATTCAAGCACCACGGCTTCAGCACCGATGGTGGATTTGAGGGTGTCGGTAAGGGTGAGGGGGTCGCGCAGGGTGCCACGCATCTGGAGCACGACCTCGCGCTGTTGCACTGGCAGGTGGATCATCATGACCGCATCACCGTCGATGCTCGTGCGATAGTGCTCGGTGACCGCATAGATTTCGTGCATTAACTGCACGGCGCTCTCGTGGTCATCAAAGATGGGAAAGTAGATGTGGAGCACATGGCTGGGGCCATGGGTGTCATGGCTCGCACTCGTAGGAGCCGGTGCGGGGGGCGTGGCCCCGACCTTGGATTGTTGGGAGGTGCGTTGTGGTGTTTTGATGATATCGTTCCGCGAGGCAGGTGCTGGAGTTGCAGCGGCTTTGGGCGCGGGCTGGGCCGTCGTAGCAGGTGGGGGAGGTGCCGGTTGCACCGGTGTCGCCGTATGGGGTGGTAGCGCCGCTGGTGGCGTGTCGTGCATGGAATCGGTCATAGGTACCTCATCAATGTCGGGAATGGGTCCTTCGGCAGAAGCAATCGGGGTGTCGCGCAGTTTGAGCGACTCCACTTTGTCGATGATAATCTGGAAGCCCTCGTTGCGACGGTCGAGTTTGCCGATGATGCGTACGATGGCGTCAGCGTGGAGGAGTGCTTGGGACTTCTCGTAGACCTTGGGGAAGGCGACGCATTCGATGGTGCCATCCGTGTCTTCGAAGGTGCCCACAAACATGGTATCGCCTTTTTTCGTGTTGACCGTCTTGGTGTTGGTCAACATGCCGGCAAACGAGAGTGGCTGACCGACGAGTTCGTCGTTGATGGTGCTTAACAGCGTGATATCACTTAGGTCTGCATCGCGGAGTGCTTGGACGACGGGATGGTCGGAGATATAGGTACCGAGGAGCTCTTTTTCCCAGGTCAGCAACTCGCGTTTTTGTTCGCGGGTTTCGTTGATAATCGGGAACGACACGTTGATGCTCTGGGTTGGGCCACTATCGTTTTGTGTGCCAAACAAATCAAACAAACTTGATTGGCCACTTGCACGGGCTTTTTGGGCACGTTGCCCCGCCTCAAGTACTTGGTCGAGCACGGCTAGTTTTTGTAGGCGACTGCCCGCCAGAGAATCCAACGCTCCCGCTTTAATCAGACTTTCTACCACACGCTTGTTGATGGCGTGATGGTCGACACGGTCACAAAAATCTTCGAAGGTACGGAAGGGTTGATCACCGCGTGCCGCAATGATCGCCTCAACCGGACCCTCGCCGACGTTCTTGATGGCGGCGAGCCCGAAGCGGATGCCACTGGCGTATTTAATGGCGCCGCTAATGACACTTTCGTCGAGGGCTTCGATGCGGAAATCAGCGGTGCTGGTGTTGATGTCAGCTTTGAGCACTGGCACCCCGAGTTTGGCACATTCGTTGACCGCCTTGGCGACATCTTCGATTTGCCCACCTGCTCCGCGGAGCACGGCGGCCATGTACTGCGTCGGGTAGTTGTTTTTGAGGTAGGCAGTCTGGTACGACAATAACCCGTACAGAGTGGCGTGGGGGCGGTTGAACGAATAGCCCGCAAAGGGTTGAATCAAATCCCACAGTGTGTCGGCTTGGCCTTGGGTGAGACCGTTTTTGAGACACCCTTCCTTGAAGCGTGGCTCTTCGGCTGCCATCAGATCTTTTTGTTTTTTTCCGATGGCCTTGAGTACGATATAGGCTTGACCAAGGGTGTAGCCGGCGATAATCTGGAGCAATTGCATGATTTGCTCTTGATAGACGATCACGCCATAGGTGTCTTCGAGGATGGGTTTTAAAATCGGATGCAGATACTTGATACCCTTGGGGTTGTTTTTGTTCTGAATGTAGACCGGGATTTGTTCGAGCGGGCCGGGTCGATAGAGCGCCACCATGGCATAGATATCTTGGACGCGGGTTGGCTTCAATTCTTTGAGGTAGCGCACCATCCCCGCAGATTCCAACTGGAAGACGTTGACCGTGTTGCCTTGGCTGAGGGCTGCAAATGTCTGTGCGTCATCGAGTGGGATATCACCGAGCTCCATGACTTGCCCGGTGGTTTCGTTGATGTAGCGCAAGGTGTCGGCGACCACCGAAAGGTTGGTCAAACCGAGAATATCCATTTTGAGGAGGCCAATTTTGGCCAACGTGGGGCCTTCATAGGCCGCCATCAGGGCGTTTTCGTCTTTGGTGGTGCGCTGGAGCGGCACCACGTTGTCGAGAGGATGCCGACTGACGACCACACCACAGGCGTGCGTGCCCACATTCCGCATGCGTCCCTCGACTTTTTTGGCCCAGTCGATAATTTGTTGTATTTCACCACTCGAGTCGTACAACTGGCGAAACTCGGGCGCCTTCTCGAGCGCATCCTTGAGTGTAATGTTGGGGTTGGCCGGAATGAGTTTGGCGATGCGGTCGACCTCACTCAACGGGATGTCGAGGGCACGGCCGACATCGCGGATGGCGGCTTTGGCACCGAGTGTGCCATAGGTGATAATTTGAGCGGTGTTTTCACGACCGTATTTGCTCGCAATGTAGTCGAGGATTTCACTGCGCCGACTATCGGCAAAGTCGACGTCGATGTCGGGCATCTCAAGCCGTTCAGGGCTCAAAAATCGCTCGAACAGCAGCTTGTTGGCCACAGGGTCGACGTCGGTGATGCCAAGGCAGTACAAGACCAACGAGGCCCCCGCCGAGCCACGGGGCAAACAGGGGATGCCGTTGCGCCGCGCATAGGCCACGTAGTCCCATACGATGAGCATGTAATCGGGGAAGCCGGTCTGGTTGATGACGTCGAGCTCGTAGTTGAGGCGCTCCGGGTAGCCGAGCGGCGGTGCGCCGGCAAATCGCCGCATCAGACCTTCTTCGCAGACAAGACGCAGATAGGAGGCAGCATCATGCCCTGCGGGAATATCGAACGCTGGGAGCTCGACGCGCCCGAAATCAAGGCTGAGGTTGACCATGTCGGCAATGCGACGGGTGTTATCGATGGGCGCCGTGCCATACTGCTTCATGCGCTTCCAGATGTCGTCGGCAGACATGATGTGATAGCTGTCGTCCATGTCGTATTTTTTGGTGCAGAGCTCGTTGAGTGTCATGTTGAAGCCCATCGCCATGACCATGCGATGCGCATCGAGATCTTCGGCACGAATGAAGTGACTATCACAGGTGGCAACAAGTGGGATGCCCAGCTCCTTGCCGATTTTGACCAGTTCGTCGTTGATTTCACCCAGCTCCGGCGTGTTGTCGTGGTGCTGGAGCTCGAGATAGTAACGGTCGGGTCCCAATAAATCACGGAACCATGCCGCCGTTTCACGGGCCTTGTCGGGCTGGCGGGCCTGAATGTGTTGTGCTACCTCGCCGGCGATACAGGCCGAGGTGACGACCAAGCCTTCGTGGTGTTGCTCAAGTAATTCACGGTCGATGCGCGGCCGCGCAAAAATCCCCTTGCTTCCCATCCCCTCGAGGTGCGCTTTGGTTGTCAACTTCACCAGGTTGCGGTAGCCAGTCTGGTTGAGCGCCAACATCAACAAATGGTGATAGTTGCGCCCGCCCCGTTGCACTGGATCGTGACGCTGACCAGGTGCCATGTACGCTTCTAGTCCGATAATTGGCTTGACTTTGGCCTTTTTGGCAGCATTGTAAAAGTCGATGGCACCGTACATCACACCGTGGTCGGTGACCGCAATACTGTCCATGTTGAGCTCGGCAGCCCGTTGTACGATGCCGTTGACCGTGGCATACCCGTCGAGCAGACTGTATTCGGAGTGTACGTGGAGGTGTACAAAATCATTCATCGGGTGCACCATCTTGGTTTGAAAAGTAGGGACTTTTGTGACTTACTATAGTATATCATGGAGTATGTCCGTGTATACCCCAAATTGTCATCAAATTTCAATCTTTGCCGGATGATGAGGCCAGCAAAGATGGCAAATACATGATATTGCTATGTGTTGTAGTAATGTCTTGTCCATAATGGTTTCAGCATACGCGGGAGGAGGGGCACGCATGTGTGGAGCGGTTCGTTTTGTGCTTGAGCAACCAGCGCCCGATCTCGTCGCGGTGGTTGCTGATGCTCCGCAGCTCGCCGAAGCGCGCTACTGGGGCGAACGGCCGGTATTGCCGGTGCGTACCACCCAGGGGGGCTGGCAGTTGGTACCGTGGGGCAACCGCAACGAGTACGCAGACATCCCGGTAGGGGGGTGGGCGCAACGTGAACGCCTGGCGCAGGGTGGATGGCAGCGATATGGTGTCACGGAGGTGGTGATCCCAGTATGTGCTGGGTACGAACAGGGGGTCTGGTTTGCCATTGATACCGGCATCCACGGCATCGTGGTGCGACATCACTCCGGGCCGCGAGTCTACATGGTCACCGAGGCGGCGAGCGCCGCATACCTAGAGCTGACACACCATCCGCGCCAACCGTGGTTGATTGCACAGACCGATTACCCGGTGCTACCCGGCAGTCGACAACAACTCGGGCTAGGGTTGTAGCTGAATTTCGGCCTGCATCCACGCCGTATATACGGCACTGCCATCTGGGTGTTGGCTGATGATGCGTGGCGGCTGAGCCAAAAATTGCGGTGGTTTGGTGTACTGCCACCGGCTGGTGATTTGCTTGGCCACATGGCTGGTAAACGCCATTTGGAAGACCTGATTGAGATCTTGATCGGCGGTCACCGTCAGCGTAAATTCGTGACGAATCGTGCGGTAGTCGTTGCCGGTCACACTGAGGTAGTACGTATAGCTCTGCTGTGCCAGTTGTTGCCAGAGCTCTGGTTGGCGTTGCGACGACCAGACGAGTGCGGCGCAGATGAGTGCGCTCACAACAACGATTACCGCTTGGTGGGTCGTGCGTGGGGCGGGCACGTGCGCCGGCGTTGCTACGGGAGTGGACGCGGAAGGCATAGCCGTGCTGGGTGTGGCACCATTTGGTGTGTGCCAGGTCAGCTCGCGTGTAGGGTCAAGGTTTTGCTCATTGAGAATGACTTGCGTTTCGTAGTCGATTTCGATGGGTGGGGGCGGCGTGCTTATCATTGGGCGTGTGGGGATGGGAGTGGTGTCGTTGGTGAGGCGTAAGACGGTGGTTTCTTCGCCGAGCATGACCGCCCTAATTGCATTGCGCATCGCCAAAATCGACTCAAAGCGTTGCTCAATATCGCTTTGTAGTGCGCGATGAACAATGGCTGCCGTCAGCGGCGATATTTCGGGTGCCAATTCGGTCAACGCCGGGAAGAGGAACGGCTTTTGTCCGCGTGGGTCACGCCCACTCAGCAGGTGATGCATGGTAGCACCGAGCGCATATTGATCGGAGGCAGGGGTCACATCGCCACGGTACTGCTCGGGGGGCGCATAGCCGGGGGTGCCCATAATATTGCCCCGCTGGCTGTTGGTAAATCGTGCGATGCCGAAGTCAATCATGGTGACGAGACCATCCGCATCAAGCATGATGTTGGAGGGTTTGACATCGCGGAAAATCACCGGTGCTGGTTGTGTGTGCAAGTAGTGCAAAATATCGCACACTTGATTGACAATTGACAGCACAGTGCGTTCGGGGAGTTTGCCCCGCTGGCGCAGGATGTCTTCGAGGTCGTTGCCGCGCACGAGGTCCATCACCAGATAGACGCGCCCATCTTTGATGAGACTGTGATAAAAACGCGGAATGCCGGGATGCGCGAGTGTGGCGAGGAGCCGTGCCTCAATGGCACAACGTTGAAATGCCTCGCTTGCCCGCTCAGGGTCAAGCGGCAGGACAATTTCTTTGACCGCATACGAACGCGGATGCACGTCGTCGACCGCCTCGAAGATGACTGCCTGCCCACCCGTCTTGATAATACGTACCAGCGAATACTTGACATCGCCCTCCACAAAGATCAGCTCACGCCCACAAAACCGGCACAGCACTGCGCGGCGCGGGTTGATACGCCGGCAATGAGGGCACAAGCTGTCAGGTCGCGAAGTTGCTGTCATGTGTTTTGGTGATTACCGCCGCTCAAAGATGGCTAACGACTCAAAATGTGGGGTTTGTGGGAACATGTCGTAGCCGGTTAGTGCCGTCAGTCGGTATGTTTCGTGTAACCATTGAAAATCATCAAGTTGCGATAACGGATTACACGATACGTAGATTAATTTCTGTGGAGCACACCGGTTGAGCTGTGCACATACTTCAGCACCGAGCCCAGCCCGCGGTGGGTCCACGACTATTGTATCAAAATACGTGCTGTTGTGTGCCAAAAAATCTGCGACGTCAGCAACTTCCGCTGTGACGTTGCTTCGTTGTGATTGGGCAATGTTGTGCTGGCACAACGCAATGCTCTCTGCCATGGATTCCACACAATGCACATGCCCTACTTGATCGGCCAGCGAGAGTGCAATGGTGCCCACCCCCCCGTATAAATCGGCAACCTGTTGTGCATCACCGACCGCCGTTTTGATGCTGGTGAGCAGATGATCGAGTAGGTAGATGTTGTTTTGGAAAAAAGTATTTGGTCCAATGGAGAGGGTGACGTTGCCGACATGCATCGGCAACAACTCGGCGCCCCAGTGCCGGAACGGAGTGCCAAACGACATATCGGCGACTCCGTCGTTGATGAGCCAATGGAAGCCAACGACGTCCGCATCTGCACAGACCTGTTGGGCCAAATCGGCCATTATTTGCTGTTGATGCTCATCTGGGGATGTCGTTACTAGGGCTAGTAGATAGCGGTCTTGTGGGCTCCGTCGCACCACAATATAACGCAAAAACCCCTCATGACTGCGCAGGTTATAATCGCTGAGCCCAGCCTGCATGGCAGACTGCCACGTGCGATGGGCAATTGCAAATGCTGGAGTTGGCACTAGGTGGCAGGTGCTGAGATCAACGATGTAGTTGAATTTGCCACCCCGGCGTAGCCCAAAGCGCCCCTTGCTCGCAATAAAATCCATGCGGGTGCGATACCCTAGGGGATTCGGCGAGGCCACAACCACAGGATCTGGCACGTCGGCTGGCAAATGGCTGGCCCACAACTGCCGCATGGCTTGTTGCTTGGCGGCCACCTGATCGGCGTAGGACACATGCTGGAAGGTGCATCCCCCGCAAAAATCCTGTGGTGGGGCATGTGGGCAGTTCGGGGCGACGGTGGGCATGGTGCGGGTAAGGTCAATGATTTGGCGCCGGAATAATTTGGGTGTTAGCATGCAGACCCTTTGCAACGAAACAAACGATAGTGCTAGTGTACATGATGCGAGCATGGTGTGGTGTTGCGCGTAGCCCCCATGAACCCCATCAATTTCAGCAAATATTAACATTCGTCTCGTATAATAAATGGCGTATGAAATGGTGAAGCGATGTTGCTTCGCTACTAGCGCCACTGTACGCGTCATCATGACCGTGGAGAGAGGTTCGTCACCATGAATACCGAAAAATCCGTGTTAATCCTCACCAGCGATGCTGGCAGTGGCCACCGCAGTGCGGCAGCGGCCATCGAAAGCGAAGTGCGCAGTTTTGCTCGGCCTATCGTCACCAACCCGGCACACCACCCACTCGCATCGCAGGTGTTGGTTGGTGCCGAACAATTTTATCTCAGTATGGTGCAACGTTCACCCGATCAATACGCATTTGCGCATAATTTGACCGATGCTCCCGGGCTTGATTTGTTCCTCGAATACTCCTTGGCTGGTACCATCCGTAAATCGTTGGCAGCCTTGGTGTTGACACACAAGCCGGATGTGGTGGTGAGCGTCTATCCCCTGTTTACCCGCATTTTGACCAATGTGCTCCGGCGGAGCACGCGCCCACGTTTGATGACGGTGGTCACTGACCTCGGCAACGTGCACCGGGCTTGGTTCAACCAGTACGACGATTGTGTGGCGGTGCCGTCAGCACTTGTCCGCGAAAAGGCCATCCGTTGTGGTGTTGCTCCTGACCGTGTCGTACACACCGGCCTCCCCATTAATCCTGCTTTTGGTCAACCGCGCCTCAACAAAGAGGGATTGCGCCGACAATTGGGGTGGGACGAATCGTTGCCCACACTGTTGTTGCTCAGCGGGGGAGCTGGCATTGGTCCTGTTTTTGAAATGGCGCAAGCGCTTGATGCGACTCCGACGCCGTTTCAATTAGCCGTGGTCGCAGGACGCAATCAGGCGCTCGCCGATATGTTGCGTGCCCACACGTGGCGGCACCGCGTGCACATCTACGATTTCGTCCCACTGATTGACATGATGCATGCCACTGACGTGATTGCCTCCAAAGCGGGTGGTCTGACGGTCAGTGAAGCACTGGCAGCGGCCAAACCAATGGTCTTTTATGGGGATGCACCCGGCCAAGAAGAAGGCAATCGGGATTACGTGTCACGCCAAGGTGCGGCTTTGGTCGCTGAGACCAGCCAAGATTTTGCGCTGTATGCGAGCCGCGTCTTGATTAGTGAATCACTTCGTTACACGATGGCACAATCGGCTCGTCGCCTGGGTATGCCACAAGCCGCTCAAGCGGTTGGGCGGGAGATTGCCACGCTCCTGCAACGTGGGCCGGTACGTGCCAAACGGACGCTCTTGCAGCCTTCTTCGCAACCCTAGGAGTCCCACAATCAGCGGTTGTTATTCTGTCGACTCCCCTGGTGCCGGTGGCGCGCCGGGGGTTTGTGTGTGCCGGAGCCATGCCCGGATGGGATGCAGAGACGCCACCCCCACGCATGCCATGATTGCACACACCCAGATGGTCATGAGCGGGCGCGCATACGGCGAAAGCGCCGTGTAGGGTAGGTAGAGTGGCCACCAGTCGAGCAAATGCTGATTGATGGGGTCGTAGTACCACACCCAACGCAAACTGTACAGCTCAGGCATGCTCAGGCGATTGGTGTCGCTCACGGTGATGATGTGTGTACTCCCCGTCAAAAAAAGTAACGTGGGGCCGAGATCTTGATTGCGGTTGCCGAAGCCAATCTCGCGCGGATTCCAGGTCTCACTATCCAACTTGATGGTGGTGTAGCGTTGAAAGGGCAACCAGTGGATGGTGCGAATCTGACCGGTAGGCATAGTGTAGCGGTAGGTGTCAACGCTGAGTGTGGCCCGTGAGGGTGGTGCCGTGTCGGGGCGACGATCGTCGAGTGTCAACTCGATGACCGTTGGGCGGTCAAGGATGCAGGTGATGCTGGATTGAGCCTCGCTCCGACGAAAGAGCGCTTGGTCAGCCTGCTCACGTTCGTACCAGCCGGTATGTAAAAAACAGCGCTGTGGTATGGGGAGTGCCGCCATGAAACGTTGATTGAGGAGCTGCGCATGGGCGACGATCGGCGATGGATGTGGGTTGCTGAGGTTGGTGTAGGTGGCAAAGTTGACTGCCGCACCGAGCACGCTGATAGCGATGGTCGCAATGAGCAGTCCACCTGCCACCCAGTGTATCCAGCGGTGCCGTAGGTGCCAGAGCTGTGCCGTGATGAGATAGAGATAGGGGATGGTGATGACCAAATACCGTGGTCCCCATACACCGCCACCATCCCAAAACCAGACCCGGCTGTACATGATGAGATGCACCACAAAGAGTGCGCCATAGAGAAACAGTAGGCGTAGTTGGCGCTGGTGATACATCACCCAGGCACCCACTGGGAGCAACCAGATAAACGGCGCATACCAGATGAGTCCGCGCTTGAGGCTCAACAATAGACCGAATGCACCGTCCACGATGGGATTGTTTAATGCATCGGTGTGTTGATTGCCGTATCCTGCGGCAAATGGCAGCCCAAATCGTACCATGTTGTACCAGACGAAGAGGAGGAGCCATGGTAGCCCACCACCTACCCAGGCTGCGATATCTTGCCATACTGTGCGTCTGGGGTGCCAGATGAGACATGCCAATAAAAAAACGGGCACTACGACTACCGATACGACTCGGGTGTTGACCAATAGCCCCAATGCAGTGCCCGAAAGCGCGAACCACCACCGACGTGCGTGTGTATGTGGTGCGTTTTCTTGGGCGCATATAAAGGCGTAGGTACACAGCAGTAAACTGAATGTTGCCAATATTTCTGACAAAAATGAGCGTGAATACGGCAACAAGAAGCCGAAAACAGTGGAAATGGCAACAAACAGACGTACACGGTACGACACTTGATGTTTTTGTAAGAGCAGGGCAATGATGACTGCAATAGCCGCAGTAAAGGGAATATTGACTGCGGAGATGAGCACATGGGCTAAGTCGTACTGGGCGAGGGGGTTTTGCGGAGTCACGAATGTGGCTACAGCGTAGAGTGGGGCTGCGAGGAGCGATGGCAAAAGACCATACGAAGCGTAACCCTTGCCATCAATGCCAGGCACACGGATAGAGGTTTGGTAGTCGGTATAGGCACCAATATCGACGGCACCACGATCCACAATCGCTTTGCTGACGAGGTACATGGCTTCTTCATCGGGCGTATAAAAATGACCACTCAGCGTCAAAAGTAGTAGTGCGACGATGAGCCAATACATGCGCCAAATCGCCCCGGGTGTTTGGTCGTGTGGCATAGCAGTACTTCCACATAATGGTACTTGCCTCCATTGTAACGGAAGACGCACAAATATCCACCCCCACTGCTCATGCGAGCAGTGGGGGGAGGGAGATGACGCGTGAGGAGGTGAGGTAGGACTAGAAGTCCATGCCACCGCCACCGGGCATTGGAGCAGAGGGCTTGTCTTCGGGCACATCGGCGATCAACGCGTCGGTGGTGAGGATGAGTGACGCAATCGAGATTGCGTTCTGCACCGCACTGCGAGTCACTTTGACGGGGTCGATGATACCTTCGGTGACCAGGTTGATGAACTCACCGGTCATGACGTTGTAGCCATAGTTGGAGTCGTTCTTTTCGGCCTGGATGCGGCGAACGGCGTCGATGACCACAGCACCTTCTTGACCAGCGTTGCGGGCCAAAATGCGTAGTGGCTCTTCGAGGGCACGGCGCAGGATGCGGATACCGAACTGCTCGTCGTCGTGGGCAACCTTGACGTTGTCGAGAGCTGAGATGGCATTGATGAGGGCGACGCCACCACCAGGTACGATGCCTTCTTCGACGGCCGCACGAGCGGTTGAGAGTGCGTCTTCGACGCGGTGCTTCTTTTCTTTGAGCTCGGGCTCAGTGGCGCCACCAACCTTGAGGACTGCCACGCCACCGGCCAGCTTGGCCAAGCGCTCTTGGAGCTTCTCACGGTCGAAGTCGCTGGTGGTCTGGTCGATTTGGGTGCGAATCTGCTCGATGCGGGCCTTGATGGCCTTCTCGTTGCCGCTACCCTCGATGATGGTGGTGTTGTCTTTGTCGGAGACGATGCGGCGAGCACGACCGAGGTCCTCGATGGTGGCGCTGTCGAGCTTGCGCCCGATTTCTTCGCTAATCAAGGTACCACCGGTAAGGATGGCAATGTCTTGCAACATGGCCTTGCGGCGATCGCCGAAGCCAGGAGCCTTGACGGCCAAGACATTGACGGTGCCGCGGAGCTTGTTGACAACCAAGGTGGCCAAAGCTTCGCCGTCGATGTCTTCGGCGATGATGACCAGGTTCTTGGTGACCTGCAAGACCTTCTCGAGGACTGGCAGGATCTCTTGGATCGAGCTAATCTTCTTGTCGGTAATCAGGATGTACGGGTTCTCCAACTCTGATTCCATGCGGTCTGAGTTGGTAACGAAGTAGGCTGAGATGTAGCCACGGTCGAACTGCATACCCTCGGTGTATTCCTTCTCGAAGGCGATACCCTTGGATTCTTCGACGGTGATGACGCCGTCCTTGCCGACCTTCTCCATGACTTCGGCAATAATCTCGCCGATTTCACGGTCAGCAGCCGAAATCGAAGCCACGTGGGCGATGTCGGCGCGGTCGCGGATGGGGGTGGCCATCTCACGCAACTTGGCGATCAAGGCCTCGGCACCACGGTCAAGACCGCGGCGAATCATCATCGAATTTGCACCGGCGGCGACCATCTTGAGACCTTCGGTGACGATGGCTTGTGCCAACACGGTGGCCGTGGTGGTGCCGTCACCGGCGATGTCGTTGGTCTTGGTGGCAACTTCGACGAGCAAGCGGGCGCCCATGTTTTCAAATGGGTCCTTCAGCTCGATTTCCTTGGCGACAGTGACACCGTCGTGCGTGACGGTGGGCGCGCCGAACTTCTTGTCGATGGCCACGTTGCGGCCACGGGGCCCGAGAGTGGTCTTGACGGCATCAGCAACGGCATCTACACCGTTCTTAAGTGCACGTCGGGCCTCTTCGTTGAAATGCAACTGCTTTGGCATGAGTCTATCTGCTCCTCAATGATTGTCCGTGGTACGAATTACTTCTCGATGACGCCCAAAATGTCCTTCTCGGCCAAAACGAGATAGTCGACATCGTCGGCCTTGTATTCGGTGCCACTGTACTTGGCAAACAAGACACGATCCCCAACCTTGACGCTCATTGGCACGAGTTGCCCTGCGTCGGTGCGGCGACCCTCGCCGACTGCCACAATCTCGCCCTCCATGGGACGCTCTTTGCTGGCAGTATCTGGCAAAAAGATACCGCCCTTGGTGACTTCCTCGCGCTCAGCCGGCTTCACTACTACGCGGTCGGCCAACGGTCGGATGCGGAAGTTAGCCATGTGTGTCATGCCTCCTCATCGTAGTTCTCTTTAGCAGTCAACCTTTGCGACTGCTAACCAAAAATAACTATAGTGTTGCGGCGGGGGCTTGTCAAGCCAAAATTAGCACTCGTGCCCAGTGAGTGCAAATTTCATATACTTCGTTAACAAATCCTGGTGTGCGGCTCATTTCAAACTAAACCGTTGTGCAATACGTAGCCAAAGTGGGTGACCACTCAACGAGGAGTTTGACATGCGAATCAATCGCAATCTGGGCATGGATTTGGTGCGGTGTACTGAAGCAGCGGCCTTGCGAGCGGCTCGTCTCATGGGGCGTGGTGATAAAGAGGGGGCCGACCAAGCCGCGGTCGATGCCATGCGATTTGCCCTCAGCAGTATCGACATGGACGGGGTCGTGGTGATTGGTGAGGGTGAAAAAGACGCCGCGCCCATGCTCTACACGGGCGAACGGGTCGGCACTGGTAATCTCCCTGCGGTTGATATTGCGGTTGACCCGGTAGAGGGGACGACCTTGCTCGCCGAGGGCATGCCAGGTGCGATTGCGGTGATTGCAGTCGCGGAGCGTGGTGCGCTCCATGCCTGGAACGGTGTGCCCTACATGTACAAACTTGCGGTTGGCGAGGCGGCTCGGGGGCGAGTCGATATTAATGCAAGTGTGGCAGACAACATTCACGCTGTGGCCGCCGCGTTGCACCGTCGGGTCTCGGAGGTTACGGTGGTTGTCCTTGACCGGCCGCGGCACCGTGAGCTCATTCGTGAGATTCGCGAGGTGGGGGCGCGTATCCGCCTGATTGCGCATGGCGATGTGGCAGCCGGGGTCATGACTGCGGTTGCCGATGCGCCCGCCGACATGCTGTTGGGGGTCGGTGGTGCTCCCGAAGCCGTGATTACCGCGTGTGCGCTCAAGTGTCTTGGCGGTGAAATCCAAACCAAACTTTGGCCTCGTGATGACGCTGAGCGTGCGGTGCTCGCAGCCCAAGGGTTGGGCGCTGACCACGTCTATACCACCGATGAGTTGGTGCGTGGTGAAGACGTCTACTTTGTGGCTACGGGCATCACATCCGGTGAATTTTTGCGTGGAGTGCAGTATAGTGACGGTCGCGCACGGACGCATTCGGTCGTGATGCGGTCTACGACGGGCACGGTGCGCCACATTGAATCCATGCATCGCTGGGATAAGTTGATGCGGATTTCTGGCATCGAATACGTGAGTGATGCTCCCCCTACGCCCTAACTCCTTGCGACCTACATCTACGCCCCCGGCACCATGCGGTGCCGGGGGCGTGTTGGTTGGCCTTGTGTCACCTGCACGATGTACTAGAGGACGTCGACGTGACTATGATCGCCGAGGACGAGCCGGTAGGCGCTTGGGCGCATCGTCGAGCGAGAGACTTCGACATGCCGGCCAATCAGGCTGTCGCATAGGCGTCCCGGCAAGTTGTGGATCTGACAGTGCTCAAGCACGATGGAGTGCTCGATTTCGCTGTTTTCAAGCACACAATGATGATAAATGGAGGTAAATGGCCCCACGTACGAATTGATGATGCGGGTGCCCTCACCGATGATGGCTGGGCCGCGAATGGTGCTGTTGATGACTTCGGCACCGGCCTCGATGATGACTTTGCCGATGATGTGTGAATCCGCATCCACATGCCCGGCATTGTGCTCGCCGAGCTCTTCGAGCACCAACCGATTGGCCTCAAGCATGTCGGCCTTTTTGCCGGTGTCGATCCACCAGCCACGATGCACATAGGGAAAGACGATTTGACCACGGTCGACGAGTGCTTGAATGGCGTCGGTGATTTCGAGCTCACCCCGCCACGACGGTTGAATGGAGTCAATCGCATCCCAAATATGCGCATCAAACATGTAAATGCCTACGAGTGCCAAATTGGACTTGGGCTCCTTGGGCTTTTCCACGAGGCGTAAAATGCTCCCATCCGGATTCAGCTCGGCGACACCGTACGAGCGGGGATTGGGCACTTCTTTGAGGACAATTTGGGCATTGTAGTTGCTCGATTGAAACTGCTCAATCAGCCCCGAAATCCCACCTTGGATGCAGTTGTCACCGAGGAACATGACGAAGCGATCATCGCCCAAGAATGGTCGGGCAATTTTGACCGCATGCGCTAATCCGAGGGGGGCATCTTGGGGGATATACGTGATGGCCACGCCCCAGCGGCTCCCGTCGCCGACCGCAGCCTCTACTTCGGCGGCGGTGTCGCCCACAATAATGCCGATGTCGGTGATGCCCGCATCACGGATGGTTTCGATGACACGAAAAAGCACAGGTTTGTTGGCGACCGGCACAAGTTGTTTGGCGCTGGTATACGTAATTGGTCGCAGACGCGTCCCCTTACCACCGCTCAGGATGAGACCCTTCATGCAGACTCCTTCCACACACGCGATACGAATGTCATGTTTGCATTATTATAGTGTACACACAAATACCATGTGTGGGTGATGATGGGGGGATGATGGCGGTGTGATGCAACAAAAACCCCCTCGCACTGCGAATACAGCACGAGGGGGGATGCTGAGACGCGCTAGCGTTTGATGCGCACCGCTCCAGCGTAGTGATCGAGCCAATACTGGTCGTAGATGCTTGAAATCTGTACTCCATAGCGCGGCGTCATGGCGTGCACCATCTTGCCGCCACCGATATACATCGACACGTGGGTGATACCGCGGCGCCCACTCGTGTTGCGGAAGAACATCATATCGCCGGCTGCAAGGTTGTCGTAGCCACCGACTTGCACCCCGTTGCTCGCATTGAATTGTGCCGATGCTACGCGGGGGATGGTCACACCGACCTGCTTGAAGGCGTACAACATCAGACCGCTACAGTCGAAGCCACCACGTGGCGTTGTGCCGCCCCACACATAGGCGTAGCCGACGTACTGTAGCGCAATATTGGCCACATCGCTACTCGTGCTAATGTTTGCGAAATTTGCCGAAGCCCGCACTGGTGCAACCGGCAAGGCTGGGAAGTCCTTGGTGGTGGGCACGCGGCGAAGGACGTGTGAAGATGCCGAGATGAGGTCCTTGAAGACCCAGGCCTTCACGTTGTTGTACTTGACTTGCACCCAGTCTTTGTGCTTCCCGATGAGGTCAAAGCGCGTGCCCTTGTCAACACTCCCCAATTTGGCGTGGCGTGAATCGGGCCCACGACGCAAGTTGACCAAGTCACCCGTGATGACCCCCACCAACTCCGGATTCGGGTCTGGGATGGCATCAGCGGCAATAATGCGTTGCTTGACGTCGTCGGTGATGGCCAAAAAGTCAGCCCGTACCCAGCCATCCGTTCGATTGTCGATGGCAATGTGGTACCAGTCTTGGTAGCTCTCTAGGAGTTCGACCTCGGCGTTCAGGCTGAGCGTGGTAATCGGCACGTAATTGGTGCCCGGCCCGTCGCGGAGGGTGAGCCCCGCCTCCAGGACAATGCCAGTACGCGGTGGTGGCAACGGTGGCACTTCATTGTCGAAAATATCAAACATGGTGGTGGCAATGTTGTCGGGTAACGACAACAACTCACCTGCCATCCAGTAGGTGGGAGCATCGATGCGCTCACGCACCTGATACCAGTCACCGTACTTGCCAATGACCTGTAGCTCTGTGCCAGCCGCTGCTCGTGTAATTGGGTCGTAGTTGGTGCCGGGTCCGTTGCGCATAAACGCCTTGTCAACGATGACTGTGACAGGGACCACCGACGGCCCCATGATCTGATTGCGTGATACCAGCGACAACGGCACCGGCAAATCTTCACTTTCAATCAACGGAGCATCACCCTCTTGGGCCATGGAATCCGAAGTAATCGGAGCCGCGTCAACGGTGAAATCATCGCTCGTAGTCACGATTGCCGGTTGCACCGGATCTGCAGGAATGAGCTGCACAGCGCCACTGTTGCTGACGAGCATGGCGAACGGAATGATTGCGATGACGAGTGCATGCATGACAGCCCGTTGTGTCAACACGTTGATGAGCAACTGTGGTTGTTGCATCAGCGTGTTGAGTGTGGGAATACTGTCGGTAATTGAACTCGAGTTCTCTATGAGTTTGGCGAAGTTGCGACGTTGCATTTTGGCCCTGCGGAGCAACTCAAAGGGGTCTTGCCCCCCCTGAGGAATATGTTGTGATTGGTCAATCATAGGGTAGACACTCCCTGAAGCCAAAGAAGATGAATACCACGGCTCCCTCAACATCATGTGTGGAGCACGCACGTACCCGTGTAGTATACCCGACAATCAAATGGGCGCTTACAACTTTGGCATTACAATGCGATGAATTTCTCGCCGACACACTACAGACAACGGTAACCTAGGCAGAGTATAGCATAGAAGTCTTGCAGACAACAACCCCCTACGGCACTGATACACGCCGATTAGCGCTCGGGTGGCAGTGGGTCGGCGGCGAATTGGTCGTGGACTTCGGCGAGGCGCTCGTCGGTGTGTCGTGCATAGTACTGCTCGGTAATGCGGGTATTTGCATGCCCCAAAATTGCCGATACTTCTGACAACTGTACCCCTTCGTTGAGCAACCACATGGCCACAAAATGCCGAAACGTATGTGGGGTGGTGTGTCGTAACAAATCGGCTTCACGGGCGCGCCCGGTGGCTTCGACCTGATCGGCGAGGGTAAGGGAGGCGTGGGTGACGATGTTCCAGGCGGCGACGCGATTCAGGCGATGCCCGGGGCTTCGTGGGCCATGCGATATAAACAGGGGGAGTGTGGCAGGGAACGAGCTACGCCGGGCGAGGATGTAGCGCTCGATGGCAGTGCGTGCGTGTGGGCGCACAAAGACGGTACGTCGTTTGTTGCCTTTGCCAATGACAGAGACGCGGGTGGCAATGAGCCCATGATCGCCACGGAAGTCGCTGAGATCGAGGGCGAGCACTTCGGAGATACGACACGCACTCGAAAACAACAGGTGGAGCATGGCCGCATTGCGTAGCCCACTCAAACGGTCGCGTTCAGGCCGTGAATGTGGTGCGCCGGCAGGGAGTTCTTGGTCATAAAACGTGACGAGACGGCGCAAATCGGCGACATCGGGGGCGCGCCCAGGTGCCACACGAGGGAGTGCGTCGCTCACATGCATTTGTAGGAGGCTGAGGTCGCAGCTGAGTAAGCGGCGGTCTGCCAAATACCGCAAGATGGCGAGGACGCCATGGCTGTAGGTGAGTACGGAGCCATCAGCGAGATGCCCAAGAGAATTGACCCAATCTGCGATGTCGTTGGCTTGGATGTCGGCCACGGTGGTGCGCTTTTGATCGTGGGCCCAATGTGCAAATGAGCGCCAAGCATCGCTATAGGAGGCCAGCGTCGCCGGTGACAACGGGCGCCGGCGCTTGCGCTGGTCGGCGGTCCAGCTCATCAACGCTTGTTCAAGGGAGTAGCTCATAGCAACGATTATACGGGCTTATTTGTCATGGCGTCAATGGGGTGTGGGGGAGGGGCGGCCTGCGTGTCGCTGATGGGATCTGTTGGTAGGCGAGCATGAGTAGTTGGCGTGCCTCCGTGTTGGAGTGGTCGTGGTTCAAGAGGTGCCACATGCGCTCGATGAGCTCGTCGTAGCGTTGCATACGCAGCAGGATGTGCCCGAGTTTGATGCTCATGTCGCTGTATTCGTTGAAAAAGCGGATGCGCAAGAGGTGGTTCCATTCGGTGACGGGTTGGTCGTGCATGAACTCACCGTGGTAGACGTTGACCGCTTGGCGGAGCCACGGGAGGAGCGCTTTTTCGTCGTGGAGTTGTCGACTGCGCCGTGCGGCCTGTGCAAAGATGTCGACATCGATTTGGGCATCTTGGGGCAGATGCAGACTGATGGTGGTCGATGTGGCGCGTACCACGTCGGTAAGGTGTGGAGAAAAGACCTGTTTGAGGCGAAAGAGGGACACGCGCAGGTTGTTGTGCGCCGCCTCATGCGAGAGATCAGGCCACAGCGTGTCACACAGGTAATCGCGACGATGGCTCATCTGGGCGTGGGTAAGCAAGAGCAAAAACAAGTCGATGGTGCGTTGTGTGCGCCAGCGTGCTGCGGTGATTGGTTGGCGATCGAGATGGCATCGAAATGCGCCAAAGGTTTGTACGTTGAGTTGGGCGGTGGTGATGGGCTGGTACAAAGGGCCAGAGCTGGTGGGGGATGCAAATTCCATATGAATCCTCCATGACGTGGTGGCGACCTGTTGCACGTAGCGTAGCAGAGTCTTTTTGCATTGGATATCCCCCATTTACGTGGATTTGTATCCCCCATTTTTGGCATTTAAAGGAAGTATGGTAGGATAAGTACGGAGTGACATGGTTACTCCACCTACGCATAATCATGACGGCTGCCACAGACAATCACTGCGAACTAGTCAACGACGAAGAGACCCTCGATTGTGGAGGAACACCTTATGAGCGGGCGTAAACGGATTTTGTTTGCAATTTCCGACACAGGTGGTGGGCATCGTTCGGGAGCGGCAGCGTTACACGCTGCACTACTACAGCACCCGTTGGGAGCCACCTGCGAATATAACACCATTGATTTGATTACGGCCACCGGGTTGCCGTTGTTTCGCAATGCACCGGATTTGTACGACCAGCTTTCAACGCGTTGGTTGCCGTTGTTTGATTTGATTTATCAGATGACGAATGGGCGGCGGCGCGTGGACACGTTGGCACAGATTGCCTATGTGTCGGCGCAACGCAACGTGCGCCGTACACTGGAAGAATTCCGGCCGGATGTGGTCGTGTCGGTGCACCCACTAGCGAATCGTTTCATTGGTCATGCGCGGCGCACGTTCAACATGAAATTCCGCTTCATGACGGTAGTCACCGATTTGGTGAGTTTGCATGCGGCTTGGGGCGATCGAGATGCTGATTTGTGTGTGTCGCCGACGCACGAGGGGTCTGCGTTGTTGATCAAACAGGGGATGCCCGCTGACAAAGTTGTCTATGCTGGATTCCCCGTCCACCCGAAGTTTACCGCGTGTACATTGACAACCAGTCAGGCGCGTACGTTGATTGCCATTGACCAGACGCGTTTCACGGTGTTGTTGACTGCCGGCGGAGTGGGTTCGGGTCGGCTCCACGACCTGGTGATGGGGATTCATCAGCGTTATCCAGAGGCCCAGTTGTTGGTGGTCACCGGCCGCAACACCAATCTGCGGAGCGAATTACAACGTGCGCAGCTGCCGAGTCATGTGCATGTGTACGGGTTTGTTGACAACATGGAGCAGTTGATGGCAGCCAGCGATATCGTGGTGACCAAAGCTGGCCCGGGCACGTTGATGGAGGCGTTGGTGATGCAACGCCCGGTGATTATCACCGAGGCGGTGGGCATGCAAGAGCGTGGGAACATCCAGTTTGTCGTCGAGCGTGGTCTCGGTGCGTACGCACATCAGGTCGATCGCATTGTGACTGCGGTTGGGGAGCTGATGGATCCAGTGCGACATGCGGCCACCATGGCACGATTGGTAGACGCAGTGCCACGTGATGGGGCGTTTCGCATTGCCGAGTTGATTTTGCAACAGCTCGATCTCGAAGTGCCACCCATGAAGCCACACATCCTGCGCATGCCTGATTTGGTCCCCCAGTGGATAGCACGGTCGGTGCGAAGCCGTGATGATGCCCGGCACCGAATGCGTTTGTTGCGCTTACCCGTGTTGAAACGCCTGCGTGCCATGGATAATTTATCGGTACGCTGGGGCAGTCGACGTCAGCAACGGAATCGCAAAAACCATTCGTGAGGGCGTATTGGGGGAATAAAGCAAGCCAACTATCAGTGATGCGTGAGTAAAATTCCATAAATTGTTCGATGGTGTGTAGTATAATAGTCGCACGTAGTTGTTTGCTCGTATGTTATCTTCTGCGTACGGAGAGTGAACGTGGCACCAAAATATCAGCGCACCGATGAGATTCGTACTGTGCGGCAGCCGAGTAGTAATATTACGGTTCGGCGTGCACAGTTGCGTTGGCGCGCCCAAATCATGATGAATGCGTTGTTGTTGGTGTTGATTTTGGTGGCTGCCGGCGGCGTCTGGTTTTTGTCGATTGAGCGACGCTACAAAGAGCGCATCTACCCAAATATTTCTATTCTTGGGGTGAATGTCGGTGGGCTTGAGCCGGACGAGGCAGTCCAAGCACTCGAAGACCATTTTCGTCCATTCAAAGATGCCCCCATTGTCTTGACCTTTGAAGACCGTTCGTGGCGGGTCAGTGGCGAAGAGCTCGGCTTGACGATGTCGTTTGCTGAGAGCGTGAACCAGGCCTATACCATTGGTCGTACCCACGACATGCTTACCAACATGCAGACCATTGTACAGACCATCCAACAGGGTGATGAAGTCGGTGTAACGGTGGTCGTGGATGAGCAAAAAACTCAGGCCAGTGTGGCTCGTTTGGCGACGGTCATCGATCAGGTCGCCACAGATCCACGTCTCATGCTGAACGGCACCTCGATGTGGGTGCAGGCCGGGAGCAAGGGACGCATGGTGTTGGTCGACGAGACGGTGGCCCGCATCCGCGAGGTGTTGCCGTTGTTGGTAAAGCAACAGCAGGTGACGGTTGCGACGCGTGAGTTGTTGCCGCGTGTCAATAATGGGGCGGTCGAAGCGGCGCGCCAACGGTTTGCTGATTTGGTCGGACAACCGCTGACGGTCGTCGTCGGTGATAAAGAATTCATCTGGGAGAGTGCAGATCTTGCGCGCATGGTTGAGTACGTGCAGGTCGCCGATGTCAGTGGTGCTGATGCATACCAGGTGTTTTTCAACCCGTACCAGCTAGAGCGGCGCATCGTTGATATTGCAGAAGAGACACAAACACCGCCGGTGTATCCACGGGTGGCATGGAACGGTGGCAACCTGTTGGTGACCGATCCGGGCAAACCTGGTTGGAAGCTGAATCGGCACGAAGGGCGTGATGCCATCGTGGCGAGTGTTAACCGGGGAAACCGGCGGGTCGAACTAAAGCCGCGCTACGTTGCGGTGCCGGTGACACAGGCCAACGTCAACACGTTGGGAATTGTTGATTTGGTGTCTGAGGGGAAGAGTGATTTTACTGGCTCTGCGCCATACCGTGTGACCAACATTGAGGCGGGGCTTGCCTTGTTGAATGGCATTTTGATTCCTCCGGGCGAAGAGTTTTCGTTCAACGAGGCGATTGGTGACATCAACGAGGAGAACGGGTTTGTGGAAGGCTACGCCATCGTGCAAAACCGTACGCAGTTGGAGTTTGGGGGCGGGATTTGCCAGGATTCGACCACCGTGTTTCGAGCGGCGTTTTGGGCCGGATTGCCGATTACTGAGCGCTGGGGGCATTCGTTCTACATTAGTTGGTACGACAAATATGGCCCGACTGGCATGGACTCGACGATTTTCACTGGTGGACCCGACTTGAAGTTTGTCAATGATACAGGCAATTGGTTGTTGATGCAGACCAGCTCCAACGCCAAGAGCGGTGTGGCATCGGTGCGGTTGTACGGCACGCCAACCAAGCGCAAGGTGGAGCTCATCCAGTACATCTACGAGCGCACACCGGCGCCTGCACAGCCGATTTATGTGGCTGACGACGAGCAGCCCCAGGGCACCATCAAGCACAGCGATCGCGCTCGTGATGGTCTTGCCATCGAAATCGAACGCTACATTACCGATCCGGACGGCACGGTGCGCCAACCTGATAGCTTCGTGACGCGTTTCAAACCGTGGCCCAACATCTTCGTGTTGAACCCGCAAGACATGGCAGGTGGGGCGCCGATTATCGAGATGCCACCACCGACCCCCAATTTGAACACACCCAGCTTGACGCCGGATGAGGGGGTGCGCTACGTGACCCCGGAAAAGACGGCACCGGTCGCAGAAGCCCCGCAACCGCCCGTCGTCAATTAGGCGTGCAAGCGGCCGGTGTGCACCTCGACTCAGTTCTGCTGAGTCGAGGTGCTTTTTTGCATGACATCGAGATAGGCCTGAGCCACGTGTGCCCAACTCGGCAGATGAGGAATGAGTTGTGGCATGGGCGGTGTCTGGGTGTTCAGTAACGCAGACAAGGCGTGTGCGAGATGTGCGGGTGTGCGCATATCGCAGTGGTATGTGGAGGTGGCCAACTGGGTCTGATTGGGGAATTCGTGGTGGTGGAGCACTGCGAGACCGTAGCTCAAGGCTTCGTAGACGGGGAGCCCGTGACCCTCGGCCAACGAAGGGGTGACGAAACAGTCGGCATGCTGGTAGAGGGCGTGGAGCTGTGCCTCGGTGGGGTTGGCGACCACGGTGTAGGGAGCGTCACTTCCGGCAAACCAGTGCTTTGGGTGTGGATAGCGCGGGTCAATGTGACCGGCAATGATGAGCTGGTATGACGCGGGTAGGAGCTGCTGTTGCCAGAGTTGTTGCCAGGCCGCACACAGGGTGGATAGGTTTTTGTGGGGCTGATTGGAGCTGACACACAGCACGTAGGGGGTGGCGATGCCAGTGGGCACGGGTAGCGGTGGCAGGGGCACTGGTGCGCCGTTGGGAATGACGGAGAGCTGAGGAATGCTGAATGCCTGCGTTAGTTGGTGGGCGGCGGCTCCCGAAACGGTGGTGATGCAATCGGCACGCCAGATACACCAGCGCATCAAGGCAGTAATCAACCAGCGTTTGATGGGCGGCACGTGATCGGCGTGGAGCGGGATGGCGTCGTGGATGGTGGCCAAGAGGCGGGTCGGCAGTGGTAGCCACGGGAGCCAAAAATGCGGACTGTAGTACCAATCGGGGTGTACCTGCATCACAATGCGCCGGATGGCGATTGCCTCGAGGATTCCAAATGGGTGGGCATCGATGGAGTGGTAGTGTGTGGTGGCAGTGGCCACTGGGGTGGCGTAGCAGGAGGCTGGTTGCCGCTGGTTGGTGATGATGTGTAATGCGGCGACGTGCGGGTGGTGTGCCCATTCGGAGAGCAGGGCGCTGAGCACGCGGCCAATGCCGGGGAAGTGTGGCGTCAAAAAGCGTGCATCGACACAGAGGATGAGTGTTGGCGGGTTAGATGTGTTCATGGCGGTACCAACCACTGACATATCCGAGGGCGCTAGCCCACGAAGCGAAGGCCTTGAGCGGGTACCAGCCGATGCGCCAGCGTCGATCGGCAAAAGAATAGGGAACAAACGCGTGTAGGGGCATGAGCAGGGTGCGTATTGATATCCAGACGAATGCGTGGAGTGGTGTCTGAAAAAAATTCCCACCGCGGGCTCGGCTTGGGTCACGGCGTACCTCTTGGGCGTGCCCGCTGCCGTAGGCGAACTGCTTGCGCCACAAGGCGGAGAGCGTTGCTGGTGCAGGATGGTAGACCCAGGTCTGCGCCACCTGGATGATGGGCACGTGCGGGTACAAACGGTGGAGGCGCACAAAAAATTCAGTGTCAACACCGCGACGTAGTTGCTCGTCAAAACCGCCGAGTGTTTGCCAGAGCTGGCGGGGCATGCCACAACAGGTGGTGGTAATAGTGGTGTAAAAATCAGGTGCCACGGGAGGTGAGGCATGGTCTTGGGTAACGACTGGATGCTCAATGCGCGCCACTTGGTCGGCTACGTGGCGTTGGAACGGCGGGGCGTCGTGGGGTAACAGGCGGGCACTGCCGACCACTGCACCGTGATGGCGTTGACTCGCCGCGTAGAGCTGCCCAATCACGTCTGCGTGGCCGAGGACGGCGTCGTCGTCGATGAACAGGAGCCAATCGGCCTGGGTCTGGGCGGCACCGTGGTTGCGTGCTTTGCCGTTGGGCGAGACGCCATGCACCACGATGATGTCGTCGGGTTGGCAGTGTTGCATGGCAATCGAAGCGAGTAATTCCGGATTTGGCGCTGTCAGTGTGGGGATGACGACGGCGATGCGTGGATGCTGGGACTCGTAGTTGGTCATGGCGATGCCTCGGTGAGGAGCTGGTGGTAGTAGGTGGTCACGCGGGCACCCACCTGCTCCCAACGATAGGGCTGGACCGCATCCCATCCTGCGGTGACTAGTGCCGCAGCTGTGTCGGGTTGGGTGCAGATGCGCACGACGGCATCAATGAACTGGGCTGCCGTGTCGGCTACGATCACCGCCGCTGCCTGTTCCTCTAAACCGCTGTAGCCGATAGTGGTGGTGACGACTGGGCGTTGGAAGGCCCAGGCTTCGAGGATTTTGACGCGGATGCCGGCACCCCACCAAATCGGGGTGATGGTAACTCTGGCACAGGCGTAGTAGGGCGCCACGTCGTCAACCATGCCGTGCGTGCTGATGCGTGTATCGCTGCTCTGGGGGAGGGCATCACCGACGAGGTGCAAGTGGATTCCTGGGAGTTTTTGGCAGAGATCTGGCCAACAGTGCTCAAGAAACCACCGTAGTCCATCCAAGTTGGCGGCATGGCGACCGTTGCCCACAAACAAAAGCGTGGGGGTCTCTGGAAGTGGCTGGTGCTGGCCGGGAAGGTTGATGCCGGTGGGAATCGTGTGTGGGTGGGGTGTGCCGCCAATCTGGCGGACCGCCACCGCATCAGCACTGGCATGGGTGATAATCGCCTGGCACCGCCTGAGATAGTGCCGCTCGTAGCTCTTGACGAGCCAGATGCCCAACGCACGTCGCAGCCAGGCGCGCCAGTGCTCGGTGTGAGACAGGCGATGCGTGAGCGCTCGACTGTCCAGGTTGTGGAGCGTGGCGACGCAGATGGCGTTCGCAGGCACGTACGCCTGGTAGTGGAGCATGGATTCAAATTCGAGTTGTACGAGGCATGGTGTGTGGGTGGAGACGTGTTGCCTGAGAAATTGCACCAGGTGGCCCGCGTAGGTGGCGCGGGCCATGGGCGGCAACCACCAGTGCGGGCTGGGTGTCTGCGCAAACGCCAGGCAACGGATGCCGTAATCGGGTAAGTCGCCCCAGGTGGGTGGCTGGGTAGCGGGGTGCACGACGCAGAGCGTGATGCGAAAGGAGGCACTGAGCATCCGCAC
Organism: Roseiflexaceae bacterium; assembly: GCA_040396955.1. GTDB lineage: Bacteria > Chloroflexota > Chloroflexia > Chloroflexales > Roseiflexaceae > UBA965. Next base: position 42,786 of record JBBAWX010000016.1, read on the forward strand.
AAGTTGGTAGAGATGCTGGGTGCCTCCCGAACGCGGGGGGAACGGGGCAACCGGGCTGAGAATGTAGAGATGTGCTGGAGTGGTCGTCATCGTCGGGCAACCATTAGGTGCGCACCCGATAACACGCCGCTGTGTCGTGTTGCCAACGGCGGAGCTCAAATCGCTGCGACACACGGGTACGTGCATTCAACGAGACGGTGATGCGGAGTTGGGCGTCATGCCAGATGCGCATAATGGCACTGGCGAGGGCCTGTGTATCACCGGGGCGCACCAACAAGCCACTGGCGTTGGATTCCACGATGGCACTGATGTTGGGGATGGATGTGGCGACCACCGGGCGCTCGAGTGCCATGGCAAGCAACAGGTGAAACGACATGGGCTCGCTGTACGACGGTTGTACAAAGATGTCGACGAGCGGCATCAACAGCTGTGGTTGACTCAGGGCACCCATGAAATGAATGTTGCCCGGGTAGAGACGATGTTGTGCTTGAACCAACAATTCTTGCAATTCGGGGCCATCGCCGACGATTAAGAGTTGAGCGCTGGGAATCTGTTGCCAGATGTGGTCCATGGCGTGAATCAACACGGCGTGCCCTTTGGCATGCACCAGCGGCCCCATGGCCACAATCAACGGAGAATCGGGTGGTAGCTGAAAATCGTGGTGCTGGCGCGCTGGAATTGCATGGAGGGCATAGGTGTGGCTATCGATGCCAATGGGGATGACGCGCACTAAATCATGCCGGAGCTGATATTCATTCACAAGGATGGTTTTGGCGTGGCTGGTAAACGTGATGAATTCGTGGAGCGATTGCAAGATGCGACTACGGATGAAGGCAAACACCGGCCGAGCCCCATCAGTGGTGCTCTGTGCAAAGACATTGGCGACGGTGGCGATACGCCATGGTACTTGCGCTGCCCAGCAAGCCGTAATCAGGTCGAGACTGGTATCAATCGTATCGGCAAATAAATGGACAATAGAGGGGCGGAGTGCACGGAGCGCACTGATGAGCACGCGTACCCGCTGGAACCAGGCCATCGGCGGTATCGCCTCTATCATGAGAATGTTGACCTGAGGATGTTGGCGTTGGATGGCAGCCAACGCCGCCTTGGGCTGATCGGCAAGATCGACAATCGTGATATCAAAAGGGAGCGTGACCATGTGGTCAACCAGCGTGGCAATGGCGTGGATGATGTCGACTTGGCTTTGTGGGCTGATAATGTAGACTAAATGTGCCCGTGGCGATGTCATTGCGTCCTCTGCTCCGTCTGGTAATCCTGTGGGTATTATAGCGAGATTTGGTGGCGAAGCTGGCGACGGAGTCGCCAGGTGCTCCGCAGGTGGCGCAGGTTCCACCACCAAGCCGTCAGAATACGGCGATCGCCGGAGCGCAGCCCGTACCACAGGCTGCTGATGCACTGCCGCACCACGAAATACACGAGGGTTGACAGTGGCGCCAATTTGAGGTGCGTGTAGATGCCGTTTTGCAGGTACTGATGGCGCCACTTTGCCGATCCACCGCCACTGCCGCCGCGATGGTGGATGACCACGCTATCGCTGGCCACAACGGTGCGGTAGCCGAGCAACTGCGCTCGCCAGCATAGTTCTGTGTCTTCCCAGTACAAAAAAATACGCTCGTCAAACCCTCCGAGTCGTTGCCATACATCACGACGGGCGGCAATTACAGCCCCGGAGAGGGTGGGTCGATCGCTGATGGTGGCGTGGCGCCGAAACGTCTCAGGGATCAGTGGAGATTCAGGTGCAATGAGCGCAATCTCTGCATGGTCGGCGAGTGCCGTGATCAGGGGGGGCAACCACCCCGTGGTCACAATGACGTCGGGGTTCATGCAGACCACATAGGTGCCGTGGGCCTCTGCCACGCCACGATTACAGGCACTCCCGTAGCCCACGTTGTGCGCTAGGGGGATCCAGCGCGCCGGGTGGGACAGTTGTGGGCGTGGGTCGCAGAGCGGTTGGTTGTCGACGAGGAGCAGTTCATAGTTGGTATCAGTCGTATGGCGGGCAAGTGCCTCCCCAAAGTCAGCCAACAGGGCCTCACTGCGATAGAGGACAACCACAATGCTGACGAGGGGTGTGCTCATACCGCGCTGGTATCCGTGTATAGGTCGTGGTAGAGCCGCATGAACTGTTGGGCGATCTGAGGCCAGGTGTGTTTGGCCAATGAGGCACGCGCCTGGGCGCCGATTTTTTCGGTGGCCTCATTCTGTAAGCACCGTTCAATCGCTTGAATCAACGAATTGGTGTGCTCTGCATGATAGACGAAGCCAGTGACCCCGTCTTTGACCTGCTCGAGGAGCGGCGGCAGATTGGGGACAATGCAGGTGATTCCGGCGGCTTGCGCGGCGACCAGCATCCCCGAGGTGGTGATATGCCGATAGGGCAAAATCAGAGCGTTGCAGGCGGCGAGATAGTGTGCGGCCTCTTGATCGGGGAGAAAGCGTGGCCGGAGTGTCACGTTGATGCGTCGTGCGGTCATTTGGTGGAGCTCCGAGAGGTAGACGCGGTCGCTGGGATGCCCAGCGACGACCATGTGCACGTGTGGCATGAGTTCCATGGCGTCGATGAGTTGCTCGATGCCCTTGTAGCGGCGGATCATCCCCAAATAGAGAAACACCGGCGTGTCGGTGTCGAACCCCAGGTGTTGGCGGGCGACACGCCGTGATGGGAGCGGCCCAAATGGTTGGGTGGCATGCCCATGCGGGATGACGGTAATGGGAGCACGTTCGCCGTAGAGCTCAATGAGGGCCCGTTTGGTGGCATGGTGGTGCACGGTGACTGCATGACACTGTTTGAGCAGATGATGAATGGTGCGTTGTGCTAGGGCCGGGTGGTAGCACTCGTGTGGCTCGATGTTGTGGGCGGTCCAGATGATTTTGACCCCGCGCCAGCGCAACAGCATCAACAGCATGATCCAGGCCACCATACGGAGCCAGGTGGTCAATTTGCCGGGGCGTTGGATGATGGCATCGAAAAAATGCAGGTGCAATAGGCGTGGATGCGAACGCAACAGCATGGCAAACACGCTCCGTCGCGGTGAGCGGCGGTCGATGATGAATTCTTGTGGGTCACAGGCCGCATAGAGTGCATCCAAATACGGGCTGTAGGTGAGTTGTGGGGGGAGGGGGTAGACGGTAATTGCCATGATCCAGCTTCCTCATGAAGTCGGTGGTCGTCGTTTGTGCAACATATGGCGGATGTGATTGCAGATGACCTCGAGCGCCGGAGTTGCATCGTTGGCTCCCGGGATAATCATGTCGGCGTGGGCTCGTGAGGGCTCTACGAAGGCATGATGCATCGGGCGCACGGTGTCGATGTACTGCTGACACACCGATTCCACGCTTCGCCCACGCTCACGGGTATCGCGGAGAATCCGGCGCACAATGCGCAAATCGTCGGCGGTGTCGATGAAGACACGCAAGTGCATGCGCTGACGAAGGGCAGGGTCGACTAGTATCAAAATCCCGTCGATGAGTAAAATCGGGCGTGACTCGATGCGTTGGCCGGCACCCACCCGAGTGTAGAGCGCAAAATCATAACTGGGGACGTGGATGGCTTGACCGGCGCAAAACTGGTCGAGTTGCGTAATGCACAGCGCGGTGTCGAAGGCATCAGGATGGTCGAAATTACAGGCCTGACGCTCTGCCAACGAAAGATTGCTGAGGTCGTTGTAGTAGGCGTCGTAGCTGATGCTAGCGACATATTCAGCCCCGATTTCGGCAATGATGCGCTGCGCAATGGTTGTTTTGCCAGCCCCACTACCGCCAGCAATCCCGATGACGAACGGATTCATGCGACTTCTTCTTCCTCGGCCTGGGCAATATTCCGGGCAATTGCCAACTTCAGACCAATCGTACACCAGAGTAGGGCTGTCATGTGACTAAACTCGATGTTGAAAAAGTAATGGTCGAGCAGGCCAACTGCGAGCGCAGCCACAATGCCGGCTTGGAAGCCGATGAGCCAGCTCGCATGTACTTCGTCGTGCTGGGTGATGGCTCGTTGCATGCTCTGCCAACTCTGGACGAACAGCGCACCCATCAACACCAAAAAGTAGATGAGTCCGATGATGCCGATGCGTTGCGCAATTGCCAGGTAAATGCTCGATACCCCGGCGACCAGATCAATGTCAGGCGCTAACCCGAAGCCAATCCCGAAAAAAGGATAGGCCTGAATGACGGCAATGGCGTTGTTGAATTCGTCGAGCCGCATCTGGTTTGCTTGGTCTTGGAACTGAACCCCTTGCACTACGCGGTTCATGAATTGTTCACCGACTCCAAAAAAGACCAACAAAAATGTGGCCAGTAATCCGCTCCCGATGATGAGCCACCACAACCGCCGATAGCGCACCGTGGCCACGTAAATGGCAGCTATGATTAACCCGCCGAGTGCGGCCCGTGAAAAGGTCAAGAAGAGGGTGACTACGACGATTGCCGTGATGAAGATCATGATGCGTCTGCTGAAAATGGGTCGCTGGACGATGGTTTGAGTGGCGGCAATGGCACCGATGATGGATAGCATTCCACCATAACTGTTGGGGTCCACGCTAAAGCCGATGGCACGCATCAAGCCATCCGTGTTGTCCTCGACATAGCGCAACACGCGCCCCGAGGTGGGGTAGCCGATGCGCCCGAGCGCCACCAAGATTTGTTCGGCGAGGGTGTCTGGAATAATGTACAAGACCAGTCCAATCGACGCCGAAATAGTACCGCCAATAAGTAGCAAACGGAGGGCCCATTGTACGTCAGTGTCGGTGTTGACACTGTCGAGGATGGCAAACATCAACAAGATGCCCAGCAAGAATTTGGCGTAGTTGTGGAGCGTGGTCGGGTCGGGGAGTCCACGGGCACCCAGAAAGAGGGCAAAAAACGTGTAGCCGATGAAACCGAGTGCGAGCGGCGCAAACCATGTCATGTCGAGACGGTACTCGGGGGTGGTGAGGATGTGAATCATGCGTACGCCGAGTAACGCCAAAATGGCCAGTGATAGCAGTGATGGTGTGATGACCGCCCGGAACGGCAACGTGCCAAACGGCAACACCGTAATCAATAGCACGATGGCCGCAAGCATCAGACGCGTGTTGCCGAGCACATAATAGGCCACGGCAATCGTCGCAATGAGCACGAATGGCACCCAAAAATAAGTGTATACCAAGACCGCAGCTCCTGCCAAACAGAGCAGGATTGCTGTGACACAGGCCACAAATGTGCGCTGTTGCAAGGTGGTGAGTGTCGGTAGTGAAAACATAGGCTATTGTCCACTCGTGTAGAGCAAAATGGGGTCGCGGAACGAAATCTGCCGCAGTTTATCGTTGAGCGCTTTGCGCACATCATCGGGTCGACCACAAATACCAGGGTCAAGCATGCCAGCATGGAAGAGTTGGTCGATGTGTTTGCGGAGCGTGTGGCTCCGGAGCTCGGTCAACGAAACGACCACCCACGACCATAACTCGGGATCATACTGGTAATCCGATGCGGTATCTGGGAGCGCAGCACGCAACATGCGTGTCACGGTGCGCCGTGTCAGTGGGTTCAGATGGCCGATGAGGCTCAACGTGGAGCAGACCGCAATGCGCGAAGCCCGTGGTGCCGCTCCGTCAAGTAGCACGTGGCCGAGCATCGGGATGGCCTGACTTCCATAGGCGGGAATGGTGTCGTCGAGGAGATCGTAGAGCGGTTCGAGGGTGTCGTGGTGGCGCACCAAAATTTCGCCGAGGAGCGTAAGCGTCTCGGCGTCACCCCAGCTACTTAGAAGTACGAGCGCATGCCCGCGTGCGAAATCATCACTGGAGCTGGTCTCTGTCAATAGCGTACGCAACGGCGCCGCCAAGAGGTGGCGTTGATGCTGCACACGTGAGAGAAGCTCTGCAGAAAGAACGGCCCCTGACGCGCAGATGTCGCGCATGAGTTGCGATGCGGATGGAGTGCAATTGTTGGTCACGTGATACTCATCAAACCGGTGCAACGACTCGCTTCCATTGTACCACTTTAGAATGGGCACATTGGCAACCAGCATGTGGGCGCATCGTGGTATAGTGATAAGCGGTATTGAGGTTATGCACCGCACAGGAGGTCAGACCATGACTCGCGTTCTTGTTTGGAACGAATTCCGTCACGAAAAACATGCCGATCATCCCGCATCGACCATCTACCCCAAGGGTATCCATGGGGCGATTGCCGATGGCTTGAAGGCCAACGATGCTAGTTTTGTGGTAAATACCGCCACCCTTGACGAACCCGAGCATGGCTTGACCGAAGCAGTGCTCAGCGAGACCGACGTGTTGATTTGGTGGGGACACATGGCGCACCACGAAGTCGACGATGCGGTCGTCGCTCGTGTCAAAAAACACGTGATTGAGCGTGGCATGGGCCTGATTGTGCTCCATTCCGGTCATTTCTCCAAGATTTTCAAAAACTTGATGGGCTCGACCTGTGACCTCAAATGGCGTGAAGCCGATGACATCGAGCGTGTGTGGGTGATTGAGCCCAGCCACCCGATTGCTGCCGGTGTGCCTGAGCACTTCGAGCTGCCCGAAGAAATGTACGGCGAGCGCTTCGATATCCCAGCTCCCGACACCCTGGTCATGGTGAGTTGGTTCACGGGTGGCGAAGTCTTCCGTAGCGGCTGCTGCTACCATCGCGGCAACGGCAAGGTCTTCTACTTCCGCCCTGGCCACGAGAGTTACCCCACCTACTTCGACGAGAATGTGCGGCTTGTCATCGCCAACGGCGTGCGCTGGGCGGCTCCGAGTGGCCTAGTACGTCCCACCTACGGCAACTTTAAGGCGTTGGAAGGCCAAAAGTAATTTCCATGGTGCGGTACCGCAGCCTGGCTGCGGTACCGCTTTTTTACGCACCGAAAGTGAGCAGGTAGGTATGGCACGTGCCGAAGTGATTGTCGCCAAACAACTCAGAGAAACCCTCAAACGTGGCCATCCGTGGGTCTACCGCAACCACATCGACGCAGATACCCCTGAATATGCCGATGGCACGGTGGTGGCGGTGCGTTGCGCTGGCTGGCGCGGTATCGGCCTCTGGGATAGCGATGGCCCGATTGCGGTGCGCATCTACACCAGCGGGCAACGCCTTGATGCGGAGCTCATCTCCACCAGAGTGCGGCACGCTTGGCGTGCCCGCGCCTGGTTGCGTCAGCAAGGAGTCACCGCCTATCGTTGGCTGTTTGGCGAGGGTGATGGTCTGCCCGGGATTACGGTCGATCTCTACGGCGATGTGGCCGTGCTTCAGCACTATGGCCTTGGCCCTGCCACACTCGTGCCGTTGATTGTCGATGCGCTCCGGGGCTGTCATCCCGGGTTGCGGGCCGTGCTCGGAAGCAAACGCCGTGATGACACCGCCGGTCAGCGGACCGTGTTGTGGGGGGAATTACCCGATTTGCCCGTGGTCGTCCAAGAACATGCCGGCTTACGCTTTGTCGTAGATCCGCTCGTCGGGCAAAAAACCGGCCTTTTTCTTGATCATCGTGAAAACCGCCACACGTTGATGCACCACGTCGCCGGCATGAGTGTGCTCAACTGTTTTGCCTATACCGGGGCGTTCTCGCTCTATGCACTGCAAGGAGGCGCTCAGCGGGTGGTCAGCGTCGATATTGGTCAGGGGTTGGCTGAGGCCGCCCATCACAACATCACGCTCAACCAGTTGCCCGCTGACCGCCATCAGTTCATCACACAGGATTGTTTTGAGGTACTCCAAAAAATGACCAGCGATGGCCGGAAATACGACTGCATCATCCTCGATCCGCCCAGTTTTGCGCGTACCCGCCAACAACGCGACAGTGCCATGCAGGCCTATACGCGCCTCAACACCATGGCGCTCAAGTGTTTGCAGGCCGACGGGTTGTTGGTCACGGCCAGTTGTACCAGCCAGGTCGGCCCCGAAGATTTCCGCACCATGGTGGCCCAAGCGGCCGCTGACGCCGAACGGCGCGTGCAAATCATCCACGAGGCCGGGCACGCCCTCGACCATCCGGTGCCAGCGCACTTCCCCGAAGGACGTTACCTCAAGTTCATCATGGCCCGGGTCGGCATGCCCTGGTAGCTCCCAGCTAGCGCACCAATATGCCAGGGCGTTGATACTGTTGGCCAGCAACCGTGACGGTAATCATAGGCCAGTTGCCCGTGTTTGTCAGTGATTCGGCACCGTGCTCTGTGAGGAGCATGGTGTCTTCGCTTTTGGTACCGGCAATACTCGGGTTCCACGCAAATGCTTGGCCCACGGCGAGCACCTGTTGGCTGTCGGGGCGTGCCTGGACTTCACGGTTTTCGTACCCGGTGATGCCGCCTTGATGGTGTTTTTGCCACTCATCGGGGTACCCTAGCGCCGCATAGGCCGCTTGGATGTCGGCAAAGACCTCGCCGAGGCGACGCCCGGGGCGACTGCCGTGCCACGCGCTGGCATCGACCGTGGCACAGGCCTCTGCACGGCGAATTAGGTCGTCGCTGAGCCCGCCAAAGGCCACTAGTCGCGTCGCCGAGACGATGAGTCCGTGTTGGCGGGTGCAGATGACCACCATGGCGCGCTGTTGTACGCGTTGATGAGTGGGGACTGGGTGGCGAAATTGGTCGATGCGATTGTCGGCGGCCACCAGTGCAACCACAGGTGTGGTGCCGGCTGCGTAGGCGTGTGCTGCCATGACGCCCGCAATCTCCATTTCGGTCATGCCGGGCCGAATCATGCGCGCGGCCGCCTCAATGGCCTGCCCAGTGGCCTGTGCATGCGCGCGTAGTCGGGTTTGCTCACTGGCGGTCAATTGGATGCGCAGGGCGGTCAATTCGGTGGCCAATGCGGGTGTGGCCCCGGCCATGTCGCTGCCCCAACGCCCTGCGCCACAGTGGGCATCTATGAATACATCGCGGTGCGCAGGCGTGTACCACGGGAACTCGTGCGGGGTTAGCGGTAGACCGGCGCATTCTTCGGCGAGCATACGTGGCATCTCAATCGCGCTGGCAAGCAAATAATCACCGTTGCGAGTACACAAAATGCTCGCTACCGCACTCTCGCTGTTGAGCCCCACATGCGCTTGTCCACCCCCACTCAGCCAACTGAAATTTGCGGTGCGGGTCAACAAAATGCCTTCGAGCTGTGTGCGCTCAAGCAGGTGGGCGATGCGCTCGCGTTTGATCTGCCATTCTTGATGGTCCATCATGATGTGGTGCTCCCATGTGACGGATGTGCTGTGGCTATCTTACCATGTTGGGTGCATAAAAAAACCACCACAGTCGATTGACTGTGGTGGCCGATTGGTGGAGCAATGGGGGATCGAACCCCAGACCTCAACACTGCCAGCGTTGCGCTCTCCCAGCTGAGCTATTGCCCCATGTACCCGGTATTGAATTGGTGGAGGTGAGGAGGCTCGAACTCCTGGCCTCGACAGTGCGATTGTCGCGCTCTCCCAGCTGAGCTACACCCCCGCATCACCTGTTGAATAGTATACGATGCAAACAGGTGCTTGTCAAACCGAATTTTGCTGGAATCCGCACATCGTGTGCATCGTAGTCATAGATCTACGGATTCCCCGCGACGTTATGTGATGGCTGGGCGTTGATTGCGCCAAACCATGGCCCGTGATACGAGGTACGACCCGATGACCAACACGATGGCCACACATTGCGCAACGAGCCCCTCGATGTTGGGGAAGACCGCAAACCACATGCCGACCCACCCCGGGATGGCGATATCGAGCGTACTCGTGGCCAACCACCCGGCCTGTTGCATCTCTTGGACTTCTTCACCGACCATTACCACGAGTACCAGGGTCAGCAAAACGCCGGTGACAATCAGTAGGCGTTTGTAGTGCAGTTTTTGCCTCGTCAAAAACGTGACCACACCAACTACTGCCGTAAAAAAGAGCCCGATGAGTACTCCGGATACGACCGTGGGCGTACCCATGTTGAGGCGTATGTGTTGCAAAAACAGCACAATTTCGAATCCCTCGCGGTAGACGGCACTGAAACCAAGCAAGATGAGCCCAAGATGCAGATTGGCGCCGGTCGTCAGTAAGGCGCGTTTGCGCTGATTGTGATGCGTAATCCACCCGGTCCAGTAGAGATTGTGAAAAAACCAGTTCATGATGACTAAGAGCACCACAATCGCCAATAATCCGGTGGCCGCTTGGATGTGGAGCATTGGTGCCTCAATGGCATCGATGATGGCAGTCACCACAAACCACGTGATGATGCTCGCTAAAAACGCCCACCCCGCCCCTTGAAATACCGTCTGGCGTAGCGATGCCTGCGCCCCCACAAAGCTGGCCGTTATCGCTGCCAGTACCAAAATCGCCTCTAGTCCCTCGCGGAAGACAATCAGACTCGTGTTCAGTATGACCGCATTTGGATCGAGCGCCGGTGCGAGTGGATCCGGTACGCCGGCGGAGACTACCGCTTGCCAAATCATGGCCACTACTACTCCGATTAGCCCAATGATAAGTATGCCGCGCGTGTACCACGCAGTGACTCCTGTGCGCTCCTGTTCCATGCTCTTTTCCCCCCCTGCATTCACCGTATCCGCCCAGTATATCGTGCTTTGTACCATTAATCAAGTAAAAACTGTTTTAATTGATTAAATCCCCCCTGTCTGGATGTGTGCCAGACGAGGGGGGGGGGGGGACGGGGAATTCGGGCGTATGAGGAATCAGATATCGAGGTTTTTGACCTCTGGGGCATGAGTCTGGATGAAGCGTTTGCGCGGGGGCACGAGGTCGCCCATCAGCATGGAGAAGGTTTCTTCGGCGACGACGGCATCGTCCATGGTGACCTGCAGGATGATGCGATTGGCAGGGTTCATGGTTGTTTCCCAGAGTTGTTCGGCGTTCATTTCGCCGAGCCCTTTGTAGCGCTGGAGTTCGACGCGATTGCGCTCGGAGGGGGCCAAGGTGGCGACGTAGGCTTCACGATCGGCATCGGTGTAGACGTAGCGTTCGTTTTTGCCGACCTTGACCTTGTACAACGGCGGTTGCGCGATGTAGAGGTTGCCGTTGGTGATGAGCGGGCGCATGTAGCGGAAGAAGAAGGTAAGCAGGAGTGTGCGAATGTGGCTCCCGTCGACGTCGGCGTCACTCATCAAGAAGATGCGGTGGTAGCGAATCTTGCTGACGTCGAATTGATCACCGACGCTAGCGCCAATGGCGGTAATCAGGGCCCGGACTTCGTTGTTGGAGAGCATGCGATCGAGGCGGCTTTTTTCCACGTTCAGGATTTTGCCACGGAGCGGCAAAATGGCCTGGAAGCGGCGATCACGCCCTTGCTTGGCACTGCCACCGGCGCTTTCACCCTCTACGATGAAGAGTTCGCAGTTTTCTGGGTTGTTGTCAGAGCAGTCAGCCAATTTGCCGGGCAGCGAGAAGCCTTCGAGGGCGCCTTTGCGGGCGGTTTCGCGGACCTTTTGCACGGCTAGGCGGGTGCGAGCTGCTGAGACACACTTCTCGATGATGCGTTTGGCATCGGCGGGGTTTTCTTCGAGCCAGGTTTGCCAGGCATCGCCGAAGACGGTATTGACGGCCGTGGCAGCGACCGGGCTGACGAGTTTTTCTTTGGTTTGTGAGCTGAACTGCGGGTCGCGCAATTTGACACTAATGACCGCCGTCAGCCCTTCACGGACATCGTCGCCGGTCAAATTGGCGTCGTTCTCTTTGAGCAATCCCTTATTGCGGGCATAGCCGTTGATGACGCGGGTCAGCGCATTACGGAACCCGGTGACGTGCGCTCCACCGTCGGTGTTGTTGATGTTGTTGGCGAAGGAATAAATGGAATCAGTATCGTACGAATCGGTGTACTGTAGGGAGATTTCGACCGCTACATCGTCGGCGATGCGATCCACATAAAAGGGGTGCTTGTGGAGCGTGGTGCGGTCTTTGTTGAGATGGCGCACGTACGAGCTAATCCCGCCCTCAAAGTAAAAGTTGAGTTCGTTGTCGTCACGCTCATCAATGAAGCGAAAACGGAGCCCCTTGTTGAGATACGACATCTCGCGGAAGCGCTGTGCGAGCGTGCGGAAGTTGTAGTCGACCGTCTGAATAATCGTCGTGTCGGGCATGAATGTGGTCATGGTGCCGTGTTGATCGGTGGGCCCGACTTCGACCACATCGGCCTGGGGTACGCCGCAGCGGTATTCTTGGTAGTAGTGCGTCCCAGCGCGGAACACGTCGACGCGACAGTACGAAGAGAGCGCATTGACTGCCGACACGCCGACCCCGTGGAGCCCCGATGAGACTTTATACCCGGTGCCACCGAATTTGCCGCCAGCGTGCAGGACGGTCATGACCACCTGGAGCGTGCTAACGCCCATTTTGGGGTGAATGCCGACTGGAATCCCCTGGCCATCATCACGTACCGTGACGGAACCGTCTGGGCGAATACAGACTTCGACTCGTGTGGCTCGCCCTGCCATGACTTCGTCGACCGAATTGTCGACCACTTCGCGCACCATGGTGTGCAGACCGTTGATGTCGGTCGGCCCGATGTACATGCCGGGGCGCTTGCGCACCGCCTCCATCCCCTCGAGGACTTGAATTTGACTCTCGTCGTAGGTTGAGGCCTGCATTGAAGTATCACTCATACGTCGCCCATTCTTTCGTCACAATGAGTCACCGACACGGCTATACGCTCCGTGGGCTCTCTGCAATTGCTTGTATGTGTTCTTTGACAAAGCGCATTCGCGCAAGTACGAAACCACTCATCAGATAGGCACTTATAATCACCGTGCCGATGCGCCCTGCCGTGGAGGTCATCAATTGGCTGAATACAATTCCCAGCCCGGAAATGATGAAGAGTAGAACGAACAGGAGCGACAACGTGCGCCAAAAGGAGTGCCGTACGATGCGAAAACTGATTTTAATGGCCTCTACTGGATTCACCTGGCTAATGACCATCACCTCGCGGGTGAACCCGAGGTAGACTCCTGCCCACAACCAGACACCCGAGCCGAGAAAAATCAAGAATGCGCCGAAGGCGGGATTGACGCTCAAGAGCAAAAACGTGAAGATGGAGAGCGGGATGAGCAGGATGGTGACCACAGCCACGATGAGTAGCGCATACAACAACAACCGCCCGGCCGTACGGAGCGCACGCAACGGCAATCCGGCTGTGGCCGGGATGAAACTGTCACGTACCATCTCGAGGAAAAACCCGCTCAACACGAGGCTGGCGACGTTGATGAGACCCCAGATGACGATGAAATCTACCCCGTTCTGCACCAGTGTAACCGGCAGATCGAGCATGAAGGCTTTGGTTTGGTCAGGAGCCACCGATGCTGGTAGCGCAACGACAAAAGGCAACCCGAGCGCTTCGGCGCTTGCGCCAGCAGCCCGGAACGTGTAGACACTGTAGGGCACGACGTTGAGCCACGCTAGCTGTGGTCGCATGTCATCTTGGCCGAGTTGAGCCAATAACCCCAACGATTGGTCACGGATGTCGACCATGTCAGCGGTGGCTTCGTTGGGTAACTCGCGCATCAACTGAGCGGTCTGCTCGATGACTGGCGCCAACGATACCCCTGGTACAAACCAGAGATAGGCGTTCAGGAGGAGGGGGATGAGGAGTATCCACGGGGCACGATTCAGCGTCGCAAAGGCATCACTGATGATGTCGACAATACTTGGCTGGTTGTTCGATGTGATCAATGTCATCCTCCTGTAATTATGAGGGTATTATACCACTTTTCTTGGGAATCAGATAGGTGGAATTTGTGGTGGGAATGCGAAAATGTCGGTCGATAACGCATTCAGATGCCCAATGTGTGCGCCGCCATGCTCGTGCCTCCCACCTCCTCGCGCAGGTTGGCCCACACCGTGGCATCGTAGTGGCGGTATTGGTACAATACCTGCATATCTTTTCTACGAAAGAGGAATACATGACGACCCCCGATTACTTTCGGCCACAGCCGACGAGCCATGAACGCCGGCCTCGTGGTGATGCCCCCCTGCTCCTTGTCGTGTATGCGCACCCCGATGATGAGGCCTTTGGGAATGCGGGGACCATCCTTGCGGCGCGGGCGGCCGGCGTGGAAGTCCACTACATCTGCGCCACGCGGGGGGAATGTGGCACCGTTGATGCCGAGTATTTGACCAAATATGCGGATGTTCGGACATTGCGCACGACCGAGCAACTAGCGGCTGCCGAGGTGCTTGATCTAGGGGCGGTGCATTTCCTCAATTACCGCGACAGCAACATGACGGGCAGTGCGGACAACGAGCATCCCGAAGCCTTGATGCGGGCACCGGTAGCTGACGTAGCCGCCCAGATTCGCACGTACATCGACACGTTGCAACCGCAGTACGTCATCACGTTCCCACCCTACGGCGGATACGGGCATCCCGACCATATTGCCATTCATCATGCGACCATGCAGGCATTGGCTGATGCTAGCTGGCGAGTGCCACAGGTGTATTATTCGACCTTTTCGACGACCACACTGCGCGTTCTTATCACGTTGTGGCGAATATTGGGGCGTAACCCGCGGGCGTTTGGGCGCAACGGTGACATCGACATGGTGCGGGTCGCCGAGGAGGCAACCCCGATTACCACGGTGGTGCGGTGTGCGCATGTGATCCCGACGAAAATAGCTGCATGGCAGTGCCATGCCAGTCAGGGTGGTGGCATGACACGGACGCCACGCTGGTTGTGGTGGTGGTTTTATGGGCGTGAGACGCTGACCCGAGTGGTCCCGGCACCCCGTGGGCGTAACGTGTTGCGGTTTGATGTATGAGTGCGACCGCGCCACTCTACCACATACGACCGGCAACGGTCGCCGATATTGAGGCACTAGTGGCTGTCCATGCCGACGCATTTAACGACAAATTCTTGCAGGCGTTTGGCGCCCGCAAGTTTCATCGTGGGTTGGCGTTGCTTGCGGAGACGTGGCGGCGTCAGGGCAACGCCGGCTTGCAGGGTATCTGGGTGGTCGAATGGCACGACACCATCATTGGCACGATTGCTGTGCGGGCCCGGCATACCCTGCGTGAAGCTCCCATGGTGCCAGTTGAGTGGTTGTTTATTCGTGGGTTGGGGTTTTTTCGGGCCATGTATGCGCTATCGGCGTTGTCGGTCATTGATCATTCCATTCGGTTCGACGAAATGTACATCAGCGACGTGGCCGTGATGCGTGCCTATCGCCGCCGCGGAGTGGCGGCAGCGATGTTGCGCCATGCCGAGCAGGAAGCACGCCGGCAGCGCATCAAATACTTGACCTTGTACGTGAATGCCCACAACCAATCGGCCCGTGCGCTTTATCTCAAAATGGGCTTTCAGATGCATCAAATCAGGCGGTCACTGTGGGCTTGGGTGTTGATACAGCATGCAAGTTGGGCCTTGATGCGCAAAGACGTAATGGTTGGTGAGCGTTAATCGAACAGGCGTGCCCGGGCCACTTGCCAGTAGCGTGAAAAGCGCTTGATGTCGGTGTGCACGGGGATGTCCACAAATGGTTCTTCGGCTAGCACGGTCACGTGATGACGTTGTTTGAGGGTAGCGACGATATGGTGAAAGCGCGGTGCGACGCTCGCTGCGGTCACGATATGCGTTGCGTGGTGCTGTGTGGCAAATGCGCGGAGCTCGGTGACCACATCACCACGCACGATGGTGACGGGGAGCTCGCAGAGTGATTCATACAAAAAGACCAGGCGTTTGAGGCTGATGCGGTAGTCGCGGAGGAGCTCGTCGTCGAAGACAAACAGCGCTGGTGCGGTGGGGGCATGGATAAGGGCCGGGTTGGTGGGGCGCAGGCAATCGCCGTGCACCCAGACAACGCTGGTTGGTGGATTAGTCATGGATGACTCCGCTGGTAGGGGCGAGCAGGCACGATTGTCGGGCCGCTTGCTCGCTGGCAATCAGGGCGGCCATGGTCTGGATGAGTTGCAGGTGGGCGGTGTTCGGCGAGACGATGGCGGGCGCACAGCGAATGCGCACCAGCGGCGCTTTGTACCAGGGCACGATGAGCTGGAGCGTGGCTGCCATCCACTCGCGATCTTTGCGTTCATTGATGCGTTGCACCCAACGATTGCGTAGTGCTCGACCTGAAATGACGCCACTGATGAGTACGCCGACCACGGGTAAATCGGGGATGGTGCGACAGAGCAAGGCGGTGAAATCTGACCAGCTGGGCAGGGTGCTGGCGGCATCCGCCATCAAGGCCGGGTCGGGCTCGATACGCCCTGCCGGAAAGGTGAGTAAGGCGCCGCCTTGACGCACATGCTGGATGGCCTGGCGCATGGCCAGGGCGCGGCCGCGCGCATCGTCGGGGACGCAGATGAGGCGGGCTGCGATGTTGGGCAGTGCTCTCAGCAGGGGGCGGTCGGCCGCCAACACGCGCACGTCGTTGCGGGGAATGGCGGTAAAGAGGGCCGACGCATCGACCATGCCCGGGTGATTGGCGCAGATGAGCAACGGTCCGTGTGTGGGGAAATGCTCAGAATCCACGATGTCAAGCGCACCGGCGTAATCCTTGACGATGACCTGACCGGCGGCGGCGAGCCCGGCGCTGCCCGCCAAGGCGTCACAGGCGGCCATGCTCATCGCGAGCCGTCGTGCGGGCAACCACCCGATGAGGGTGACGAGGTGGCGCAAGAGCGGGCGATCGGCCACTTTGAACGACCGATGCAGGTCGGTGATGTTCATGTGCGTGAGCGTATGCAGGTCGGCAGTGAGCATCTGGCTTATCTCCGTGGTGCACTGGGTGGCTGGTGTGGGAAGAGTTGGTGCTCGAGGGTGGCGTAATCGGCGTCAAAAGGGCACCGCTGCTGCAATGGGCAGGTTGGGCAGTAGCGTTGATTGGTGTAGCGTGCGAGATTGTCACGGTTGAAAAAATACGGCTTGTGGCTGAACGTGCTCGCCACCCATTGCCACGACAAGTTGTTGCTGGCTGGGTCGCCGTCGAGCAAATGCGTGAGGAACCAGCGGGCGCCGGCCTGCCAGGCGACACGGCGCCAGTGCACGATGTAGGCGGCCAGCCACATGCGCGCATGGTTGTGCAGATAGCCGGTCTGGGTGAGCGTGTGGGCGAAATCGTCGATGCAGGCTAACTGGGTGCTCCCTGTGGCAATGTCTTCGGGGAGGTTTTGAGCATACTGACGCGCCGAAAAGCCGGTCTTGTAGGGCTCGCGATCACTCCAGATGCCGTTGCCGATGGCAGCGTAGACGCGTTGCCAGTAGTCGCGCCACGCCAACTCGTTGATGAGCTTTTCGGCGTCGCTCGGCTGACTGACCTGTTGCCAGACGGCATCACGGACCTCGGCGAGGCTGAGCACGCCGTGACGAATATACGCACTGAGACGTGTGACTGCGCCGGTGAGGGCATTGCGTGTCGCCGCATACTGGCGGGGTTTGATACGCGCCAGTTGGGCGAGTGCGGCCTGACGACCACCGCGTTGCGGCGCGACGTCGCCGTCGTCGGCAGCCAGGATGTCGGCGAACTCGGTGCGGACGAAGGCCACAAGGGCGTCGCGATCGGCGAATTCGCGGGGGAGTGGAGGTTGGCTCATTTGGGGCCTCGTTGGGCACTCGGTGGCTTGCCGCCGCTGTGCTTGTACTTGCGGCAGGCGTCACTGCAGTATTTCACTTCGTCCCAGTGCTTGGCCATGCTTTTGCGCCACGTAAACGGGCGCCCGCAGGCGGCGCAGATTTTTTCAGGGAGATCGGCCTTTTTGACACCACGCATCGGTGGGGATTCCTCTCGTCATACTTCGTGATCGTTGTGCATTTGCTCTAGCCAGATTGCGGCCTGGTGACGGATCTGGTCGCGCTCGTCGTCGGCTACATGGCGGAGCCCGAGCACGGCTGGCCCCATGCGTGGATTGGCGCGCAAACGGGCTTCGTGGGTCAACAAAAAGTTCCAGTACAGCAGGTTGAACGGGCAGGCCTGTTCGCCTGTGCGGAGCCGGGGCGAGTACTGACAGGAGCCACAAAAATCACCCATCTTGTGTATATACGTTGCGGAGGCGATATATGGTTTGGTGGCAATCAGGCCGCCGTCGGCGTTGAGCCCCATGCCGCTGACGTTGGGCCACATGACCCAGTCGTAGGCGTCGATGTAGCCACTCAAAAACCACTGATTGACGGCGACCGGGTGGATGCCGGCCAGCACACAAAAATTGCTGATGAGCATGAGGCGTTCAATGTGGTGGGTGTAGCCGTGTTGCCAGACACGGCCAATGACGGTGTCGAGGCAGTGCATGCCACTGGTGCGCCCGGGCCAAAACCATGCTGGCAGTGGGCGTTGTGCATCCCAGGCATTGCACTGCATGAGGTCGGGCATCTGCCGCCAATACGCCTGATACATGTACTCACGCCATCCCAGCACCTGCCGTACAAAGCCCTCCACGGCGTTGAGGGGGGCCGTGCCAGCGTAGTAGGCGGCTTCGGCGGCACGGATGACGGCGAGTGGCTCAAGCAGCCCCACGTTGAGGTAGGGCGAAAGCGTGGAGTGAAAGAGGTGGCTGTGGTGCTGGCTCATGGCGTCTTCGTAGTCACCGAACAAAGGCAGTCGTGTGGCAATGAAGTGATCCAAACGTTGCTCGGCATCGGCATGCGTGACTCCCCAGCTGAACGATTGCCCGGTGCCGGTGAGGTGTGACCAGGTGGAGACTTCGGCGATGACGGTGGCGGTGAGGTCATCGACGGGAGTCGCCATATCTGCCGGGCGCGGGCCGTGTTTGGGGAGCGGTTTGCGGTTGTGCTGATCGAAGTTCCAGGTGCCGCCACAGGGTGCATCTCCGTCCATCAGCACCGCAAAATGGTGGCGCATGGCGCGGTAAAAGGGCTCCATCACGGTGCGTTTGCCGGGAGTGGCCTGTGCGAGGGGATTGTAGTGCTCGCTGAGGAATTGTTGGTTGGGGATGATGGTGACTGGCACGTTGATCCACGTCTGCCATTGTTGTTGGGCATGGCGTGCCGCATATTCGGCTGCGGCCATGGTGATGACCTGTTGTGGTTGATGTGTGGCCACCTGTGTCTGCAGAGCGGCGCGCCACGACGCACTCTGGTAGTAATCGACCTGCCAGCCTTGAGTGCGGAGCTGGGCCGCATAGTGGCGGAGGGCACTGATGATGAAGATGATTTTGTGGGCCTGGTAGCGGCGTTTGCGCAGGCGGGCTTGGCTTTCGACCAATACGATGCGGATGTGTTCACGGGGTGCGAGCTGGAGCGCATGCGTCAAGGCGGCCGGCATGCGTTGGAGTTGGTCGCCCAGAATGGCAACGGTAATGGTCACGCGTGTGTTCCTTGTCCCAGATGCCCCACCAATACGGGCGTATTGGTGGGGCACCATAGTGCGTAAACGAGATTGATAGGGTGCGGATTACTCGTAGCGCAATGCTTCGATGGGGAGGAGCAGGGCGGCCCGTTTGGCTGGGTAGTAGCCGAACCCGATACCGATACCGAGGGCAAAGACCAATGAGACGACGATGGCGGGGATGGAGAGAATCATGCCGAGCCCGGCAGCGGCGGCCACGGCGAGCACCAAACTGACGGCAAAGCCGATGCCGATGAAGCTGCCAATGAGGCTGATGGTGGCCGCCTCAATCACGAACTGCCCGAGCACGTCGCGATCGGTGGCGCCGAGTGCTTTGCGGACGCCGATTTCACGGGTACGCTCGGTGACCGCCACTAGCATGATGTTCATGATGCCGATGCCACCAACCACGAGGCTGATGCCGGCCACAATGGCGATGAAGCCGGTGATGGCGCTGTTGATGCCGTTGAGGATGCCCAAGGCCTGGGTGGGAGAGTTGAGCTTGAAATCATCGATGGCGTCTGCGGGTAAGCGCCGTGCATCGCGCAAGGTGCTCTTGATGAGTTGTTCGGCCTGTACCACGGTGCCTTCGGTGCGGAGCCCTACCAAAATGGACGACATCTGCAGACCACGGCCGGGCAAATCTTGGTTGCCGGCAATGCGCAGGCGTGCCGTGGCAGCTGGCACCAAGATGCGTTGATCCGACGAAAACGGGCCGCCAGCAGCTTTGATGACACCAACAACGGTGAGTGCTTGCCCGTTGATGACGACGGTTTGGCCGACAGCACGCGCTTTGTTTTCGGGCCCTTCGCCGAACAAATCTTCGACTATCAGGCCACCGAGCACGGCGACGCGGGCGGCGTCTTCTTCTTCGGTGTTGCTAAAAAAGCGTCCGTACTCGATGGGCACCGATTGCACCTTTTGGTAGCCAACTCCGGTGCCGACCACCAATGAGCCAACCTCGACGGTGCCGGATCGGGCACGTACTTGGATGGCAACTTCGGGCACAATGGTGCGGAAGATGTCGGGGTGGGTCTCGGTGAGTTGCTTGAGGGCTTGGTAGTCCTTGATGGAGAGCAAGCCGTAGCCGGACGTTGCACGGGCACCACTCGCATCGGGATCGCCGGGCAAGATGGCGATACGGCGTGTGCCGAGGTCGATGAAGCGCTCAAAGACTTGCCCTTGGAGCGCGTTGCCGAGCGAAAGCACGGTGACGAGTGTCGAGGAGCCGATGATGATGCCCAACATGGTCAACAATGAGCGAAACTTGTTGGCACGCAGGCTCTCAAGCGCCATGCGTAGTTGTTCGTTCCACATGCTAGGCCACCTCCTGGGGAGTTTTGATGACGTGCCCATGATCGTCGGTCTCGATGCCGTAGTAATCGTGCAGAGCCTGCAGATTGAGTTGCCCGTCACGCAAGCTGACGATGCGGTTCATCTGGCGACCAATCTCTGCATCGTGGGTCACGATGACCACGGTGAGCCCTTGTTCGCGATTGAGGGTGTGAAAGAGCTCCATGATTTCGTGGCCGGTGCGGCTGTCAAGGGCACCGGTCGGCTCATCGGCGAGGAGCAACGACGGATTGTTGACGAGGGCGCGGGCGATGGCCACGCGCTGTTTTTGCCCGCCCGACAGCTCATTGGGGCGGTTTTGCAGGCGGTGTCCCAGCCCGACCGCCTCTAGGGCGGCCCGGGCACGGGCGTCACGTTCCGAGATGGGGATGCGGCCATAGACCATCGGCAGGGCCACGTTTTGCAGGGCGGTAAGCCGTGGCAACAGGTTGAAGTTTTGAAACACGAACCCGAGCTTCTGGTTGCGCACTGCGGCCTGGGCGGTGCGATCGAGTACGCTCGTATCAATGCCGTCGAGCAGATAGCGCCCCGTGGTGGGCAGGTCGAGCAAGCCGATGATAGTCATCAGTGTGCTCTTGCCGCTACCGGATGGCCCCATGATGGCGAGCATTTCGCCGCGGGCAATCTGCATGGTCACGTTGTCGAGGGCCACGACGCGGTTTTCACCACCGTCGAAGATTTTGCTGACGTTGGAAATCGATACCACAGGTGTCGACATTACTCACCTCCTGACGGGATGATGACGACTTCGTCGGCTGCCACACCACTGCGGATTTCGACATATTCGCTACCCTTGACCCCCAGCTCCACGGTGCGTTCTTCGGAGGTACCAGCCTTACTGACGGTGACCGTGCTGACTCCGTCGACCGTCTGCACGGCGGCGCGGGGCAAGGCGACCACGTTGGTGGCTTGGGCGGTGATGATTTCGGCCGAGGCGGTCATCCCTGATTTGATGGGGCGGTCATCGGGGGTGACTTCGACGGTCACACTATACGACACCACGCCGCGATCGCTTTGAGCTTGTGGCGAAATACGCACTACTTTGCCGGTCAGTGCAGGGGTACCAATGGCATCGACGAGCACGTTGACCGTTTGCCCGACGGCCACACTGGCGACGTCGATTTCATCGACCGTGATGATGACTTCGTAGACGCTGGTGTTCAAAATCTCGACCACCGGAGTATTCCCCACCAATTCACCAACCTTGGTCGACACGGAGGCAACGACGCCAGCAAACGGGGCGGTCAGCGTGGCTTCGTCACGGGTGAGAGCGGCCATGGCTGCTTGCGCTTGGGCTTGGATGAGGCGGGCCTTAGCGCCAGCGACGCCGGCTTGGGCGGCTGCCACGTTGGCTTCTTGAATCTCAACCTGGGCGTCACGTTGGTCGCCGAGGAGTTTGTTGAGGTTGGCCTGAGCGTTGGCGACGGCGGCCTGGGCCCCGGCGACATCAGCATTGGCACCACTCTTGAGCGCATCGAGATCGGCTTGTGCGGTTTGCAGGCGGGCTTCGGCGCTAGCAATGCCGCTGATTTCATTTTGGCGAGCGACCTCTGCATCACGGGTGGCCTGGGTGAGGTTGGCTTCGGCGTTGGCTACAGCCCGCAATGCGGTGTCGTAGGTGCCGGCGTAGTCTTTCTTTTCGGCATCGGTCAACTTGCGTCCGGTGCGGGGGTCGGTCTCGTCTTTTTCGACGTGCGCCAAATCCTCGCGGGCCCGGTTGAGGGTTGACTGGGCATCACGGAGCTCATTGGCACGCTGTGCGACCACGAGGTCGGCATCTTCTTTGGCCACGGCCAAGTTCTTTTTCTGCAGGTCGTAATCGGCCTGTGCCTGGGCAACTGCGGCCTCGGTGCGCGCAAGTACCTCGGCGCGGGTACCGTTGCTGAGCAGGTTGAGCCGGGCTTGGGCCTCGGCCAAGGAGGCGCGGGCAGCGGCGATGTCGCTGGCGCTCACACTCCCAAGAATCTGCTTGAGGCTGGCTTCAGCGGCACTGAGCTGGGCTTCGGCGCTGGCAATGTCGGCCTCGGCCTGGCTGACGACCGCGTTGGCTGCTTGCACGTCAAGGTCGAGCATGCGGCTGTCGAGGCGTACGAGGGCCGCCTGTGCGGCGACTTGGTCACCCTCGGCAACGAGTATTTCGGTGACTTCGCCCACGGTGCGGAAACTCAACAAGGCGCTTTCGACAGGGGTGATTTTGCCGGTAGCCGAAATCGTGGCCTGGACATCGGTGGTGATGGCGGTGGCCGTGGTGCCAGCTTGTGTGGCGGTAGTGCCACCTGCCAAGCTCGGGGCAATGATGGCGGCAATAATCGCGATGACGACCACGCCTGCGATAATCAGGGTGCGCTTCGAGAGCTGTGGCATGCGGTCGCGGAATCCTTGTGATACGGTGGCCATGTGGTGCTTGCTCCTTTGATGATGTGGTACGAAGTGGTTGAATGAACTCAAAATCGTTACCCGAGAACGGTTGCGACTGCCCCCGGGTGGTTGATGCCGTACAAAAATAAATGGGCGATGCGTCGAGCATCCATGGGTAGGCGCATGACCTGCGCTTCGGGCCCCGTGTAGGCTTCGACGTGGCACAAAAACACCATGGCGATTTCGTGGGCCGACCCTGCTTGGATACACCCGAGGCGTTGCCCGTGCTCCATCAAGGCCACGATGGGACGCACCATTTGTGTGTGGAATGCGTCTGCCAATGATGACTGCCGATGGACCGCCAA
This sequence comes from Roseiflexaceae bacterium, assembly GCA_040396955.1. Taxonomy (GTDB): domain Bacteria; phylum Chloroflexota; class Chloroflexia; order Chloroflexales; family Roseiflexaceae; genus UBA965. The sequence goes on from JBBAWX010000016.1 coordinate 66,110, forward strand.
AAACGTGCGAATTTGATGCCGCATCATGCGGAAATCTTCGTCGCCGTGACCTTGGATGACCTCGATGAGCTTGGTCACCTGATCTTCAAAATTGAGATCGTGGCCCGCGAGTACGGCACTCAACTCCGCACCCATCAGCTCAAGGGCACGAGTGGCAACGGCCGTGTAGAGTGCCTCCTTGTCAGCGTAGTGGTAGTAGAGCGTGGGCTTGGTAATTCCCACCGCTTGGACTACATCGTTGATTGAGACTCCCACGTATCCGCGCTCCATGAATAAACTATGGGCCGTGCTCAAAATGCGCTCTGCCGTCTGTTGTCCGTCACGTACCATGGTGCTCTTTCGTTGCATGTGCAGTGTTTGGTTTTTTCTACCGAACGGTAAGTATTGTAGAAAGTATTTCATGTCTTGTCAATGTTTTGCACAGTTTTATCATGAAACACTCATTTTTGTGCAAAGCTTTACCAGAGGGCGTTTACTGACCGTTCGGTCAGAATTTCGCATTACAAAGGCAAAAACGCACATTATTTATGGAAACAAGCTACAATACGCGCAAGGGAATATGGAGGGGGATTGGGTATGCGTTTGATCAAAGTTGTGCAACTAAGTGCAATTCATGTGGCGGTTGCGCTGACGTTATTGCCGATTGACAGCACACTAAACCGGATCATGATTAGCGAATTAGCGATACCGGCGTCGTTGGTGGCGTTGATGATCGCCGTGCCATACTTTTTATCGCCAATGCAAATGTGGATTGGTTCGTTGAGTGAACGCTGGCCGTTGTGGGGCTGGCGGCGTTCGCCGTACATCGTCATTGGCTTGCTCTGTTGTGCGGGTGGGTCTGCCCTAGCACCACAGGCGGCGTTCGCCATCCACGAAGGGGTATGGTGGGGTATTCCGTTGGGATTCGTGGCGTTTGGGGCGTGGGGAATGGGGTTTAATTTTGCGACGGTGTCGTACTTGTCGTTGGCGACCGATTTATCGGGACCCGGGCAACGCACGCGGGTGGTTGGTGCGATGTGGTTTACGCTGATTGTGAGCATGATTATTGGTGGGATTGCCTTTGCACGGAGCATCGAGCCCTATTCGCATGCACGTCTCATCGTTGCATTTGAGCAACTCGCGCTACTGGCACTGATTATTGGCATGGCCGGGGTGATTGGATTGGAGCCACGGCACGAGGGAGATGGTGGCAATGAGCCACGCATGGGGTGGCGGCAAACGTGGCAGTTTGTGGGTGACAACCCGCAGGCCAAGCAGTTTTTTGTCTATTTGATCGTATTGTTGATTGCCATATTGGGGCAGGATGTATTGTTGGAGCCGTATGCGGCGGATATTTTTGCGGTGAGTCCGGCCAACACGACGCGCTATACATCGATGTGGGGTGGTGCGTTGTTGATCGGGCTACTTGTGACTAATCGGTTGTCGACGCGTTTTGGGGTCAAGGGTGCGGCCGGCATCGGTGCCGTGGTGGCAGCGACCGGGTTGGGTTTCATCGTAGCGGCCGGTCTTGCGCATCGCGTCGAGTTACTCATCCCCGGGTTGGTCGTATTCGGGTTTGGGTCGGGAATTGCCACGGCTTCCAATTTGGCACTGATGCTGGACATGACGATTGCCGGCCAGGTGGGGGTTTTCATTGGGGCCTGGGGGGTCGCAGATGCGTTGGCGCGGCTGGGTGGCACGCTGTTGAGTGGAGTCATCCGTGATGTGGTGATGTACGGGTTGGGGAGTCGTTTGGCCGGGTACGTGGTGGTTTTTGCGATTGAAATCGGGTTGTTGTTGTGGTCGGTGTGGATGTTGCGTCGCATCCAGAGTGAGCAGTTCCAAGCCCGAGCACTACAGACTTCGGAGGTCATAGAGTTGGCAGG
>JBBAWX010000017.1:0-66875 GCA_040396955.1 Roseiflexaceae bacterium
GCCAGGCCCAGGATACGTTGCGGTGTCTGCACGAAGAGGCGTTCGGCGGTGGCATGGTCGTAGGTGTCAGCCACGTATTGGTAGGCCCAGCCCATGGCCGTGGGGCGATAGGTGGCGCTGTGGGCATCACTGGCCACGAGGTCGACCAGGTCGTGTTGGAAGAGGATGGCGCTGTTTTCTTCGTCCACAGCGACGGCAGTGACTTGAAAGAGCACGCCGGCTGCGTGGATGCGTTTCAGGTTTTCGAGGTCGTGCGTATTGTAGATGTAGCGCTCGGGGTGGGCCATGACCACCGTATAGCCGGCCGAAATCAGGGTCTCAGCAGTTGGTAGATAGCGCATGTCGACGGCAAACACGGGCATTTCAATGAGCAGGGCGCGACTATCGGCGAGTGTGAGCACGCGTTGGGCCTCGACGTCGGCCTGCAGGGTGGGATAGTAGTTGATTTCGGTGCCGGGGAGCAGGGTGATTTCATACCCAGCGGCGTGCGCCAAGTTTTGCATTTCGGCGGTGCGTTGGCGGATAAGGGCGGGAGTATAGTGGCGTGAGGCGCTCGAATTAGGGCTATGCGGGGTACAGACGAGGGTGGTGACGCCGGCCTCGTAGGCTTGGCGTGCCATTGCCAACGAGACATCTTGGCTCCGTGGGCCATCGTCGATGTCGTAGAGCAGATGACAGTGGATGTCGATCATGGTGTAGGTGCTTTCTCCAAGCAAAGACGGTGTAACGGCATGACCCCGATACACCGTGGTTGAGACGATACGAGTCTAGCCGTAGTAGCCGGAGGCCTGGGTGAGCTCAGCGCCATTGAGGACCACGCCGACAATATTGGCCTTGGCCTTGTCAAGCACGGTGCGTGCTTGCCGAGCGTGTTCACGGCGGGTGCGTCCAGCTTGCATGACGAGGAGCACGCCATCGATGCGAGGTGCGAGCACGACGGTATCGCTGACGGCCAATACGGGCGGGGTGTCGATGATAATCACGTCGGCGATATCACGCAAGCCGTGCAAGATCTCGCCCATGCGCCGCGAGCCGAGGATGTCGGCGGGGCGGGGCGGGAGTGGTCCGCTCGAGAGGAGCTGGAGCCCGGGGACGCTGGTCTGCTGGAGCGGCGCGGCGCTCCCTTCGGGTGCAAAGAGCATGCTCGTCAGGCCGTGGTCGTTGGTAAGTCCAAAGAGGGTGTGCAGGGCGGGGCGCCGCAGGTCACCATCGACGAGAATGACGCGTTGTTCGGCCTGGGCCATGGTAATTGCGAGGTTGGCTGCGACCTCGGATTTGCCTTCGTCGACGCCGACACTGGTGACGGTGAGCATGTGCAACGACTGGTCGAGGCTGGCGAACTGGATGTTGGTGCGGAGCGTGCGGAAGGCTTCGGCGGCCGCCGATTGCGGATCACTCAAGGCCACAAGGGGTGATTTAACGGTATCGGTGGTCATTGCGATTTCCTCATGACTGAGCGGCGGTCAGCCGGATTGGCAGAGCCCGGGATGGCACCCACGATGGTGAGACCGACATGGCGCTCCACATCATCGGTGTTTTTGAGGGTGTCGTCGATGGCGTCAAGTACGAAGGCCAGCAGGAGGCCGATAATCAGGCCAAGAAAGGCACCAGCGAGTACGTTGATGCGGGTTTGCGGGCGATAGAGCTCGGGCGGGGTGGCTGGCGTGGTGACACGCATGTTGATTTTGTCGGTGCCCTCGAGGCCATCGTTGAGTGAGCTGACCAGTGCGGCCATGTTTTCGCCCACGGCATTCGCCAAACGTGGTGCCATGTCGATGTCGGGGTAATCCACCTGGACAATCATTTTGCGGTCATCGGCATTGGCCTGGATGGAAATATGCTCGAGGAGCCACTCCGGGCTCCGGTCGAGTTGGAGTTGGGCACTGATTTTTTCGATTTGCGGGCGGGCCAAGGCCAGTTGTTTGTAGCTGTTCATGTTATTGGTGAGCACAATCGACAACCCGTTGTCGTTGCGATTGGGCACCACGAGATAGCTGGCTTCGGAGCGGTAGAGTGGCTCTTGGAGTTTGCTAAAGACGTAGGCAGCCACGGCCGTGAGGAAGATGGTCATCATCACCACCCAGATACGGCGCCGGATGATGCGTAGGTACTCGGTCATGCGCATAAAAAACAATCCTTACGTATGGCGATATACGGCGAAAAGCAACCCGGCTAGGGCTCCAGCGAGCGCCCGCAACCCGAGTGGGGCGAGATGGTCACGCCACTGAGTCACGGCGACCGGAGTGTCTTGGGTGCTGAGCGGGGCAATGTTGACGGCGGTATCGCCGCGTTTGCCCCAGAGTCCGGTGCCGTCACGTTGCAAGACCGCTAATGCGGCATCGCAGATGGCGGCAAGCGGTGCCGGATCAGGGCCGACCGCCGCAATCGTGACAACTCGCTCGTGGTTGCTTACGGTGAGGAGCGCCGCTCCATCTGCCACCATAATAGCACGTTCACTGAGCAGTGCGTTGACCTTTTGTTGGAAATCACTGCCGCGACTAAGCGCTGGGAAATCGTAGGCCAGCGTGTCACCCGTGTCGTTCATGGGGGCGTGGCTGGTGAGCAAGATGGTGCGTTCGATGCGGTAGATGGGGGGCGCTTGTACGATGGGCATCACCGCAGTACTTGCGAGGAGCACCGCAGGGATGATGAGATACCACGGATAGGTGCGGATGAGGTGCCACAGGCGGGCAAAATCAGACATCGAGGCCTCCATGTTGCGCAATAACGGCGCGCATGCGTTCCATGAATCGTTCACGGCTGAATTGCTCGGCATGCCGACGGATGTGGTGGGCATCCCAAGGATGCGCGAGGAGTTGCGTGATACCAGATTGGACGGCGTCTACCTGTTGCTCCATGAAAAAAATTCCGGTTTGCTCGGCGATTACGGTATCGAGGGCGCCACCGGCATGGTAGGCCAATACGGGGCGGCCTGCGGCCATGGCCTCGAGGGGTGTGATGCCGAAATCTTCTTCACCAGGAAAAAGGAAGCCACGACAGCCCGCAAAGAGCGCTAGGCGTTCGGCCTCGCTGACCCGACCTACGAAGCGTACATTGGGGCCGGCCTGCGCCATGAGTGCCGCTTTGTCACGCCCTTCACCAAACACCACCAGTGGTACTCCGAGTGCGGTACAGGCCCGGACGGCGAGATCGATGCGTTTGTAGGGGACAAGGCGCCCGCCCGTCAGCAGGTAATCGGCGGGTGGAGTGTCTTGGAAGGGGGCCAAATCGACCGGCGGTGGGATGATGGTTGCCTCGCGCTGGTAGTGCGTGCGGATGCGATCAGCCACCACGCGTGAATTGGCGATGAAGTGCGTGACCCGACGGGCGCTGTGCACATCCCAGCTACGGATGAAGTGCAAGCAGAAGCGCATGGCGATTTGTGCTATGCCGCGGATGTTTTCACGGGCGATGTACTGATCGGTCTGCCAGGCAAAGCGCATGGGGGTGTGGCAGTAGCAGAGGTGAATGGCGCCTGGTGCCGGGATAATCCCTTTGGCGTAGGCACTACTACTGCTGATGATGAGTTGATAGGGGCGGAGGGGGAGTGACTCAAAGGCCCACGGATAGAGCATGAAGTAATGGCGAAAAAAACGGCGCCACCCGGGCATCTTTTGCATCCAGGTCGTGCGGATATCCCACGTGCGGTAGAAGCTGGGCATGGCAGTCGCATCGTGGATGGAGGTATAGACCGGCGCATCGGGAAACAGGTCGTGGAGCGCCTCGAGAACACGCTCGGCACCACCGTATTGGTTGAGGTAATCGTGGACAAGGGCGATTTGCACGAATATTGCTCCAAATTGCCTATTCACAGAATCAAATAATCTTATTATAGTATGTAGGCGCAACGATGCGATGAAGTTCGTGAGGGTAATCAGCCGATTCACTCTTAACTTGAGGAATGTGACACCATGAACAGGTCGGAACAAGAGTTGTTGCAACTCTTTACCAGTGCAAGTATGGGCCAGGTTGCCTATCAGGCATGGGCCACACAAGCGCGCCGCGAGCGGCGTTTCAACATTGCGCGTCTCTTTGATGCTCTTGCGGCGGCGCGGGGTGTCCGCGCCATGCGGGCTTTTGTTAGTACCTATGGCGTCGGGTCCACCGCTGAGAATGTGGATCATGCGCTCAATGGTGATGAACCAAGACCAGTAGAAATGCAACGCATTACCGGCACTTCTGAGCGTTCGCGAGAGTTTTTGGGGCGAGCAGCGAATGCGATGAGCCTAGGGCGCGATTTGTTGGCCTCTGAAATCGGTGACTTGTACGTCTGCACGAATTGCGGTGAAACCCGTGAAGGTGTGCTGGTGGGAGCCTGTGCGGTCTGTGGTACGGTACCAGAGGCGCATATGCAGTTCCTCGCCAGTGAAGCAATGGGCACGCTGGGACCGCATGCCATCACCCATGCGCTCGAACATTCCGAAGCCACGCTCCGTAGTTTGTTGGGTGATCTTGATGACGGGATTTTGTCACAGCGCATGCCCGATGGTGCGCCATCACTCAAGGAGGTGCTAGGGCATCTCAACGACATGAATCTCGTGTTTTGTGAGCGGGTGCGTCTGATTTTGGAAACCAATCACCCGGAACTGCCATCGGCGCATCCCCCAAAGCTCAACGCTGCTACGCACTACCGCGGGCGCGATGTTCATGCGATTCTCAACGCGTTTCATGCGTCGCGTCATGACTGCTTGATGTTGCTTCGTGGCCTGACGAGTGCGGCTTGGCATCGTACTGCTACCCATGTGACCTATGGTCAAATCAACTTGCTGTATCAGGGGAATTGGATGGTGCAGCACGAGCGAACACACCTCGTCGAAATGGCACAACAGCGCCATAATCTGCTGGTGGCATGTGGCGAAGGGTGTCGGGACGACACCCGCCCTGACGCCATTGGTGAGCGTTTGAATGAAGGCGAATAAGCCGGTCGTAGCCCTGGAAGAATATGCACCCGGACGATTCATCGTGCATGACGTACGGGTGCGCCCTTTTTTACATGGCGAAGGTGAGCTCATCGGCAATCGCTTTGTGCTACATTCGCAGCGTGGCGCCGGCTTGTTGGCACGCATTCGTCAGCGGGGCTTGGTGGTATGGGCGCTCACCGATCAAATTGCCGCATTGCCTGATTTGCCACGGTTGGCTCCAATGGGAGCACCAATCACGCATCCGGCACGGGCACGCGATCGTTGGAGCATTTATGAGCCAACACGTCGTGTTTTTGTGGCCTGCGAGCAGACAACGAACACCGGATCGTTGTTGGTGCACCTGCAGTATGGTGCCGTGGCGTGGTGCCGGCAAGGGCGCGCAGGTGGCGATTATTGGTATGTGGCGACCCAACCACTGGGGCGCTACGAATTACGCGCGCTGACGATTGATGAAATGCGCCGGTATGCGCTGGCGTTGGCATGTGATGTAGCCCCACCTATCGTGGTTACTCCACACGACGCCGATATGTTTGCTTGTCAGATGCCCGAGTTGCCCCAGGCCTTTCAACAAGTGTGGGAGCGCTTGGCACGCTACGATGCGACCGCAGCACACTGGCTCTTCACAGGTGCGGTGAGTCCATTGGTTGACGCCTTCGCCCGCCAAGCCGGACTCAACATGGTGCTTGCGACTCCCTAGTACAACAAAGAAATGAGGTGATGATGCCTGATTACCAAGAAATCTACCAAGACCCACACCACGCCGAAGCCTACCACCGATTGGTGAGCCGTGAAGATCATATGGGGAATATTGCCGGCGAAATCCGGCGTCACGGCGATTGGCGTCAGGCTCACGCACTTGATGTGGGCTGCGGTACGGGGCGGGTCAGCCTGATTGTGGAGCCACTGGTGGCGCAGTTGACTGCCTGTGACCGTGCTCCGGCCATGTTGGAGGTGGCGCGGCGCGCTTTGCACCCAAAGACGCGAGTAATGACCGCCGACAACCGCTCGTTGCCCTTCGATGACGCATCGTTTGATTTGGTGACGGCCGGGTGGAGCTTTGGGCATGCCACCGAATGGGTGCCCGGAGCATGGCAGGCTGATGTCCACCAAGCGGTCCAGCAGATGCTCCGCGTCTTACGGCCGGGTGGAGTGGCATTGATTTTTGAGACACTAGGATCGGGAGCCACGGAGCCCGCCCCGCCGACCGCAGCCCTCGCAGACTGCTACACGTTGTTTGAGCAGGAGTACGGCTTTGAGCGGACGCCCATCAGCACGGATTACCGCTTTGTGTCGCAGGCCGAGTGCCAGGAATTGACCGGGTTCTTTTTTGGGGTGACGTTGACAGGGGTTGAGCAGGCCGATGGCAGTGTCATCTTGCCCGAGTGGACGGGAGCCTGGCATTACCGCAAACCCGCATCCACGGTATAATACGGGGGAAAGCATTCACTACGACGGGCCGAGAAGACCACATGCGTGACATCATTGCAATCTGGTTGGGACGAGTTGCTGGCCGCTTGAGTCGCTGGCTGGGTCGTGGTGGTGGCACTACGCTCCCCGGAGCGGTCGCCCGTCGAGTTGCGCCACACCTGCTCCCACATCTCACGCAACAGCTCGCACTGGGGGTGGTGTTGGTGGCGGGCACCAACGGCAAAACTACCACTACGCGCATGATTGCCGCACTTCTTGAGGCGGCTGGTGTGCGCTTGGTGCACAACCGCTCGGGAGCAAATCTCGTCAGCGGAATTACTGCAATCATGCTGTCGGCCGTTGATTGGCGAGGGCGAGTGCGCGCCGATATGGCGTTATTTGAGTGCGATGAAGCAGCGTTGCCACAGGTTGTCCGCGAGACGCGACCACGCATGGTGGTGTTGCACAACTTGTTTCGCGATCAACTCGACCGGTATGGTGAAGTGGACACGATTGCTACCAATTGGCTCCATGCCCTGCACCAACTCGCACCGGATGCAGTGGTCTGTGTGCATGGTGATGATCCGTCGTTGGCACGACTCGCTAGCCAACTTACCTGCCACGTGGTGGTCTATGGAAACGACGATGTGCAGAGTGCACGTGGCAGTGTGGTGCACCTTGCGGATGCGGGGTTCTGCCGTTGTGGCACTCCGTTGACCTACACGACGCGTTTTTATGCGCATGTGGGGCACTTTTTTTGTGGCAATTGTGGTTTCGTGCGCCCCGTGCCGGAGTATGCGCTGACGCAGGTGCACTCCACAGGGTTGCACGGGAGTGAGCTACAGGTGCGCACACCAACGGCATCCGTCGATTTGCATCTGCCCCTGCCAGGTTTGTACAATGCACTCAACGCAGTGGCGGCCTATGCCACCGTGACAGAATTGGGCTATCAGCCGGATGTGAATGCGGTGTTTGCGCAGATGCCGGCGGCCTTTGGGCGCTACGAAGTGGTGCATACTGGTCAGCACGAAGTAGTAATGGCACTCATCAAGAATCCAGTGGGTGCTAGTGAGACCATCCGCATGTTGGTAGAGGCCTGGGCAGAGCCGGCGGCAGTGCTGATTATCATCAACGACCGCGACGCCGATGGTACTGACGTGTCGTGGCTGTGGGATGCTGATTTTGAGTATCTCGTGCCGGCAGTGCGTGCGGTGACCGTCAGTGGTCTGCGGGCCGCCGACATGCAGGTGCGCCTCTACTATGCAGGCCTCGATACTGCACTTCTGCAGCGTATTGATGCGCTCGATACGGCGCTCGATGCGTGTTTGCAGGCACTACCCACAAACGCCACGCTCTACGTGCTCCCCACGTATACGGCCATGCTCGAATTTCGCGCGTTGTTGGTGGCACGTGGCTGGGCGAAGCCCTTTTGGCAGGATTAAACGCATCAACCCATGGACAGGGACGTGAAAGGATAGATGGTCGTGGAATACACCCTAGATCGCTTTGTGCGCGAAGCTCGTGAGGCTATCATCGCCACACAATTAGCCGGTGCCGAGCATATCGAATTAGTCGCACCCAAGCCGAATATTCCGGCGGATTTGGCCTTCCCCACCTTTAAGGCGGCGCGTGAGCGTCAGATTGCGCCACCCCAGCTTGCCAATGAATTGGCGCAGGCCATTCAACCGGCACCGTCGGCGTTGATGGGGGGCGCAGTGGCTGCTGGACCGTTCTTGAATTTCAGCATCAACACGACCAATTATGTGGCGAGTGTGCTCGACGATGTCCGCCGTTTGGGTGAGCACTACGGCAGTAGTCAGCTCGGGGTTGACAAACGCGTGGTCATCGACTATTCGGCGGTCAATATCGCCAAAACGATGCACGTGGGGCATATACGCTCGACCATCATTGGGCAGGCGTTGTACAACATCTTCAAGTTCCTCGGGTATCAGGTGGTGGGAGACAACCATCTTGGTGACTGGGGCAAACAATTCGGCATGAATATTGCCGCAGTGGTGCGCTGGGGCAAGCCGGCCGGTGACAACGAAGATGCCATTGCAGAGCTCGACAAGCTCTATGCGCGCTTTAGTGCCATGGCCAAAGAAGACTCCCAGTACGACGATGAAGCCCGCATGTGGTCGCTTCGCCTCGAGCAGGGGGATCCTACTGCCGTAGAGCTTTGGCAGTGGATGGTAAATCTAACGCTGACGGCCAATCAGTACAACTACGACCGCCTCGGCGTGAAGTTTGACCATACCTATGGCGAGAGTTTTTATGCACCGATGACCGATGGTGTCATCCAAGATACGTTGGCGAGTGGGCACGCCCACCGTGACGAAGGTGGGGCCGTGGTGGTCAGCGAGCTCGCCGACAACTTGCCCACCTTTTTGCTACAACGCAGTGACTCGGGTACGCTCTACCACACGCGTGACATGGCCACGGTCAAGTTCCGCATGCAAGAATTCAACCCGGTGCAGATTATTTATGTGGTCGATGCGCGCCAAGAGCTCCACTTCCGGCAGTTGTTCGCGTTGGCGCGCGCGGTCGGGTATGTGCCACCTACCACGGAGTTGATTCACATCAAGTTCGGCACTATTTTTGATCAACACGGGAAACCGTTGTCGACCCGTGCCGGCAACATGATCTACTTGGCTGATTTGCTCGACGATGCGCGCAACCGTGCCCGCCAAGTGGTCGATGCCTCAAGCCCTGATTTGACAGAGGCGGAGCGCGCCAGTGTGGCCGAAACAGTGGGTGTGGGTGCTGTGGTCTACAACGATCTCTACCAAGATCCACGCCGCAACATCAATCTGGATTGGGATCGCATGTTGGCGATTGAGGGCAACAGTGCCCCCTACATCCAGTACATGTATGCGCGTTGTCGCTCCATTGTGCGCCGTGTCCAGGGCGAGCAGAGCGATATGCAGGTGCCGGTGTGTGATGCGCGTGTGCTCACACATGCCTCAGAGCTTGATTTGGTGCGTCAGCTTGCCAAAATGCCCGGCGCCGTGCGCGAGGCTGGTGAACGCTATGCCACGTTTGTGGTTGCTGAGTGGTGCTACGACACGGCGCGCGTGTTTTCGGCCTTTTATCGAGACTGCCCGGTCGTCAAGGCCGAAGACGCTGAATTACGCACGGCCCGGCTGGCATTGACGGCGGCCACCGCGCAAGCGTTGCGCAATGGCCTCGGATTGTTGGGCGTACGTGTGCCTGAACGCATGTAAAGAAAGGACGGCAACGTATGTCGTTAGCCAAGTACAACGCACTCCTGCTTGACATGGATGGCGTCCTGTATCGCGGTCATCATCGTCTTGCTGGAGCCGACACCCTCATCGAGTTTTGTCGCCAGCGTGGCATCAAGACGGCCTGTATCACCAATAACGCGACCATGACTCCCAGCCAATTTGCAGAAAAACTGGCCGGTATGGGCATCGAGTTTCCAGCTGCGCACATCATCAACTCGGCGGTGGCGACCCGTTTGTGGTTGGCTGGTCAGTATCCCCAGGGGACGCGGATTTACTGCATTGGGATGAACGGTCTCCGCGATGCTCTTTTTGGCGACGGCTATTTTGTGGCTGACGACCAAGCACCGGCCTGTGTGGTGGTGGGTCTCGATACTGAGGTCACCTATGCCAAATTGCGCCAAGCGACGTTGCTCATCTATGCCGGTGCCCGCTTCATTGGCACCAATCCCGACGTGTCGTTGCCTGTGGCCGAAGGGCTCGTGCCCGGGTGTGGCTCGTTGTTGGCGTTTTTGCAGGCGGCGACCGGGGTAGCACCGTTTGTCATCGGCAAACCCGGTCCGACCATGTTTCATATTGCCACGCAGTTGCTCGATATTGACCCAGAGCGCACATTGACCATCGGCGATCGCCTTGATACCGACGTGGCCGGCGCCCTTGCAGCCAATCTGACTGCGGGCATGGTGCTCACCGGGGTGGTGACGCGCGCCGATGTCGAGGCATCAGCCATCAAACCTGATTTCCTCTACAACGATCTGCCCGAATTGCTGGCCGAGTGGCGGCGTGATGTAGCATAAATGGTAGGGATGCAAAACCGCCACCTCCATTGGAGGTGGCGGTTTTTGATGGCTGAGACGAATCTAGCCGCGTCGGGTGAGCAGGAGCCCACCGACAATGGCCGTGGTGCCGATGATGTCGCGGGTGGTGATGGGGTCGCCAAGGATGAGATAGGCTGAGATGACTCCGCAGGCGGGGAGCAGGCTGGCGTAAATGCCGGTGCGGGTTGGTCCGACTTTGACGACGCCGTTGTACCAGAGGATGTAGGCGATGGCAATCGAAAAAATCACCGAGTATGCCATCGAGGCCCAGCTAACCCAGCTCAGGTTGCCCCATGCGACCTGACTGATTTGTGGGAGTCCAAGAATGATGACTGGGATGCTCCCGATGCTCAGGGTGACCGCGGTGACCCGCAATGATGAGTACGTGGCCAGCATGGCACGTGCTCCCATCGTGTAGTAGGCCCAACAAGCGGCTGCAATGAGGATGTAGATGTCGCCACGCAATGCGGCCTCACTCATGGTCTCGCCATCAAAAAGCACGATAAAGACACCCACAAATGAGAGAGCAATTCCGCCCCAGCCGATGCGTGACAGTCGATCCCAGCCCCGAAGTTGACTAACAAGTGCGACCCAAATGGGGGTGGTGGCCACCAAAAGCGAAGCACTTGCGGCACTGGTCAGGTTGAGCCCTTCTATGAAAAAGAGTTGATACCCGGAATTCCCGATGAGCCCCAAGAGAATCGCGTCCCGCCACAAGCGCCGTTCGATGCGCAGACTGCGCTCACGGATGAAGACGATGGTGAGTAGTAGTGCTGGTATGAACAAAAAGCGTGCGCTGTTGAACGCGGCCGGTGCGATTTCGTCGAAAGCGTGCTTGACGATGGGCATATTGGCGGCCCAGATGAAGATGGTGGCGAGAAGCCCAACATCGTTCCAGCCGAGGCGCTGATGTGGTGTGCTCAACGGAATACCTTTCAGCCTAGGTGCCCCTATTTGGGCATATTTTTGAGGGCGGTATAGGCAGGTCGCGGAGTCCAGTTGCCGTTCATGACTCCGAACGACGCTTGTTCGTGGAACTCGTTGCCGGCGGCCCGCCACGAAATGGCGAAGTTGAGATTCCACACAAACATGCCGGTGAGCCAGCCACTATAGTGTGTTCGTGCGTATTGCACGGCATCGACGAGGTAGGTGGCCTGTGTTTCGTAGCTAATCTGATTGCCGAATTCGTAGCCAGACGACGTGTTCCAGGTGGCCCATCCAAATTCGGTGGCCCAGACCGGTTTTTCCATTAGGCCGTACTGGAGCATGAGGATGCGCACATCTTCGACCCGGCGGAAGTAGAATTCGCGGCTAGTCACGTAATTGGGGCCGGGGCCCGGTTTATCGGGCCACAGGGTGTCAGGTGGGTTGCTGGCGCCACCCGGGTGCACGCCGACGATGTCGACCACTTGTTTGAAGCGTGGATCTTTGAACATGCCCTCAAAAAAGCGTAAATCGCTCATCGCCACGGTCGGCCAGTTGGTCTCGGTCGAGGCCGGTGATCCGGAGACAATCAGTGCTTTGGGGTCAGCCGCTTTAATGGCCAGTGCGGCGCCGACCAACATGTCCATGTAGTATTCGGTGCTACTCACGTTGCCGCCGTTTTCGATGGCGAGGTTTTGCTCGTTCCAGATTTGGTAGGCTTCCACTTTGCCCTTGTAGCGGTTGGCCATTTGTTCCACAAAGTAGTTGAACGTGGCGAAATGGGTGCGTGACGGCATGCCGTGTAATCCGTTGTCGGTGCTCCAGCGTGGGGCAGCCACAATACTGAGTAGGAGTTTGGCCTGTTGTCGCTCCGCATCTTCGACGATTTTGTCGAGCTCGCCCCAGTAAATGGTGCCAGATTGGTCGTGGAGGTCCATCCACCGTACCTGCTGGCGCAACCACGGCATGCCGGCATCCATGGCCAATTTGATGACACGTGGCCGGTCTTGCCAGCGTGTGCCACCGTGGCCGTAGAGGACCGCATTAAAGCCGTACGCCATGCCACCAATTGGGTTTTTGGCGCCGTAGTCAACAATCGTCCGTGGATCAACCACGGTGCCGCCCACCGCAAAAGCCGGATTCCCCTGATGGTTGCTGTTGCGGTATTCGTTGCCGAGGAGACCGAGTTGGATGCGGTATTGCGGGTTCGTTTCGTTGGGGTGCCATTCCATGCGCTGACGCTCGAAGTACTGCACCCAGTAGGTCTGACCATCGGCCTGGTTGACCTCTTGGAACTGTTCCGAAAGGGGGCGCCCAAAGACACGTACGCCACCGTTGGCCTGGTAGAAACTGCGGAACGGTGCCGGGCTATCGCGCAGGGTGTGGCGCGTCACACTGTCGTAGCTCCCATCACCGGGATCGGCGACTGCCCGAAACGGAGCTTCTTCACGACGTGGTGAGGCGAGTGCGCTCCCGAGCAGGCGCCCTTGGACGTAGTACGATGTGCCCGCTAAATCCGGGTTTTCTTCCAGTACGGCACGCTCGAAATATTGCACGCGGTAGTATTCACCGGGTGTGCTGAAACTCTGCTCAATGAACGGTTGTGAAATGGGCATACCGTAGACGTACAGCGCATTCGGCGTGTTGCGCCAAGTCCGATAAAAGTAATCCGACACCGTAAAGCCGGTTTCGTTGAATGTGCGTGATTCGCCGGTGGTCTGTGATGGTGGAACCTCTTGAGGGCTGTGCGGGGCGGCCACGGCAGCAGTTCCCCAGGGCAAGCAGAGTGTGAGCACAATGCTCATATGAATAAGAAATCGAGACATGGAGATCCTTTTCGCACCAGTGCATGTTGTCTGCATTATAGCGGGTTTTACGTACTGCCAACATGACAACATCCCGCGCTGGCATCTTTGCCAGCGCGGGATGTTGATTGACAAGCATACCTACGGGTGACTAGCGTCGACCCTCGGTTTTGATGGCATTCATGAAGCCTTGGACTGCCAGGAAGCCAGGCCGTGGTGTCCAGTCAGGATTCAAGATGCCGAACGAAGCCTGCTCGTGCAGGGGTTGCCCTTGAGCACCCCAGAGCACTGCAAAGTTCATGTTCCACAAGAACATGTTCCCCAGCCACGGTGAACCATCTGGCTCGCGGTACTTCTGGTAGGCCCACTTGAGGGCACCGAGGATGAATTCACCTTGTTCTTCCAGGGTGACTTGGTTGCCGAATTCGTACCCGGGGGTCTCGTTTTCGGTCGCCCATCCGTATTCGGTGATCCAGATCTGATGATCGCCAACTCCCTCTTCAACCATGAACTTGCGTACGTTCTCCACATGGCGGAAGTAGAAAGTCTCGTGGTCGGTCCACCCCTCAGCTTGGCTGGGGTCGTCGGGCCACATGTTCTCGGGTGGGTTGGCTGAGCCACCTGGGTGCACTGCCTGTACGTCGAAGTGGTCTTTGATGAGACCATCTTTGTAGCGGTACATCTCGCGGTAGTAGATTTCGTCGGCGACCGCAATGTCAGGCGCAGTGACACCCGACGACGACGGCGCACCAGCGAGGACAATGGTCGAAGGTTCAATGGCCTTGATGCGGTTGTACGACTCTACCAACAGCTCCACGTAGCGACCCGCATCTTCGGGAACCACGCGTCCGCCGTTTTCATGTGCCAGGTTCTGCTCATTCCAGATTTCGACCGCCTGAATCTGCGTGCCGTAGCGGAGCATCATGGCTTCCACGAAGTTCCCTAGTGCGACCGGGTCTTCGGGCATGCCGTTATTGGCGCTGTAGAACGACGGGGCCTGCACAATGCTAATCAAGAGGCGCAAGTTGTGCGAGTTGACTTCTTCGACGATGTTGTCGAGCTCACCCCACATGTAGTCGCCCGGGTTGGGACCTTCGATGTCTTTCCAGACAATCTGTTGGCGCACCCAGTCGAAACCGGCGATGGTGGTCAACTGCAACACGCGCTCACGGTCGGTGTAGTAGAGGTGATTGACCACCCCGAACTCCATGATCGGTGAGCGAATCGGCTGCCCGACCACGAACTCCGGCTCGGCCGTCGCGGTTGGTTCTGGTACCGCAGTCGGCTCAGGTACGGCCGTCGGCTCTGCGGTGGCTTCTGCCGCACTGGTGGCGGCAGGGGCGGCGGTTGGTTCGGCACCACTATCGGTGGTTGGCTCACCGCCACCGCCACAGGCGATGAGGAGGGGCACCAACAGCACCAAAATCAGGAACCGATACACGTAGCCTCGTTGTTTCATTCTCAACTCCAATATGCTGGGACGACACGACAGTACTGTCACAACACCTCAAACAAGGAGGGCACGCCTAGCGTACCCTGCTTGACAAGACACATGCATAGTAACACAAGTCTGCGACATTACAACACGAGCTAGCGGTTCAGATACGCCCGAATTGCGTCATAGGCAGGACGTGGGCTGTAGTCTGCGTTGATGATGCTATATGCGTAGAATGGATCGACGCCGTAGCTACCCGTCTTATTCTTGTGGATTTCATCCGAAACCGAGTAGTTCAGATTCCACAAGAACAAACCGGTCAACCAGGGGCTGTACTTGGTCTTGGCCAGATCCATCGATTGAATGATGTAGTCGGCCTGCTCCGCATAGGAGGTCTGATTGCCGAAGCTATAGGCGCCTGAGTGATTTGCCGTAGCCCAGCCATACTCGGTAACCCACATCGGCTTGTTGATGCCGTAGCGCACCATGCGCGTGCGGATGTCTTCGACGCGACAGAAGAAGAACTCGGTGTTGTTGGTCCAGCCAATCGCTGGGCTCGGCTTGCCACCTGGGCAGGTATCAGCCGGGTTGGCAGCACCACCCGGGTGTGCGCCGACGATGTCCACGTGCTGGTTGAAGCGTGGATCGCTAAACATCTGCTCAAAGAACACCAAGTCTGAGATGGCAATCCACGACTTGTTGGTCTCCGTTGACGATGGTCCTGCCGATACCACGTAGGCACTCGGGTCGGCCGCTTTGATGGCCTGTGATGCACCGACCAACAAATCCATGTAGTACGAGGCATTGGCCACGGTCCCACCGTTTTCGTGCGCCAAATTGGGCTCGTTCCAGATTTCGTAGGCGTTTATTTTGCCCTTGTAGCGCGTGGCCAACTGTGACACGAAACTGTTGTATCGCGAGAACATATCTCGGCGCGGCATGCCGTCACTGCCGTTTGAGGTGGCCCATGACGGAGATTTGGCAACTGTTACGAGGATCTTGATGCCGGCCGCATGGGCGTCATTGACCTTGGCATCAAGCTCACCCCACTGAGCGCCTTTCCATTGGTCGTCTTGGAACTTCCAGTACACCATGAACCGCACCCAGCCCATCCCAGAGTCGCGGACCATCTGCAACGACCGCTTGCGGTCGATGCCACTGTCGTTTTCCGACAAGTTGACGTTCACGCCATATGCGATTCCGCCTGATGATACGGCACTGCTCCCGTTGTTGGCACCCGACAACTCAGCAGGCAACGCTGCCCCGGGTGTAAACGCCGGGTTGCCCTGCTGGTTGGCGTCGCGGTATTCGTTGCCGAGCAACCCCAGCATAATCTGGTTGCTTGGATTGGGCTCGTCGGGGTGCCACTCCATGCGCTGACGCTCAAAGTACTGTACCCAGTAGGTCTTGCCGTCGGCCTTGTTGACCTCTTGGAACTGCTCCGACAGCGGGCGGCCAAAGGCGCTAATCCCACCGTTGCTATTGTAGAAATTGCGGAACGGCGCCGGGCTGTTGCGCAACGTGTGCTTCGAAACACTGTCGTAGCTTCCATCACCTGGGTCACCAACTGCCTGGAACGGAGCCTCGCCGAGGCGCGAAGCCACCGACTTGCTCCCGAGCAAACGCCCGAGAATGTAGTACTTCGTCCCCGCGTTGTCAGGATGCTCTTCCAAAATGGCGCGCTCAAAGTATTGCACACGATAGAACTCCCCCGGGTTTGAGAAGCTCTGCTCGATGAATGGCTGTGAAATGGGCATGCCATAGACAAACATCGCATTGGGGGTTGCGTTCCATGTCTTGTAGAAATGGTTGGAAATGGTGTGGCCTGTCTCACTGAATGTGCGTGAGCCAGCGTAGTACTGCGAAAGTGGCACTTCACTGGGGCTGTGTGGTACCGCAGCAACTATACTCGGATGAACAATCAATCCCAAGAGAATTGCTGCGAGTAACACAACCGACGATACGGTACGTCGATACAAGGTTGTACTCCTTACTCTAGATCAATATATGATGGGGGAACACAAATGAATTAGGACACGATTGCATGTCCTTGCCGTATTCTACCATAGCATGTAGCAGGCAATACACCCGTCTGATATGACAAAATCATGAAATTTCGGCGAATGTGTGCAAGTCTGTGGCAAATTATCTATGACGTGTCAATCTGCGCTTGACGGTGGGGGCACAACGGGCGCTTCGGCCCGTACGGTCATGTAGTTGGTAATGGCCGCCGCAACCCCGGCCAACGGAATGCCAAACAAAATCCCCCAAGCCCCAGCAACCGCACTACCAATCAAGAGCGCTGCAAATACGAGCAACGGGTGCAACCCGATGACCCGCCCAATGAGCCGGGGTACGACCACGTTGAACAAGATCTGTTGTACGACGAGCATGACCACCACAAATACCACGATGCGTTCAGGCGCATCAATGAGCGCAATCAGCACTGGTGGAATCAGGGCAATGGGCCCGCCTACCACTGGGATGAGCAATAACACGCTTACAATCACCGTGACGAGTGTGATGCTGTTGATGCCGAGCAATGCCATCACAATCGCATTGACAATCGCATACATCAGTGAAATCGCAATCTGCGCCCGCATGTACCCACCAAAGGTCTGTACGATGATGTTACCGAATGCCTCGGCTTCGTCACGCCAATCGGGTGGACAGAGGCGGATGATGCGCTCAAAGAGTCGCGAGCGGTCGTACGCCATGTAAAAACTAAGAATAAAGACGATAATGATTTCAAACAGAACCTGTGCTACGCCGCCAGCTAATTCCAACGACTGTTGTAGTGCCGCACTCCCAAGATTGCCGAATTGTGAAAACAAACTCTCGACGCGGATGACCGCCTGAATATCGCTTTGAATGCCGATCGTGTGGAGCTGGTGCTGCAGGTGTTCGAGCGAGGCCCAGACAATGGTGAGCCCCGTTGGGAGCGCCAACAAGAGTCGATTGATTTGGTCGTAGATAATCGGGATGAGTGCGATGACCCCCGTCACAATGATACTAGCCAATGCTAGGTAGACGATGGGCACCGCCCAACTCCGTGGGATGCGTACGTGTTCCGCCCAACCAAAGATGGGCTCGACGATCAGTGCAATTAACCAAGCAATGGCAAACATCAAAATGGGACTAGCGAGTAACGCCGTGACTCCGGCGAGTTGCTCGACCAAAAACAGCGCAAGCGCGATAATGACCAACCATAATGCGGCATTGCTGAGGCGTGAGTTTGGCACTCTGTTCCTTTCTCCGCTTTATTCTACCGTCGGCTCATGACAAAAAAACTGCTGGCTGTCGATTGCCGATGTGCCACTGCCGTGGTGCGGGTGACGCCGCCATTCTCCGGTGCTTTGCAACAGATGCACACGCTCTGTATCGTCAAGATAGATCTGCAACATGCGCTCACGCACCCAGCGTTGCATGCCGACATCGGTAATCGGGAATAAAGTCTCGACTCGTCGATCCAAGTTGCGTTCCATGAGGTCGGCACTGCCCATGTACAGTACTGGCGCACCGGCGTTGGCAAACCAGTAAATACGACTGTGCTCCAAATAACGCCCAATGATGCTCCGTACCCGAATCCGCTCACTCATGCCTGCCACACCCGGGCGTAGACAACACATCCCGCGTACGATTAAATCGATTTCGACACCCGCCTGCGAGGCCGCATAAAAGTGCTCGATCATGCCAGTGTCGACGAGCGAATTCACCTTGACGATGATGTGCCCGGCACGCCCTGCCTGCGCATGTGCAATCTCTTGGTCGATGAGGTGACTGAGTTGTTGTCGGATACTCACCGGCGCCACCAACAACGAGCGGTACGACTGATGCCGTGCATAACCGGTCAAAAAATTAAAAACATCTGCCACGTCAGCGGTAATGTGATCGTCACTCGTCATGAATCCTAGGTCCGTATAAATACGTGCCGTACTTGCGTTGTAATTGCCAGTGCCGAGGTGCGCGTAGCGTTTGAGCATTTCACCTTCACGGCGGATTACAAGGGCCATTTTGGCGTGCGTCTTTAAGTTGGGGACTCCGTAGACGACGTGGACGCCAGCGCGTTCGAGGGCTCGGGCCCAGGTAATGTTGTTTTCTTCGTCGAAACGCGCTTTTAACTCGACCAATACGGTCACCTGCTTGTCGAGATCGCGCGCGCGCATCAGCGCCTTAACAATCGGTGAATTACTACCGACACGGTAGAGTGTCTGCTTGATGGCCAGCACGTCAGGGTCACTCGCCGCCGCCTCAATAAATTGAATGACCGGTTGGAATGAATCGTACGGGTGGTGCAATAGTACACTCCGTTGCCGGAGTACTGCCCACAAATCGTTGGTCGGTGAGAGCTCCCGAAAGGCGCTTGGCGTGCGTGGCGTGTCAGGCAGGTCTTTGAGCTCGGAACGGTTGAGTTTGAGGAGTTGCATCAAAATCGACAACCCAAGTTGCCCCGGAATCTCATATACATCGCCCTCTTCGAGGTGCAGGTTGTGGCGAAGCAACTCGCGGATACGCGTTGGCATACTCGGTTGTACCGCTAAGCGCACTACGGCGCCGAAGCGTCGTTGGCGTACCCCTTCCTCGATGGTGTGCAGAAGGTCGTCGGCCTCGTCTTCTTCGATTTCGAAATCCGCATTGCGGGTAATGCGAAAGGCATGCGCCTCTTGTACCTCCTCAGCGGGGAAGAGGCGGTGTAAGTTGGCCGCAATCACCTGTTCAATCCAGACGAAACAACTGCACTGCTCTTCACGGAGTGGCGCTGTCACCTGCTGTGTGGCTACCGGCAACGGCACGAGCCGCGGAAGAACGGCGGGTACTTTGATGCGCACAAACCGCTCCCCCACCTCGTTGCGAATGACTACCGCCAGGTTGAGGCTCAAGTTGGAAATCAGTGGGAACGGGTGGCTGGCATCAAACGCCAGTGGAGTGAGCACCGGCTGGATTTGACTGATGAAATACTCGTCGACAATGCTACGCTGTGTGGCGTCAAGCTCCACGTAATCGAGTAACCAGATGCCCTGCTGGCGCAGTTTGGGCATCACGTCGTTGAGCCAACACTGCCGTTGTACGTTGGTTTGAGCGATGACGCGTTGACGGATACTCTGGAGCTGCTCGGTGGGCGTGAGCCCGTCTGGTGAGGCCGTGAGTACTCCCGCCCGTTGTTGTTGGCGGAGTCCGGCCACCCGAATCATGAAAAACTCGTCGAGATTGGTGCTCGCAATCGACAAAAACTTGACACGTTCGAGGAGCGGTACCTCCGTGTTGAGCGCCTCTTCAATGACACGAGCGTTAAAATCAATCCAGCTCTGTTCACGATTGAACAAACGCGATTGTGGTGTGCTCGTAGAACTTGCATTTCGGCGCATTCGTGTCATGGTCGGCTCGCATGTGTGCTAAATAAACCATCATGCATACATCATAATACAAAAGCGCCCCTTTTCTCGTGGGACGTGTTTAACCATGGGTTATGCGTGCGTGTCAGTTGTGTTAATTCATGCGCATGGCATCAGTTCAACATTTCTCAAACACGAAAAGATTGTTCAATCCAAGCTGGAATCGCTGATGTCGTATGAGGCGAAAGTGTGGCGCACAAAACAATGCATGCGTCTCACTCGGTAAAAATCCATAGTGCTGGTGGAGTGACATGGCGTCAATGACGCGGAGCCATTGCAATACGACGAGTATGGCATCGACGAGCGGCGACGGCACCGTGATGATGACTCGTCCACCGGGTTTGAGGCAGGCTGAGCAGTACTCGACTAGCTGCTGCTGGGCGTCACGTGGGATGTGTTCGAGGACTGCAAGCATGGTGATACAGTCAAACGATGCGGCCGGGAATTGTGTGTCAGGCACCGTGCCATGCATCAATGTGTAGTTGCCGATGGTTACCTGCTCAGTAATGTCGGGGTCGATCCCTATACCACGCAAGATGTGCGTGCTGAGCGTCTCAAAAAGCACCCCATCCGCACTGCCAATGTCGAGTAAGGTGGCGCCATTGGGAACATACGAACGCGCTACGGCAATGCGCCGCCGTTGCAAATAAAAATCCATGTATTTCATGAAGTACGGTACCCAACACTATGCAGGCAACCAACTTGTTCGGTGCGTGTCAGGCTAGATTATACCGAAAGCGCTCCTTTATTACACACAGTTTCATCTGTTTCGTAGATGGTTCTAGATAATTGTCATGAAAAGGTCAATTTTTATGGTGAATGTAAATGAATTGTAAAGAAACGCAAATCCCTCCCATGAGTCAATGACGACCCATGGGAGGGCACGGTGAGAGATGTGCGTGGTTGATTTACAGGGTGATTTCGCGGCGTTCGGCGGCCGATTTGTAGGTCGCCTCGAGCAGGCGCAGGATGGCGAGCCCATCATCGCCAGTGGCCACCGGCGTGCCTTCGCCCCGTATTGTGTCGACGAAGCGGCGATGAACCTGAGTCCACGCTGGTTCGGCCAACTGTGGTAGCGCCGGTGTGACTTCGATCGGGTTGCCGTTGTCGTCGGCGTACATGCGCAGGGGTTTGTCGGTGCCGTACAGTGTGGGGAAGAAGTCAAAGCCGGCTTGGCTGCCTGCAATCTGGATGCGTTCTTCGTTTTGACCATAAAACGCCCAGGTAACTTCGATGGTGACCAGCCCGCCATCGGCGAGGCGCAGATGCAAGGCGGCTAGATCGTCGACGTCGAAGGTGCCATCCATGACGCGGTCCGATCCCCAACCACCAAGGCCGCGGCGTTGTGGTCCATGCACGGCTTGGACTTCCCCACGGATAGCTGCGACTTTGGGTTCGCCGAGGATGTGCAAGACCATGTCGAGCATGTGCACGCCGATGTCGAGCAGTGCGCCTCCGCCTGCCAATTCACGTCGGGTGAACCAGCTCCCAAAGCCGGGGATGCCGGCACGCCGAATCATCCGCCCACTGGCATAACTGATGGTGCCTAGCGTGCCATTTGCGACCTTTTGGCGCATATACTGGACTTCGGCACGTGGGCGATTGCTCATGTTGATGGCCAAAACACGCCCTTCAGCATGGGCGGTGGCCACCATTTCTTCGCCTTGCGCTACGGTCATGGCGAGGGGTTTCTCACAGAGGACATGCTTGCCTGCCTTGAGTGCTGCAATCGTGACCTCGGCATGGAGCGCGTTGGGGAGCGCTACAGTGACAGCATCGATGTCGGGATTGCGCAACAATTCGCGCCAATCTTGGTAGACCTGCGCAATGCCCTGGCTATGTGCGAGGCTTGTGGCCCGTTCCTTGTTGGTGTCGCACACGGCGACCACACTGCCGTGTGGGTGGCGTTTGATACCGGGGATGTGACCGTGCATGGCAATGGCCCCGGCTCCAATAATCCCGACGCGGACTGGATTACTCATGGGAGGATACTCCTTTGTGAACTCCGAACGCTATCGATAGCATAGCACAGCTTGTGCCGATATTTGCCGTCGGATGCAGTCGGCGAACTTGGTATAATACCTCTGCAAAGTGCAGAGCATACAAGGGGAGATGTTGTTTCATGAACAAGCCACAATGGCCGAATGCGCCTGAAATGCAAATCGACGTTACCAAAAAATACACCGCAACCATGAGTACCTCACGTGGTGAAATCATCGTCGAATTGGCTGCCGATCAGGCACCCAAGACGGTCAATAACTTTGTCTTTTTGGCCCGTAACGGTTTCTACGACGGCACCATCTTCCATCGTGTGATTGCCGGCTTCATGACACAGGGTGGTGATCCCACCGGTACTGGACGTGGTGGTCCTGGCTACAAATTTGCTGACGAATTTGCTGGCAACACGTTGAAGCACGGTCCCGGCGCATTGTCGATGGCCAATGCTGGCCCCAACACCAACGGGAGTCAGTTCTTTTTGGTGCATACCCGTGAGCAGACCCAGCATCTCGATGGGCGTCACACCGTGTTTGGTTTGACGACGGCCGGCCTCGACGTAATCTTGGCCATTCGTCAGGGTGATGAACTCATGAAGGTGACCATTACCGAAGCCGACAAGGTCTAACCGAGTGCAGCTCGGTTCGACACACACGCGCCATGCACGCTTGACACGCCACCCGTCACCGGGGCCACACAACAGCCTCTACTACTTCCCACAGGTGACGGGTGGCATGCTCCGGGTGGCGTGGCATGCCGTCGTCATCCAAGTGGCGCGTTATACCCCTTGGGTGACCGTCAAACGCCACCTCTATCGCCTACTCGGGGTCACCATTGGCCCTTACACGGCGGTCGGGTTGATGGTCATGTTGGATATTTTTTTCCCCCAAGATATTACGATTGGTCAAGATACCATCATCGGTTATCAGTCGACCATTTTGTGCCACGAGTTTTTACGCCATGAATGGCGGCGTGGGCCGGTGGTCATTGGTAACGATGTCATGATTGGCGCCAATACGACGATTTTGCCAGGGGTGGTAATCGGCGATGGTGCCGTGGTGTCGGCGGGGAGTTTGGTGAATCGTGACGTGCCAGCAGGTGCGGTGGTGGGCGGCGTGCCCATCCGCATCATCAGTGCAAAGGGTGACGCGCATGAATAATGTTTGGCAGTGGAGCGAATGGTCACTCCGGCGTTTGATGGCTCTCATCAATGAGGTGCCGGTTGTTTTTTGGGCGTGTATGCTGGCCGATGTCGCCGGTTTCCTCATTGGCACAGTAATCTGGTATGGCCCACAGTTGTTGCGTGCGCCGTGGTGGGCCTGGCCTTTTATTCCAGATTGCCCACTGGCCGCCCTCTTTGGGATGATCGCCTTCATCCGTCTGCGTCAAGGGGCGGCCCCCGACTGGTTGACTGCGTTGGCCAGCCTGTCGTGCATCAAATACGGCATCTGGACGATTTTGTTTTGGGGCACCAAATGGCTGGCAACCGGTGAAGTGCTCCCCGTCGAAATCGCTCTCGTGGTGGTGCACTTGGCCATGGCTGGGCAGGGTTTGTTGCTCTGGCCGGCACTCCTCGAAGTGCCACTCTCCATGCGTTTTGTGGCAATAGCCTGGTTGGCGTTGGCCGTGTTCGTCGATTACACCTTCGGTCATCACCCCATGCTGGCCGTCGGCGTATCGCCCATGTTGGCGGGAAGCTGGGCTGCCGGGTTGACGTTGTTGTTGGCACTCGCCATGTGGTTGTTGC
Organism: Roseiflexaceae bacterium; assembly: GCA_040396955.1. GTDB lineage: Bacteria > Chloroflexota > Chloroflexia > Chloroflexales > Roseiflexaceae > UBA965. The sequence goes on from JBBAWX010000017.1 coordinate 23,689, forward strand.
AGGTGCGCCCTACGCTGGCAGGAGCCATGGCTCAACCAAGCTGATGTGCTGTTGGTCGCAGTCGATTCGCATCTGCGCGCCGAGCGGCAAGATGACCTGTGGCTCGGTGTGACCGACATCAAAATGCGTCACGATGGGGAGTTGTTTGGCTCCCCATTCGTCGCGCACGACTTTGAGGATTTCGTTGTCGAGCGTCAGTTGTTCGGTCAATGAAAAGCCGTATGGACGGCCAATAAGCAGTGCCGAAATGTTGGCGAATACCCCCTGGAGCCCGTAGCTCCGTAGCCAACGGGCGATTTCGCTGATGGGTGGTTTTTCTTCGGAGGTCTCCAAAAAAAGCACCTTGTGGTGCCAAAAATCCGTGGTGGGCCAGTAACGGCTCCCTTTCAACCATTCGAGCACCTCAATACACCCACCGTAGAGTTGCCCCTGCACCACTCCACTCCCTTGCAAAAACTGCCAACCGCGGCTTAATTGTGCCGGCGCTGGGCGGTTGGGACGACTACGCTCTTCCCAAGGCCCGTAGCCGTCGCTGTAATGGCTCGCAGCTCGGTAGACAAGGGTGTCGCTGGGCGCAAAGAGCATTTGATGGAGGTGTTGCCGGTGGCTCGCTGGTAGGTAGGGCAACTGGGCAATCCCCGCCATGATGCTTGGCCCGTACAGCGTGATCATGCCGAGTTGGTTGAACGTGCTGAGTAGGGTGGTGGTGTCGGAGAAGCCGAGGAGTATTTTGGGGTTGCGCCGAATCAGCGCCTCGTCGATGTACGGCAAGATGCGCAGACTGTCGTCACCACCGATGCTGGCAAAAACGGCCCGTACACTGTCGTCGCCAAAGGCGTGATTGATGTCGGCTGCGCGTTGCTCGGGATGGCGATAGAGGACATCGGCCGGCATGCGCGCCGTCGGGTATTCCCGGATGCGCAACCCCCAGCCCTGTAAGACGGCAAGCCCCTGCTCGAAGATGTGCGGGTAGACACTCGGCCCGCCCCACGAGGGCGATACGATGGCCACCGTGTCGCCCGGTTTGAGTGCCCGCGGTTTGCGCATCTGTGCCATGTGACCACCTCTCTCCCGACAACCGAACAAATCACCCCGCATTCGCACAGGGTGCGTCATGCGAGGTGCGTGTGGCGGGAAGGGAGAGATTCGAACTCTCGAGGGCTTATCACCCTACTCGTTTTCGAGACGAGCACGTTCAACCGCTCCGTCACCTTCCCGAGTGGTATAAAAAGCGGCTGACGCCTCGGCGTCAGCCGCCACTGGTGGCGACTCTGGCGCGACTCGAACGCGCGACCTCTTCCTCCGCAGGGAAGCGCTCTAATCCACTGAGCTACAGAGTCACAACAACAGGAACTACTTTAGCATGTTTTGCGGTAAATTGCAAATCTGATTTTGGTCGGTCTTCGTGTGTGTGTGCCTAGACGAGCTAGTGCCCAATTGTAATCTTTTTGTTGTCTCGCCCTCTTCCATCTGGGGGTGATTGTGCTATTATGACAGTATTGTGTTACATCTTGATGACAGCCGCAAACCAGAGATGACGAAACCATGACCTATCGACCGGTGTTGACATACATTTATGATTATCCCGCTTCCCTGCTTGCTGATCAATTCAGTGATAGTGCCATCGCTCATTTCGTGGTAGAGCAACGGCGTCTTTGTCTGGCCATGCGTGATTTATCGGTGGTGAGAGCCGAGTTGGTGCGCACGTTGAACCGAGCCCAGATACCGGTGGTTGCATGGCTGACCCCTGACGAAGCAACCCCCCAGCGCTATTATCGTTTTTCGGATGCGGCCGCCATTGAAGCCCGCTACCAGGAATTCCAGGCGTGGAGTGTTCACAATGGCTTGAAGTGGGCCGCTCTCGGTCTCGAAATCGAGCCTGACTTGCACGATGCCGTTCATTTTGACGGTGAGCCCCGCATTGACACCAATGCGCTCATTCGGCGGGTCGCCGATCATTGGCACATTGAATCGGCCACGGCACAGTTCCATGCGCTCTTTCAGCAGATGCGTGCCGATGGGCACACCATTGAGCTGTACGAGTTGCCCTTTGTGCGTGACGACCGGGTCAGTGGCTCGACGCTCGCACGGCGCTTACTCGGCTTGCCCAATATCAGCGCCGACCATTCGGTGGTGCGCCTCTACAGTAGTATGACGCGGCCGTACGGCTCCGGATTAATCGCCAACTACGCCCCCGAGTTTGGCGCAGTGGCCATCGGCGATTTGCATGCCGACGGACTCCATCAGCCACTTGCGGTCACCGAGCTCATGCGTGATTTGGGGCACGTGGCCGCCTGTCGTGTGCCACACATCTACATTGCCGGTTTATCGGTGACACAGATGCCAGAGGTGGCGGCGCAAGTGGCGCACGGCGAGTGGTTGCGGGCAGTGACGCCAGCCCTTGACGACAATCAGCAACGTGTGTCGCGCATGCGTGCCGGTCTGCGAGCGCTGTTGTGGGCGGGTGCTCGACCCGCCGTCTTGTTGCCACTGCTTATCCCGGTGCTACTGTTGATTCGGCGCATGCTTCGCACTCCTCATCCACATACCTCTTAGTTGCGGTGCGCAAAAAGGACGACTGTCGTGAACATCAACGAACTATCCGACATATGGCATTTACCGCTACCGTGGGAGATTGAGCCCATTGCGGGGAGTTCGCACAACCATTTGGCCTTGATTACTGCGGCCGATCAGCAACGCCACGTGTTGTGTACATATGCCCACGAACAACCGGCGTTGATTGAGTTTTCGTATGCAGTGGTGCATGCAGTGGCCGAGCATGGGGTGTCGTTTGCATTGCCAGTGCCCAAACCCACCAAAACCGGCCAAGACTGGCATCTTTACGATGATGGCTATCGGGCTTGGTTGATGACAATGACTCCCTGGTACGCCGGTGACCACCCAGCCGTTGATGACATCGCTGCGGCAACGCGGACCGGTGCCGCCTTGGCCGAATTGATGCAGGCCTGCCAAGCGATCCAGGTACCGGTGGTGTCACCGCCGGCGTACGGGTTGTTTCACCGCATCCATCCCTACATCATCGACCCCTTGGCTTCGCTACGTGGAGCGCCAATTGCTGGCGACGGGGCTATTCGCATCGTGCAAATGCTTGGTGACCTGCTACAAAGCGTGCCCGATCTTTATCAGCAACTTCCCACCCAGATTATCCACGGCGATTTCACCCATCGTAATCTCATCCTCCGCGACGACGCCGTGTTTGCAGTGTTGGATTTTGAGGCGAGCCGAGTTGATTTGCGTATCGTCGAAGTCGCCATTGCCCTGTTGTCGTGGGGGAGTTTTGACGATAATCACGACAGTCAGGCCATCCAAGCACTGTTGCATGCGTTGTTGCCGACGATTGTCCTCAGTGATGCCGAACTCAATGCCCTCCCGACCGCGTTGCGCATGGTACGCATGGTGCGCCTCATGTTGGCCATTGGTCGCTATCAACAGGGTGTTGAGCGCAGTGTGGTGGTCGAGCGAGCTGCCCACACACTGTTGCATCTCGATGGTTGGTTGCAAGCGCACGGTGAGCGTTTCGTGGCTGAGCTGAGTGAGATTCATGCATGAGTGCACAGGCCAAACGACATCCGGCGCGGCGGGCATTTGTGCAAGCACTACAATCGCGCCCCTTCGATTTGCTCGAGGCAGTGGCGTGCATCGCCTGGGAAGATCAAGATTTCGACCAACGTGCCTGGGTGCACGCCGAAATCGATGCCTATGTGACGGCACTCCGCCCGCGCATGGCGGCGGTTGTTGCCGACAGTGTAGCGGCGCGTCTCGATGCTCAGGTTGACCTCTTGCATCAGTTCTTTTTTGTGGAATTAGGCTATCATGGCACGGAGCACGATTACTACTCCGTACAGCACAGCTACATCGATTATGTGATGCGCACCCAACGTGGTCTGCCCATCTTGTTGTCGCTGATATACCTGGTGGTCGCCGAACGTCTGGAGCTGCCGGTGGCCGGAGTGGCCTTCCCCGGGCATTTCATGGTGCAATTTCGCCAACCGGGCATGTCGCCCATCATCGTTGATCCGTTCCGGGGTGGGCGGCGCTGGGGGCTGGCCGATTGTGCCAACTATCTTGTGAGCCAAGGCTCGGGCCACGACGTACAGAGCTGGTTGTTGCCGCCCACCGGCGCATATACCGTGACCCGGATTTTGCGCAACCTCAAAAGTGGGTACGTGATGCAGGGCGACTATGAGCGTGCCGCTGCCACACTTGAACGCATGTTGCTCATCGACAGCCGGGCTCTCAACGAAATGCGCGATTACGGGCTTATTTTGGGTAAACTGGGCTACGCCAATCAGGCACTGGCCTACCTAGAGCTCTATGCGCGCCTGAATCCGCAGGCTCCCGATCTTGAGACCATCAAATATCATGCGAGTAGTTTGGTGCCCACGAGTGCCCGCACCAACTAACCGCTTTTTGGCAACAAATATCCCTCCGGTGATGCATCACCGGAGGGATGGATGTGTTTCGCCCTAGTAGAGCTTCCCTTCGCGTTTGGCACCGGTGAAATCGATGTAGACGGCCTTGGTCTCGGTATAAAAATCAAAGACCTCGGTGCCCTGTTCGCGGGGGCCGACACCGGTGTTCTTCAGGCCGCCGAAGGGCATCTGCGCCTCACCCCCCAGCGTCGGTGAGTTGACGTGGGTAATGCCGGTTTCGATTTCGTGGATGTAGCGAAATGTGCGGGTCAAATCACGCGTATAAATGCTTGAGGTAAGGCCGAATTCGCTGTGATTGGCCACGTCGATGGCCTCATCGAAGCTTTCGACCCGCACCACACTCAAGATGGGTCCGAAGATCTCTTCGTTGTGGATGCGCATGTGCGGTTGCACCTTGTCGAAAATCGTCGGGTTGACGAAGTACCCGTGGGCACAGGCCTCACTGCTAGGCCGATCACCGCCAACCAACAACTCCGCTCCCTGGTTTTTGCCGATGTCGATGTAGTCGAGCACCGTCTTGAGTTGCGAGGCATCCACACTTGGACCCATGTCGACATCAGCGGCGAGCGGGTTGCCCACCTTCATAGTCTGGACTTGTGCGAGGAGCCGCTCGAGGAAGGCGTCTGCCACGCCGTGTTGCACAATGACACGACTCGTGGCCGTGCACCGTTGCCCGGTTGAGCCAAAGGCGCCGGCGTAGACGCCCGATACGGCCAAATCGAGGTCGGCGTCGTCACAGACGATGACCGGGTTTTTGCCGCCCATTTCACACTGCGCACGAATCCCACGCCCTGCGGCTCGTTTGTAGATGCCCAGCCCGATGTCGGTGGAGCCAGTAAACGACACCAGCCGTACGGACGGGTGATCCACAAACGTGTTGCCCACTTCACCGCCCGAACCGAGCACCATGTTGAGCACGCCGGCCGGCAGACCGGCCTCCGCAAAGCACTCCATGAGTAGTTGTGCAGTGGCAGGTACGAGTGACGCCGGCTTAAAGACGACCGTGTTGCCGGCCACCAGCGCCGGTGCGATTTTCCAGATGGGGATGGCGGCTGGGAAGTTCCAGGGGGTGATGATGGCGGCCACGCCGACCGGTTCTTTCATCGTGTAGCCCACGTTGTTGGCCAATTCCAGCGGGATGACCTCGCCGTTGAGCCGGCGTCCGTGCGCCGCCGAGAACTCCGAGATGTTGATGGCGCGTTGCATTTCGCCTAGCGCCTCGCTGAGCAATTTGCCCTCTTCGCGCGTCAGCGTGCGTGCGATTTCCTCTTTGCGCGCGGCCATTATCTGCGCCGCTTTGGCCACAATGGCGCCGCGCTTGGGAGCCGGGGTGGTGCGCCAGCTTTTGAAGGCTTTGGCGGCGACGTCGACTGCCAATTCGGCCTCGGCTTTGGTCGATTGGATGACCTCGCCGAGCACGTCACGCGTGTCGGCTGGGTTCACATTGGCGATGCGGCGGGTGCCCTGTGAGGTCACGAATTCGCCGGCGATGAAGTTTTGGTATACCTGCATTGGTCGGTGTGTCCTTTGTTATGCCAAACTTGCGTCGACAATATCCAGCGCCTTGTCCATCACGGCCAGTCCTTCGCGGAGTTGAGCCTCGGTAATGGTCAGAGGCGGATTGCAGAAGAACGTATTCCAGCGCACAAACGTGAAGACTCCGTGCTCGCGCAAATAGGCGTTGAATGCGGGCATGGGACCGAGCTCGGTGGGCTTGGCGTTGTAGGGCACGAGGGGCTCGCGCGTCTCGCGGTTTTTGACGAGCTCCACAATGCTAAACAACCCGATGGAGCGGACATCGCCGACCGAGGGGTGCTTGGCCTTCATCTTTTCGAGTTCGACGCGCAAAATATCACCCATGGCGGCGGCGTTTTCAATCAACTTGTCGGACTTGTAGATCTCAATACAGGCCACGGCGGCGGCACAACCGACCGAGTGGGCGTTGTAGGTCAATCCGGCCAACAACGGGCGATCCTCGAAGTACTCCGCAATGGTGTCGGTGACCACGGCGGCGCCGAGAGGCACGTAGGCCGAGGTCAGCCCTTTGGCCATGGTCATGATGTCGGGGGTGACACCCCAATGATCGATGGCGAACCACTTGCCGGTACGGCCAAAGCCGCTCATGACTTCGTCGGCAATCAACATGATGCCGTACTTGTCGCAGAGTTGGCGCAGACCCTGCATGTAGCCATCGGGTGGGATGATGATGCCGTTGGTGCCGACCACCGATTCTACGATGATGGCGGCCACGTTGTTGGGCCCTTCAAACATGACGATGTCTTCGATGCTGTTGAGGCAGTCCAGCGTACAGCCGTCTTTGGAGCCACAAAAACGACAGCGGTAGCGGTAGGGGTCTGGCGCCCGGACCACGCCCGAAATCCCCGGCTCGGCGCCCCATCGTCGCGGGTCACCGGTCAACGTAATCGCACCGGCGGTGGCGCCGTGGTAGGAGCGATAGCGGGCAATGATTTTGTGGCGCCCCGTCACGGTGCGCGCGATTTTGATGGCGTTTTCGTTGGCCTCTGCACCGCCGTTGGTGAAAAAAGCCTTGCTCAGGTTGCCGGGGGTGATTTCTTTGAGGAGCCGACCCAGCTCGGCACGGATGGCGGTAGTGGCCGCCGTTGGCGCCACGTAGGCGATTTGCTTGAGCTGGCTGGCAATGGCGTCGATGACACGCTGATCGCCGTGACCAATATTGACGCACATCAGCTGTGAATTAAAGTCCATGTAGCGCTTGCCGTCGGCATCCCACAGATAAATGCCCTCGGCACGGTCAATGACCATCGGTTTGATGGTTTTTTGGGCCGTCCATTCGTACAGCGTGGTCTCGCGTGACAGATTCAAAATCTCGTCACGACTGCGTGGTGGCGTCGTCATTGCGTTCTCCCCAATCTGTTCATTGATCTACTGCGCATGTCGGTATGCGTGCGACCTGATGTGCTCATTGTACGGTGATACGGTGAAGTGCGTCAATCAGGACCCCATTCCCCCGCATAGCCGTAGCCATATGTGTCGGTGTGTTGCGCGAAATGGCGGTAGCGGAGCTCCGTGATTTGGCGTATATGCAGTAAATCGTGCGCCACCCAGGCCCAGGCCACCTGGGCGGCGGTCAGCTGGCGCAAGCGTGGGTGATTGAGTGGTTGTTGCCAGTTGACCGCCGCAAGTGCCCGCAGTTGGGCAACCGAACGCTGGCGCTCACTGACAACATGCTGGCACACCTGCGCCAATGATTGCTCGTTGTAGCGGCGCGTCTGCACCCAACCCTGCGGGTCGATGTCGGGTAACGGCAGTTCGGGTGCGGTCAGCGTTTGTATGACACGAATGCGGAAATCCTCGCGTTCTTCGTCGTACAAATGACAGTACACCTCGAGCAACGACCATGCGCCTGGCTGTAGATGGACACGGGCCTGGTCATCGCTGATGCCGGTACTCAAATGACGGAATACTTCACCCTGGTGCGCAAGCGTGTCACACAAAGAGTCGATGTCCATTGCTCCCCCTCCCGTTTCACCGTAGCACCACACTCTTGCAGTATGATAGAAGTACGGGGCTGTCGTTGTATATCATAAGGATGATGAGCGATGAAAATTACCGGAATCGAGTTGTTCACAGTGCCACCGCGCTGGTTGTTCCTCAAAATTTCGACCGATGAAGGGATTGTCGGCTGGGGTGAACCAATCGTCGAAGGTCGCGCCGCCACCACTGCAGCCGCAGTGGCCGAGCTCAGCGAGTACCTTGTCGGCCGTGACCCCGACGACATCGAAGATATCTGGCAGGTGCTCTATCGCGGTGGCTTCTACCGCGGCGGCGCCCTGGCCATGAGCGCCATTGCCGGCATCGACCAGGCCCTGTGGGATATCAAAGGCAAGCGCTACGGCGTGCCCATCTACCAACTCATGGGTGGTGCGGTACGGCACTCCATCCGCGTCTACTCGTGGATTGGTGGCGATCGCCCAGCCGACATCGCTGCCTCTGCCAAAAACGCCGTGGCGCAGGGCTTTACCGCCCTCAAAATGAACGCCACGGAAGAGTTGATGTACCTCGACACCATGGCCAAAGTGCAGTCTGCCGTTGAGCGTGCCGCCGCCGTGCGTGAGGCCGTCGGCCCCGAGGTCAGCTTTGCCATGGATTTCCACGGGCGTGTGCATCGCCCCATGGCCAAAGTGCTTGCGAAAGCACTCGAACCCTACAATTTGCTCTTCATCGAAGAGCCCGTGCTCTCCGAAAACTACGAAGCAATCCGCGATATCGTCAGCGTGGCCGCCATCCCGATTGCCCTCGGCGAGCGCCTCTTTTCACGCTGGGATTTCAAACGCATCCTCGCCGATGGTCTGGTTGACGTCATTCAACCCGATTTGTCGCATGCTGGCGGTATCACCGAAACCAAAAAAATCGCCAGTATGGCTGAGGCGTACGACGTGGCCTTGGCCCCGCACTGCCCACTCGGTCCCATTGCGCTCGCGGCATGCTTGCAAATCGACGCCACCTGCCACAACGCCACCATCCAAGAGCAGAGCCTCGGCATCCATTACAACAAGGGCAACGATTTGCTCGATTACCTGGTCGATCCGACCGTCTTTCGCTACGAAAACGGCATGGTCGCCATCCCGAGTGGCCCCGGTTTGGGCATCGAAATCAACGAAGAATATGTGCGCGCCAAGGCCAAAAGTGGCCACAACTGGAAAAACCCCATCTGGCGCCACAAAGACGGCACTGTGGCCGAGTGGTAAAGCAATCACCCCAGCCGGCGCCGTGCGCCGGCTGGGGTGGGTTGATTAGGCGCGCCTGGCCAACAGTGGGAACATCCCGCCCTGGATGCGGTCACCAGCCACGAAATCGTGCCCCTTGGTGCAGAGGTGCTCGTTGCCGTTGAACGTCGTGCCGTCGGGGAAGTAGATCAACGCCAACACGCGCCGTGGCTGCTCTGACCGATTGGCGTGCGCATAGTGGAAGCACAATCCGTTGTGAAACGTCAATGATCCCGCTTTGAGGGGCACCTTGACCGCACTGGTCTGCGCCATCCCGGCGCTTTCTTCGAACGCAAAAATATCCTGTGGATTGACCAAATCAATGCCGGTCAGTTTGCCCTTGGTGTGCGATCCCGGCACAAACATCATGCAGCCGTTGTCTTCGTCGACATCATGCATGGGAATCCACGCCGACAGCGCGCCGGGCTCGTTCATCGGCCAATACGGGAAGTCCTGATGCCACGGCGTGGCCTTCGAATCCTCTGGCATTTTCCAGAGTGCGTGATCATGAAACAGACGTATTCCGTCTGCGCCGGTGAGTTGAAGGGCGAGCTGGGCGATGCGCTCATGGAGCACGTAGCGCGCCATGATGCCGTGATCACGCCACGTGTTGACGCGCTGATTGAGCACTTTGTAGTAGTTGCCTCCGGCGCGATCGGTCTGTACCGAGCTCCCTTCTTTGCTCTGCATGACCTCGTCGAGGGCCTGCGACAGCTCAGCGAGCTCGGCTGGGAGAAACACGTTCTCGATGTGGACAAAGCCGTTGTGACGATAAAACTCAATTTTTTCGGGTGATAGTTGCATCGGTGCATCCTTTCCACGTCGGTGTTGGATGCCCCGCATCATACCACACTTGCCCTATTCCTCAATCCGCACAAAGACGAGTCGGGTGCGTTGTGTATCGTCTTTGAGCTCGAGTTGCGTGGTATCTGCCCCATTTGTTACGGTAAATGCACGAATTTCCATCATGGCGGTCATGTACTGCTGCTCCGTGGTGCTCCCGGCCCCTTCGCAGTACATCTCGGTCATCAGCATATCAGTGAACTGTACTTGATCGCCTTGGACGCGATATGTGCCGCCGTAGCTGTTGCAGCCGCCATTGCCGCCAATCTGGCCATCGTTCAATATCAACGTGACGGTCACTTCTGCAGGCACGGCTCCGCCGTCGATTTGCTGGAGTTGCCAGGTCGTATTGGCCAAGGGATCGGCGGCGCCGGGCAGGCTACAGCTCACCACCCACAGCCAGATTGCACATATCCAGGTACGCAAGATTATCGTGCGTTTCATGATGCCCTCTCTTGTGTGTTACGGGGTAATCCGAGTAAACAACAGGCGTGTGACCATGCTATCGTCTTGGAGCTCGAGTTGTGCATTCCCGTCACTCCCTGTGCGCAGCTGGTAATGCTTGATTTGGCTGAACGCCTGCATGTACGTGCCCTCGATGTCGCCACCAACGCCCACACAGGCCATCGCCGTCATCATGACCTGATCAAACGTGATGGCGGATGATTGTACCTGGTAATTGCCGCCGTAGCTGTTGCACCCACCATTGCCGCTGACCTGTCCATCCGCAAATGCGATGGTGACGGTCGCTTCGGCAGGGACTGCCACACCGTCGATTTGTTGGAGTTGCCACGCACTACCGTTGAGTGGGTCACCCCCACTCAGCGGTGTACAGGCCGCAAGGAGTCCAAGCAGGCTCAGCCAGAGCCAGAAGTGAATACGCATGTGGAATGCTCCCTTCGTTGCCTGTTAGGGGGTCTTGATGGCCGTGTATACCAGTTGTACTTGCCCATCCGCACTTGCGAGCGTCAACGTGTCATCGACCACCTCGTAGGTGCGCATCTGGGCGAGTTGCTCGAAGTAGGTGCGCTCTTGCTCCATCACGTTGCCCTCGCCGCAGAGTTTGCGGGTCGATGCCACTGTGCCGAATTCGACGTCAGTGGCGGTGCGTCGCACAATGGAGGCAAAGTACTGATTACAAAACCCGTCCCCGGCAATCTGTTGCTCGTTCCATTCGAGCGTGACCGTCGGCGTCGTGATGGCCTGGCCGTTCATGCTGGTGAGCTGCCAGCTCTGATCAAAGCTGGGCGCCAAATCAGCGTTCGACGCACTACAAGCGCTTAGGAATCCCCATAACACAGCAACCATGGTCATATGACGAAACATGGAAAATTCTCCTCTGTCGGTGCTTTAGCATAGAGAAAGCACATCTTTTTGACGTGCGAGCGCCACAAAAAGTTCAGCCACCGCGGTCTGCCGCTTGATGGCTGAACATGCACGATACTCACCGCAACCAGCAATAATCGCTACTGTGCTGAAACCTCGGCGCTGGCCAGCTGACGACGTGCCGCATACCGAAATGCGGTGAAGGCTTCGTCATTCAAAAAAACAAACCGTACCAGCTTTACCTGACGTTGTTGCTCCAAAAACTGCGCAACGGTGCGTACTGCAATGACGGCGGCTTCGTCGAGTGGGTAGCCGAAAATTCCCGTGCTAATCGCCGGGAACGCAATACTCTCCACTCCGTGGGCACTGGCCACGGTTAACGCCTGGCGGTAGGCAGATTCGAGTAGGACGGCATCTTCGGCACGACTATGCCACATTGGTCCCACTGCATGGATGACATGATGAGAACGGAGTTTGAATCCCGGGGTAATCCGTGCCTCGCCAGTCGGGCACCGACCAATCTGTGCGCAGGCGACTGCCAACTCGGGCCCGGCGGCTCGGTGGATGGCCCCGCAGACGCCCCCGCCCACCGACAACGTGTCGTTGGCGGCATTTACGATGGCGTCGACCTGCTGATCGCAGATGTCGCCGGGAACCAGCTCAAGCAAATTTGCACCACACAAGTATTGCATTTGTTTCACCTCTGAACCGAAACGGTCTTTGCAGGTGCGTCACGGCGTGCGCTGCCGTGTCGAGCTTCGTTGCCAATCAAAACGCCTTGCGAAAGAGTGTTGGTGGATTATTCAGGCCCGATTATACGAGTGTTATCGCCTTGTTGTCAAGTGTGCTTATTGATCGGCACGCACGGTAATCGCCGTAAGCGCAATGCTCGGAGTCAACCGTTGCTCGTGCTGTGGTTGTTGCTGGATGCGCCGTACCACATCCATGCCAGCAGTGACCCGCCCAAACGCCGCAAACCCTACGCCATCCGGGTTGCGTAACCCGCCACAATTGAGGCTCGGTTGCTCGCCAATGCAGATGAAAAAGTCCGCCTGCGCCGAGTCCGGTGCAAAACGCGCCATGGAGATGGTGCCGTCTTCGTGACGGAGTCCGGTCTGTTCCGTGCCCTCCATGACGATGGCCGCATATTTGGGGAAATCTTCTCGGCACGTGGCTTGGATGACGTCGATTTTGATGTCGTTGTGCGGCTGATTATCAGGGTCGGTTGTCACCGTGCGCCATACACTGCCCCCCTGATACGCACCCGCCTTCACATACGCCAAAAAGTTCGCTACCGTGATGGGGGCCACCTCGTCGTACAACTCGGCGTCAATGTCACCGTAGATCGTCTCAATCTTAATCGTAGTCATCCCTGTTCCTCCTGACTCCAACGATGTGCCAACACCATACTGGCACTAAGATGATGATGAATAGGGCAATATTTGGCAAATAATCTGACAGCTTGATTAGTTTTTGTCTCATCGAGACGCTCAGCAGCGAATCGGAAATGCAGGTCAATCGACGTGTATATCTTGGGATGGGTATTGGTTCGTTGGGCAGTAATAGTCACACGATAGCCGTGGACGTTTTGGCGTTGACGGCGCATGATCCCATGCAGGGTGAGCAGGCTACACCGCCCTAGCAGATGCAACAGCCCTTGCATTGGGTCTGGATCGGTGGGCATATCGGGATGAAACACGAGTGACGCTGCGGATGCCGTCGCCGTCAACTCAAGTAGAATTGGTGTCGTTTCCATGTTTCCATCATAGGTGTTTTCGCATTCCTTGGCAATTCTGCATATTTATTCAATAAATATTGACAAGCGTACTTTTTCAGCATAGCATTGGCACAGAGTGCTTTTTTCGTTGCATCATTTTCCGTTTTTTTCAAGTGAATATCACCGGGTTGACTTGTAGCATGCTTGGTGTATCGCAGTAATCTCCCACGAGCAGGCAAACATGGCGTGCGGGGAATGTCAATCATCGGTACAATATAGAAATAGACACGTTTTTACGGTTGCTTGGTTATTCTCTCCATCATCGTCTCGTAGTGTCTTCAAGGAGTGTATTGTGAAAATTTCAGGGACACACACCATCAACGCCACCCAACAACAGGTCTGGGATGCACTCAACGACATCGATGTACTGGCGCGTGTGGTGCCGGGGTGTGAGAAGCTGGCCGAAATCGGTGAAAACCAGTACGAGGGGCTCATCAAAATCGGTATTGCCGGCATCAAGGGGAGCTATAGCGGCAAGATTCGCCTCGAAGACATCGACGCCCCGCGCTACTACAAACTTGTGGCGGCCGGCAAGGGCTCCAACGGCGTCGTTGATGCGACGGGTACTGTCGAGCTCGAGAGTTTGCCTGACGGCAAGACCTTGCTGAAATACGGCGGTGAAGCACAAATCGGTGGCATGTTGGCGAGTGTGGGGCAACGCCTCATCGACGGAGCTTCGCGGCAGTTGATTGGGCAGGCGCTCAAAGCACTCGAAGCGCAAATTGCGCAACGGGTGGCGGTCGCCCCGACCGTGGTGCCTGAGGTGCCGGCAGCGCTCGAAGCCGCAGGGGCGGTTGATCCTGTGGTAGCGGTCGCAGCGCCAGTGGCCACGGTCGCACCTACTCCGGCCCGCAAAGAGGTCATCCTCAGTGAGGCAGAGCAGATGAAGCCAGAGGCGTTGGTTGGTGGCATGATTGGCGACATGTTGAACAGCACCACCGGGCGTGTTTTGGTAGCGCTCATCCTCTTGCTCATCGGATTTCTTGTTGGTCAGCGCTGGTAGTTTTTTGCTGTCCACGGCAGGCCATAGCTGCCGGTTCAGATAGATCTTTTTTCCCATTACTTTTGTCAACGAATGACGAAAAGGAGGCTGTGAGTGGCAAAGATTACGGTAACGGTCAATGGCAAGACCAACACCAACGAAGTCGACGATCGTACGCTGCTCGTCCACTATTTGCGGGAGCAACTCAACCTGACCGGCACACACATCGGGTGTGATACCAGTCAGTGTGGGGCCTGTGTGGTGGTCGTCAATGGGCAAAGTGTCAAGTCATGCACCACGTTGGCTGCACGCTGTGATGGGGCACAGGTTACCACCATCGAAGGGTTAGCGGCCGATGGCACCATGCATCCCTTACAGGAGGGGTTCTGGGAGTGCCACGGGTTGCAGTGCGGTTTTTGTACGCCGGGTATGATCATGTCGGCCTACGATTTGCTCCAGCAAAACCCCAACCCAACCGACGAAGAAATTCGCCATGGGCTTGAGGGCAACCTGTGCCGCTGCACCGGCTACCACAACATTGTCCGTGCCGTGCAATATGCGGCCGCCAAGATGCGTGGCGAAGCCGTGACTTCACCGAACGCCTAGAGGTGTCACTGGCCTGGATTGATGCAGTCGGTGTGTCAGTACAGGCACCGAATTAACCGGATCTTGTTGGAGGAACAACAATGACCGCAGAAGCAACGAAGCGCATGGTGGGTCAGGCCATTAAGCGGCGCGAAGACCCCCAACTCATCACCGGCCATGGCAACTTTCTCGACGACGTCAAACTCGCAGGCATGGCGCACGCCGCCGTGTTGCGGAGCCCCTACGCGCATGCGCGTATCACCGCCATCGACATCAGCAAGGCCAAGGCCATGCCGGGTGTCATCGATGTTATCGTCGGGAGCGATATGCTCGACGTCAATCCGCTGCCGTGTGCATGGCCAGCGGGTGGTTTCAAAAACAATCTGAATACTCCGCGTGCCATCGCCGATGGTGTGGTGCGCTTTGTGGGTGAGGCAGTAGCGGTTGTCATCGCCGAAAACCGCTACGTTGCGCGTGACGCCATCGATGCCATTGATGTCGATTATGAGCCCTTGCCTGTGGTCGTAGACCCAGAAAAGGCCACCTTTGCGGGTGCGCCTCAGCTCCACGAAAACGCCCCCAATAACGTGGTCGTAGAGTGGCACTCCGGCAATCGTGAAGGCACCAACCAAGCCGTAACGCATGCCGAAGTGGTGGTCAAAGAGCGCATCATCAACCAACGCTTGATGCCAACTCCCATGGAGACACGCGGCTCGATTGCCCGCTACGAGCCTTCGACCAATGAATTCACGCTCTGGTCGAGCTCACAAGCGCCACACGTGCACCGCCTACTCTTGACCGCCTTCGTCTTCGGTATCCCCGAGACCAAGTTGCGCGTCATTGCCCCCAACGTGGGTGGTGGGTTCGGCCAAAAAATCTTCGTCTACCCAGACATGGTGTTTTGTATGTGGGCCGCCCGCAAGTTGGGGCGCCCCATCAAGTACGTCGAAGATCGCTCGGAGAACTTCAAGTCGTCGACCCACGGTCGCGACCATGTCACGGATGTCGAAATCTGTGGCACGCGTGACGGCAAAGTCACCGGGTTGCGCATCAAGACCTACGCCGGCTTGGGTGCATACCTGTCGACGATTGCCCCAGGGGTGGCGACCACCTTGTACGGGCGCATCGTGACCGGGGTCTACAAAATCCCCAACGTCTCCATCGACGTTATCGCCACCTACACCAATACGGCCATGGTGGATGCGTATCGCGGTGCTGGCCGCCCTGAGGCCTCGTACCTGATTGAGCGCATGATGGATCGCTGGGCCGCTGAGTTGGGCATGGATCCTGCCGAAGTGCGTCGCGTCAACTTCATCCAGCCCCATGAGTTCCCCTACGACAACGGCCTCGGGTTGCTCCCCTACGACAGTGGCAACTACGCACCAGCCCTCGACAAAGCCTTGGCTGCCGTCGATTACGCCGGTTTGCGCAAGCAACAGGCCGAGATGCGTGCCCAGGGGCGTTACCTCGGTATCGGCATCAGCTCGTACGTCGAAATCTGTGGAGTGGCACCGACTGCCTGGGCCAACGGCCAAGGCTGGGGTGCTGGCCTCTGGGAAAGCGCCAATGTGCGCGTGCATCTGACCGGTCAAGTGGTGGTCACCACTGGCTCGTTGCCGCACGGTCAGGGTGTGGAGACCACCTTCGCGCAAATCGTCGCCGATGAGCTCGGTGTGCCCTACGAGAGTGTGCTCATTGAACACTCCGATACGGCGGGTACTCCGTTCGGGTATGGCACCTACGGGAGCCGTAGCCTGGCGGTCGGTGGCACCGCAATGGTCAAGTCGGTGCAAAAAATCCGGGAAAAGGCCAAACGCCTCGCTGCCCACCTGCTTGAGGCCAATCCCGAAGACATGGTCTTCAGCGACGGCAAGATTCATGTCAAGGGTTCGCCCGACAAAGTGAAATCCCTTGGCGAAATCGCGCTGTATGCCTCGGTCGGTGCGTCGATGCCAGATGGCGAAGAGCCGTTCCTTGATGAGACGACCTACTACGACCCACCCAACTGCACCTTCCCCTTTGGCACCCATGTGTCGGTAGTGGAAATCAACCCAGACACCGGTGCAGTGTCGTTGTTGCGGTATGTGGGGGTTGATGATGTCGGTAATATCATCAATCCGTTGATTGTGCACGGCCAGTTGCACGGCGGTATCGCCCAAGGTATCGCTCAAGCCCTGTACGAACAGGCCATCTACGACGACAATGGGCAGTTGTTGACTGGCACCCTGATGGACTACGCCGTGCCTACGGCGGCCATGTTGCCCAACTACGAAATCGACCATACCGTGACGCCGAGCCCCGTGAACCCGATGGGGGTGAAGGGAGCCGGTGAGGCGGGAACGATTGGAAGCGCTCAGTGCGTGATGAACGCCATTGTGGATGCGTTGTCACCGTTTGGGGTACAACACATGCAGATGCCGGCCACCGCGGAGCGCGTCTGGAAGACAATTCACGCCCACAAGTAATTGATGGTGCGAAAGGAGTAGCAAACTCATGATTCCTGCTGCGTTTCAATACGTCAAAGCCAACAGCGTCTCCGAAGCGCTGATGTTGATGCAAGAGCACGGCGATGAGGCCAAGTTGTTGGCGGGTGGGCATTCACTCATCCCAGCCATGAAGTTGCGCCTCAGCCAGCCCGGGGTGTTGATTGACATCTCCGGTGTGGCCGAGCTCAAGGGCATCTCCGTCAACGGCAACACGCTCTCGATTGGTGCGGGTGAGACCTACCACGCCATTGCTACGTCGGCTACCGTGCAACGGGCCTGCAACGTGATCGCAACCTGTGTTGGTCAAATCGGTGATATCCAGGTGCGTAATGCGGGGACCCTCGGTGGTGCGTTGGCGCACTCCGACCCTGCCGCCGATGTGACGGCCGTGGTGCTCGCCCTCGGTGGGAGTGTGACCGCCCAGAGCGCCAATGGATCGCGTCAAATCGCCGCCGATGATTTGTTTGTGGCCATGCTTACCACCGCCCTCGATGAAGGCGAAATCATCACCCGCGTCAATGTGCCCGTCTTGCAGGCCGGCCAAGGTGCCACCTACGCCAAACTCAAACACCCCGCATCACGCTACGCAATCGTCGGCGTGGCTGCCATGGTGACCATGAGCGGTGGCAAAGTGACGGCTGCCCGTGTGGCCGTGACCGGCGCTGGCCCCCAAGCCACCCGCCAGTCAGCCTGCGAACAAGCCCTCGTCGGTAGTGATGGTGGTGCGGATGCCGTGAAAGCCGCTGCCGCCCTCGCTGGCACCGATATGGACTACCTCGGTGATATCCATGCCTCCGAAGAATACCGCCAGGCTATGGTCAAAGTCTACGCCGCCCGCGCCCTTACCGCTGCCATCGCTCAGGCCCGTGGCTAGTGTGTGAGCGTGATCCGCAGGGGGTACGACCAGCATGCTGGTCGTGCCCCCTATTTTGTTGTTCGTCGCATCTTCAGACATATCGATTATAATGTGCGAATGTTCGGACAAATAGAGAAACGGAACAAAATGATGCGTTTTACTGAGCGACGCGTGCTTGTGACCGGGGCTGCGAGCGGGATAGGCGCGGCGGTAGTAGCTCGGCTCTGCGCCGAAGGAGCACACATTGTGGCGGTCGATCGTGATGCGAGCGGGCTTGTCGCACTCGCGGCGCAGTCGCCAGCACACATTGAAACCGTGGTGGTCGATTTGCTCGATGCTGAGCAGACGTTCGCGGCACTCGCTGATGTTGCCTGTGATGCGCTCTGCAATGCGGCCGGTGGCAGTGGGCGCCGTGCCGGCGATGGTCCAGTGGATACTTGTACGCTTGATGGGTGGAACTACACGCTCCAGCTCAATTTGACCAGCCAGTTTTTGGTGAGCAAAGCCTGCCTCCCGAGCCTGCTGGCACGGCGTGGCGCCATCGTCAACATTGCCTCGGTGCTGGGGATGGTCGGTGGCGATGCAGATTTCGCTACACATGCGTATGCGGCCAGCAAAGCTGGAATTATTGGTCTCTCACGGGCCATGGCCGCCTACTATGCCCCACAAGGGGTGCGTGTCAATGTGGTGGCTCCGGGGCTCATCGCCACGCCCATGAGTGAACGTGCGCAACAAAATCCCGACATTCGTGCGCGCCTGCCCCAGCTCCAACCCCTGACCGGCGATTTCGGCCAGGCCAGCGATGTGGCGGCGGCGGTGGCCTACCTGCTGTCGGATGATGCGCGCTTTGTGACGGGCACCGTGCTGACCGTCGATGGCGGTTGGACCACCCAGTGACCCCTCGTCGTGCCCTTGCACAGTGTTTGAATCCACCTTGTTCATGTTTTGTTCTGATTTGTGCATTAAATCACAATGTCTTATATTTCGCTCATCCCATTTTAATGAAGGGGGGAGTATTGTAGGGGTGGTTCGAAGAGTGCTAAGGAGGCACGCCATGGTAAAGACGATTGTCGTCGGTGGGAACTTCGCTGGGATGACGACGGCGTTGGAGTTGAAGCGTCGCGGCAAAGCGGAGCACGAAGTGATTGTGGTGAGCAACAAGCCCAATTTCACCTTTATCCCGTCACTCATCTGGGTACCACTGGGGTGGCGTGAAGTCAAGGACATCGAGGTTCCCATTGAGCCAGTGTTGAAGAATGCGGGTGTGAAGTTTGTACTGGCCGAGGCATTGGATGCTGATCCCGATGCCAAGGTGTTGCACACCACGGTCGGGGACATGGCATTTGATCATCTGGTGATTGCGACGGGACCCAAGGTGTACTACGACGTGGCGCCGGGTGTGAAGGACTTCACGCACTACATTGGTTCACCGGCGGGTGCCATGGAGACCCGAGCAGCGTTGCAGGAATTAAAAAAGAACCCCGGCCCGGTGATTATTGGTGCCACGCAGTACGCCGGTTGTATGGGTGCCGCATATGAGTTTTTGTTCAACCTCGAGACCTGGTTGCGTGAAGAGGGCATCCGTGACAAGGTGGATTTGTACTGGATTACACCGGAGCCGTTTTTGGGGCATTTCGGCATCGAGGGGATTCCGCTCGGCAAAGAGATGCTTGAGGCATTTTGTAAGATGTACCACATCAAGTACATCACAGAGGTGGGGGTCGACAAGGTGGAGCAGGGGGTCATGCATCTGAGCAACGGGCAGGAGTTGCCGTTCAAGTTTGCCATGTTGATGCCGCCTTTCTTGGGGGTCGATTTCGTCAAGAACTCAAGCAAGTTGACACCGACGGCCAACGGGTATGTGGAGGTCAACGACGCCTACCAGCACACCAAGTACCCATACATCTGGGCAGCCGGCATCGCGGTCAACGTGATTGCGCCGTTCAAGCAGGGCAAGGTGCCGTTTGGGGTGCCGAAGACCGGATTCCCTGCTGACGAGGCGGGCAAGGTGGTAGCAGAGAACATCATCCGGGTGACCAAGGGTGAGGCGGAGCTAATCAACAAGCCGTTTGGTAAGATCCCTGGTATTTGTGTGATGGATGCGGGCAAAAAGGAAGTCATCATCTTGACCAACCATCTCTTCAAGCCGCGGCAAATTGCCATCATGGTGCCCAACGTGATATACGATTTCGGCAAGCGTTTGTTTGAGAAGTACTTCTTGTGGAAGACCCGCCGCGGCTACGCCTTTTTGCCGTAACCAGTAGCAAGCGCTCGGAGGAGCGACAACATACCGCCGGGTGTGTGCATCTGCACATGCCCGGCGGCTCGTCGTCAGTCAGTAGGAATGGCTAGATGACGGCCCAGATAATCGAAACCATCAGCAGGGCGCCGATGATGGCGTATTCGTAGTAGGCGCGGTTGGAGGAGCGTTCGCTGAGGGCGTTTTGGAGCATCCCCACAATGACATAAAAAATGACGAGGAGCAGGGCGCCGCCGAGCAAGAAGGGGGCCGCCCAGTAGTTGAGCGCCCAGAGTGTTTGTGCGAGGATGAGCCCGACCACGAGTGAGAGAAACCACAAATTGGCACGCGTGAGTGTCCACTGGAGTTGGGCGTAGGCCAGGAGCGTGCCAATGGAGGCCACCATGGTCGCCGAATAGAGGGTGCGCAGGCGGGCATAGTAGATGGCACTAAACAGGCCGAAGGCCATGAGCAGGGCCAGCCCCTGCAAGACGGTGAGGGCAATCTGGCGGATATCGGGTTGGCGGTCCATGGAATAGTGCTGAGCCACGAGGGTGGCGAGTAGGAGCACACCGGTGGCGATGAGGGCCAGTACGAAGGCCAACATTTGCAGACTACCGCTGAAGAGACGGAAAAAAGTGAAGGTGGTGACCACCGAAAGTGCGGGGAGAATCCAGAAGCCGGGGGCTAATTCGAGCACGGTGAAACCGAGATTGACGACCCACAGCGGCCGGGCATGCACTTGGGGGTGATCGCGGGTGAACAAATCGGCACCAGAGCTGACCAAGACGACGATGGCCGCCAAGATGAGCCATGACACGGTAATCACCGGCAAATCCCCGCCGAGTTGAGCGCGGATAATGTTGGGGTTGATATCGATCAAAAACACGACCGCCATGCTCAAGAGGACGAGGAGGACGAGGGAGACGATGCGGTCATAGCGTGGAATTGAGCCGTCTGTGTTCATGCATGTATTCTCCAGGTAAGCAACAGGTGTATTATAGCGTATGCGCGGGCCATGCGGGCATGCTGTACATGGCGGTTGTGTTCGGTATCACCCGTCAAGTTGGTAAGTAGCGCATCCTGTGGTACAATCGCCGCGGTGTGCGTGTGATTGATGGTGCAAAGGAGTCGGGGAGATGCGTGACGATATTACGAATACCGCCATTGAAGATTATTTGGCGAGTTTGATGCCGGAGCGGCCGGCTCCACTGAGTGACATGGAGCGACAAGGGCGCGAAAACGGCTGGCCGTTGGTTGGTGCCGTCGAAGGGCAGTTTTTGTACTTGCTGGCGCGCACGAGTGGGGTCCGTGATGCCCTCGAAATCGGTACGGCGACCGGATACGCGGCCATCTGGTTGTTGCGCGCCCTCGTGCAGCACCCCGAAGGACGGTTGACTGCCATTGAAAAAGACCCACAACGCTACAATCGTGCCCGTGAATGGGTGGCCAAGGCCGGCTATAGCGATCGCTTCCATATCCACGAGGGTGATTGGTTCCGTGAATTGGCCAATCTGCGTGGGCCGTTTGATTTCATCTTTTTGGATATTTTGCGCCACCTCAACAACGAACGTGAGGCACTTCAGGCGCTCGAGTTGTGTGTGCCGTTGCTCCGCCGTGGTGGGATGCTGGTGGCCGACAACGTGCTGTGCAATGCGCTCGTGCTCGAGGATTCGCGCGAGGCAGCGCCCATTGTACGGGGCATTCAAGAATTCAACCGTGCTATCATGCACCACATCGACCTCGAGTCGGTGATATTGCCCATCCGCGACGGTATCGCCATCTGCCGGCGGAAGTCGTAGGTGGCGGGGGATTAGTCGTGGTGCTGTTGTTGGCGTTCAATCTCCGCTAACACGGATTGATCGATGAGTGGCATACTAGCGGTCTGGCCGAGTGCTCCTTGGAGCTCGGCGAGGCCGCTCATCACGATGTGGAGCCCCCATGCCACGAGGAGCATGGTGCTAAGAAAACCAAAGGCGGTCATCCAGCTGTCCCCAGACAGCGAAGACATGATGTAGTAGGGGGCGCCAACAACGGCGTAGGTGATGAGTTGGATGATGAACCAGATGGGAATGATCTGCAGGGTGGTGGCGAGGTCGAGTCGCCAGTACTCGAACATGATGCGTAACAGGAGCATGCCGGCAAAGGTGTGGAGACAGGCCATGAACACGTTGAACGGAAAGCCGATGGTGGCGACTTCGTTGTCGTACGACCAGATGCCGAGCCGAGTGCCAATGCTTTCGAAAAAGATGAAGATGATGAGATAGATGAGGGCCACGCTCCACGCTCCCCAGTAGCCGATTTGACCGAAACGGCGCCGTAGGGTGGCAAAGGTGATGATGGTCGGCAGGACGACTGCCCAGCCCCCAAAAAGGGCGATGAGTGGAATACTGTTGCCAAAGAGATAGGTCAGCCCACCGGCGTAGCGGATGCCATACATCCAGTACCAAAGGGGCGACAAGACGCCAGAGAGCATGGCAGTAAGAACGATGATGACGAAGAGGGGCGACTTGGTGGCGAGTCCAAGGTAGACACACGCCATGATGATGACTGCAGATGCTAGGATGAGGACGACTTCCATGTGCTTCCCTTTGTGTGACGGCGCGTAATCATCGAGAACATGCCGCGAAATGAGCGTACGCGTCGAGGCGAACCGTAGTGTGAAGTGGAAGTGGAACCTGGCGCAACCGCGCCCTTACAAACCATCATACTCGCGAATTTCACCGTCCATGAGTGTGAAGAGCCGTTCGGAGAGACCATGGTCGTGTTGGCGCATATCCGTGGCGATTTGCAGGGCCACTGCGCTGACGCGGTCGGGATCACTATCGCTCAAAATGACCATGAAATCACGATTCGGGATGCCAATGACTGCGTTGCCCGGCAATGAACGGGTGACGTCTTCGAGCAGGCCCGGTAACAGCAGGCGCGCGGCATCGAGGCCGTCGTCGTGATTGAAGATAATGATGGTTTCATCGTCACTGCCGGCCACATGATAGTGTAAGTTTTGTGAGCGTGCCTGCAGATTGGCAATTGCCTGGGTGTGGAGCGTATATTCGCTGACCTCCCAGCGATCGAGTTGGAGTTCGGTGATGTAGGAGAGTCGCCCGCGGTCGAGGATGGCGTAGGTGATGATGAGATCGGCCAAAAAAAGGCGATAGACGATGGGGTCAGCACCACGTTCGAGCAGATCGTTGAGCAGGATGACGGGTTTCAGCTGGGGCACGATGAGGGACGCAAGTGCCTGGTAGCCGGGGTCGGGCACACTTCGCTCACCTTGGCTGACGCGGAGCAAGGTCTGGACCACGGCGTCGAGGGCATCAGGGCGGCGGAGGTAGGCGGTTGCGAAGGGAGCAATTTCGACCACACTGACATCTTCGCCCCGGACAATGTGCAGATGGGTATCGTCGTGGCGCACATCGGTGATGCGGGCATCGAGATCGGGCAACGTGGCGACGAGATGGGTGATAAACGTATCGGCGCTGGGTTGTGGTGAGGTGTTCATAGGGTACTCGTCAAGAATGCGGCGGTGATATCGGCGAGGGAAAGTTCGGCAACGAGTGTCTGGTGGTGGGTGAACGTCAGGGTGGGGGATGCGCTGACCACGCCAATCTGTGCGTGGGGCAGATCTGCCATGATGCGCGTAAACCCATCCACTTGATCGGGGGCGATTTCAACGACAAAGCGGGTCGGGCTTTCGCTGAACAACCGCACCACGGGGTCGGTGCAGCTGGCTGGCAGGGTGGCAAGGTCGACCTGTGCGCCGAGTTGGCCAGCCAGGCTCATTTCGGCGACGGCGACGGCAAGCCCGCCCTCGCTGAGATCGTGGCAACTAGCAACCACGCCGCTGCTGATGGCCTGGTGCACGGCGGCCAACACCGCAGGTGCTTGGGCGAGGTCAACACGGGGCAACTGCCACTCGGCATCGGGGATAAGCCCGGCCACTTGGGTGGCGTGGGCGCCGGCCATGGCGGCGGTGGTCTGCCCCACCACAAAGATGAGATTACCGGCTTGTTTGAAATCACTGGTCTGGGCATGGCGGATGTCGTGGTGGTAGGCCATGGCCGAGATGAGCAAGGTGCCGGGGATGGCGATGCGTTCCCCGTCGGCGGTGCGGTATTCGTTGTTGAGGGAATCCTTGCCCGAGATGAAGGGGGTGCCGTAGGCCAACGCGGCATCGTAGCACCCAGCGGTGGCACGGGTCAACCCGCCCATGCGGTCAGGTTGACGGGGATCGCCCCAGCAGAAGTTGTCGAGGATGACGCATGCCCGCGGATCTGCACCAACGGCCACCACGTTGCGGAGTGCTTCATCGATGGCGGCGAGTGCCATCCAGTAGGGGTCGAATTGACTGAGCTGTGGTGCCAATCCGCACCCGATGGCGACGCCTTGGAGGGCATCGGGACGCACGTGCAAGACGGCTGCATCACCGGGGCCTTGGTTGGTAACACCGACCAAGGGTTTGATGACAGTGCGTCCTTGGATTTCGTGGTCGTACCCACGTATTACCGCTTCACGGCTATGAATGTTGGCATGAGCCAGCAACGCCAGCAATACTGCGGCTGGGGTGGGAGCTTGCCAGCGTGGTGCTGGCAGGGTGGGTGGATGCCAGGTGGCCGTCAAGGTGCGTTGGGGGCGGCCATCGTGAAGGAAGTGCATGTCGATGTCGACTACGGTGCGCCCGTGGTAGCTGACAAGCAGTCGGCCACTGCCATCAAATGTCCCCACGGCGGTGGCCTCGACCTCTTCGGCGGCACAGAGGGCAAGCAGGGCATCAAGGTGTGCCGGTGGCACGGCCATCACGATGCGTTCTTGGGCTTCGGAGAGCCATATCTCCCACGGTTGCAGACCTGCATATTTGAGGGGCACCTGTGCTAGTTCGACCCGGGCACCGGTCGACTCCCCCATTTCACCGATGGCCGATGACAGGCCGCCCGCCCCACAATCGGTGATGGCGCTGTAGAGGCGTGCATCGCGGGCCCGCACCACCACGTCGATGAGCTTTTTTTCGGTAATCGGATCCCCAATTTGTACGGCACTCCCAGCCTCTTGGGCGGTGGTGTGTGTCAGCTCAATAGATGAAAAAGTGGCTCCATGGATGCCATCACGACCGGTACGGCCCCCGAGGACCACAATGGCATCGCCGACCCCGACGTGGCGTGGGTGACTATGGCGCGGGGCGAGACCGACAGTGCCACAAAAGACGAGTGGATTGGCAATGTAGCCGGGGTCGACATGGATGGCGCCGTTGACAATCGGCACGCCGATTTTGTTGCCGTAGTCTTGGACGCCGGCAATGACGCCGCGAATGACTTGGGCGGGCGGCAACACGGTGCCACTATAGCGCCGAACGTCGGCGTCGGATGGCCCAAAACAAAAGACATCGGTGGCGGCAATTGGTTGTGCCGAGACGCCGAGCACGTCGCGCAAGACGCCTCCCATGCCCGTATTTGCACCACCAAACGGCTCTAGGGCTGAAGGGTGATTGTGTGTTTCTACCTTGAACGACAGCTCTAATTCTCCATCGAAATCAACGATGCCCGCATTATCCACAAACGCCGAAATCAGCGTCAAATGGGTGAGACGTGGGGCTACGGCGGTGGTGGCAGCCATCAAATATGTGCGAATGAGGCTGTCGATGCGGGTATCGGGGCCGAGTTGTGCCAAAGCAGGATGGAGCGTTTGCTGGCGAGCGTCAAGATCTGCCGCATCACCCGAGTAGTGCACCGTGCCTTTAAACGTCTTGTGCGAGCAGTGTTCGCTCCAGGTCTGGGCAATCGTCTCAAGCTCGCCATCACTGGGATCACGGCCAACATCACGGTAGTAGGCCTGAATGGTGCGCATTTCGTCGAGGTCGAGTGCCAACAGACCATCTCGGCTGAGTTGGACGAGCGCACGGTCGTCGAGGTCACGGATGGCCACGGTTGCGACATGGCTGGGTCGTTGGGCGGGCGCCTGCAAGAGCGTGAGATAAAACTGCTGGCGCGCATGTGCCTGATGCGGTGTGAAATGCTGGTGGATTTGGATGAGGGGGTTGTAGCTGCCGGCGATATCGGGGTGGTCGGCAACGTGGCGGCGCAACGTGCGTACCTGCGCGATGCCGTTCATGCCGAGGTGATGGGCACCGGTCAAGATGCTTTCGGCCTCGTTGTCGGTGACACCGGGGCGAAAGGCGATTTCGTGGACGGGGTGGGGCAGGGGGTCGATGCTGGTGGCGAGATCGTACCAGTGAGCCTGCTGGGTCACAGGATCACACAGGAGCAACTCGGTCAGCCGGGCCACATCGCTGCCACTGAGTTGACCAGTGAGGAGGTAGAGTGCGGTATCACGCGTTGATGCGTGAGTGGTCACGCAAACCAGAAATGCCGGCATGAGGTCCCCGTCTACTACATACGCAAGCCCGATGGGAGGATGTGTGCCACCCAACGCACCCGTACGAAAGATGTTGTCGTTGTGGGTAGTATAGCGGTTTGCGTGGGGGATGGTCAAGATAGCCGCGAGTATGGTATGATGGAGCGCATGAACACATCAACCAAAAAACAACGCATTGAGATGCCTCAAATCTATGAAACTGCCCCACTAGACACCTACACACAACAAATTACCCAAGGGGTTGTTTTTGTGGGTGGGGCGTTGACGTTGCCTGGGCTTTTTTTGGGGCTGAGCGGGCTTTTGCAGTACGGCTACGGTATGTACGGAGTATTGATAAGTGCTGCAGTTGCAGCCACGGTTTTGATGTATGTCTGGTTGGCATGGGCTGGTATGCCGGTGCGCCTCGAAATCCACGCCGATGCGTTGCACATCAAGCGACGATGGTGGCGGCGTATCCGTATTCCACTCCACGAAATCAAAACGGTGACACGCTTGGTTGATTTTGATATTCGCCGAGAACGCTGGGGGTTCAACCGTGGGGTCTTCGGCTATCAAGGACCAGCGGCCTCGCAACGGTATGGGCAGTTGTTTTGCATGGCCACCGATCGTGAACGCGTGGTGGCCTTGGTGCGCCCTGGGCAACGCATGGTGTTGGTAAGCCCGGCCCAACCTGCCGGTTTCATCTATGCGCTTCAGGATGTCATGCGCCCAAATGACACGGCTCCTGATGCCGGAAAGGAATAGTGTCCATGCATTTTGCGGCCGCTGCAGCGCTCACTCTGCCCTGTACATTCGTCGAATGTGTGCCTGGGCAAACTCATCATGATGGGCGGCAGTACTTGCCGACGGTGGTGCTTGAAATGCCCGCCGACCTCCCAACAGCGGTACTACCGTTGCGGCGATTGCCGGTGGTCGACCGCCATCATCGTGTGGACTTGACGCAGGTGGGTCGTGCCGGTAGTGCGGTCTTGGTGTTGTTGTTGTGCCAGTTTCGTCTGCAACGAGCACCATATCGTCGCGGGTTGCACCCCCAAGCAGGTGGCATTGCCGGGGCGCCACAGGTCTTTGGGTGCGTCAGTGAAGTGGCCACATGGGAGGTGCCGACCACACCGTTGCCGTATCAGTCGTTGTACTGCGAGTACGTGCTCGACATTGGCTGGGGGCGCGTCGGTGTGCGCACGCATGTGACTGCGCCGCAGCTCCACGAAAAAATCGGCTGCTCGCGGCTCCATCCTGGCGACTGGGTGGAGGTGTGGCGACCGCGCATCGACATCCTGCAATTCTGCGCGAAATGAGTAGTTGATGTGGATGGGGCGAAATTTGCCCCAAAAGTTTGTGATTTTGTTGACAATCGCTTTGATTGTGCTACTATACGTGTGGTGCTACGAGTGTTCGAATGATGCACCATACAGGACCAATATCGTAACGAGGAGTTAGTCCGACATGAAGATTTCAGTTCGCAAGATCGCCATGGGCGCCTTGATCATCGGCGCATTTGTGTTGGCCGCATGTGGTGGTGCAAGCGGTGGTGCAAGCGGTGGTGCTTTGGAAGTTGGCACCGATGGTGAGAACCTGGCCTACGCCCCCAACAGCATCTCAGCAACCGCTGGCTCAGCCGTGACCTTGACCTTCAAGAATGGTTCAAGTGCACAGAGCCACAACTTGGTCATCGTCAAGGGTGGTGCTGACGTCGCTGCTGCAGTCGACGAGGCTGCACTCGAGGCCGGTGATGCCGCCGGGTATGTGCCCGCCGACACCAGCAACCTTGTGGCCCACACCGCTTTGTTGGCCCCAGGCGCCAGCGAGACCTTGAGCTTCACCGCTCCTGAGGCCGGCACCTACACCTTCATCTGCACCTACCCCGGCCACTATGCCGGCGGCATGCAGGGCACCTTCACCGTCAACTAAGTGTGACGCTGAATCGTATCCCCTTCTTGTTGGCACAGACGTGTCGACAAGAAGGGGGTTTTTTGTGTCTTGTTAGCGTGTTTCTGTGACTTTTTGTAGTCCTTGTGGGGCGTCTGGGTCGCGTCCACGTTGATGAGCGGTGGCGTGTGCTACCCGTTGCCATGCGACAATTGCGAGAATAGGCGCCATGCGTTGGTCGCAAGTGGGGAACGGCAACGGCACTGCAGCTCTGGCGAGGTGATCAGTGGCATTGCTGACCACGACGAGCCGCGCCCCTTGGCTGTGCAGGCGTAGAATGAGCGCCATGGTGTCGGCGTGGGTGGCACCGGTATCGCTACTCACCAACACGGGAAAGCCCTGCTCGACGATGGTCACGGGCCCGTGCAACACGTCGGCCGCTGAGTAGGGCTCCACGGGCAAACCGCTCAACTCTTTGATTTTGAGGGCCGCTTCAAAGGCGGTGGCATA
Source organism: Roseiflexaceae bacterium (assembly GCA_040396955.1). Taxonomy (GTDB): domain Bacteria; phylum Chloroflexota; class Chloroflexia; order Chloroflexales; family Roseiflexaceae; genus UBA965. The sequence continues at coordinate 52,730 of JBBAWX010000017.1, forward strand.
GTGATACCCGCGTCCCACACTGAGGGCGGCCGGGGCACTGGCGATGAGAGTGGCGGCGGCCGCAATACTCGCTTGTGGGATGTCGAGCACCGCCTGGATGCCGCTTGGGAGGGTGGCTAGGGCTACGCGCAGGGAGGCATCGTTGGCCAATTCTGCGGTCAGGGATGCGATAGCGGCCAACTGATTGGTGTAACTCTTGGTGGCGGCCACACTCAACTCAGGTCCGGCTGCAATATCGATGTGGTGTTCGGCGCTCTGGGCGAGGAGTGACGTCGGATTATTGGTGATGGCCAGGGTGAGCGCGCCTTGGGCGCGGGCGCGTTGGAGCACATCGCAGATGTCGGGGGATCGCCCCGATTGCGAGATGCCGATGACGAGCGCTTCGGCAAGGTGGATGTCCGCATGGTAGAGGGTGCCTACGGCAGGGGTCGCCAAGGCGACCGGCCACCCCAACATGCTCCCGAAGAGGTACTGTGCGTAGCGGGCCGCATTGTCGGAGGTGCCGCGAGCGGCAATCAGCACGAAGCGCGGGTGGAATTGCTGGATGGCACGCGCAATGGTTTCGATTTGCGGGCGTTGCGTGGCGAGTGCCTCGATGACCTGTGGTTGTGAAAAAATCTCAGTGAGTAGTTGACTTGGCATGGATGATGACTCCTTTGTGCGTTTCTATCATACCCGAAAACATGCGCTGACTGCGAATTAGTCCAACCTTAACACGTGGTTGCCGTGACGATAACACGCATGGGTGATGATGTATGTAGCGTTCTTGCAAATGGTGAAGGAGTGCGTAGCGCCATGCAGGTGACATACGGTAAGGCCGATTTGCACATGCATACGGTCTATAGTGATGGGCATAGTACTCCGGCAGAACTGGTGCAATACGTGGTACAACACACCGACCTTGATGTGATTGCTATTACCGACCACGATGCCATTGCCGGCGCCTACGAAGCACAACGCTGTGCCGAAGGAACCCGACTACAGGTGATTATTGGCGAAGAAATCTCGACCCGTGAAGGGCATTTACTGGCGTATTTCATCCATGAACGCATCCGTCCAGGTATGTCGGCGAGTGATACGGTTGCGGCTATCCACGAACAGGGCGGCTTGGCCGTCGCCGCTCACCCGTATGATTGGATGGTGCGCTCGTTGGGGCATCATGGGCTGTTGAAACGCGCGGCTGGGCGCACACCGGAGTGGCGCTTTGACGGCATCGAAACGATGAACGCTAGCTTGCGCCCACGCAGTGCCAATGTGCGCGCGGCATCGGCGGCCATGTTGCTCGGTCTGCCGGCTGTTGGTGGCAGTGATTCGCATCTCATTGATACGATTGGCTATGGCTACACGTTGTTTGCGGGCACGAAAAGCCAAGACGTGCGCCAGGCGATTGTGAATGGGACGACTCGCGTCATGGGACGCCACTGGAGTATGGCGGATTTGGCGATTGCAGGTGGCAAATTACTGCAAAAATTGGTAGTTACTGCGGCGATGCGGAGTGTGACAAGCATGCATGCACGCGGGTAGTGGTGTTTCCAGAAATAAAAAATCGTGGCACAATAGAGGGGTAATTCCCTCTGTTGTGTTTTTTTATGTATCGGTAGGTCAATGAAAAGGAGTTAGACGATGAGCGATGCAGCTCGCGCATGTTTGATGCGACTACTCAATACGACGAGTCCATCGGGTGACGAAATCGCCGCGGCACGGGTGTGGCGCCAAGAAGCTGAATCGTTTGCGGATAACGTCTATGGCGATGTGCTAGGGAGCTCGTATGCGGTCTTGAACGGCGGTGCGCCACGGGTGTTGCTGGCTGGGCACATCGACGAAATCGGCTTGATGATTTCGCATATCGACGACAAAGGATTCTGCTACTTTCAGCCCATTGGTGGCTGGGATAGCCAGGTGCTCGTGGGCCAACGTATCCGGATTTTGGGGCGATCGGGCGTGGTGCGCGGAGTCATCGGCAAAAAACCCATCCATCTGATGAGCCCTGAAGACCGCACCAAAGTGTCGCGTATCGACGATCTTTGGATTGACATTGGTGCCTCATCGCGCGACGAAGCGAATGCGCTCGTGCGCGTGGGCGCATCGGCGGTGATTGACGCAGATCCACTGGTCTTGGCCAATGGTCGGATTGTGGGGCGTGGTGTTGATAATCGCATTGGAGCCTTTGTCGTGCTTGAAGCAATCCGGTTGCTGGCTGCAGATCGGCCACATGCGACGGTGGCAGCCGTGGCGACGGCCCAAGAAGAAATCACCTTTGCAGGTGCACGCACCTCGGCGTTCCACTTTGAACCACAGGTGGCCATTGCGGTGGATGTGACGTTTGCCACGGACCACCCACGGGCGACAGTGAATTCACAGGGTGATATTACACTCGGCGGAGGACCGGTGCTGACGCGTGGCTCCGCCAACGCCCCCCTGGTGGTTGAGATGCTGGTGGAGACCGCTGAACAGGCGGGTATCCCCTACCGCATGCAAGCCAATCCCTCACGTACCGCTACCGATGCGGATGCCATTCATACGGCGCGTAGTGGGGTGGCTACGGCCGTCATCTCGATTCCTAATCGCTACATGCATTCTCCCAACGAAATGATCGACATCGAGGATGCGCTCAATGCGGCCCGTTTGATTGCCGCTTTTGTGAAACGTCTGAGCGCCGATACGTCGTTTGTGCCGCGCTAACTCCTGGGCAGGAACGCTGGCCCCTGTGGTGCAACTGCACCGCAGGGGCTTTTGGTGTGCCGATGGAGTGTGCTTGTGCTGTGGAATAGGTGTGGATGGGTGGTGGATATGCGGTGGAAAAGGGCCTTGGATGTGATAGAGATGCGTTTCTCCACAATGTGGATAACATGTGGAAAAACGGTGTATAGCCCGTGTATGAACGGTGTATAGGTGGTGGAAAAAAGTGGGCATACCAAAGCCCTCACCGCATGAGGGTGAGGGCTCGTGAGATGGTGAGAGCGGATTAGGTGCCGGTCAGGGCCCATTCTTCGTAGAGCTGTTGAAGCTGTTGATCGAGCTCGCTATAGCGTTGTGCCAGGGAGGCAATGCGTTTGGGGTCGGTCTCTTGGCCTGACAGTGCGGCGGTAATCTGGGTGCGTTCGTCTTCGAGCTCTGCAATTTGTTGTTCAATCTGCTCACTACGGCGTTGGCGTTTGCGGGCTTCACGAACCGCATCTTTGTCGATGGCGGTCGATTTGGTGGCTGGGACGGGGTTGGGTTTGCTAGTGGGTGTGGGCACGCTGGGGGTCGACAAGGTGGTGGAATTGGCCTGTTCTTTGGCGGCCCGGTATTCGGAGTAATTGCCGTCAAAGACGGTAACTGCGCCGTTTTCGACAATCCACAGGGTGTCGGCGACGGCGTCGATGAAGTAGCGGTCATGGGAGACAAAGAGCAGGGTGCCGTCGTAGTCGTTGAGCACATCTTCGAGGGCTTCACGGGCACCGATGTCGAGGTGGTTGGTGGGTTCGTCGAGGATGAGCAGATTGCCGCCAATCAGGGTCAGTTGCGCCAGTGCCACGCGACCACGTTCACCGCCTGAGAGGTCGCCGACGCGTTTGAAGACATCGTCACCACTAAAGAGGAAGCGACCGAGGAAGGTGCGTGCTTCGGTTTCTTTGATGGTTGGTTGGACGCGGCGCATTTCGTCGAGGATGGTGTTGTGCATCATCAGACCCTCATGAGATTGGGCGTAGTAGTTGATCTGCACATTGCTACCGAGGCGGGCATGCCCGCGCAGGGGGGCCATTTCGCCCACCAAAGTGCGGAGTAGGGTGGTTTTGCCGGCACCGTTGGGACCCATCAGGGCTACGCGTTGTTGGCGGCGTAGTTGGAGCTCGGGGATGGTGATGAGTGAGATGTGCTGTTGACTGGTCAGCACGTAGCCAACTTCGAGGCGCTCAAAGCTGAATACCACATCGCCACCGCGCTGATTGGCCTGCATGGCGAGTTGGAGCTTGCGTTGATGCTCGGGGCGGTTCATGAGCGCTTCGCTTTTGCCGCTCCCCCCTTGCCAGCCACCCTTGAGGCGCTCGAGGCGGCGTTCACGACCCCGGGCTTGGGTACTAAGGGTGCTGTTTTTATAACGGCGGATAAAGGACTCCATGCGGGCGATTTCTTCTTGTTGGGCCTGGTACTGCTTCCACTGGAGTTCTAATTTTTCGGCCTTGAGTTGTTGGTACTTCATGTAGCCGCCCGGGTAATCGCCATCGAGGCGCCCAAAGGCGATTTCGAGGGTGCGGTTGGTGACACGGTCGAGGAAGTAGCGATCATGCGAGACCACGATGAGGGTGCCGTCCCACTGTTTGATGAAACGTTCGAGCCATTCGAGGGCGGCCAAATCGAGGTGATTGGTGGGCTCATCGAGGAGCAAAATGTCGGGGCTCGACAGCAAGATGGCGGCCAGCGCGGCGCGTGTCTTCATGCCACCCGAGAATTGGGCGAGCATCATGGGGCCGTGGTAGGCGGGGTCGAAGCCGAGGCCGAGCAAGATGCGCTCAATGGTGCGGTCGATGTCGTAGCCACCGGCGTGCTCGTAGCGCGAAAGGAGTTCGCCGTAGCGCTCCATGCGGGTGGCCCACTCGGGGTGATCGGTATCGGCAATGGCCACTTCGAGGTGCTGGATTTCTTGGTGCATGGCGTACAGGTGCTCGAGGGCCTCATCGAGGAGCCCGCGCAGGGTCTGGGTATCGTTGAAGCGGGCCTCCTGGGCCAAATAGGCCAAGCGGATGCCACGCGCAGGGACCACATTGCCGGAATTGGCCGATTCCTGGTCGGCGATGATACGAAGCAGGGTGCTTTTGCCGGCGCCATTGACGCCCACAATGGCGATACGTTCACCGCGGGCTACATTGAAACTGACACCCGAGAAGATGTGGTCGGCGCCGAAATACTTGCTCAGAGAGTGGACCTGCAGAATGGTCATGCACGCTATCCTTTGGTGGCTGACAACGAATGAGACTAGGTGCGGGGTTTGGCGAGATGGGCGCCAATTAGTCCGCCGATGAACGACATGCTCAGGGACATCAGACCACTCACCACACCGACACCGGTCATGAACAGTACTGCCATGCTGAGCATGGCACGCACTGCCGTAATATCGCCGGTGCCCTCAACGGAGAGATTCTGGAGTTGTTCGAGGCTAGCCTCGAGCGTCGCGTTGTCGATGCCGTAGGTGATGATGAGCCCGATGGTGACCCAAAAGAGTACGGCACCAAACAGTGCACCCATGCCAGAGATCAATCCGGCCATGATGCCGGTTTGCGTGGCAGGAGCGGTGGGATCCCACTCGGTGCCGAGATAGCCGGCCACACCTGCGAGGATGAGAGCGGCGCTGGGGGCCACACAACAACCGATGAGCCCAATGGGGGCGTTGCTCACAAGGAACAGTGGTACGAAGCCGATGATGGTGGCCACAATCATGACCACGAGTTGCGGAATGATGAAGATGAGGCCAGCTTTACTTCCAGTGCTCATGGGGTCATCCTCCTGTGCACACGATACACACCCTTTTATTATAGCGGTGAATGGATGGAGAATGTGGCATAATAGGGCAACCGCAATCCATGTGACAGGTACAGAGTAGAGGAGGGGAATCATGGCGGGAATGCTCACGTTGCCCGATTTGTACGAAGCCGTCCAGCGTGGTGATGTGGAGACGGTGCTGGTGGTCTTCCCCGATTTGTACGGACGTTTGATGGGCAAACGCGTGCAGGCACAGTTTTTTGTGGAGAGTGTGGCCGACGGCGGCATGCACGCTTGTGATTATCTGCTGACCTGCGACATGGAGATGGACGTGGTCGACGGCTATCAATTTGCGACTTGGGAACGCGGATACGGCGACATGCACGCACAGCCCGACATGACGACGCTCCGTCTGGCCACCTGGTTGCCCAAGACGGCCATGGTGCTTTGTGATTTGGCACAGGCCGATCATACACCGGTGCGTGTCTCGCCGCGCCACATGTTGCGGCAACAGATTGCGGCGGCTGCGGAGCTGGGTTATACGGCGTTTGGCGGCAGTGAAATCGAGCTCTACGTGTTCGATGATTCGTATGCGCAGGCCCATGCCAAGCACTACCACGATTTGCGCCCGGCTGGGCGCTACAACGAGGATTACCACATCCTGCAGGGCACCCGCGAAGAGCCGGTGATTGGGGCGATTCGGCGCCACCTTGAGGCGAGTGGTGTGCCGGTGGAGGCGAGCAAAGGTGAGGCGGGCATTGGTCAACAAGAGATTAATTTGCGCTTTGGTGCTGTGTTGACCCAGTGTGATGCCAATGTGATTTATAAGCATGCCGCCAAAGAAATCGCGGATAGTCTGGGCAAAAGTGTGACGTTCATGGCCAAGTGGCACGAGCAACACACCGGCTCATCGGCACATATTCACATGAGTCTGCGTGATACGCAGGGCAAGCCGGTGTTTGCGGGGGATGTGCCATTTGGTCCGGTGCAATCATCGGACGTGTTCCGGTGGTTTTTGGGGGGATGGATGCGCTATGCGGCAGATTTTGCCCTCTGCTTTGCCCCGTATCCAACCTCGTACAAGCGCTATCAGTCGCGTTCATGGGCGCCGACGGCACTGGCGTGGAGCTATGACAATCGCACGGCCGGGTTCCGGGTGGTCGGTCATGGACCGTCGTTGCGGGTCGAATGCCGGGTACCGGGAGCCGATGCCAATCCCTACATCGCCTATGCGGCAGCGTTGGCAGCCGGCTTGGCGGGTATTCGTGAGCGCATCGAGCCCCCGCCGGCGTTCACGGGGGATATTTATGCGGCCCGTGATTTGCCCCAGGTGCCACGCACATTGACAGAGGCCATGGTGCGTTTTGCGACGAGCGAGGTGGCCAAAGCCGCTTTTGGAGCCGACGTACATGCACATCTGTTGCGGTTTGCGGGCTATGAACAAGAGGCCTTTGAGCGGGTGGTGACGAGTTGGGAGCGCGCACGTTATTTTGAGCGTGCATGATACATCGATGTGGGAGAGAGTACGGAGCAGGTGAAAGGAACAAGCGATGCGACTCGCAGGCAAAGTGGCGGTAATAACGGGAGCTGGGCAAGGCATTGGTCGGGAGACGGCCCTTCTCTTTGCGCGTGAGGGTGCCAACGTGGTGGTCGCCGACATCAATCGCGCCGCGGCAGAGCAGGTGGTGGCTGAGATTGGTGCTGAGCGGGCCGTGGCGGTGCAGGTCGATGTGGCGAAGGCGGCCGAGGTGGCCGAGATGATTGCGATAAGTGAAACCACCTTCGGGGCGGTGCACGTGCTATTCAACAACGCGGGCATCATGCACAGTCGTGATGATAGTGCGTTGACCACCGAGGAAGATGTGTGGGATTTGACCATGAACATCAACCTCAAAGGGGTGTTTTGGGGGTGTAAATACGGCATCCCGGCCTTGCGCCGGGCTGGGGGTGGCTCGATTATCAACACTGCGTCGTTTGTGGCCTTGCTCGGGGCTGCGACGCCACAAATCGCCTATACCGCCTCCAAAGGTGGGGTGCTGGCGATGACGCGTGAATTAGCCGTGGTGCATGCGCGTGAGCAGATTCGTGTGAATGCGATTTGTCCGGGGCCGTTGCGCACCGAGTTGCTGATGAAGTTTCTTGATACCGATGCCAAAAAACAGCGGCGGCTGGTGCATATCCCGATGGGGCGTTTCGGTGAAGCACACGAAATCGCCAATGCGGCGTTGTTTTTGGCGTCGGATGAGTCTTCGTTTGTGACTGGGGCAACATTCACGGTGGATGGTGGTATTACGGCGGCCTACGTGACTCCCGAATAAATACTCATCTCCGTGAGAGGTCGGTATAATACAGGTATTAGGTGGAGATGGTATGTGATGTTGAGGGTAGAACGCTGACGCATATGAACGTATTGAGAGAAAACGCACCGCACGCGGTACGGTGGCGCTGGCTGATCTGGCTTGGGCTCGTGCTCTTCAGCTGGGTGGTGGTGTATCTGTTGTGGGCCCAAGCGCCACGGACCTATACCCTCGATTTAGCCGATCGGAACCGCATCCAAGGAGCATTTCCTCCGGAAGAAGCCGGGAGTTGGTTGCGTGGCGACACCGTGGTCATGTTGCCCCATACCTACGCTGCAAGCATGCAGATATTGGAGATGCGTTGGCAACGCTTTTCATTGGCCGATGCGTTTCCTGTTACGATTTCACAACAGGTAGAAGACGGCGTGCCCACTGCTGTTGCTGAGCTGGTCCCTGATACCGAAGTACGCCGCGTCCACTATTTGTTGCGCGCCGCAGTTTTTGGCGGTGACACGGTGCGCCTCTTGAGTCAGACGCAACAATTCAGTGGCGATAGCCGATCGATTGGTGCATTGGTCCGTGAGGTGTCAATCCGCGTGTTGCCCTTTGATACGACCATCTTGCTCTGGTACGTGGCGGGGTTTTGGGTGGTCACGGCGGCGCTTGCGCTCTGGATGAGTCATGGGCGCTGGCTGGGGTTGGTGGTCTGGAGTATGGTGGTCGCACTCTACGCAGTGGTACTCTGGCAAGAGCTCCAGAGTGGTTTTTATCAGCCGTACATTCTTTTTTCGCCAGCGGGGCGCATGTGGGTGAGCGCCGTACTGGTGGGATTGGTGCTGTGGCGCACCTACGGACCACGTGCCGAGGTCGACCCTGCGGCGCACCACGGTCGCCGGTTCGGGTTAGATGTGATTCGTTTTTTGGCGGTGTTGTGTGTGGTGATTGCGCACGCTGTGCCGTTATTGCCAGCCGAGCTCAGCCGCGACAAAGACGTCTTTCAGTGGTTCGTCTACCTTGGCAGTATGGGGGTAGACATGTTCTTTTCGTTGAGCGGGTATTTGATTGGCCGGATTATTTTGCGACTGCTCGACAACATCGACCAATATGCGGTGGTGCGGCGTTTTTGGGTGCGGCGCTGGTTACGCACACTGCCGGCTGCCTATGTATCAGCGCTTGCGATATGGTTATTTGCGCCGCCGAGTTCGTTTTTTGCGTACCTGCAGAGCATTTTGTTCTTGGGGACCATCGATCCGCACTACATTGTCGGTGACATGTCGTTTTGGTGGAGCCTGGGGGCCGAAGAAGTCTTTTATGTGCTTTTCCCCTTATCTGTGTATTGGTTGTGTCGACGTTTTGCCCTTGCTCCCATCAAAGCATTCATGGTATCGGTGAGTCTGTTTTTGGTAATCCCAACGGTGGTGCGATTTGTGCTCCAACAGATTTTGAGTTTGCAGGCGGCTGGTGACCTCAACTTCACCATTTATGCGCGTCTCGACTCAATGGTGTACGGATTGTTGGTGGCGTGGCTGTATATTCGGCAACGTGCCTGGTTTGAGCGTATCGCCACGTGGGGGTTTACGCCGGGCATTGGTATCATGTTATTTGGCTATTTGTTGATGGTGAATTTAGACCGCTGGTACATGTTTGGCATTTTCATGGGGCACACATTTATGACACTCGGATCGGCATTGCTCATCCCTGCGGTGGAGCGGTTTGCCACACTGGGGTGGAAGCCACTTGATCGTTTTGTGTCGTGGGCAGCGCTGATTAGTTACTCGGTCTACTTGTATCACATCATGATCGTCAACTTCATCAAACGTACGACAGGGAGCACGCTCGACTACGGTGATTTGGCCTGGCGTGCGGTGGTCTATCTCTGTATCACCGGGGTGGTTGCGTGGTTGAGTTATCGGTACATCGAAGAGCCGGTGTTGCGCTGGCGTGATCGCCGGTATCCTGAGATTGGCCGGAGCTGATACGGTGGTCGTCCGTGAAGAAAAACTCGCCCAGTGCCACGGCACCGGGCGAGTCGTCTATTGGTGGGCGGATAGATTTAGTCGTCATCCTCATCATCATCGCCACCACCACCGCCGCCACCGCCGCCGGTTTCGATGACCGTCATGGTGATGGTCTGTGAATCATGGGTGGCACCGAGGCGGTCGGTAATCCGGACCCAGTAGGTGTATGTGCCGGCACTTGCCACGGTGAGCTTGAGCTTTTTGCCACTGCCTGCACTACTGCTCGTGTTGCCGGAGGTGCCGGTGTACCAGGCGTAGGTGTAGGTGGGAGCACCACCACGAGCCTCGACTTCGAGCTCAATCTCGGCATCTTCACCGGTCTGGAACGGTACCGTACGGCTGGGAGTGATCTTCTTGACCTCCAGTGCCGACGGGGTAAAGGTGGTAGTAATCGCGCTCGATTTGACCACAGTACCAGCCTGATCGGTGACCTTGAGCCAGTAGCTGCTTGCGCCGCTGCCTAACGTGATTTTGATTTCGTCGTGGTTGCTACCAACCGGAGTGGATTCATCGTCAACAGCCCCTTGGAACCAGGCGTAGGTGTAGGGAGAAATCCCTCCTTCGACCTCTGCTTCAATCTTCAGCGTGCCATCTTTGCTGGGCTTGCTGCTGATTTGGTCAATGACCAGTGCTTGGGGGGTGTACTCGGTGCTGAATGCATCCGACTTGACGACCGTACCGTCGCGATCGGTGACTTTGAGCCAGTAGGTGTTGCTCCCTGCGGTGATATCAACCACGAGGGTATCATCATCAGTTCCGACTGGCGTGGATTCATCGTCGACCGCTCCTTGGAACCAGGCGTAGGTGTAAGGAGCGACCCCACCTTCGACTTCGACATTGATGACAAGTTGATTGCCGTCTTCGATTTCGGATTCACTCTCAGCGATGACCAGCGGTGAGGGCGTGTAGGTGCCTGTGAGGGCTCCGGATTTGACGATGGTTCCATCGCGGTCGGTGACTTTGACCCAGTAGGCGAGAGCACCGGGATCAATGGGGAGCTCAATTTTGCGACTGTTGGTCCCCACGGGCGTGGATTCATCATCGACGGCCCCTTGGAACCAGGCGTAGGTGTAGGGGGCCATGCCGCCTTCGACCTCCACTTTGAGCTCGACGATACCATCGTCATTGATTTTGATTTTGCTTGATTCAATGACGAGGGGTTCCGGTGCAAAGATGGCTTCAACGGTGCTCGAGGAGACACTTGCGCCGAGGCGATCGGTGACCTTGACCCAGTAGTTGCTGTTGCCGGGGTCGATGGCCAGGCGGATTTCGTCATCGTTGCTGCCAACGGGAGTGGATTCGTCGCCCGTTACGCCCTGGAACCAGGCGTAGGTGTAGGGTGCACCACCACCACTCACCTTGACTTCGAGTTCGACGTACCCACGATCATCGACTTCACCAGTAAGACTACGAATGGCGAGTGCGGTTGGGGTGAAATTGACGCTGAGGGCGGTCGATTTCACCACGGTGCTCTCCGCATCGGTGACCTTCAGCCAATAGGTGGTTGCTCCCGTTGGGGCGTTTACTTCGATTTCATTGTCGTTGGTGCCCACAGGGGTGGACTCATCGTCGACGGCCCCTTGGAACCAAGCGTAGGTGTAGGGGGCAATGCCACCAATGATGCTGGCCTCGAGCTCAACGCTTCCCTCACGCTTGTCGAGTTTGGCAGTGGCCTTTTTGATGGCCAGTGTGCTCGGGGTGTAGGTGAAGGCAAACGTGGTGCTATCGACGCTTGATACATCACTGTCGGCGATTCGCACCCAGTAGTTGGTGGTCCCGGTACTTGGCGATATGGTGAGTGCACTCGTGGTCGTAGTCGTAATAGGAGTCGCAGTATCGCCACTTACCCCCTGATACCAGGCATAGGTGTAGGGGGCAATGCCGCCAGCAACTTCGACGGCGAGCCCGAGTAATCCGCTCAATTTGTCGATTTTGCCGGTCAACGGCTTGGTGATAGCGAGTGTCGCTGGGGCGAAATCGACGCTGATGGCGTCGGTGTCGTACTGCGTGCCGGCACTATCAGTGATGCGCACCCAATAGAGGGTGAAACCTTCGGTGGGCGAAACACTAATGGTGGCTGCATCGGTGCCAATTGGGGTGGAGGTATCACCGATGGCACCTTGATACCAGGCAAACGAATACGGTGCAATGCCACCGGTAGGCACAACGCTAAGGACGAGGAGCCCAGTGCGTTTGCTGACTGCAGCGGTGACGGTTTTGGCGAGCTTGAGTGCTTGCGGGGTAAAGGTGTACATGGCCTCTGGTGAGTCGACACTGTTTTGATTGGCGTCGGTCACTTTGACCCAATAGTAGGTCGTACCCGCGGTCGGTGAAACGCTGATGGCGCTCTTGTTGGTGCCGATGGGCGTGCTCGTATTGCCAGGAGTACGCTGGTACCAGGCATAGGTGAGTGGTTGGACACCTCCCTTGACCGTGACGGTCAACTCAAGCAGCCCTGATTTCGCCAACTTCACCTTGGGGGCTTTGGCGATTTGCATGGGCTTGGCGCTTTTGGGAGCGGCACCGACGGCGGCGGGTGTCCAGAGCGAAATTGGGATGATGAGCAGGAGTGCCATCAAAGGGAGAAGAAGTTTTCGTACCATGGGATGCCTCATGATGGTGTGTGCAGAGATACGACATCTCCGCATCTGAATGAAAAGACGCCACCTGCTGACGAATTGTTCCGATTTTTGGAAATACGGACGAAACACGGACATGACAATAGGCTCTGATTGTTCAGAGCCTATTGTCATGGGGGGGTGATTGTGCAAAAGTCATTGCAAATATATTCTAATGTACCTGTTGCATGTGTGCAACTGTCAAAGTGACGTATAAATTACATTTTTGCCACGATTGTTAAGGAAATCTGTGCAGACAAACCGAGATATTCGGCAGGGGTGAGCGCTTTTAACTCAGCTTTGATGGCATCGGTGACCGGAAGTTGATCGACAAAGGCGTGAAGGTCAGCGATGGTGAGGGTCGCTTTCCCGCGGGTAAAGTGTTTGAGGAGTTCGTACGGTTCGGGCACACCTGCACGGCGCAAGATGGTCTGGTAGGCTTCTGCGAGGACTTCGGGGTGGGCGGCCACCTGCTGATACATGTGTTCGCGATTGGGGCTGATTTTGGCTAGGCCCTTGGCGGTCCGGCGACAAGCGAGGAGCATGTGGCCGTAGGCAACGCCGAGATTGCGGAGCACGGTGCTACCGGTGAGGTCACGTTGCAGGCGTGACACGGGCAATTTGCGACTAAAGAACTCCAACAGGGCACCGGCAATGCCCAAATTCCCTTCGGCGTTTTCGAAGTCAATGGGGTTGACCTTGTGTGGCATGGTGGACGAGCCGACTTCACCGGTCTTGGGGCGTTGGATGAGGAACCCGTCAGAGACATAGCGCCACAAATCTTGATTGAGGTCAGTGAGGATGGTGCAGATGCGTTTGAGGGCATCACAAAGCTCTGCCACGGTATCTTGGGGCTCGATTTGGGTGGTGAGCACGATGGGCTCAAGATCGAGGGTGCGTACGAACGCCCGTGAAAAGGTCAACCAATCGACGTCGGGCATTGCGACAACGTGGGCGGCGAGCGTGCCAGTCGCGCCGGTCAGTTTGCCGGTGAGGGAGATGCGGTTGAGGGCATCCCGGGTGCGTTGCAGGCGTGCCAAAAAGACGGCCATTTCTTTGCCGAAGGTGGTCGGAGTGGCGATTTGTCCGTGGGTGCGGGCCGGCATGGCGGTATGCGCCTCTGTGATGGCGAATTGATGGAGCGCATTCATGATTTCGCCGATGGCCGGGCTGATGACGAGGTCACGGGCCTCGCGAATCATCAAGGCATACGCCAAGTTGTTGACATCTTCGCTCGTGAGCCCAAAGTGCACCATTTCTTTGAGTGCCCCAATTCCGAGCAGGTCGAGTTGATCGCGGATCCAGTATTCGACGGCTTTGACGTCGTGGTTGATGCGCGCATCATAGGCGGCGATAGCCGCCGCAGATTCCGCGGTAAAGTTGCGATAGAGGTGGCGGAGCTGTCCGACCTGTGTTGCGTCGAGTTTGCTGACGGATGCCACACCACGTGCTTTGCTGAGCATGATTAGGTATTCGATTTCGACGCGCACACGGTAGCGCATCAAGGCACTTTCGGAAAAATACGCCTCGAGATCGGCCACATCGGCGCGGTACCGACCATCGAGCGGTGACAAACAGGTCAGTGGGTCAAGCATGGTGCCTCGTATCGCATATCATGAACAGGTTGTTGATTCGATTGTAACAGAAATGCCTGCCTCTCCCGACATATATGCGTCAGTGAAAGGGTAGTGCGGCACATTCATTTGAAATCTTACGTAATATATTGAATTGTGCTATACTGCTGGACACA
>JBBAWX010000018.1:0-17536 GCA_040396955.1 Roseiflexaceae bacterium
AGCGCATCCACTTCTGCACGAGTCATGTCACGGAGCGGTTTATCCGGTTTGTACATGGTTACATCTGACTGCGGGGGAGATGGTTCCGTCGGTTTGTTGTCTTCCGTCGGCATATGATGCACTCCTTGTCATTCATAGGGGTGGTTCACCTCGTGGTTCGGGATGGTTCGCGAACGACCCCTACGACGACCGCCACAATTGGTCGACGGCCGCCCCAAGCTCGCGCAACGTGCTGACCACGTGTACGCCATCGCACTGCGGGGCAATCAGGTGCATGTAGTTGTCTTCGCGACGCCAACGCCACTCTGGCTCGGGGTTGAACCACAGCACCTTGTGGGCCCGCTGGCGCAGGCGCTGGAAATCTTCGACGCGCGGGATGCCACGATGATCGTCGCCATCACCGAGGAAAATCACAGTGGTGTTGCGGTCATAGGCCCCCGGGTAATCGTTGAGGAAGGTGGTCAAACAACTGCCCAGGCTGGTCTGGTACGGGCCACCTTCGATGCGATCGGGGATGACCTGGATGGCTGCCTCGGGGCGCAGCTCTTGGAAATCACGCGTGATATCCGCAATCGTGCGGTAATACACAAACGGCCGCGTACGCTTGATTTGGTCTTGCAGAGCATACACCAGTAGCAACATGAATGCGGCAGCGGCACGCATGGAGCCCGAGACGTCGCAGATGACCGTCAGCTTGGGGCGAATATCACGCCGCCGGTGACGCACCTCCATGGGCACCCCCTGGTAGCGCAAGTTGGCACGCACCGTGCGGCGAATGTCGGGGGTGCCATGGAGGGCTCTGCGCATGCGCAGAGCGGCTTGCGAGCGCAACCGCGCCGCCAGCCGCGTCACCTCGCGGCGAAAGTTGGGCACATCGTCGAAACTAAATTGGTCGAATGGCCGATCAAGCAATTCATCGCGTTGCGCTTCGCGTTCGGCCTCGCTCGGCTGGCCAGCACCATGCGCTTGTTGCAGGATTTCGGCGACCTGCTGTGCCAACGCACCGCGATTTTCACGCAGTTCACGCTCCATCTGGCGTAGCTGTGCCGGCTCAACGCCTTGGGCCCGCAGTTGATCGATGATTTGTTGCATGAGCTGATTGGCCTGCGTAATCCCGGAGTCTTCCATGGCCATGCGCATGGCCCACGACAACGGCAATCCTTGGCTCATGTCGGGCAGGGCGTCGGTGCGCTGGAGCAATTCACGGAGCTCGCCACGCGTCATCCCCTGCCCCATCAGCGCTTCCACCAGGCGTTTCAGATCTTCTTCGCTCAGCTCTTCGAGCATATCGAGTAGCTCTTGGAGCAGTTGTTGCATCTGCTCGGAGGCATCATCGCTGAGGCTCCCACCCGGCTGTTGCATGGGGGGTGGTGCATCCACACCGAAGTACTGGGTGAATAACTCGTCAAAAATACTCAGGGCGGATGCTTCTTTGATGAGGCTACTTTTGAGAGCCGCCTGCACTATCGCACGGTCGCTGACACCGGCGGCTTCAAGGGCACGCAGGGCATCGATGCTTTCGGCAAGTGAAACCCGCACATCGCGCCCACGGAGGGCACGCACAAATGCGACGAGTCGTTCATCCATGGTTGATATCTCCCATCAACGACGCCGCTGTTTACGGTCACGCCGACCTCGGTCATCATCATCGTCATCGACAGTGCCACTCGGAGCGCCACTGGGCTCCACATTCGTGCGGAGCTGACGCCGTGCCTTTTGGATGTCACTTTCGTACTTGAGCAACACGTTGAGCGTGGTGTCGAGCACACTGCGATCGAGGTGACGCACGTTGAGCTCTACCAGGGCTTTGGCCCAATCGATGGTCTCCGACATGCTGGGCACTTTGCGCAAATCGAGTTGCCGCAACCGTTGCACCAGCTCGACCACTTCGTGTGCCAATTTGGGGGGCACGCCGGGCACTTTCAAGTTGACCACGGCCAACTCGGCTTCGGCAGTCGGGTAGCCGACATACAAAAACAGACAGCGGCGTTTGAGGGCCTCACTCAGCTCGCGTGTGTCGTTGCTGGTCAAAATCACGATTGGTTTCTGCACAGCACGAATGGTGCCAAGCTCGGGGATACTGACTTGGAAATCACTGAGCAATTCGAGGAGAAACGCCTCAAATTCGGCATCAGCACGGTCGATTTCGTCGATGAGCAGCACGACTGGCTTGGGGCTGGTAATCGCTTTCAACAGTGGCCGTGCCAGCAAGAAGCGTTCCGAAAAAAAGACGTTTTCTTCTTGGGCGATGGCATCTGCGGCAGCCGTTAGGGTTGGAGCAGCCGCAATCATGCCTCCCACGCGGTCGCGGAGCAACTGCGTGTAGAGGAGCTGTTTGGCGTATTCCCATTCATACAGGGCGCGGGCCTCGTCGATACCCTCGTAGCACTGCAGGCGGATGAGCTCACGTCCGGTGGCAGCCGCACAGGCTTTGGCAAGTTCGGTTTTACCGGTGCCTGCCGGGCCTTCAGCCAAAATGGGTTTTTCGAGGGCATTGGCCAAAAACAGGGTGGTGGCGATGCTGTCGGAGGCGATGTATTGCTGGGCGGCGAGTCGATCACGCACGGTGGCAGTATCTCGAAACATGGGGGGTTCCTCGCAATCGTTGGCGCAGGGTGGGGCATGGCAGTGAGTGGTAGCGGGAGAACCGCATGTGGGTATTATACCGAGATTCGCTACGGGGGGCGGATGTCATATGGCAGTTGTCATGAATTACAAAAAAATGACAAAACCGCCTCTCCATGCATAGACATGCCGAATCATCGTGCTATAATGTGTAGTGTATATTGTCGGCGTATGTGAAAGTGCACGGTCATGACCACGCAGCCTCGAATACATGGACGCTACCGCGTCGACGAACGCCTCGGTGCGACTCGCATCGCCACCGTGTATCGTGCGTACGACGACAAACTGAGTCGCACCGTGTTGCTCAACCTGATGCGCAATCACCTCGCCGACCAAAAGGGCATCCGCGATCGCTTCATCTCGGATTCGGAATTACGTGCGCGCAACGTGCATAGTGCCCTGCCTGAGGTATACGACAGTGGTTCCATCGAGAATCGACCTTTTTTCATCACCGAATTCATCACCGGCAAGACGTTGCGCGAACGGACGCCGTTTAGTCCACTCGAAGCGCTACAGTACCTGAAGCACATCGTAGGTGTCATCAATGCGTGCCAACAGGCCGGCATCCCACATCCACCAATTAGCAGTAACGACTTTGTCGTGGTCAGTGATGGACATGTCAAGTGGATTGAGAACTGGCTCCTCACCCCCAATCAGGTACTCATCGACTTGGCCAGCTACCGAGCTCCCGAGCGCAAAGAGGGTGACCCAGAGACCCAACAGAGTGCCGTATACGCGGTTGGAGTGCTCCTGTTCGAGATGATGAGTGGGTTCCGACCCTTTACGGGTCATTCGGCCGACGAAATTCTCGCCAAGCACAACGAAAACGACATTCCACCAGTTTCTGGCATGATCTCGGCTGAATGTCCGCCACAAATCGACGAATTAATGATGCGCTGTGTGGCGCGCAACCCGCTCTACCGCATCCAAACGCTTGACGAGCTCCTCGGCGAAATCGAGCAATCGCGCCGAGAAATGCTCATCGCCAATAGCAACACGACTCCCGTGACCACCGGCAATGGTGGGCACGACGATACCTCCGACATCTACGGTGACACGATCGCGTACGATGGTCCTATGGGCGGCGGGCGCATGGGCGTAGTACTCCTCATCACATTGCTGATTGGGGCGGCCTTAGCGGGTTGGTACTTCATGCCTAGCATCCTCAATCTCGTGCAGGGCACCACAGCCCCCAGCACCACCGAGAATAGTGCGGACGCCCCGGAGGCCACGGCGGATGTCGGCATATGGGAAACCATCGTCCAACGCACTGATCAGGCAACCGCATCGATTGCCTCCTACATCAACAACGACCTCATCATGCCCACATGGCTCAAGTCGTTGCTCGACGGGGCACCTGCCGAGTCGATTTGGCTCGTTGTCGAAGGCACCGATGCCCTGGAATTGCGCGATGCTCCGGCCAATGCCGGCCAAACCGTGGCGCAGATCCCTGCCGGCAGTCGCGTCGAATGGATTGATGGGCCACAAAGCTCAGACGGCATTGCATGGCTACGTATTCGTTACACAACCGACCTCGGCCCTGTCGAGGGCTGGGCACGCCAGAGTCGGCTCGTCGTCCCCACTCCATGACACAGTACAGAAACGAGCAGGAATTGCATGGATCTTGATGTCATCGTTCGCATCGTACAGGCCTCGCAACGGACCGTGGTTGTCACAGGCAGTGGCATGTCAGCGGAGAGTGGCATCGCCTCGTTCCGACAAGCACTGGTCGGTGAATGGGCGACCTACGATGTGCGCGATTTGGCCACACCACAGGCCTACGCCCGCAATCCGAAGTTGGTTTGGCGCTGGTACGACTTTCGACGCCAGTTGGTCGCAGCGGCCACTCCCAGCGCCGCCCACCACGCCATGGTCGACCTTGAGCAACGCATTCCTGAATTTTTGCTGATTAGTTTGGCCATCGACGGTCTCCATTGGCAGGCTGGATCGCGTGACATGGTTGAGCTCAACGGCTGTGTCCAACGCACTCGTTGTGTCGAAAACGGTCATCTCGGCGACTGGGACGAAGAAGGCGATGTACCGCCACACTGCCAACGCTGTGGGAGTTTGCTTCGCCCTGATGTGGTCTTGCTCGGTGAGGGGTTTGCCCGCCACGATGTCAGCAAAGCGCGCCATGCCGTCGAACAATGTGATACGATGCTGTTTGTGGGGGAGATAAGCGCCAGCGACCCGGTCGCACAATTTCCCTTCATGGCACATCGAGCAGGTGCGAAGATTGTGACCATCGCCAGCGATCCCACTTCGATTTTTAGCGTGATGGCCGATCACCTCATCCAAGCTGCGCCGAGCCAGGTCTTACCCGAATTGGTTGCCCGCCTCAACCACAGTGAAGGTCAGTGACATGTTTGAGACCCCGCGCACCGTTGTGCGGGCGTGGAATCGATTTGACGACGAACGTTGCTATCGTTGGCCGCCCTACCACGACCCGTTTGAGGCCATCTGGAACCTGCAACGCGCCCAGTCACCCTTTTCGGGGGCGTGGCTGAGCGACATGTTTAGTGGGCGGCGCCATTGGGCGGTCGACAGCCGCGCCGGCGATCTGATGGGGCGCATTTCGTTGCGCGACATCGACAGCGAGCGCAAACAGGCGCGTCTTGGCATCACGTTTTCGGCATCGTACGTGGGACGTGGGCTTGGCACCGAGGCCATGCGCGGTTTCCTCGATTACTACTTCGGCGAATTGGGGTTCACGGTAATGCTCCTCGATGTCGCAGCCCCCAATGAGCGTGCGGTGCGTTCGTACAAAAGCCTCGGCTTTACGTATGTCGAGAGTGATTGGCGCAATGCCTATCAAAGCGTTGATTTGGCCATCCTCGAGACACCTGGATATGCCCACCTCAAGCCTTTTTTTGATGTCAAAAACGGCGCAGTTTGGGTGGAATTCTACGAGATGCACCTCAGCCACGACCTGTGGCACCAACACAAAGCCCAACGACAGAGTGTACGGGAGACGGATCAGAGATGAAGCGATTTTTGCCACGGCTTTGGCTTACAATGGTATTCTTTGGCCTGCTCAGTGCATGCCAAATCGAAGGTGGAGTGCGTGATCGCACTCCGGTGGTACCGGCAGTTGAAGAGACGCCTCAAGCGCTGGTGGCCCCCACCAACGAGGCCGTGGCCGAGGCACTGGCCGAACGCAGTGACGTATGGGCCATCGGCATTACCGAGCTCCCCAATGACCTCTTCCCCTACCCATCTGACAGCGCCTTGCGGCGCCTCAATGGCATCGCCCTCGAAATGCTCTATCCGTCGCCGATTTTGGCCTACAACTACGACTATGTGTCCACTGGTGTGTTGACAAAACTCCCCTCCATGGAAAACGGCGACGTTGCCATCAACACGGTGTCGGTCTTCCTCGATGCCGCCGGCAACATTACCACCACCGAGACGAGCGTCATCACGCAAGTGCAACAACTGTCGATTACCTACCACTGGAACCCAGATGTAACCTGGTCGGACGGCACTCCGCTGACCGCCGCGGATTCGGTGTTTGCGTATGAATTGGCACGTCAGCAGGCGCCCCTTGGCGAAGAAGCCCGCCTACTCCTCGACCGCACCGCCAACTACGAACAACTCGACGACCATACCACAAAGGCCACGTTGCAGCCCGACCTGATTGGCTCTGGCTTCTTCTTGAGCTACTGGATGCCGTTGCCCAAACACCTGCTCAACGACGTGGATCCACTCGAAATCCGCAACAGTGAGTATGCGAGTCAACCCATCGGCTACGGCCCATATGTGGTGGAATCACGCACGAGCAACGAAATCCGTTTTGCGCGCAACCCACACTATTTTGGCACCATCCCCGAAGCCGGTCATGTGGTCATCACCTCCATGTCGGGGGTCGACATGATTCGTGCCAACCTACAAAACGGCAACTTGGATGTCTCGGTCACTGACCGCGTATCGGTCGATCAATATGCCTTTATCGACCAAGATGCACGTGCCGGTCTCCCTGTCACCTACTACCGCAGTCCGGTTTGGGAGCACATCGATTTCAACCTCGACGTCTTCACCCTGCAAGACATCCGCGTCCGTCATGCCATCGCCTACGGATTCAATCGCCAAGCGTTGGCCGATAAGCTCTTCAACGGTCGCTCTCCGGCCCTCAACAGCTGGATCTTGCCAGAGCAACGCGGCGCGACCAGCCCCGACCAACTCAACCTTTATCCGTACGACCCAGAAACTGCCCGAGCCTTGCTCGACGAAGCTGGATACCCGCTCGACGACAACGGCCTGCGCGTATCATCACAGGGCATCACGCTGACGCTCCAGCTCATTACCACCACTGGGAGCCCATTGCGTCAAGAAATCGCCGAGCAATTCACGCGTGACATGCAAGATATTGGTGTCGGCGTCGAGGTTCAGTACTTGTCACCGGAAGAGATTTTTTCACCCAATGGACCGCTCTTTTTGCGGCAATTTGAGCTGGCACTCTTTGCCTGGATTGCCACACCCGACCCGGCTGGATTGCAACTCTGGAGCTGTGCGGCGGTACCGAGCGAAGCCAATGCCTGGGTGGGCAATAATTTTGCCGGCTGGTGTATGCGTGATGCCGACTACGCCGTAAAATTGGCGGCCACCTCGCTGGATAGCACGGTGCAAGCGACACAGTATTTGGCCCAACAACAGCTCTTTACGCGCGAACTACCCTCATTGCCGCTGTTCCAGCGCCTTGGGGTGGCCATCGCCAACGAAAATGTCACGGGCATACAGCCGGATGCCATCGCACCGATTACCTGGAACATCGCCGAGTGGAAGCGCACCGCTCCCTAGGACGAGCAGGCGTCCCCGGCCCACACTGCCGCACTCCACACCACTGGCAACAGCGCTGTTGCCAGTGGTGTTTGGTAATGCCTTGGTAATGCTGTATTGCCATGATTGAACGATGGTGGCAACGGCACACCAAGTCATCACACGAAAGCGTGGCAGGCATGCACCCAGAGGCAGTCTTTCTTACCGCACTTGTGCGCATTGATGGTCTCGGACCTCACCGCATCAGACGGCTCTGTGACCAATTCGGCAGTGCCGAAGCCACCTGGCATGCTCCGGCCAGCGAGCTCCGTCAAGCCGGATTACCATGGTCGTTGATTGCCAATCTCCAACAGAGTCGCACCCAGTCCGACCCTTGGCAAGAAGCCGAAGCCCACGTCGCCGCTGGCATCGAGATAATCACGCCGCACGACGAACACTACCCCGACAGTGTGCGGCACATCCCCCTGGCCCCTCCTGTGCTCTTTGTTCGTGGACAACGTGCCGCCTTGACGGGGCCGTGTGTGGCCATGGTCGGCACGCGACACCCGAGTGCATATGGCGTCGACGCCACCACGCGCTTGGCAGGAGATCTGGCCATGCGCGGGATTACGGTGGTCAGTGGCTTGGCAATCGGGGTCGACGCCGTGGCACACCAAGCAGCACTCCGTCACAGCGGTGGCACCATTGCCGTGCTCCCGTCAGGGGTCGACTTGGTGTATCCAGAACGCAATCGCCACTTGGCTGAGCAGATTTTGGCCCACCCCCGCGGCGCCCTCGTCAGCGAATTCTATCCGGGCACTCGGGCCACCACAGCCTTGTTCCCGGCGCGCAATCGTCTGATCAGTGGTCTCGCCCTCGGGAGTGTCGTTTGCGAGGCAGGAGAGCAGAGTGGGGCGCTGATTACCGCCAAAGCGGCACTCGAGCAAGGCCGCGAGGTAATGACGGTACCGGGATCGATTTTTTCGCCCCAAAGTGCCGGTTGCTTGGCCCTACTTCGTCAGGGTGCCACTCCAGTGCGCCACTGCGATGACATCTGCGAGGCCATTGGCTACCAGATGCCGTACCAGGCGAGCGTCACCCTCGACCCACTGTTGCGCCTGTTGCAGACACCACGCCACATCGACGAACTATGCCGGTTGACACAACGCAGTAGCGCCGATTTGCTCGGCGATTTACTGATGCGTGAATTACGCGGTGAGGTCTGCGATCAAGGGCACGGATTTTTTGTGCGGGCGAGTTAAGCGCACCTACCGGAGTTGCGTTGGTGGATTCGCGTTTTTCCTCTATAATTTGAGCAGAGGTCCACAGGGACAATGTGCGAGGTAGGGTATGACGAATTCATGGCGTGACTACAACTTCTTTTTGCTTTTGGTGGTCATCGGCCTGACCGGGTTCAGTACGGCCATGGTCTATAGCGCCACGCTCAACGACCCAATGACTGAGGGGTATTTTGAGCGACATCTCGTCAACCTACTCATCGGTGTCGCCGTCATGGTGGCAATTACGTTTCTGGATTATCATGCGTTCCGATCGTGGACATTTCCGCTTTACTTCTTTAGCATCATCTTGCTTGCAGTGGTGCTCGTGGTCGGAAACGAACGCGGTGGCGCCCAAAGCTGGATTGACCTCGGATTGCGCACCGTGCAACCCTCAGAGCCCATTAAACTGGTCATCATCATGGTGCTTGCCGGCTTTTGGGCGCGCCAAGAACGCGCCTTAGGCAGTTGGCGCCCGTTTGTTGCGAGCATCATCCTGGTCTCTGTGCCCCTGTTATTGGTCTTCATTCAGCCCGACTTCGGCACTGCCATGGTAATTGCCTCCGTGTGGGTGATGGTAGCGTGGATGGCCGGCATGCAACTGCTACAGTTCGTCGGTTTGAGTGCTGTGGCCCTGCCTGTGGGGTATTTTGGTTGGACCTACATTCTCGAGCCCTACCAACGCACGCGCCTACTGATTTTTTTGGATCCGCTCAAATACGACCCCGAGTTAAAAGCTGGCGCGTGGAACATCATCCAGTCGTTGGGGGCCATCGGAGCAGGTGGCATGTACGGTCAGGGGTGGACCACCGGCGTGATGAGCCAAGGTAATTACTTGCCAGTGCAATATACGGACTTCATTTTTGCCATTACCAGCGAGGAGCTCGGGTTTATTGGCACTGCTGGCATGTTGATCTTGTTGGGGCTGTTGGTCTGGCAAGCGCTCGACGTCGCCGCCAATGCCCGCGATTTATTCGGCAAATTGATGGCCTCCGGCATTGCGGCCATGTTTTTGTGTCACATCATCGTCAATGTCGGCATGAACATGAGTATCATGCCGATTACCGGTATTCCGTTGCCGTTTATCTCGTACGGGGGCAGCTTCACGGTAACGTCGTTTGCCGCCATTGGGCTCTTGCAGAGCATTTCATTGTGGCGTCGCCGCATTCATTTTTAGCACCACCACAAAAAAGGATAACCGCACATGAGTGATTATCGCCAAGCTGGTGTCAACATTGCCGAGGGCAATCGAGCGGTTGCGCTGATGGCTGCCGCCGTCAAATCGACCTATACCCCGGCGGTTGTGGCGGGACTCGGAGCATTCGGCGGCTGTTTCGACCTCAATCAGGCAGAAGTTGACCTGCACGACAGTATTTTGGTGGCATCGACCGACGGGGTCGGCACCAAGACACTCGTCGCCACCGCTTGTGCGGATTACCGTGGGATCGGGGCAGACCTCGTCAACCACTGCATCAACGACATCTTGGTGCAGGGGGCACGCCCGCTCTTTTTTTTGGATTACATTGCGGTCGACAAGCTCAATGCCGAACACGTCGCGAGCATTGTCACCGGCTTAGCGGCTGCATGCCGTGCTGCTGGATGTGCCATTTTAGGCGGTGAAACGGCGGAAATGCCCGGAGTCTACCGTGAAAACACCTTTGATGTAGCCGGCACCATTGTGGGAATTGTGACACGTTCCGACATGTTGCCGCGCCATGTGAGCCTCGGTGATGCCATTATCGCACTGCCCGCAGATGGGCTCCACACCAACGGCTTTTCACTGGCACGAGCCCTTGTACCACAACTCGGCGGATATGCGGCACGGCCAGCACAACTTGCGGGGCAGAGCATTGGCGAAGCGCTCCTCGTGCCTCATCGTTGCTACGTACACGAATACACGGCGCTCAAACAGGCGCATGTGCCCATCCACGCCCTCGCACACATTACCGGTGGCGGCATCATCGACAACCTCCCGCGGGCCTTGCCCGCCGGTCTCGGCGCGCGCATCGCACGCGGCAGTTGGCAGATACCCGCCATCTTTGAGCTGTTGGTGACCGCCGGCAATATCCACGAACACGACGCCTACCACGCCTTCAACATGGGCGTAGGAATGTGTGTTATTGTGCCAGCGAGCGCCGTAGCACAGGTGACCACCACGCTTCCGGAGGCACGTGTGATTGGCGAAGTGATAGCCGGCGAGGGAGTCTATTTTCAATGACCATTGACACTCAAAGCATTCTCTATGCTGGGCGCCGCATCGCCTACAGCGATAGTGGTCCGCGCGATGGGCTACCCGTATTGCTCTGCCACGGCCTACCCGGCGCACATGTACAGATCCCGGATGTGGCCGTGTTGCACCAGTACGGTGTGCGCATGATTATCATTGACCGGCCCGGGTTTGGGCGCTCCGACCCACATCCTGGTCGTAGCATTGCTGAATGGCGCCACGATGCCCTCAGTGTCCTCGACGAACTCCGGATTGACCGCGTGGTACTATTGCCGTTTTCGGCGGGGACCCCGTACGCACTCGGGCTAGCGCGTATGCACCCAACCCGCGTCAGCCGCATCCACATCATCTCTGGCATGGGGCCAGCGGTCAAACAAGACGTGGCACAGATGTCGTGGTTCAACCGCGTCCAGCATAGCTTCGGGCACACCATTCCTGACGCACTCACCAACATGGTAGCTGGCATCAGCAACGTGGTGGTCGGCAAAGGAGCCAAGGCCATCCCACTAGGGCTATGGTTGATGCGCAACGTGTTTACGCCGGTCGAAAACCACTACTCACGGGCACCGGAGGGGCAAGTTTTCCGCGACATGCTGGCGATGAGCTTTCATCAAGGCTACCACAGCTACCTGCAGGATCTCAGCCTGATTACGGGTGATTGGGGCATCGACATGACCGACATCCCGCACCCGGCCGTCTGCTGGTATGGTGATGCGGACAAAATCACGCCACCAGAGGCTGGCGACAAGTTGCGCAATTTCATACCCCAACTGCGCATGCGCGTCTTCCCGGGGGTGGGCCACCTCCTGATTTTTATGCACTGGGACGAAGTCATCGCCGGTGTCGCAAACGAGGAATAACACTATGCAACGTGGCGACCTGCTCACCGAAGGCAAAACCAAACAAATTTACGCCCATGCCGCTGAATCCGAGCTGGCCATTGTGGTCAACAAAGACGACATTACCGCTGGTGATGGCACACGCCGCCACCGGATTGCCGGCAAAGGGGCACTGAGTGGTCGTACCACTGCCAACGTCTTTCGCTTCCTTGGTCGACATGAGGTGGCCACTCACTTTGTGACTGCCATCGATGATACGAGCATGGTCGTACAGCGCTGTCAGATGATTCCAATCGAAGTTGTCACGCGTCGCTATGCCACTGGCTCCTACCTCAAACGCTTCCCCGACACCGCCGAAGGGAGTCGCTTTGACCCTCCGATCAACGAACTATTTTATAAAGACGACGCCAATCACGACCCGCTGATGAGTGTGCCAGAGCTCGTCGCCGCACATATTTGCGACCAAATCACACTCGAAGCGATGATGTACCGCGCCCAACGGGTATTTCTCATCCTCGAGCAGGCCTGGGCGCAGCACGACATTCAGCTCGTCGACCTCAAGATTGAATTCGGGCACACCAGCACCGGCGATCTCGTGGTCGCTGATGTCATCGATAATGACTCATGGCGCCTCTGGCCACACGGGAGCAAACAGGCCATGTTGGACAAACAGGTCTACCGTAACATGGCCGATGTGACCCCTGCGGGACTTGACCATATCAAGGAACTCTACCAGCAGGTCTGCACCTACACCAATCAGTGGTAGTCGTCGGTATCCGCCGTTAGTTGAGTAACGTGGCCATCACCACCACATTGTGACGATGCCCAAAACGGTCACGGGCATGCCCACGGAGTGTGCCCTCAATGCGGAATCCTAGCCGTGCAAAAATGGCTTGCCCGCTCCGTTGCGCTTCCATCATCTCGGCGACCACTTTGCTCGCCTGGAGTTTTTGGGCTTCGGCGAACACCACCTGCCCCATAGCACGGCCCAGCCCGTTACGACGCCACCCCTCTCCCACGATTAACTGCACGTAAGCCACATGGCTTGATCGCCCTGTAGCCGTACGCACCGACGCATATGCGGCAATATGCTGGGCATCGTCACACGCCACGACCTGCCGCCAGTGTTCAGCGGCATAGGCGTTGGTAAGACGCGTCACCACATCGGGAGCCCGCAAGTCGTTTTCGAGGTACAACCAATCATCTTGGGGAAGCTGATTGCCGAACTGGAGCAGGGCACCGCGATCATCGGGAGTAAGTGGCCGGATACGCATCGCGCGGCCGTCGTGGAGTGCAATGGTGGTTGGTGGAGTGGGCGAAGTGTTCATCGTAGTGATTCCTTTGTCGGGGCACACTTGGTCGTGTTGCCATGTATCATAGTGCACTGTGTGATGAGCGTCAACGCCATCCACCAATGGGGAAGTTTGGTATGATGAGAGCATTGACCGCACGTACAAAGGATACACACACCGATGAGCACACTTCCCCATTGGCGCACCGATACTCCGTTTGCCGATATCAACGACCCAGCCTTAAGCACCGCCATTCACGACATTGACAACGCTCTTACTGCGCTGACAACCCTCTTCGACAGCCATCAGGTCGACAAACAGCCCGCGCCCATACCTGTGGCCGCCGATGTCGTGGTACTGGTGTTGACGAAGGTGGGCGAGCTCTCCAGCCAGCTCCGCACCATCAACGCCTACATCTACCAGTTTGTGAGCACCAATTCACGCGACAACGTGGCGCAAGCGCGCATGAGCGAGTTTCGCCAGCGCTTGGTGCGCTTTAGTCAACTCAATACGCGCCTCGTGGCCTGGATTGGCGGGCTCGATGTGGCGACACTGACCGCCGAACACCCATTCCTTGGCGAGCACGCCTTCATGCTCCATGAGGCATCTCGCCGCGCCAGCCACCAGATGTCGCCCGAAGCGGAGTCACTGGCAGCCGAGCTTAACACCAGCGGTGGCGGTGCTTGGGCCCGGCTCCACAGCAACATTACCTCACAGATAAGTGTGGTGCTTGATGGCCAAGCGCAGCCGATGAGTGCGATTCGCGCGCTCGCCTACGACGGTGATGCCGAGGTGCGCCGGAACGCCTACGAAGCCGAAATCGCCACGTGGCAGAGCCATGCTATGCCACTCGGTATGGCGCTCAACGCCATTAAAGGCGAAGTCAATACCCTGGCCAAGCGCCGTGGCTATGCGGATCCCGTCGATATTTCACTAGCAGACAATCGCATCGACCGTGCCACCCTCGACGCCATGTTGGGCGCGGCACACGACAGCTTTCCCATCTTCCGCCGCTATTTGCAGGCCAAGGCGCGCCTGTTACGGAGCGGTCCCAGCCTGCCCTGGTACGATCTGTTTGCCCCAGTAACGAGTGGGAGCAAGGCGTGGAGCTATGCCGAGGCCTGTGAGTTTGTGGCAACACAATTCCATGCCTACTCCCCACGCATGGGGGCCTTCGCAGAGCGGGCCTTTGCCGAAGGCTGGATTGATGCCGAGCCACGCAGTGGCAAAGTGGATGGGGCGTTTTGTATGGGGCTCCAACGCGATGAATCGCGGGTGCTGATGAACTACAAACCCTCCATTGGCAGCATTATGACGCTGGCTCACGAGCTCGGTCACGCCTACCACAATCTGAACCTGGCCGATCAGACCCCGCTCAACCGCGATACCCCCATGACCCTGGCCGAAACTGCGAGTATTTTTTGTGAAACGCTCACCCAAGAGGCCGCCCTCAAACACGCAGATAACGCCGGCCGGCTCGAAATTCTTGAGTCGTCGCTCCAACGCTCATGCCAAATCGTCGTTGATATCACCAGTCGTTACCTGTTTGAGTCACGCGTCTTTGCTCAGCGCCAACAACGGGAACTTGCGGTCGATGAACTCAACGAGCTGATGCTCCAGGCCCAACGCGAAACCTACGGCGATGGCCTCAGCACATCCACTTTGCACCCCTACATGTGGGCCGTCAAAGGACACTACTACAGCACGGGGCGCTCGTTTTACAACTATCCCTACATGTTCGGACAACTGTTTGGTATGGGACTCTACGCCATTTACCGCGACGACCCACAAAACTTCACCGCCCGTTATGATGCACTCCTCGGCAGCACCGGGCGCGGTGATGCCGCCATGCTGGCCCGTGGCATGGGCATTGATATCAGCCAACGTTCGTTTTGGGAGGGAAGCTTGGCCGTCGTGGCCGGCGAAGTCGCTCAGTTCGAGGCAGTGGTGGCCGATCTGGCCTAGCCCAGTATGCCAGACACCCCCCTGCGCACGAGTGCGTGCGCAGGGGGGCGGTGTTTAGCCCTGTGATTCGAACCGCCGCGATGCTGGTAGCGGGGCCCACACAATGGTCAGTGGGATGTCGAGCGTCAACCAGATTGCCAGCATGGCCTGGGCAAAGGGCAGACGCGCCCGGACAACGGTAGCAACCCGGTCTTGGCGATGTGCATACACCGCATCACAGACCGCCTGTACCGCAGGTGCCACGGCTTCCACACTGCCAATCTGGGCATATGTCAACATCAATTCGATGACCTCACGCATGAACATCGGATTGTGATGACGAATGTGCGCCATGGTATGCACGAAGCTGGGAAAAAGCTTGACCATGATGGTCCCCTCGACAATGCGGATGTCGCCAAATCCACCCTTCGCCAGCGCTACTGCGTGCATGTTTTGGGTACGGAACTCCTGCTCGCCATGCAGCAAGGCGGCATCCACACACCAGACGAACGCCGGCAGGTGTTCGGGGGTAGCGGTGATGAACTGGCGCACCTTGGTCAGCATGTACGCAACCGCAGACGCCCGCGATTGAGCACCGTCAGCCAAGAGAATCTGGTCGTTGATGGTGAGTGAGTGTTGCATCGTGTTGTGTTCCTTTACACTGTTCATGATGATAAGTCATGCGCATCGTAGATGACACATTGTGCGGTAGTACCCTCAATGGGCACACTCTCCCCGCACCGACTTTATCACATGAACTATGTTGTGGAACCGTGAGACTGAACTAGTGTTGGTGAATCATTTACAATAGCGATTAAAAATACAACACGACCATCTTACCGCATGTGTTTGTTGTTTTGATTAAAAAATGATGAGAGTATGTACGGGTGCACAATCTGTGCGCTTCACGACTTAGGTCTGATGCCGATCCCAGCCCATCACGCGCCACTCTTCGAGGGTCGCAAGGAGTGCGAGCCGCATGCGTGCGGGCAGGTACGGAGTCCAGCGCCGCAGGCGTGCCACTCCGAGCATGCGCCCACCAGCAGCCATCAGGGCCGCCCACGAATAGCGCCCATAGTCGGCAATCCACTGACGTACACCCGCCCATTTCAGCACCCTGAAGGCGATTCCCACGATCGGGCGATAGGCAAAAAACATGCCCAGCACCATTTTGTGGTAGTCGCTCCAGCGCATTTCATCACGAAAAAAGCGGGTCGCAAACGCTGTGCCGTAGCGCGATAAGACCCCCATGAAATGGTGTTGCAGACGATTGACATCGTCGTCGGCCTCACCCCATGGTTGCATGAAGCGACTAAACACCCAATTCAACGACACGTTGACCTGATAGGGAGTCACATGGCGCAACGCGTCTGGGTCGGTGAGGTCGGCTGCAAGGGCCACGGTGAGCAGATCTGCCGTACGGGTCAAATTGCGCACATGTGAGCCAAAACCGCAGAAGGTGAGCGGCGATTGCTGGGCAGCCGCATCACCGATGGGCACCACGCCACGGAGCAGGGGAGCCTCAAGGCGCCTGAGCGAGTGCCGTGCGGGGATGTAGCCGTAGACCGGCTTGTGGTGATGCACGGCATCAGTACTCCGCTTGTAGGTGGGGAGCAACGCAAAATAATCCTCGAACAAATCAAGCAGCGTGGGCGTGGGGCGTGCATCTACGGGCAGACCTGGCAGGAGTGTGTCGTAATAAAACAGATAGATGGTCAGTTCGTCGTCACGACCAGGGAACCCCTCCCACATGTACTGTTGGGTACGCTGGGCGTCGGCCACGGTCAACAAAATGTCGCCAAGGTGCCGATTGTGCTCATCGGGGGCACTTCCCTCCACGAAACCACTCGCCACCGTCCCTACCGTGGGGCAGACCCCGGCAAAGGGTCGACCCGCAAAGCGTTGCAACGAGAGCGGTGAAATGGTGCCCATGCCGTCGAGGAGCAACCGTGCCTCGTAGTGCTGCGTCGTGCCATCACTGCGCTGCCCCTGAACGACCACTCGTGTGGGACCAACGGCGTTGACGACGACACCCGTAAAACGCACCGTGTCGCGGATTGTGCCACCAGCCGCCACAAATTTACTCCGCGCCATACGCAACAAGGCACCGGCGTCAATGGCCACATTGAGGACCTCGGGAAGATGCAACGTGATGGGCGCGGTATCTCGGGTATGGAAGCGCACAATGCCGTCGTGATATTCGTTCATGATGACAGATTCGAGCTCCGCCCAGCTCCAACATCCCGTGGCCACGAGGGCCGTCAACTCCGAGCGGGAAATGTTCCACTCACGGTGGACACACCCCACCTCGTAGCGGTCAAAGACCAGTACGCGCCAGCCCCGCCGTTGCATGACCAGCGCATGGAGCAGCCCCAACCCGCCACCGGCATAGACCAAATCACCCTGCCAATCGGCGGCGACCGTCAGTGTCGCCATGGTGGCATCATCTGCCACCTGCCACACCTGGGGGACAGCGTGTGCCCCGGTCGCCACGGCTTGGCGGATTCCCTGCCACGTCGCATCCATGTGGAGCAGGCGCTCGAGTTCGGCACTCGCTCCCATGGTCGCAAAGGCGGC
>JBBAWX010000018.1:17636-28613 GCA_040396955.1 Roseiflexaceae bacterium
TCTTTGTGGATGAGTTGGCCGTCGGCAAAAACCTCGCCGCCGCCACGTAAATCACAGATCATGTCCCAGTGGAGCGCTGATTGATTGGTGCAACCGGTCTCGGGGTAGGCGGCGCCGAGTGCAAGATGCACGGTCCCGCCGATTTTTTCGTCGAACAAAATGTTGCGACTAAAGCGCTGTATGCCGTAGTTGGTGCCGAACGCCACTTCGCCAAGACGACGCGCCCCTTCATCCATGTCGATCAACGAGTGGAGCAATTCTTCCCCCTTGTCGGCCGTTGCTTTGACGACACGCCCATCGGCAAATTCGAGGCGAATTCCTGACACCTCACGACCCATGTAGATGGCGGGGAAGGAGTAGGTGATGACACCGGATGTCTTTTGTTCATCGGGCCCGGTGAAGACTTCGCCATCGGGGAAATTGCGATCACCGGCGCAGTTGACCCACGTGCGTCCACCCACGTAGTAGTTGAGATCGGTGCCAGGCCCCACAATGTGGATGTGGTTGGCCACCTGCAGGCGATCGATGATGCGTGCCTGCTCGTCACGTTGGCGTTGCCAGGCCGCCACCGGGTCGGGCTGGTCGAGTTTGCCGGCTGCAAAGACGAATTCCGCATAATCACGGAGCGACATGTCGGCTTCTTGGGCCTGCGCCGCGGTGGGGAAGAGGGTCAAGCACCAACGAAACGAGCCATCGGCGCTCCGCTCCATCATGCGCTTGGAGATGGGGCTCATAGCGGCGCGGCGCTTGGCGACCCGGGTTGCGTCGACGCCACTCAAGGCACGCGTGTTTTCATCGGCCATAATCGAGAGGTGCAAATCGACGGTCTCGATTTCGTCACGTGCCAACGTGGGCACGTAGGTGAGCTGGTCATCATTGGCGTGGGTGAAGAAGATTTCGTCGAGCCCGTCCATGGTCAGTCGGAGCAACGGATTGGTGCCCGCCTGCACGGCCGCCCGGTAGACCGCTTTGACGAGGGGTGCGGCCGCGTTGGGCGCCACAATGCGAAAGAGTTGGCCAGGTTCAGCGGCCAATGAATAATTCACCAGCACATCGGCAAGACGGTCGATTCGTTGATCGTACATGAGGCAGGTCTCCTTGTGATGATGGGTGCACACTCCCTTTAGGCGTGCGCCGGTCTACTCGCTTGTACGCATCCCATGCGTAGTTCGGTTTCATGGTGGGTGGTGAGCTGGCTCACGGCGACCTCGGCATCTCCATCGAGCATGAGGAAATCACGTGCCACCATGCGTACCCCAAGGGCCTGCACAATTTCGCCATCGCCAGCCGTGGTCAACAGCGGTGCCACACCGTGCTTAGTCAACACGGCGCGTTGTGCCACACTATAGGTCGCATTGTTGACAAGGGCGGTATCGAGGCCTCCGCGGCCAATGGTGCGCGCCACCCGTGCCACATAATCGACACAACGAAACGCATCGGTCTGACCGGCCACCGTGGTCAAGGGTGTCACACAGACTACTTGTGCGGTCATACTCCGGAGCGTGTCGGCCATCCCGCTGGGCAACAACGCCGGCAACACGGTGGTATACAGGCTACCTGGTGCAATCACCACGAGCTGCGCCACCCGCAACGCGCGTATCACGGCCGGATTCACCTGCACCGCAGGGGTCAATTCGGCTTGTGTGACCGTGGCCACACTCTGGCCAGGCTGATGGCGCACCACATCTCCGTTGTTCTGGTGCAACAACACGTCATGCACTGTCTCACTGACCAAAAACACATCAACGCTACAGCGTATCTGTTGCTGAAGCAATGCGAGGGCCTCTTGCATGGAGCCGAGTTGTTGGGCATGTGCCAACAAATGCAAAATACCGAACGGCACGCCGTCGTAGGGCGTACCCAATGATGCAAAACGCTGGCCCCAGAGACGCTGCATTTGTGCATCGCCACCGAACTGATGTAGCACCTGAAAGGCCTGCGTGGCCGCCACAAAGCCACCCAAACGACGAATCAGGGCATCAGAGGCAGAATGGGCACAACTCGGTGTCACCACGGTGAGCTGGGTCGCCACCGGTTTCACCGCTTTCAATGTCTGCATGAGCCCACGCCCGGCACCAATCACCACAATGTGCATGGTGCACCCCCTTTCATTGGCCACTTACTCGGCGTAGACCGCCGCCGGCCCATCAAACGTCTCCATCTGCTCACGATCACGCGCACTGCTGGTCAAGGCAAATACCTGCTGTAACACGGTCTCTTGGGCGGCAGTCAGCTCGACTTTGCGCCGCGCCATCACCTTACGGGTCACTTCGATCATGCGGTCGATGCGGTACGCGCGGAAGCGCTCGCCGCCCCACGTAAAGGCTGGAATCGTCTTGGGAGCAAAATGTACTCCGAAAATATTGGAGCCGGTGGCCACCATGGAACCACCGTTGAGGTGCACGCCAATGCCCAATTTGACATGGTCGGCCAAAAAACAACCGAGTTTGAGACGCCCACTGTCGACCTGCCCGTATCCCTCGAGGGTCATTTTGATGTTGCCGTAGGTGTTTTTTAAATCGCTGGTGGTGGTCATCGCGCCCACATTGACCCACTCCCCGAGGTACGAATGCCCGAAGAAGCCATCGTGATGCTTGTTGGAATACCCCTGCACCACACTCGCCTCAATCTCACCACCAATCCGACACACCGGACCAATGGTAGTACCACCACGCACTCGTGCCCCCGAAATCAACGCCCCATCGTGAATGGCCACTGGCCCTTGGATGAGGCTAAACGGCTCAATGCGCGCCCGCCCAATCACAATCGGCCCCTCACGTGCATCGAGAGCCACGGGAGCTTCGATGTGTGCCTGAGGATGCACCATGATGTGCTCAGGAGCCTGCATCGACCACAGGTGGGCATCAGGATGTGCGACAGCAGGAATATAGTGCGTCGGATTCAGCAGCCCCATGTCGGCACGAATCATGTGTCCGTTTAATTCCACAATGTCCCATGGAAAATTGAGCATGGCCGGGCGATGCTTGATGACCGGGCCAAAGCGTTGGAGCTCTTGGAGCACCACGTTGCCCTGTTGTTCGAGCAGATAGGCAAAGACGGCACTCGCCAATGCAGGTGAGACCCGGGCCGCCACCAACGTGGCGCCACCTGCCGTGGTATTGGCATCGTCACTGACGATGAGGCTACCGATGGGCATGGTCTGCAACTCAGACAAACAAGAAATATCAACTAACCGGCTATTGACCAATACGATGGGGATGTTGCGGCTCAACAGGCGGAGCGGCCAAGCACCAGCCCCAAACACGTCGGCCAAATAGGCCCGTGTCATCGCTGTCACAGGTTGGCCATAGCGAGCCTGCAAGCGTTCACGCAACGTAAATATGCCACAACGAATGTCGGCAGCCGTACGGGTGTAGGTCAATGGCAACAGCGTACGGTATCCTTCGTCTTCAAACAAAACAATGGTGTCATCCATGGCTTACCGCCCTCGACTCAGAATGGCACGAATGGCGGTGGCCACTTTGTCGGGGTCGTGCCGAAGCACGCGCACCGTGCGGCTTTTGCCCGGATCTTCGAGCGATGCGGTCAACTGCACCACAGCTGTAGCCAAATCTGCCTCGACCACCACCGACCCCTCAACCACCACTTCGCTCCCCGCACTACGGTCAAGGGCGTGGACCACCGTCTCTTCGTATTCTTCGGGAGCAAGGTACACGGGGGTTTGATGCGCCGCCGCGTAGATGCGTTGTACATCGGCATCGATGCGTTGGGCGTTGACCAGCACGTAATCGGGGGCAAAGCCACCGTAGCGCACAATCTGACGGATATGATCGGCCACCGTGAAGCCACTCGTCAGCCCCGGCTCGGTCATAATGCTACAGATGTAGATTTTTTTGGCACGGCTCGCACGCAACGCTTGTTGCACTTCGGGAATCAACAAATTGGGGATGATGCTCTCAAACAAACTCCCTGGTCCGAGCACGATGGCATCTGCGTTGGTAATCGAATCCAGCGTCATGCGCGTGATTTTCAAATCGGCGAGTGCGGTATCCGCATCAAGACTGACATCGACCACATAGCGATCTGCAAAATGCTCATCTTGGGTCACTCGATCACTCGGGGTCACACGTTGGCCGTTATCGAGCAAAAACGACACCTGTACCGGTTGCGGGGTGGGCACCACGAAGACCACTTTTTCGAACTGAAAGAGGCTCGAGGCGCGGTAGTAGTACTCCACCGGGTCTTGCACCGGCGTAATACAGGTCATCGATTCGACCGAGCGCCCGAGGCTAGCGAGCACCAACATGCCCGGCCCTCCCGAAAAAACCGCCAAGCGTGGTGGGCGATCAATGCGCCGATAATCGAGCAATACCTCGTTGTTTTGTGAATCCGCATCAATCGGGATGACCACTTTGTTGCTCAGTGACCAGATTCCGGCACTCAGTGTGCCCACACCGACCAGCAAAAAGAGCACTCCTCGCCACATCTGCGGCACAAACTGCAACGTCAGATAGTAAAAAATTGGCGGCAAGGTGAGCGTGCGGTAGAGGTATGTCAACAAATACCCCAGCCCCAACGCCAAAATCGCACAACCGAGGAAGGCGAGTGCCAAGGGGCGCACAAGATGTTCGAGGGTGGCGAGACGTCGCCGAATACCAAACATGAGCAGATATCCTTTGCCTGTGCCAGGCCATCAGATTAATGCGTATCGAGATAGCTCTGGAGTGCTGCCAAAATCGTATCACGGATAAACGCGGCGCGCGCGGTGGTGACGGCTTCAAAGCGCGTGGTAATCACCGGCTCCGTGTTGGAGGCCCGTAATAACCCCCAGCCATCGCCAAAATCGATGCGCAAGCCGTCGGTTTCAATAATCGTGTACTTGCCCGCAAACGTGGCACGCACATGCTCAACCGCCGCAAACTTGCGCACATCGTCGAGCTCAATGCGCTCTTCGGGCACTTCAGCGAGCACCGGAAACGGAGCTAGCGCCTGCGACAGCGTCTGATTGGCGTGCCCCAAGGCCTCCAGCAAGCAGGCCCCCGCAAACGTGCCGTCGTCGAAGCTGTGGCCGGGGCGATTGTTGAACACATGCCCGCTGAGTTCACCCGCCACCGGTGCCCCCAGCTCGCGCATCTTGGCCGATTGATTGGTGTACCCCGTTTTCCACATCACCGGTGTACCACCAAACTGCGTAATCGCATCGGCGAGCACGGTGCTGCATTTCACATCGAACACAATCGGCGCCGGACCTGCTAGGAGCGCGTGCTGCGCGAGCACAATCATGTAACGATCTGCAAAGACCATGCGCCCCATGTCGTCGACCACGCCAAGGCGGTCACCGTCACCATCGAGACCAATCCCCAGCTCGGCGCCGGTCTCTTTGACCACCCGCATCAAATCCAGCATGTTTTTTTCTTTGAGCGGATCAGGGTGATGATTGGGGAAGGTGCCATCTGGCTCAATGAACAACGGCACCACCTCACAGCCGAGGCGCTCAAAGACGCGCACACCCAGCGGCCCGGCCACACCATTGCCACCGTCAACCACCACCTTCACGGCCCGCGGCAACTGAATGAGTGCTGCAATATGCTCGACATAGGCGTCAGACACATCAACGTGCGTGGCACTCCCAGTACCGCTGACAAAATCACCGCTCATGGCGATCTGCCCCACCTCTTGCACCTCGGCACTCGAAAAAGGCACGCCGCCGAATTGTGGCTCGTAGTGACGCATCTTCAGGCCGTTGAATTCGGGAGGATTGTGGCTCGCAGTGACCACCGCCCCCCCATCGGCTTTGAGATAATCGACCGCGAAATACATCACTGGCGTCGGCACCATGCCGATGTCAATCACATCACACCCCGCCGACTGCATACCCCGCATCAGCGCCGCCGCAAAACTGGCCGACGTCAGGCGGGCATCGTGGCCGACAACGATGCGGCGACTACCACGGCGTCGAAACAACGTCCCCGCAGCCTGGCCGAGCACCTCATAGACTGCCTCACTCAGCTCACGCCCAACGACACCCCGGATGTCGTAGGCACGAAAAATGGACGAATGAATCTCTACCATGCCCGCTCTCCTTCCCTGCTCTCTTCTCATTATACGCTGAGACCGGTGCATTTCTACTCACTCAAAAACGACATCTGCCCGTCGTGATGCGGTGGCGACGGATTCACATCGGCGGACGGCTCGGCACGGCACATCTGCGCTACATCAGCAGCCTCGACCACCGGTGACGCGTCATGTTGTGCGCGCGACCAATCTCCGGCACCATCCGTGGCATCAGGCTCATCCGCCGGGAGCTCCGCCTGCCGCCCCACACGCTCAAGCACCGCCGCCCAATCGATAATCGGGATCTCAAGCTCGGTGGCTTTGCTCACTTTGTTGGCACCCGGGTCGTTGCCAGCCACGACCGCCGTGGTCTTTTTGGAGACACTGCCAGTCACTTTGCCACCGTGTTGCTTGATGAAATCTTCGGCCTCCTCACGGCTCAACCCTGCTATGGTGCCCGTCACCACATAGGTGTGGCCGGTCAGTTGCGCCCCTCCACTCGTGAGCGCCGATGCCCCACCAGCCACCGTCACACCACGCTCTGCCAGTTTGTTGATGAGCGCACGGTTTTCAGGCCGTGCAAAAAAGTCCACTACGCGCTGAGCCTTGACCGGGCCAATCCCCTCGATGGCGCTCAAATCGGCCACACTCGCATTGGCGAGCGCCGCTAAACTTCCAAAATACGCCATCAAAATCTGCGACACCACGCTGCCAATCATGGGCACGCCCAGACTCGTCAAGACGCGTGCGACTGGGCGAGTTTTGGCCTGGGCAATAGATTCCATCAGATTTGCGATTTTTTTCTCTGCAAAGCCGTCAACGTCAACAAAATCGTCAGGTTTTAGGTCAAAAATATCCGCAATATCGCTGACGAGTCCGCGTTCAATGAACAAGGCCACCTGCTTTTCACCGAGGCCGACGATATCGAGTGCCTCGCGTGACACGGCGTATTCGATGCGGCGCGCCAGCTGCGCTGGGCAGATGCCGAAATCAGGGCACCGCCATGCGACTTCGCCCTCACTCCGCTCGAGGGGTGTGCCACAGGCGGGGCAATGGGTCGGCATCTGCCACGGCACCTCGGTGCCGTTGCGCGCCGCCACTACCGGCCCGATGATGTAGGGGATGACATCGCCGGCCCGTTTGAGGATGACCCGATCACCGATGCGCACATCGAGTTTGGCCACCAAATCGGCGTTGTGCAGGCTCGCATTGCGCACCACGACCCCGCTCAAGCGCACGGGAGCAATCTCGGCACGCGGCGTAATCACGCCAGTGCGACCCACCTCTGCGGTAATCGCCAGCAGGGTGCTTTGTATTTCACGGGGAGGGAATTTATAGGCCAGCGCCCAACGCGGATCACGGCCAGCCACACCGAGAGTGGACTGCTGCGCCAGACTATCCACCTTAAAGACGATGCCATCGACTTCGTAGGGAAGGTCATCGCGGCGCATCATCCAGTCATGCGCATATGCCAACACGGCGTCGAAATCGTCAAATTGACGCGCATCATCGTTGATGACAAAGCCCATTTCGCGGAGCGTGGTCAGCATTTGCCATTGTGTGGGGACCCATGGCCCCTCGACCAGACCCACTGCATAGGCAAAAAAGCGCAACGGCCGTTGCGCGGTGACCCGCGCATCTTTTTGGCGGAGCGAGCCAGCGGCGGCATTGCGCGGGTTGGCGGCCGGTTTTTCGCCACGTGCCAGCAACTCCTGATTGAGCTGCGCGAATTCATCAGACCGCATGTACACTTCCCCACGCACCTCGAGCATGGCGGGGACAGCCGGAAGCGATGACGGTGAGAGGCGCTGGGGGACGGTAGTAATGGTGCGCACGTTGGCCGTCACATCTTCGCCGATTTCACCATCGCCACGCGTCGCAGCCCGCACCAACACACCGTTTTCGTAGGTCAACGCAAGGGCCAACCCATCGATTTTGGGCTCTGCGGTCCATGCCACACGCGTTGTTTCGAGCAATTTATACACACGGTCTCGCCACGCACTGACCCCAGCTTCGTCGAAGGCATTGGCGAGCGACAACATGGGGCGCAGATGGCGCACTTTGCTGAATTGCGTATCAAAGCCGTCCACGATGCGTTGGGTGGGTGAATCGTGCGCATACAACTCCGGATGCTCCCGCTCCAACGCAATCAGCTCGAGCATGAGTGCATCGAACTCGGCATCGCTGATTTGCGGCTCGCTGAGCACGTAGTAGGCGTATGAATACGACCGAATGCGGTCGCGGAGCTCCGCGAGGCGTTGCACAACCTCTGACATACATTCCTCCCCTACACGGACGCTACCTCACATCTACTATTCATTATAATCGAATGGCTTTCCTTGCACATCCCTCTCGTTTTATATGCAAAATTCGATTTGACGCACGCAATATCGCATGCTATACTATCCAACGTTGTGAAAATACATGATCCTCGATAGCTCAACGGTAGAGCGGCTGACTGTTAATCAGTAGGTTCCTGGTTCGAATCCAGGTCGGGGAGCCAATCAAACCGCCGTGGCAGACGCCACGGCGGGATTGTTTTGTGGACATGTGCGTGGTTGTGTCGCTGATTGCCTCATTTTGCACCTCAACCACTGTTATTTTCATCAATTATACGTTATACTGTGTTTGTTGTATGTTCAGTAAAATATTCTACCACGGCACATTCACAAGGAGCACTCGTAAATGCCAGAAGCACACATTGAAAGTCGCGACGGCGAAATCATTCCATTGGTTGACGTCACGGTCAGCGGTGATCTCATCGGCGTATTTTTGCGCATGTCGGTACGCCAGCAGTTTCGCAACCCGACAGACCACCCACTCGAAATCACCTATTCTTTTCCACTACCGTATGCTGCCGTACTCCTACAGGCCGAAATCCACATGCGCGACCGCGTGTTTCAGTCACAAATCAGTGAAGCACCGAGTGCCCGCGCCCGGTATGACAAATCAATCACCGCAGGCGACACGGCCATCTTGATTACCCACGATGCGGATTTTTACACGATGCGCCTCGGCAATGTGCCTGCGGGCGAGGATGTGGTGATTCACATCCGGTATGGGGAATGGCTGACCCCCAACGACGGCATGGTGCGGG
This sequence comes from Roseiflexaceae bacterium, assembly GCA_040396955.1. Classification (GTDB taxonomy): domain Bacteria; phylum Chloroflexota; class Chloroflexia; order Chloroflexales; family Roseiflexaceae; genus UBA965. The sequence goes on from JBBAWX010000018.1 coordinate 26,749, forward strand.
TGAGTCTCCCCACGACGATTGCGCCACGCTACGGCGCGCCACCGGCACATCTCACCCCCGACCAAGTGCCGGTGACTGATGTGGCGGTGCAGTACCCATTCAGCTACACATTACACATCCACGAATGCACGGTCGCACAGGTCAGTGTGCCCAGCCATGTGGCGCGCATCGAAGCCAATGACGACGGGGTGGCAGTGGCCATCGCAGGGGCCAGCATGGATCGTGATGTGGTGGTGCAGGTGCAAGGGTATGGCGCATACCGTGCCACCATGATGGCCAAGCATCAGCGCCAGTACTGGCACAGCACCTACCTGACCATCCCGCACACGGCCGAGGTAACGGTCGTGCAGTCCATGCACATCAAGCTGTTGATTGACTGTTCGGGGTCGATGTCTGGCACATCCATCGAGCAGGCACGCCAGGCCGTAGTACGGCTGTTGGGCATGCTCCGCGATGGCGACTCGATTGCCGTGACGCGTTTCGGTAGCCGGGTGGTCGATGTCACGCCGGGGCTGATGAAGGTGGGGGCGACGGTGCGCAAGCAGATGAACGCCTGGGTCAAGACGATCGACGCCAACCTCGGTGGCACCGAGACGGCACAAGCTATTCGCTATGTGCTTGATATGCCCACACACGATCAGCCCTGTGACATCGTGGTGTTGACCGATGGTGAGGCCTGGGGGATTCGTGAGGTGGCCGCACAAGCTACTGCCTCCGGGCACCGGGTCTTCCCGGTGGTCATCGGGTATACGCCATCAGATGGGGATTTGCAGGTGCTAGCCACCCAGACGGGGGGATTTTGCGAAGTCGTCACCCCCAACGAGCGCATCGACGAGGCCATCGGTCGTATTACACGGCGTTTACAGGCGCAGACGGCACAAAACGTATCACTCAGCTTCGGCGACGCAGTCGTCGCCTGGGAATGTGGCACGATTCCCCGGTATAGTGGCGATACCAGCTTGGTCGTCACCGTCACCGATCGGGCCGCCGATGCCCACTTCAGCGCCGATGCGCACCAACAGACGTTGGCCAGCATTTCGGTACCAGCCCCCATGGTGGCGGATTTTGTGCGGACCCTGGCCGCCAAACGCCTCGACAGCATGGCTGGCGAGAGCCAGACCAAGTGGGCAGTGACGCATCAGTTGGTGGCTCCGGGTACGGCGCTGGTAGCGGTCGCAGCCCACGAGGCGGATGCCAAAGTCACAGGCAACGCCATCAAAGCGGTGGTCATGCAAGAAATGGCGTATGGCTGGCATGGTCGCGAACATGTGCACAGCAGTCCTATTGTCGCCTACAGCCTGATGCCTGCGATAGACATGGCACCGCCCATGCCGGCGCTGCGTGTGCGCACGTCGAACAAACAGACCACTGCAAGCTTTAGTGCATCGTCGTCACACCTGCCTGATGTAGATGCATCTGACGTGGCAGATGATACTCAGCTGCCGCGTTCACCCGCGCCACGCCACCGGTCGACGCCCACGGACTACGTGTGGCCCGAGCAGGCGCACGTGCCCGCCCACGATGCCTACATTGACATGGCGCAAAATGCGGTTGTCTTGATCGGCACGGCCACGCCCACGTTTGCCCATCTGCGCCAAGCCGGGCTGAGTGCCGACATCATCGATGCCCTGCAGGCCATTGCCGGCTATAGCGAGGCTCAGATTGTGGCGGCGGTCATCACTACGGTGCTGGGCACACAAACGTGGTCAGACCCAGCGCTACGCACCTTGCCTGCAGCCCTACTGGGTGGCGTCAAGATCATCTTGACCACGGCGTAAGCACACCCCAAAACACCATAGCGGATTGCATGTGCAATCCGCTATGGTAGCTTCCATGCAGTATCACCTAACTCGTCAACACATTGG
>JBBAWX010000018.1:28713-54903 GCA_040396955.1 Roseiflexaceae bacterium
GCCGCCTGCTGCTTCGGTGGTGCATCTGTCGCAGACAGCACCGTTTCAGCAGATTGTCGCAACGAAAAAATCCGATTACGCAGTAGCTCTTGGAGTCGCTGCTCAGCGATAGCACGCTCACCTTGCTCCCGTAAATCATCCAATGCAAGCGAATTCATGAGACTGATGCCGACGTTCGCAGCACCGAGGACTTTGCCCCAATCCATGTGAACCTCCTCGTTGATTTTTTCGCGTGTAGAAAAAGCGTAGCACGTACAACAGGAATTATGTTTGTTATTTTTTACAAATACATGCGGAGAACACAGATTTTTTGAGTTATTTTTTACAAATATATATATGCAACAGGTAGCACACCCCCACGAGCACTGCTGGTGCAACACTCGTGGGGCAGGTTGTGCCATGGTGCAGATGTGTGCTACAGGTCCTCGTCTTCGACGACCTGCCCCCAAAAATCCTCAAGGGGCACGCCAAGGCCATCGGCGAGGCGGTTGACGTAGGCGAAGTAGCCGGTGACCTGGTTGATGTCGAGGATGGCGCTATCGCTGAAGCCAGCCGCACGCAGGGCCAGCACGTCGAATTGCGCCATGGCCCACGGCGTCAGCGTCAGCTTTTCGGCGTAGTGCAACATGGCGTGCTCGGCGGCCGTGATGTCGGCACGGCGCCAGTCGGTTTTGAGTTGGCGCACCAGCGCCGGGTTTTGCGTGAGACGACGGAGACCCCGTCCATGATGGGTCATTCAGTAGACGCAGTGATTGGCGCTGGACACCACCACGGCAATCATTTCACGCTGGGCTCGGCTCAGCTCTGATTCACCACGCATCATGGTGATGTACAAAAAGGCGTGGGCTTTGAGCGAGGTCACATTGAGACTGTGAATCTTCATGATGTTGTCGACCCCGCCCCACGGCTCAATGGCTTTGGCGTACTCACGCGCCAACTCGCCCTCGGCTTCGTGCTCCGGGATCATGCGAATCCAGGCCATACTGCCCCTCCTTGCTTTCGAAAACGGCCGGTGTGTGCCTGTATTATGCCACGCTCTCGCACACTGTGGTATGCTCACCACAGGAGGTGAGGCGCATGGAAATCATCGTCTTGTTTGATGGAGTGTGCAACTTGTGCAGTGGCGTGGTGCGTTGGATACTACCACGCAATCCACAGGCCAACATTCGTTTTGCCGCACTACAAAGCCACGCCGGCCAGCAACTGACAGCTCGCCACGGCATCGACAGTCACCAACTCGACAGTATTGTGGTGATTACCGCAGCCGGTGCATATACCGCAAGCGACGCAGCCCTCGAGATGAGTCGGCATTTGTGCTGGCCGTGGCGCTGGGCCTACCCGCTACGCATCATCCCGCGGCGCTGGCGCGACGCCGTGTATGCCTGGGTGGCACGCAATCGCTACCGTTGGTTTGGAGTGAGTGAAAAGTGCTTGCTCAACATGCCGGAGTACCACGATCGCTTCATTCCTGATTAGGATGAAGCAAATCGCACATACAGGCGTTTGTTTTGGCGGCCTTTATTTTCGCTTTTAAAAATTTCGCAGGGCCCGATTTCTCCCGTATGTCTTACATGCGTACCGCCACAGGCCTGCGCATCGAACCCGACGATTTCAACCACACGGATCTGCCCGTGGTAGGCGGGCGGCGCCACATTGATGGTGCGCACCAGCTCGGGGCGCTCAGCAAATTCGGCGACGGGGAGCGACCAGGCTCGTACCGCGTGGTTGGCGGCAATCACGGCATTCATGCGTGCCTCGAGGTCGACAATCATGGCGGGAGCGAGCTCGGGCACTTTGATGTCGATGCGGGCATAGTCGGTCGTAATGGCGGCGCCGGTCAACCAGGCTTCGTAGTGCGTCAGTGCCAACGTATTGAGGATGTGGAGCGCCGTGTGGAAGCGTGACACGCCGTGGCGAAAAGCGGCATCAACCTGCAACTGCACCCGATCGCCGACCACGAGAGGCACCGCAGCCGTATGCCAGAGGGCATCGGCATCATCGTGGCGCACATGGGTGATGGGCACGCCGTTGACGGTGCCAGTATCGGCAGGTTGGCCACCGCCACCGGCAAAAAAGGGGCTAACATCGGTCGTGAAGGCGCCATCACCCACGGCGACAACGGTTGCAGTCACCGCCAAGGCATCCACGTCACGCAAATACTGGCGAATGGTGGCCATGCACACTCCTTCAGCGTGACACGACACGACGGCGACGTATCACCATGCGTAGCATGAGTATGAGCAGGAGCACGGCCACTGCCACCACAATCACCGGCATCCAGACAGCGGCCACAGCCGCCACCGTCGACCCCAGCATTTCGCCGGTGGCGAGTAACGGATTGGCCAATCCGGCGGTTGTGGCGGTTGAGGTACCACGCACGAGGGTTTTGCCGATATGGAGCGTCCCTGCGATGCCGCCACCGGCAATGATTGCCAGAGACCAACGTAACCACTCATCCATGCCCACCACCATGGAGGCGGTCAACAACGAACCTGCCACGATGGCGGCCGGCGATCCGAGCAGGTCGAGGGCATGATCGATGATGGGGATGTAGTAGGCCAAGACCTCGGTGGCGGCGGCAGTGGCGAAAACGGCGAGCGCCGGCCAACTACTAATCCAGGCAAAATCGTTGGCGACCTGGATGACTCCGAGTTTGACCGAGATGCCGGCCACCAAAAACGGCAAAAAGATGCGCACCCCGGCCACAGCGCTCAAGGCGACGCCAGTGGCAATCCCCAGTGCAATGATGGCGTATTCGTTCCACACGACCCACTCCATGCCAGACTCCTCTCGCTACCTGCTACCACTTGCGTGGGTATATTTTGATGGTGGCGACCTGTGTGGCAGGCACCGGTACTGAAACGCTGATTTCAAAGGCATCGAAGCCATAAAATTCATCGGCGTTGACGGTCGTACTACTTGTACCCACCACGCGTTGCTCACCATCATAGACGGTGACATTTATCTGCGTGTTGCGCCGGATTTCGTTGCCCTGCAGGGCGTGGACCTCACCACGGGCGGTGACGGTACAATTCTGCTCGTCGTAGCCCTCTTCGCTGAAGATCGAAACCGCTTTGAAGGTCACACCGAGCCGTTGCTCAAAGTCTGCAATGTACTGCACTTTGGCAGTATGGTCATGAATAGCCATCACACGTGTCCTTTCACCGTACTCATCTGCATACCATGATTGTACTGCACCAAGCTACGCCTTTCGGACGAGTTGCAGAGCCATGGCATTCACAAAAGGTGGCACCGCCACGGTGGTCTGCCCTGCCAACACCTGACAATCGCTGGTGGCGGTCCATGTGGCGGTCACCGGATCCATGAACGACACCGCATACGTGGCATCGGCGAGGCCGGTCAGCGGGAGTGTCTGCCATTCGGCCATGATGCACTGATAAACCCAATCGGCAGGCACACTGGCCAGTTGTGTGACCGCTTGCATGGCTGCGCGGGCCGTGTAATCGGCGTGACGAATCCACACGAGTACGGTGGTGTCACTTTTGAGACCCAGCACCACAGCATGCGCAAGTTGCGCGCTAAAGGGGCGCATCTGCCGATAATCGTGCGCCTGCATGAAAGCGTGGATGCCGGCAAACACACCCCATTGGTTGGTGGGGTCGATCCACGTGTCCCACCACCAGTACATACCACTCCCCGCCATGCCCAGCATAATCGGGGCCCAGATGGCGTTGGTGAGATGCACATATTCGACCGCACTGGGCACATTCACGCCACCGGTGTCGAGACCGATCTCGCTGACAAGGAGCGGTTTGGTTTTCAGCACCGCTTTTACGGGGATGCGGGCCGCATTGAGTGTGCGCACCAGGTCATCGTTGCCGTAGGTGTGATGTTGCACGAAATCAAGGGGGGCGGTGGCCCACAAGGTGGTAGTGCCCATGCTGGACCAGCTACTCGTGACCAGGTGCTGGTAGGGGTCGACGTCGGCCAGCACCGCGCGCATCTCTGTCAACCAGGGCGCCAAATCCGCATCAACGATGGGCGTCCAGTTGACTTCGTTCCACCATTCCCAGCACCAGAGTGCGGGGAAGGCCGCATAACGGGCACCGATGTAGCGCAACCGCCGTGCAAATAGAGTCCGCGCCGTGGCATCGGTGACGAATTCGCCCGGGGTCTGCAACGGGCCACCATTGGCCGCATTGTAGGGGTTTGCGTCCCATTCGGCATTGGTGGTCTGACTGAACGCACCGTGATTGACGAGGCAGAGCATGACCATCACACCGTGGTGCTCGGCAAGGCGCAACACTTCATCGAGGAGCCAGGCTTGTGGCAAACGGGCCGTGTAATCGCCGAGTGGGGTGTCGTCCCATTCGATGCCAAAGGACCACGAGGCCATCCAGATGCGCGCCACGTTGCCACCGTTGGCAGATAGGCGGGCAAACCAGCGTGCGTAATCGGCGAGAACCGCGGTTCCTTGTTGGGTCGACCAGCCCAGATTCGCGCCGATGGGCAAAAAGGGGGTGCCGTCGGCATGTGCAAAACCACGCTCCGCCACACCAATGATGCCGTGCGCCTGGGGATGCGCCGTGATTTGCAGTTGCTGCGGGGCACTCTGCTGCGCCCCACGCCGCACGGCCAACTGCCACTCCCCCGTATGCGAGAGTTGCACGCGGCCACGCCATTCGCCGGGTGTAGCTACCGCGGCAGCCGCATCGGCGCCGGCTTGATACCAAAAGAGCGGCACCCGGAGCGTCTGTTGGGCATGCACCGCCTCGAGCCACAAATCATTCCCGACCACATCAAAACGATCTACTGGTGCAGGCACGACCGTGGCAACGACCTCGATGAGTTGATGCGTCGTCAGGGGTGACAGAGTGGCGACCACCATGCTGAGTTGGGGGTGCGGAGTCGCCGTGGGCGCATCTGCATTGGGCGTGGGGCGGAGCCCACACGCCTGGAGCAGCCCCATCATGAATCCGTGAAACAGAGTACGGCGGCGCATGGCAGATCTCCTAGCGGAGCGCAGTGGTGGCCAACCACTCGTGGAAGCGATCAATCCAGCGGTCACACGGCATATTGCGGGTCATCATGCCGAATCCATGCCCGCCCTGGGCATAGGCGTGCACTTCGATGGGCACACCGGCCTGTTGCCAGGCGGCGGTCACCCGCGCCACGGTATCCAGAATGATGGCCCCGAATTCGTCGTCATTGGCGAGGGCCATGAAGACCGGGGGGGCATCGACGGGCGGCACGATGTCATCAAACCAGACCGGATAAATGGGTGCCGCAAAGTTGGGACGCGATGCCGCATCGCCGTAGTGGAGCATGGCGGAAATAGTCACATGCCCACCCGCCGAAAAGCCCATCACGCCGATTTTTTGTGGGTGCAGGCCCCACGCAGTGGCGTGCTGGCGGGTCACACGGATAGCCTCGAGCACATCGGCACGCATGACGGGATCGTGCGCAAAGGCGATGGCGCGCATGGTGGCAGGATCCGACAGCTTCGCGCGCAATTCAACCTCGTGTTGCGCATCATCGGCCGGAGTCGGCACGAGGCGGTATTTGAGTACAATCACGGCAATGCCACGTGCATTGAGCCAACGTGCCACCGCATGCCCTTCGTGCTCAATGGCCAAAATGTGGTATCCGCCACCCGGGCAGACCACCACCGCAGCACCTGTCGCAATGGCGGGATCGGGCAGATAGGGGATGATGGTGGGCACGCTCACGTTGCGGACCTGCGCAAAGGAGACACCAGTCTGCGAGGAACCCGTGCTCTCGCGCTCGGGCAGGGTAGAGGCGGGTACGGTGATGGCGGTAGCCGGCCATAACGGCATTGGCGTGGGTGTCTGCACTGACATATGTGGTGTGTCCTTTCACGATCATATGCCCATTATAAACGTAAGCTCTGGTATAGTAGTGCAGAGAAATTCATGGAACATCCGCCATTAAGTAAGGAGGGGCGATATGTCGACACCGTTTGTGCTCGGAGTAAACTACTGGCCACGTCGCAAAGCGATGACCTGGTGGAAGGACTTCGATGCTGGCGAAGTCCATGCTGATTTCGCCCAAATTGCCGATTTGGGCATGTCGGTCGTGCGCATTTTTTTGCTCTGGGAAGATTTCCAACCCATGCCCGATAGTGTCGATGCGCCGCGTCTCCACGCACTACGCACGGTGGCCGACATTGCGGCACGCAACGGACTCACCCTCGACGTTACGTTTTTTACGGGGCACATGAGTGGCCCCAATTGGTGCCCGGGTTGGCTCCTCGGCGAGCCACACGATGCCACCAACGCCCATCACCTCTCGGTGGTCAGCCACGGCAAAACGGTCGATCGCCCCTACCGCAATCCGTACCACGACCCAGTGGCCGTGGCTGCGGCGCGGCTCCTCATCAGCACGGTTGTCGGTGCCCTCAAGGACCATCCTGGCATCGGCATGTGGAACCTGGGCAACGAGCCCGATTTGTTTGCCTGGCCGCGCGATGCGGCACATGGGCAAGCATGGGTGCGTGACATGACCCAACTGATTAAGTCGATTGACTCGCACCATCCGGTTACGTGTGGACTACACGCCGACAGTTTGTTTCGCAACAACCATTTGCGCGTCCACGATGTCTACGCCGAAACCGACGTGGCCGTGATGCACTCGTACCCGATGTACGTCTCGTGGATGAAAAACCCGCTCGACCCCGACTATGTGCCATTTACCTGTGCCCTTGTCACGACCTTGACCGGCAAACCCACTTTGATGGAGGAATTTGGCGGGTGCACGGCGCCTCCCGGAGCCCCTTCGCAGGTGTGGCATTGGAGCGCCTACGGCAAACCACGCAGTCAATTCATGGCGTCGGAGCACGACCTTGCCGACTATTTTGCGGCCGTCTTGCCCAAATTGGTCGAAGTCGGTGCAACCGGTGCCATGCTCTGGTGCTGGGCCGACTACAGCTCAGAATTGTGGCAACAACCGCCCTGCGACGAAGCCTGGCACGAGCGCTTCTTTGGCATGGTGCGCCCCGACGGCACACTGAAGCCACACGCCGATGTCATCCGGCAATTTGCGGCTAGCAAACCGCAAGTGCAGGCACCAAGCCGCCGGGCGCATCTGACGGTCGATGCCGAGGAGTTCTACCGCGATCCTTCCACCCATCTCAAGCAGTCGTTCATTGCCTTTGCTGGTGCCGATCGCCTCAAATCACACTAACCATTGCGGGTGCACGGCTATGCTATACTAACGCCACGGTCGTGCATCCGTAACGTTTTTGATGGAGAAATACGCATGGTTACCAATCCCACTCGCCTGTTGATTCCTGGTCCTGTCGACATCGACGACGAGGTACTCCAAGCACTCGCCAGCCCCACCGCCCCCCACTACGGGCCGGCGTGGGCGACACTGTACCACGAAGTCGTCGGCAATTTAAAGCATTTATTTGGCACCAGTGGTGACGTGTACCCCATTGTGGGGTCGGGAAGCACCGGGCTCGACGCCATGATTGCCAGTTTTGTGGCCACCGGCAAACGCATGGCCGTGGTGCGCAACGGGTATTTCGGTGATCGCATGGCCACCATTGCCCAGGCCTATGGGGTCGACGTCTTTGATATTCGCGGCGAATGGGGGCGAGCTATTACCGTGGACACGGTACGCCAAGCGCTCAGCGCCAATGGCCCATTCGATGTGCTCGGCGTCGTCTATGCCGAAACTTCGACCGGTGCACTGAACCCATTGCCTGAATTGGCGGCGTTGGCGCACGAACTCGGCATGCCGATTTTGGTGGATGCGATTACCGGATTCGCAGGTACGCCACTTGAGCTTGATGCGTGGGGCATCGACGTTTGTGTCAGCGCCTCGCAGAAGGCCCTCGCCGCTCCTGCCGGACTCGCCTTCGTGGCGGTCAGTCCCAAGGGGTGGCAGTACATGGAGACCAACCCGGTTGGGCATCGTGGCTGGATCCTCGATGTACGCACCTGGCGCAAAGCGGCTCAAGCCGACCACGGCGGTCACCCACAACCTGCGACCATGCCCACAGGCCTGATGACCGCCGTGAATGTGCGCTTGCGCCAAGTCATGGCCATCGGCAAAGCCGAGTATGTGGCCCAGCACTACCACGCCGCCAACCGCTTCCGCTCCGGCCTACGTAGCCTCGGTATCGACTACCTGGTGCCGGATGCCGAAGCCACTCCACAGGTCACGCCCGTGTTGGTACCTGCGCATACTGATGCGCCAAGCATTATCACCAATTTGCGTGACCGCTACGGCTTTTTGGCCACCGGTGGCATGGGGCCACTTGCCGGGAGGATTATTCGTGTCGGTCATATGGGCAAAGCTACCAGCGATGCCTACATCGATGATGCCCTCGAAGCCATTGCCGGGTCCTGCCTCAGTTAGTTCACGCACGCCCAGCTACGCGTGATACACGCGTAGCTGGGTTAACAATTTCCATACAATGTACACATCCGGCAAAATTCAATCAATAATGTGTAAAATTGCGCACTGCGATGCGTAATCAGGTGCGTGTGTCGTTTATAATCGTCATGAAGTAACCCCAGCGAAATGTGTGTATATGCCAGAAACCAAGCATATTCTCATCGTGGAGGATCGGGTCAGCGTGCGCACGATGATGGCCGACTATCTCAAGAGCAGTTTTACCGTGTCGGTGGCCGACAACGGACTCGAGGCGTTGCGCATCATCGAGCAACAGACGTTTGATTGTGTGCTCCTCGACCTCATGATGCCGATCATGGACGGTATTGAGTTTCTTACCCTTTTGCGCACCAAATCCAACGTACCTGTCCTAGTCATTTCGGCCAAAATCGACGAAAACGACATTGTGACGGCACTCGACTTAGGTGCAGATGAATACATCACCAAGCCCGTCAGCATGCGCTCAGTGGCGGCACGCATCCATGCCATCATGCGCCGAAGTGGCCATAGTACGGGGCTAGACAACTCCCCGCATTTTATGCTCAACGCACAGAGTCGGAGCGTCGTCATCAATCAACGTGAGATTATGTTGACGAACATTGAATTCAAGATTCTTGAGCTGCTTTATACGAGAGCCAACACGGTGCTAAGTCGCCAAGAAATTAGCGATGTCATCTACGGAGTTGACCGCCCCAACATGAGTCGCTCAATTGATGTGCACATCCGTAATTTACGCCTAAAAATCGAGCCCGACCCCAACGAGCCAACCTACATCACCACCGTATACGGGAATGGGTACCGGTGTAAGATTTCGACCCACTAGTTTTGATGGCAATACGGGAACCATCATTATCGAAAAGGCACGGAGATGCGCAGTATTAAACGTGGTATTGTCCTCTTGTGTGTCATTCTGGTGCTTATTACCACATTGCAAAATACGGTGGTATTGTTGGTCAGTATGCGTATTGTATCGGCCGATATTTACTTCCCCATTTCAGCCTATATTGTCAATCAAGAGATTACCCATCATTACCACGATGGGGGGAGCGATGCCACCTTACCGGCAACCTTGAATCGTCTCATGAAATCGACCTATGCGGAGTATTTTACGGCGCCGTTGATCACTACCGCCGACGGAATAGTATTATACCCAGTCGATCGCGCCGGTACATCGGTCAATCCGAGCGAATTTGTGCTTCGTCGCGCCATTCCAGTCAAACCGAATCACGTCCTCTACGTCATCCACATTGGCGATGCAAATGAAATTCCGTTGATTTACACATACATGCAATACATTATCAGTGCAGTTATTATTTCGGTATTCATTTCCACGGTCATAGTGATTAGTCTAGCACGGTGGCTTATCAAGCGCATCGTCAACCCCATGCTGTACATCACGCAGTCCATGGAACCAGCCAACTTGAACGAATCCAGCATTGTGGCGCAGCTGCCACCCTTCACCCCCACTGAATTTGTGGCACTCGCGCAATTCATCGACAGCCGCAATCACGAGATTATCGAGCACATTGAAAAAAGACGGCAACTCAACGCGGAGATTGCCCACGAGCTCCGTAATCCGCTCAACACAATCAATGGCTACATTGAGGGGATGGTTGATGGAGTCATCCCGGTCACACGCAACCGCCTCGAGATTATCCAGCAGGAAATTGCCACGCTCAACACGATTATCACCGACCTACGCATGCTTTCACTGCTCGACATCAAAAACTTCCCCATTCATCCGCGTTATGTACGCCTCAGTGACTTCGCCGTACGCGTGCGCGACATCACCATCCCCTTTTTCGGCACCCATGCATTTCATTATGGGCTCCTCTGTGGCAAAGAAAACAGTGTGCTGTGGGTGGATCCCGATCGCTTCATGCAGGTTTTTTCCAACGTAATCCACAATGCCGTCAAACACACACCAACCAACGGCACCATCACAATTAGTTGTCGCATTGAAGGAGATTTCATTGTCGCCATCGTAAAAGACACTGGTCATGGCATCCCTGCTGCCGATTTACCCTTCATATTTGACCGTTTTTACCGGGGCAAATCCGATGTCAACGCCGGGAGCGGGCTTGGTCTCGCCATTGCCCGCGAGCTGATACGCGCCCAAGGGGGCGACATTACCGCTGAATCGGAGCTGGGGCATGGCACTACAATTTCGATTTATCTCCCATTTGTCGAAGAAATTCCCTTGCCCCACCCCGAATATGAACTGATTAAATGAGTCATATCCGCTTCCGCACATTCCACGTTGTTTGATTCACTGATACATGATAGAATTGCGCTAGATAGGCTGTTTCTTCGCATTTCAACTCATCAAATCAGTGGGGTGTATTCCCGCAACCATACACGATGGAGTGATGATCACCATGACAGATCAAGTGCGCGCATGGAGTGAGACTCTCGAAATTCCCACGTACCCGGTAGGAGTTCCGCTCAAGCAACCGTTGTTTCTCAATCGACGTGTGTACCAGGGGAGTAGCGGTGCTGTCTACCCGTACCCAGTCATTGACAGCGTGGGTGACGCGGCTGAGCCACGGGCGTACACGGCGGTTTTTTTGGAGAACCGCTACTTGAAAGTACTGATCCTCCCGGAGCTTGGCGGGCGGGTACAAATGGCGCTCGACAAGACCAACGACTACCACTTCGTCTACTACAATCGGGTCATCAAACCAGCGCTCGTCGGGTTAGCAGGACCGTGGATTTCGGGGGGTATTGAGTTCAACTGGCCACAACACCATCGCCCTAGCACCTTTGATGCAGTAGATTGGCGGATTATCAACAACGACGACGGCAGTGTGACCGTGTGGTGTAGCGAAGTCGAGCGCATGTTTTTCACCAAGGGCATGCACGGCTTCACGCTCCATCCCGAGCGCGCCGTGCTCCACATCGACGTGCAACTCCACAACCGCACCGACATGCCACAGACGTTTTTGTGGTGGGCGAACCCGGCGGTCCACGTCAACGACGACTATCAATCGGTCTTCCCACCCGATGTACGAGCCGTGATGGACCACGGCAAGCGCGACGTGAGTGAGTTCCCGATTGCCCGAGGCACCTACTACAAGGTCAACTATGCACCAGGCACGGACATTTCGCGCTACAAAAACATCCCCGTGCCGACCTCATACATGGCGCACCATTCAGATTTCGACTTTATTGGCAACTACGACCACGGGCGCCAAGCCGGCATGATGCATGTCGCCAATCATCATCTCGTACCCGGCAAAAAACAATGGACGTGGGGCAACAGCGATTTTGGTCAGATGTGGGATCGCCAACTCACCGATGAAGATGGGCCGTACATCGAGCTCATGTGTGGGGCGTTCACGGATAATCAGCCTGATTTTGCTTGGTTGATGCCCGGTGAAGAAAAGCGCTTCCAGCAGAACTTTTTTCCATATAAAGAAATTGGCCCGGCCAGCAACGCCAACACGGCAGCGGTGGTCCATCTGCACCTCGAGCAGGGCACGGCCCACATCGGGGTATATGTGACCACTCCCACCGATAGCCGAGCGGTACTCTTGTACCGTGGCAATTTGTTGTGGCAACGCGAACGCCCGCTGAGCCCGACCAGCACTCTCGTTGAGGCTGTGCCCGTACCAGCCGACACCAAAGATCACGAGTTGACGTTGGTGGTCTACGACCGGGCCCAGCAGCGTGAACTCATCCGTTTTGCGCCCTTGAAACCCGAAGTGGTGGAGATGCCCGTAGCGGCCACTCCGGCGGTAGCCCCACGCGACATCCCCAGCAACGACCAGCTGTTTTTGAATGGGCTTCACTTGGAGCAATACCGCCACGTCACCTATCGTCCCGATGATTACTACCTTGAGGCGATTCGCCGTGACCCGCACGACAGCCGCTGCAATAATGCGATGGGGCTGCTGGTGCTCCGGCGCGGCGATTTCCAGGCCGCCGAGCACTTCTTCCGGCGGGCGATTTCGCGGCTCACCGAGCGCAATCCGAACCCGTACGATGGCGAGGCCTCCTACAACTTGGGGCAGGCACTGCGTTACCAGGGGCGGCTCGATGAGGCGTTTACGGCCTTTTACAAAGCGGTCTGGAATGCGGCCTGGCAAGATGCCAGCTATTTTGAGCTGGCGCGTATTGCTGCCTCCCAAGGGCGACTTGAGGAGGCGCTCGATTTGACACGACAGGCGCTCCGGCGCAACTGGAGTCACCAACGGGCGCGCCTGCTGGAAATCAGCCTGCTCCGCCGCCTCGGGCGTCCTGCGGCCGCCCACGCCGCCTGTGCCACGGCACTGACGCTCGACGTCATGGAGCCGGGTGCGGCGTGGGAGCTCGCTCACCTCGGCGGTGACCGCACGATCTTTGCGGCGCTCACCTGGGACGCACATCTCTGCGAGACCCTCGCCCTCGACTACCTGGCAAGTGGTGATACCGACATGGCGCTGCAACTCTGTGCCCACGTCTCCACGCCCAATCCGCTCATCGCCTACCTACGAGCAAGTGTGCACGCCGTGCGCGGTGATGATGAAGCGGTCGCGCAGGCGCTCCAACAGGCACAACAAGCGCCACTCGACTGGTGCTTCCCCCATCGCCTCGACCACGTGGTGGTGCTCAGGCAGGCACTCAGTCACAATCCGCACGATGGCGTCGCCGCCTACTTGCTGGGCAACTTTTGGTATGCGCATAAAATGCCCGACAGTGCCATTGAATACTGGCAACACTCGTTGATTCACGCCCCCAATAATGCGGTGGCGTGGCGCAATCTGGGGCTTGCGCTGGTCAACCACTATGCGGACACCCGCCAAGGACAAGAGGCGTACCAACGGGCGCGCCACCTCGACCCAGACGATGCACGTTTGTTGTACGAATACGACCAACTCCAACGCTTACTCGGCACTCCGATTGCCACGCGACGCGCCATGCTGGAGCAGACGCCAGAGCTCCTCGCTCAGCGCGATGATTTGACCTGCGAATATGCGGCCATGCTCAACATGCAAGAGCACTACCAACAGGCGCTCGACGTGCTCATGGCGCGCAACTTTCACCCGTGGGAGGGGGGCGAAGGACGGGTGGCAGCCCAATATGTGGCCGCCCTCCTCGGATTGGCACAAACTGCCCTCCAATCCAGACATGCGACCACTGCCATCGACCTGCTCACACGCGCACTCCAATATCCCATTAATCTCGGTGAAGGCAAGCTCCCCGGCAGCAACGAAAACCACATTCGTTACTACCTTGGATGTGCCTGGCAACAAGCGGGTAACCAACCGCGTGCCCACCACGAGTGGCAACTCGCAACACGCGGCGACGGTCAACCCGGCTCGGCACAATACTACAACGACCAACCACCCGACCTGCTTCTATATCAAGGACTTGCGTGGTTGGCACTTGGCGCTGATACTCAGGCTCATGAGCTCTTTGCGCGTTTGGTGCACTATGGCACACAACACCGTGACCAAACACCTGCGCCCGATTATTTTGCAGTGTCATTGCCGACCTTCTTGGTCTTCGACGACAACCCGCACCAACGCCATCGAATCCACTGCGACTATGTGACCGCATTAGGGCACATCGGGCTCGGCCATTGGGCGGAAGCAGGCGCGCTGTTACGGGGCATTCTCGCAGATGAACCAAGCCATCAAGGGAGCGTCATCCATCTCCGTTTTTGTGAAATCGCCCAAGGAGGATTCCCTCATGCGCACTAATCGTCGCATCAGCGCAATGCTTGTTGCTCTCTTTTTGTGTAGTGCCTGTACAAGTGGGAGCAGCGAAGGCGCAGTGCCCGATGCCACCACGGTGTCTGAAACCACGGTAGCCGCCACGGCTACCAGTGCACCGGCAACCGCCACCGTGATAGCTCCCACCCTGACCGTGGCACCACCAACGCCCGAACCAACCGTGGCTCTGCCAACCGCCACGGTGCCCCCCGAGGCCACGACAGCCCCCATCGTGCAAGACAACGGCGCCGTCGTCGACACGACGCCCCGGCAGCCAATTGCCAATGGGCCTACGCTCCTTGACAATCGTTTAGCCCTACGCTGGGTGGCGACGGTGCCCACCAACAGCATTCGCATGGTCTACGACGCCACCCGGCAACGACTCCTGGTGCTGACCATGGGTGACGGTTTGGTGGCCATCGATCCACAAAGCGGTGCCCAAGAAGCACTCGCCAGCCCCGGTGACATGCTGGCTGGTGCCTTCCCGACCGGATTGGCAGTCGCCGCTGACGGGCGCATTTTCGTGGTGGGAAATCAGGCGGTCGACAAACAAAATCGGGGCATTGTGCGCCGTGGCATCCCCAGTGGTGCCAGCTATCAATGGCAGACGGTGGCACAAACTGAGCTCTACCCGCTGAGCGGGACGCCGTTCGATCATCAATTCAACGGGATTGTGGTCAGCCCCGATCAGAAGTTTTTGTACGTCAATAGTGGCTCACGTACCGATCACGGCGAAGTAGAAAGCTTCGAAGGCGCCTTCCCCGATACTCGGGAGGTTGCACTGACCGCGCGCATCTTCCGATTGCCGATTGGCGCGACCGATATCACGTTGGCCAACGACGAAGCCGCTTTGGCGCCGTACGTCTTTGCACGTGGCTTCCGCAATGCGTATGACCCGGCGTTTGCACCCAATGGGGAGCTCTTTGTGGGCGACAACGGCCCCGATGCCGATCACCCCGACGAATTCAACTGGGTGCGTGAAGGGCGGCACTACGGCTTTCCGTGGCGCTTTGGCACCAGCGACAACCAGCAACGCGATCCGGCCTACGACCCGGCGAACGACCGTCTGCTCCAACCTGACTTCACCGCCGTACAAATCGGCGCCTACGCCAACGACCCCAGCTACCCAGCCGCTCCGACCAGCATGCAAGACCCCATCGCCAATGCGGGACCAGCTGCGGTCTACTACCGCGGAAATGACGGGAACGTGTACAATGCGGCTCAACAAGGCGGCACATTGGCGAGTTTTACACCACATCGTTCACCACTCGGACTCACCTTTGCAGATGCGCAATTCCCGGCACATTGGCAAGGCAGCAACGGCGCTCTGAGTGCGTTCATCTTGAGTTGGGGGGCGGCTGGTGGCACACTACCTGACCGTGGGCAAGATGTACTCCACCTCGCATTGACTCCCGGCGATGGCAATTACCGCATGACGGCCCGCCAGATTGTCCGTGGTCTGCGTAATCCCATTGATGCGGCCATCATCGGCGACCGCATGTACATCCTCGAATTTGGCAGTGATGTTGCTATCTGGGAAGTACAGTTTCAGTAATAATCGATGCCTGTGTATGTGAGTGAGTGTAGGTATGACACGGCGAAGGAACGATGTGCGAGCAAACCGAAGCGGGCATGTGTTTCAGGTGCTCCTGAACGATTTACGGCAACGCATCCGCAAGGGTGAGTGGCAACCCGGTGAATATCTGCCCAGCATCACGCACCTCGCACACACGATGCACGTCAGCACCGGATCAGTGCGCGAAGCGTTGCGTTCGTTGCAATCGATGGGTGTGGTCCGCATCGAACACGGGCGGGGAGTCATCGTGATCAGCGCCCGTGCCAACGAACACCGTGACTCGGCCAACGACCAGCCCAACTTGACCAACGTGATTGCCTTGGCCGAGGCGCGCCGCCTCATCGAGCCCGAGCTAGCGGCATTGGCTGCCGAGCGTGGTCTCGACGGTGAATTGTCGACCATCAAGCAACTCGCAATTACCATGGAGATACAGGTCAACAGCGGCGTGGATTTCGTCAACCCGGATACTGCGTTCCACGCCGCCATCGCCCAAGCCG
Organism: Roseiflexaceae bacterium; assembly: GCA_040396955.1. Classification (GTDB taxonomy): domain Bacteria; phylum Chloroflexota; class Chloroflexia; order Chloroflexales; family Roseiflexaceae; genus UBA965. The sequence continues at coordinate 44,865 of JBBAWX010000018.1, forward strand.
CCCACAACCCGGTGCTTCAGCAGATGTTGGCCACCATGCATCCGCTGTTCATGGTCAGTCGCCGCATTACCAGCCAAGAGCCGGGCATGACCGATCGTGCCGTGCGCTATCACCACCTCATCGCAGAGGCTATCTTTGAGCGGAACCCGACCCAAGCGCGCTTACTCATGCTCGCCCACATGAACGACGTGGTCAGTAGCGTACTAGCGCTCGAAGCCCAACAACAAGCGCTTCAACAATCGACGAATGTCTGACAAACAAAGGAAAGGAAGCAACCCATGCGAATTGCCGTAACTGGTGCGAGTGGAGATCTCGGACGCGTGCTCGTGCCCATGTTGCAAGCAGCGGGCCACAGCGTGGTAGGGATTGATCGCGTATTACCGCCGCGCGTGCCCGGCAACCCGATTGGGCAACACGCGATTGTCGTCGATGTGACCGATTTTGGTCAAGTTGTGGCCGCCCTCGCGGGGTGCGATGGTGTCATCCACTTGGCTGCCCACCGCTCACCCATGAACGCCCCACACCCCGTGGTGCACAACGAAAACACCAGTGGGAGCTACAACATATTGATGGCCGCCGAGGTGCTCGGCATTTCTCATGTCTGCATGGCCTCAAGTATCAACGCCATTGGTGGCGTATTTAGCAAATCACCGCGCTACGATTACCTGCCCCTCGATGAACAACACCCCTGCTACGCCGAAGACGCCTACTCCGTCTCGAAGTGGGTACTCGAGATTCAGGGAGATGCGTTTGCACGGCGCCGTGACACGGTGGCAATCAGCAGTTTGCGATTCCACGGCATCACCACCCGTGAAACTGCCCTCAAAAACTGGGACAACACGCCGGCCGGCATCAAGCACCTCTGGGGTTATGTGAACCCCGAAGCAGCCGCACGCGCCTGCATGGCAGCCATGCAGGTCACGTGGCGTGGTCATGAGGTGTTTTATATTGTGGCACCCGAAAGTGCCAGTGCCACCGCCAGTGAAACACTCGCTCAGCAGTACTACCCGCAGGCGGTCCACAAACCACACCTCACGGGCGACTGTGGGTTCTTTGACTGCAGCAAAGCCGAGCGCCTGCTCGGTTGGAAACATCATCAGGAGTAACCATCATGCGCATCAGCGATATCAAGTGCTATCCACTCTGGGTGGGCGTACGCAATCAGTTGGTCGTCAAAGTCGAGACCGACGAAGGCATCTACGGGCTCGGTGAGTCAGGGCTCAGTGGCCGCGAGCTTGCCGTCATCGGCGCCATCAACCACTTCCGTGAATTCTTGATCGGCCAAGACCCCATGCAGGCCGGGCGCATCTGGCAAGAGCTCTACCGCAGCCAGTACTTCGAAGGCGGGCGCGTGCTCCTTGCCGCCCAGAGTGCCATCGACATTGCCCTGTACGACATCATGGGCAAAGCACTCGGTGTGCCCGTCTATCAACTGCTCGGTGGCAAACACCGCGACAGCATCCCCTGTTTTGCGACCACGTCCGGGGGCACTCCCGAGGCCATGATCGCCAGTGCTCAACTCCTGTGGGACCATGGCTGGCGCGTCATTCGCACCGGCATGCTCTCACCCCGCGACCACGGCGAAGGCATCTTTGAGCCCCGTGAAACCCTCGGCATCACCGCCAAAACCCTGACGCGCATCCGCGAACAACTCGGCGACGAGTTGACCCTCGGTATCGACTACCACCACCGCTTATCGGTGGCCGAGGCCGCCACATTCTGCCAGCGCATGCCCATGGGCACCATCGACTTCCTCGAAGAGCCCATCCGCGACGAATCACCGGAGGCCTACGCCGCCCTGCGCCAGATGACCGACATCCCCTTTGCCGTGGGTGAGGAGTTTGCCAGCAAATGGCAGTTTGCTCCGTTCATCGAACGCCACCTCACCGAGTTTGCCCGCCTCGACATCTGCAACGTGGGCGGCTTCACCGAATCCATGAAGGTGGCCGGTTGGGCCGAGACCCACTACATCGACCTCATGCCCCACAACCCGCTCGGGCCGGTGTGCACCGCTGCCACCATTCATCTCGCAGCCGCCGTGCCCAATTTTGCCTGGCTCGAAGTCCGTGTGTCACCGAGTGAAAACTTGTACCGGGGCGAGGGCATCAACGACGTGGACGTGCTCTTCCCCGTCAACCCCAAACTCAACGGCAACGTCTTTGATGTGCCGACAGCCCCCGGGTTGGGCATCGATTTCGACGAAGAAACCGCCAAAAAGCACACCTGGAAGTTCTGGGAGGCCCCGCATCTGCGCCGACGCGACGGCTCCGTGACCAACTGGTAAGTGCCCATGGGCGGCGGCCACGGTGGCTTCCGCCCATCCACCATCACACGTTTCTGACGTGTGCGAAAGGGATTGAAACCATGCATCGTATTTTGGTGGGAAGCTACAATACCCACGCCAACGCCGGCGTCTACCTCATCGACATCACCGCCGATGGTCAACACACCACGGTAGCCGAACTCCGTGGCATCGATAATCCATCATTTATGGTCCGCCACGGCAACATGATCTACACCGTCAGCGAGACCAACGTGGGGGCTGGGTTGCCTGGCGGCGTGGTCGCCATCCGCCACCACCAGGGCACTCTCAGCCACGGCACCCGCCGCCCGAGTGGCGGTGATTGGCCGTGTCATATTACCGTCAGTGCCGACAAAAACTTCGTGGTAGTCAGCAACTACGGCAGCGGCAACGTGGGACTCCTCCGCATCGGCACCATGGGTGATATTGCCGGTCTCAACGACCTACAACAACACGCCGGCACCGGCCCCAACCATGCCCGTCAAGAGGGCCCACATGCCCATTCGTCAACCATTACCCCCGATGGGCAATACGTCATCACGGCCGATCTCGGCACCGACGAGCTCATCGTCTACAGCATCAATACCAATCACACCAACCTCAAGCGCGTCAACACGGTGGCCGTGCCAGCCGGCAACGGTCCGCGACATACCGTCTTTCATCCCAATGGCAAGGTGCTGTACGTAGCCAACGAGCTGGCCTGCTCCGTGTCGGTGTTCACCTACCACGATGGTGACCTGACGCACGTGGCCGACTACTCCACCATTACCCGTACCAACGACGGCTTCACGGTGGCCGACATCCACATCAGCCCCGACCACAAGCACCTCTACGTGAGCACCCGCTCCGACGACACCATCGCCGCCTACGCCATTCAGGGCGACGGCACGTTGCACCGCGTCGGCGTCTACTCGTGTGGCGGCAAGTGGCCGCGCAATTTCGCCATCAGCCCCGACGGCACCTTCGTGGTCGTCGCCTGCCAACACGACAACCACCTGGCCATTTTGCCGCGTGACGCTACCACCGGCGCGCTCGGCGCACGCCAAGCCACCATTCCCGTGCATGCGGCTTCATTCGTCGAATTCTGGACGTAACTCCCCACGACTACGCCCTCATGTCGTGCGACATGAGGGCGTTTTTTGCTGCCACTGGGCACTTTTTACCACTTCGAGCGGTACAACACGTGCGGACTCAGCGGATGACTCGCCTCGAGGCTCGGATGGGCAAAATCATCAGCCGGATTGTAGTGCATGCCGATTTTTTGCATGACGCGCTGCGATGCGCGATTGCCCTGCGTGGTAAACGACACCACCTCAGGCAACCGTAGCTCATCACGGGCCCACGCCAACACCGCCGTTGCCCCCTCGCTCGCCAGTCCCTGCCCCCACTGCGCACTCGCCAACCGCCAGCCAATCTCGACGCATGGGGTGAAATGAGCCTCAAAGCGCGGCACCGACAAACCGATGTAGCCGATGCACCCTGGGCTGTGGCGCAATTCCACCGCAAACAACCCGAAGCCGTGCTCCTGCCACGTGGTACGCATGCGCGCCACCCAGGCCTCTGTTTGCGCCATGGTGAGCGGTGCCCCAATCCAGCGCATCACTGCCGGGTCTTGATTGATATGCGCAAAAAGGGCGATATCATCGTCGCGCCATTGGCGCAGAGTGAGGCGAGGTGTCAGTAATTCGATGGATGTGTGCATGCTGATTGTGCTTCCCTGTTTTGCCGCAAAAAGAGGGGCGAATCGCGATTCGCCCCTCCGTTCCGTGTATATTACGACGCGCCTCTTACGGCGTCCAAATGGTGCCATCGGGCCAACGCGCCTGCGTCCACTCGATGACTTTGTTCTCCACCGGGTACTTGGCGGCCTTGGCCTCGTCAAAATCGACACCCCAGCCCGGTTTGCCGTTGACGTATACGTAGCCACCGTGCACTTCCGGACACCCGGGGAAGACCTCGTACAAGTTGGGGCCGAAGTTGATGACTTCTTGGATGCCGAAATTGGGGCTACACAGGTCGAGATGCACGTTGGCGGCATGCCCAATCGGCGTCACATCACCCGGGCCATGCCACGCCGTGCGCACACCAAACTGCTCCGCAAATGCGGCCAATTTGCGCGCCGGTGTCACGCCACCAATGGCGGTGATGTGCGTGCGAATGAAGTCGATGAGCTGCTCGGAAATGAGCGTCTTCCACTCGACTGGATTCACATGCAGCTCGCCCATGGCAATCGGCGTGGCACACTGCTCGCGAATGCGGCGGAACCACTCGATTTGATCGGGTGCGAGCGGATCTTCGAGGAAGAAGAGGCGGTAGGGCTCGACTTCTTTGGCCATCCGTACCGCATCAATGGGCGCAATCCGCTCGTGGATATCGTGGAGCAAAAAGAGGTCGAAGCCGATGTGGTTGCGGATGTAATCAAACATCTTGGGAATCGAGCGTGCATAGACGTCGGGCTGGTAGTAGGCCCCCGGGAAGTTGGTTTCGGGGTTTTCGAGCCCTTGGATGCGATGCGTGGCCTGTGGGGCTGCTGCACCGGGGGCGTTGTTGTCGTTGGTGATTTCTTTGATGCGGCCACCGTAGCCACCCATCTGACAACGCACGGCCAGGGCACCGCCTTCACGGTATTTGATGACGTTCTCGAGCACTTCTTGCGGGTCACGGCCATCGGCATGACGGTAGACCATGGCGCCCTCGCGCATTTTGCCGCCCCACAGGTCGTAGACCGGCATATTGGCAAGTTTGCCCTTGATGTCCCATAGCGCCATGTCGACACCGCTAATCGCGTTGTTGAGCACGGGTCCATTGCGCCAGTAGGAGTTCACCATCATCAACTTCCACATGTCTTCGCTGTTACGCGGGTCACGCCCACGCAACAAGGGGTCGAGGTAGTCTTCGACCGCCTTGACAACCAACGTGGCACGCTGGGTGAATGTCGCACACCCCAGGCCGTACAAACCGTCTTGGTCGGTTTCTACGCGCACTGCCACCACGCCGATGCCATCTGGTGCCGTCAAAAAGGCGCGTACACGGGTAATTTTCATGAGATTGATTCCTCTTCACCGTCGGGGGCATGCGCACATGCCCCCAACCACTGCGGTTGTTGTGCACCGGCCAGCTACGACCACAAACGATCCCAGCTCTGAGCGCTGTCCCACTCTGGGGTGGCCTCAAAGAAGCCACTGCCCTTGACAAGATGCTCCTTGACCACGTCGAGGTTGACTTCAAAGCCCAAACCGGGGCCATCCGGCACAGTAATGTAGCCGTTTTGGATGATTTTTTCGGTCTTGCCGTTGATGGAGATGAAATCGCTCCAAAACGGCTCTTCCGAGAAGTGATGCTCGAGCGCGATGAAGTTTTCAGTGGCGGCCGCACAATGGACGCTTGCCAACGTGCTGACCGGAGTGCCCGCCATGTGCAAGGCCATGCTGACGCCCTTTTCGGCCGCATAATCGCCGATGCGCTTGGTCTCCATGATGCCACCGCTCGTGGCCATGTCGGGGTGGATGACGTTGACACCGCGGGCATCGAGCAGCGGCTTGAAGCCGTCGAGGCAGTAGATGTCTTCGCCCGTACATACCGGCGTGTGCAATTCACGCTCGAGTTGCACCCACTGATCCGTGTACTGCCACGGCACAAGGTCTTCGAGCCACGCCAAGTTGTACGGCTCGAGCGCTTTGCCGAGACGAATACAGCTGTCGATGCCAATATGACCAAAGTGATCGGCCGCAATGGGCACCTCATAGCCGACCGTGGCACGCACTTGCGCCACGTACTCCACAATCATGTCGAGCCCTTTGGGGGTAATCTGCACATGTGTGAAGGGGTGTTGCAGGGTGTGCAAGTTCAGCATTTTGTCGAAATGGGTCTGATCACCGGTGGGCAACATGCCAGCCGGGTAGGTCAGCGCACCGGGAACCCCAATGAGTGGCTGGATGCCCACGTCCATTTTGAGCATGGTAAAGCCCCACGAAATGCGCTCCTTGAGACGCTCGCCCATGGTCACGCCATCGGGCTCGTTGGGGGTGTCGCAGTACATACGCACACGGTCGCGGTATTTGCCCCCCACGAGCATGTAGGCTGGCACGCCGTACGCCTTGCCGGCGAGGTCCATCAGGGCCATTTCGACCCCCGACACCCCACCACCTTGGCGGCCGTGGTGCCCGAATTGCTTGATTTTGCGAAACAAGCGGTCCACGTTGCAGGGATTTTCACCCAGCAAGCGGCTTTTGAGCATCAGCGCATACTTGGCAGAGGCCAGGTCACGCACTTCGCCCCAACCGCTGATACCCTGATTGGTGTCGATGCGGATAATGCTGAAGTGCCAATGATCCCAGCCCACCGTGGCAATGCGCATATCGGTGATTTTGAGGTCGCTGGGTGCCGACGATCGGCGCACGTTCTCTTCGGGTCGTTGGCTCATTTATTGTTCGCTTTCTTCCACGCCTGGTAGTCGGCTTCGATGTCCTCACGCCAGTTTGGCACGTCGATCTCACCGCTGGTGTACTTGCCTTCGCCGATGCGCATCTTGCCGAACTCGTCGCGCACACGAATGTTTTCGCTCTCTTCGACGACTTCTTGCACCAAATGTGGCGGAATGACGATAATCCCCGTGGGCGTGCCCAACACGATATCGCCGGGCATCACGGTAATGCCGTCGATGCGCACCGGAATGTTGATGCCCAACAGCGTCATGTCGGCGATGGCGGTCGGGTCAAAACCACGCACGTAGAAGTTCACATCTTCGAGTTGTACCAAGCCCGCCAAATCACGCACACCGCCGTCAATGACGGCTCCGGCATGCGTACGACGCGCCACGGCGGTGCCCAAGTTGTCACCGACCAACGTGCCGTCTTTGACTTTGCCGTACAGATCGGCCACCATCACATCGTTGCGCTCAAGCTGCTCGATAATCCACGAATTCTGCCCGCCAATTTTGCCACGCCCGGCATCAAGGCCCGACTGTTGTACCACATCGTGGAAGTCGGGGCGATGCGGCACGAAGGCAGCAGTAACTGCGCGACCGACGGTGATTTTGCCAGGGTGTGTCTCTTTCCAGTTGCCAGCAAACTGACGGTGGTAGCCGTGGCGGCGCAAGGTCCCCCAGGCCTCCTCGGTGGTGACCAGCTTCATGCGCTCGATCAAGTCATCTGGCACCTTGGGGCGGCCATCGGCAAAGCGCTCAAACGGATTGTTGGGGGTGAGGGCAATCATGGCCTCACGGGGTGGTTGTACGTTCCACGTCATTGGGGGTCTTCCCTTTCTTGGGTCGCACACTGCGACACGTCATTATCCGTCGTGCTTCCAGCCGAGCAAACGCTCAGCTTTGCTACAGTCGTACAGGCCTTCGCGGTCGGCCATCGGCTTGGTAATGGGCACCTGTGGATACCACTGGGCGATGAGGGCAGCACTCGTTTCTTGCATGACCGTGGTCGGCGACACAATATAAAACGCCTCGTGCCCCACATACTGCGCATCAAGGATCGCTAAGCAGGCCCGCGCCGCAGATTCGGCCAGTGTATATGCCCACAGTTGTTTGGCGTTGGACTCGCTGTTGTGACTGGCGCGCTCTTGCGCCATCTCACGCGAGGCCACCACCCAGTGAAAGCGGAGCGAGGCGATGGTCATATCCTCGTAGCGCCGCGCAATCGAATCACCCTGCAACTCACAAATCCACTTCGACAGGCTGTAGGGTTCCTCGTTGTAGGTGGGGTGTGCCTCGGTCAAAGGAAAAAAGTCGTACTTGGGCCAGCGGCTATACACCGCCCCCACCGCGTTGATGCTTGAGGCCTGTGTGACCCGTTTAATGCCACATTTGGCGGCTGCCAACAGCGCATTATAACTACTCGTCACGTTGTTGTTGTGGATGACATGCTCGGGGTGTCCATGCGGCGACGGGTAGGCCGCCAAGTGAATGAGCACATCAAATCCAGCAATCGCATCATGAAACGCGTCGTAGTCGGTCAATTCCGCATTGAGATACTCGACCGACTCTGGCACACTCCCTGCCGGCGGCGCCACCCGATCAATGTTACGCACCGTATGCCCGAGCGCCACCGCCTTGGTCAATACATGGCGGCCAACACTGCCACTCCCACCCGTTACTGCAATCCGCATGGAGACTCCTTGGGGGGCAAGGACATCCTCGCACCCCCGGTATGTACCGTTTATGGATGATAGACCACTTCACGCAACCCACGGATATAGCCGATTGCGTACAACCGCCCAAATGCCGAATACCCGGCGTTGTCGTTGCTGTCGCCAGCGACCGTGGGCACGTGATCGGGGCGCAACACCCCATCAAAGCCGATGTCTTTGTAGGCCTGCATACATGCCACCATGTCCGACTTGCCGTCGTCGTGCCACGTCTCTTCGAAGTGATCGACGTTGCCACGCACATCGCGGAAATGCACGAAGAAGATTTTGTTTTGCTTGCCGAAGTGCCGAATCGTTCCTGGCAAATCGTCGGTCATCAACGTGAAATTGCCCTGGCACATGGTAATGCCGTTGACCGGGCTGGGGATCATGTCGAGGAGGCGTTGATAATTCTCCACCGAACGCATGATTCGCCCCACACCACGAATCGGCGACCGCGGTGGATCGTCGGGGTGCATCGCCAATTTCACGCCAGCCTTTTCGGCCACGGGGATGATGCGCTTGAGGAAGTACTCCAAGTTGGTCCACAGCTCTTCTTCACTGATGGGGCCCAATTCGGTGTTGGGAGCATGTACCATCGACGCATGGTCGTAGCTGGTCACCAGACTGCCACCACGTGACGGCGTCGATGTCGAAGTGCGCATCCAGTTGAAATCGGTCATCCACTCATAGCACCAGACGGGGATGCCCAGACGCCCCATGTTGTCGATGAGTTTGCAGGCCTCGTCGATTTCGGCATCACGTCCCGGTAAACCACGCTTGGCCAAGTTGAGCGGCGGACGGGCCTCGATCACTTCCAGCTTGAATCCTGCGTCCTCGTAGCGCTGTTTCATGCGCAACAAGGGCAAGTAATCACATCCGCTGTCACTGCCATTGAAGGACTCGTTGTAGGGCAGGCCGCCCACAGCGTAGTCAATTCCGCACTGCTTTGACAGCGTCCACAACATCGATGGTGTGGGGGGCAAAAACTCAGCGATCTTAATCACAGGCTCCTCCTCATTGTGGATTATCTGCAACAAGTTGGACTGTCAGTTGCCAGCGACGTTGCTGACCTGGATCCAACGTGGCATACGATTGTGTGTGGGCGTATGCGTCACTGAGTGCATCATACACCCCAATTGCCGGCTCTAGTCCCAGATTAAAATGCGGCGGTCCATCGTCATTACTCCAGCCACCCGCATTGAGAAACACGGCCAACTGTGGAATTTCGGCAGTTGACCACGACCATACCAGTGCCCCGTCGGTAGCCTGCAGGCGCACATGCCCAGCAGGGAGCTGAGCACTGTACAACTTCACGCTATACCCGGCGTCATGTTCCGGCATCCGCCGCATATCCCACCGTTGTGTCGGCGTCACCGCAATTGCTGTAGCTGGCTCTTCACGCAAGCCTGCCTCAGTCATGCGCCAAAACGTCGTCTCAGGTGGCAAGTGCAACTGCATGCCTGGCGCTATTGCAATCAAGGGGTGTGCACACCATATCCAGTGGAGTGGTGCCTGCCCGTGATTGTGCACCGCATAGCTCACCGTCACCGTGTCGTGCTGGATGTGCATGGTACGAACAAACGTGTACGGCAACTGCAA
>JBBAWX010000019.1:0-42538 GCA_040396955.1 Roseiflexaceae bacterium
GTTCATGAACCACCCCAACGATCCTACCGCCACCACTCCAGCACCATCTGGCGCATGGCAATGCAATCATCCGTGGGGTCGAAGTGATCTGGCTCGTGTTCAACCGCAATCGGCCCCGTGTAGCCACGCGCTTTGAGGAGCGCGACGCAGGCCGCAATTGGCACCACGCCCGCCCCAAAGCGACAGGTTTCGTGGGCACCGGCCGCGAGTACGTCCTTGAGGTGCACCGACATGATGTGTGGGTAGAGCTCGGCGATGGCCTGGGCCGCGTCGTAGCCCTGCGTGCCCCACCAACCCGTGTCCACCGCCGTGCCGATGCGCCCACCCGCCCCGTCGCCGATTTGCGCCAGCACGTCGGCCGGTGTCTTTTCGGCGGGGTGGTTTTCGATGGCCAGCACGCAATCATACTCCGCGAGCACGGCCACCGTGGCATTACGATCCTGCTTCAGCGCACCCGTGGAGCCCGCCAGCACACGCATGCCGACCGCACTCGCCACGGCACAGACCTGGCGCAACTCGGCCACGTTTTCGCCGAAGCGGCCACCGTAGCAGACCGCCGTGAGCCCGTAGCGCGCCAGCTGCTCACGCAGAATGGCGATGTGCGCAGGAGTGGCCCACGCCCAGTGCAGGTGCGCCGTCCAGATATCGACCGTGGTGTATCCCTGCGTGGCAATCAGCGCCAGCAATTCACCGATGCGCTCGGCGTAGGTCTCGATTGGCTGGTAGTAGGCGTTGGTGGCGCGGTCGCCCTGCATCCAGCCCTCGGTCATGTTGAAGCCGATTTCACGTGCCACATAGTTGGCCGTAATAAATCCCGGTTGCATGAGACACCTCCTTATGCGTGACGCAACACCGCTGCAGCCGCCTGCGCCGAAGCGTGGTGGTTGTTGAAATGCCCCGTCTCGAGCACCACGTGCCCGCTGTAGCCCACCTCGCGCAGGGTCTGCATGATGGCTGCCACGGGCACATCACCCTGGCCCAGTGGCACTGCGTTGAGGCGATCGAAGCGCGGCTGCTCGCGCGTGCCCACTGCGCCGCCGTCGTGTGCAAATTCTTTGCCGTGCACCTGCACGATGCGTTGCCCCATGGCGCGCACGTCGGCCACCGGGTCATACCCCACCGCCATGCCGTTGGCCATGTCCCAATAAATGCCCACCGCCGGCGAGGCAACCGTGTCGACTACCCGGCAGTTGTCGGCGGCCGACAGAGTACTCTCCACCCCCAGCACCACTCCAGCCTGCTCGGCGTCGTACGCCAGCACGCGCAAGTTGCGCATCAAGCGCTCGAGGCCGGCCTCACCGATGATGTCGGCTTTGAAGAAAAAGGGCACCAGCAACACACGTGCCCCTACTGCCTGACAAATGCGAATCCCGCGGCGAATCTGGAGCATGGCGTCGGTAACGGTAGCCACATCGGCGCTGGCAATGTTGCCGTTGTTGAGAAAGTGCGCTGCTACCGAGGCAATCGTCATGCCGTTGCGCTCCGCCGTCAGTTTGGCGTGGGCACACATGTACGGACTAAACGTGCCGCCAGGGGCCGCTTGCCCCGGCTCGTTCCAGTCGAGCTCGACACTGGCAAATCCCAGCGCCTTGGCCTGGGAAAAGACACTGCCAATCGGCTCGTTGATGACATTTTGCATGGTCCCAATCTGCATCTTACCCCTCCATCACAATCAACTGGCCACCCTGCTGGAGCGACTGCTCGGCTGCCATGGTCACCGCCAGCGTTTTGACGGCATCGGCATAATCCGAGCGCACCAGTGATTGGTCGCGCTGTGCCACCGCCTGCAAAAACTCGCCGACCTGACGAATGTACCCCGTCTCTTCGCCCGTGTAGTGCACGGCCTGGCCGTCAATCACGCCACTCAGCTCGAGATCCATGGTCAACTTGAGGTACAAATCACGCCCCGTCAACTCCCAGCCACAACCCGCCGGCACCTCGGTGCAGCTCGTGCTAATCACCGTGCCAATGCCGCCCTTGGCGAAGCGCAAATTGACGATTGTGCTGTCTTCGAAATCCGCGATGTCGTCGCCGGCCCCCTGATGCCCGAAGGCCTGCACGTGGCTGACGTCGCCCATCAGGTCACGTAGCAGGTCAAACATGTGTGTGCTCTGCTCGATAATCTGGCCGCCGCACATGGCACGCTTGCCCCACCAGGGGTGCGAAGCCGGCATGCGCACCATGAAGCGCGCCAGCCCCATCACAATCGGGCGATTGCCAATCAGCTCACGCGCCTTGGCGGCAATATCCGCATAGCGCGCCATGTAGCCCACCTGATTGATGACGCCGCTCTGCGCAATGGCAGCCGCCGTGGCATCCACCAAGGCGCGGTCGAGCCCCACCGGCTTGGCCACAAACACGGCACAGCCCGCCCGCACCACGTCGATGACCTGCTGGGCGTGTGCGCCCGGTGGGATCGACACAAACACGGCGTCGAGCTGCTCACGAGCGAGCATGTCACGATAATCGGTGTAGCCGGCACAGCTCTCGGCCGCACTTACTTCTTGCACCTTGCTGGCGTTGATGTCACATACGGCGGTGAGCGGTTGCCCGTAGTGGCGTAACCCTTTGCGATAGACATCGGCAATCCCACCGAGACCAATCATCCCGACACGCATACCCTACCTCCATCGGTTTGCTGCATCACTGCAGTCACGAATCCTCACATCGTGTTGTTCACATCTCATCGATACGCACGATCGGCAACGGGGCCGGCTCTGCCAATAGTGCCAGTGTCGCCGTGATAATGCGGCACTGTTGCGCTCCGTCTCCGGGATGCCCCAGCGTCATGCCGGCAGTCATCTTGGTTACTGTGGCCCGTGGTGGCTTGATGGCCGCCATGCGCCCCGCCATCCAACTCGTCATCGTTGTGGCAATGCCCACTGCCTCAAGCCCTCGGGCTAGCAGTCCCACGGACTGCACACACAACGGTCATGACGGCACCAAAAAGGCGACTTGCACACGAAGTTCTTGGGCGACTGCCACAATCGCTGGGATGGTCTCGTCGATGATGCGCCGGACATCGGGCTGATACCCCATGTAACTCACCACCTCGCCAGCCACCTCGCCAATCGCCCCGGCATCTTGCAGGTCGAGCAGATGCGCAATTGGTAGCAGCACCTGGGCATCGGCAATGCGCGCATCGTGCACATAGTGCTCGTGGGCATAGGCGTACGCGCTCTGTGACGTCGCCAACGGAATCCGCCGAATCGAGTAATCCCCCAGCACATTGCTGGCATCAAATGCCGCCTGTGTGCCCGGCAGATACCCACCAGCCGAGCTCACAAACAACATCGACGATTCAGCCAATACCACGCCAGGACTCGCCGGTGTCGCATCGAGTCGCACCGTCGGGTAACGCGTCCAATCAACGGCACCAGTCTCGTAATACCTGCGCTCCCAATCCTCGTATGCCGCACTCCACTGCAATCGCTGTGGAAAGCTCTCCATCGCCGTTCCTTTTACATCATACTGCAAATGTACGGACATTCGAACATTACAATGAGTACGTCATGTGCTATTACTATACCGCTTTTTTGGCAAAAGAAAACACCACGAAGATGAAACTTCGTGGTGCCAGAATGGAGCCGATGGTCGGGGTTGAACCGACGACCTACTGTTTACGAAACAGTTGCTCTACCACTGAGCTACATCGGCGTCGCATACATGATAGCACAACCACAGTGCGGTATGCAAATAATAATTGGTGGCCTCGTGACCTACTCACGTACAGCAGAGCACACATGCGCAGTATTCCGCCACCATGTAGCTCACGTGTTTACATTTACCGTGGTATTGCCCGTATTCACCGTGGTATTGGCGACCTCCATGTGCATCTGAATAATCGCAAACACACCGGTCAAGTGGGTCGAAGGGGAAATATCCCCGAAGAAGGCCTTCACCACACGGTGCAAATGTTCATATTCACGTTTGGCGAGAGGCAAGCTCTGATAGCGCGCCAGTAGGGCGCGTACACGCACGCTATCGCACGTTTTTTGCGCGGCTTCATATTGTGCTGCCAGTGCATGCTGTTGCTGATCGTACCCCATGCCCACAGCAATCCCCACCACCACCGGCACAATGGCCAGCCACGGGCTCAATAGCAGTGCCATCACGGCCGCCAATGAGACGGCGGCCACCACCACGGCGCCAAGAATCATCTGTTTGGTCGATTTGGCATGCATCTGTGCACGCAACGCATCAAGGTGTGCAGGTACTTCGCCATGATCAATGAGATATTTCAGATCATCGATTTGCTCGTATGCGTACGCCATTTCGAAGATTTCACCGAGGTCGTAGGCCGGCAATTTTTTCAACATGGCCAGTGTATGTCCGCCCACAAATTCACCGACTTCGATGACAAACTGTTTATCGGGAATCTCGTCAAACAGTTCGTAGCACTCGCCGACTCGTTTGACGCGGTTGTCGATGAGATACATGACCCCAGCCAACATGCGCAGATTGCCGTTGTCGTTGCGTTTGGCGGTTTCGACCAAAATATTTGCCATGTGGCGAAATTGAAACAACTGATCGCGCAACACACGCGCCTGCGTGGCAATCTGCTTCGCATCTACGCCCGTATCGTGTAAATGGCGCACCGACAGCGCGGTGACCACGTCGTGCAACGGTCGCATCACTTGGATAATTCTATGCGCGCTCATCGGTGTCCTCCTTGCGTTTCAGCGGTACACTCCGACTATAGCGCATGTCAACCCAGATGTGTTCGTTATTTTTACCAAACGAGTGGACATACCATCATCTGACCACCGTGAACCACCGACCCACGGTGCCACGGTGGTGTCGTAGATGCCGAATACGCCGGTTTGACACACCATTGGCGCACCATACAACACCCACACAATCTGCGCCAAATGGCTGGCATACGCTGAGATTCTTCCACTCGCCCACTAGCGGATTTCACCGATAATCACGGCAGTAACCATGCTCCCAGCTGGGAGCACGTCGTGACCGGGGGCTATTTGCAACAGGGCATTGGCGGCGCGCATCGACAACAATCGACTCGAGCCTTGGGCCCCCGTCGTACTCGCCACCAAGCCTCCTGCTTGCCAGCGCACAATGGCGCGTTGATACTCGGGGCGATCGGGCGAGGGAGTCAGCGCATGGGCAAGCGACACGGGCACACACGGGCGTTCTGGCGTGGCATCTCCTTGGAGGCGCCGCAGGGCCGGGCGCACAAACACCTCAAACGACACCAACGACGACACCGGATTACCGGGAAGTCCAAACATGATGCGTTCACCGACGGTGGCGCACATGGTCGGTTTGCCTGGTTTGAATGCGATGCGGCCAAAGTGCACCGTGCCAATCTCGGCCAGCAACGGCTTGATGAAATCTTTGGTGCCCATCGACACGCCACCGCTCGTAATCAACACATCGGCCTGTGCCAATCCGTTCACGATTGTTTGGCGTTGGAGCTCCTGATCATCACGTGCAATCCCCAACGACACGGCCTCGCACCCAGCCGCCACAATGGCCGCCATCAGCGCATGGCGGTTGGAATCACGCACACCGCCGTAGGGCAAGGGCTCGTCGTATTCGTAGACTTCATCGCCCGTCGACAGCACGGCCACGCGTGGGCGACGGTAGACTGCCACCCGTGCGACACCAATGTTTGTCAAAAGCCCGACGTCACCCGCTGAAATGGTGGCTCCCGCTGGGATTACTACGTCGTCCCGACGCATATCACTACCGACCGGCAACACGCACTCACCGGCCCGCACACTACCGTGGTAGGTCAGCACCCCAGCGACTTCTTGGGTGCGCTCGACCATCACCGCAGCATCAGCGCCAGCCGGCAACGGCGCACCGGTCATGATGCGCGTGGCCTGCCCGGGCGCCAGTTCAATGCGTTCGCCACTGCCGGCGGTTAATTCTGCAATCACCTGACGTGGACCATCGCCGTCACTAGTACGGATTGCGTAGCCATCGACGGTCGCCCGGCGCTCGGCTGGCATATCGGCCGGCGCATGCACGGTCTCGGACAGGACTCGCCCAGCGGCGAGATGTGGGGCAATCATCTCAATCCCGAGAGGGGTATGACTGATTTCGGCGACTACCCGTAACGCCTCGGCCACACTTACCATGGGCCATGCTGATTCTCGTTGCATCATATGCTCCACCAACAGGCATCGCCCATAGCGTGGCTATGGGCGATCCATTTGCGGCCAATAATCCTGACTAGGCGGTCGCAGCTTCGGCCTTGCTCGTCTTAAAGTCTTGATCGGCGAGATACCACACTGCCTCCATGGCGGCTTTGCACCCTTCGCCGGCTGCCGTAATGGCTTGGCGATAGACGTGGTCGACGACGTCGCCGGCCGCAAAGATGCCGGGGATGTTGGTGCGTGTGTTGTGTTCAGCCTTGATGTAGCCGTTTTCGTCAAGCTCGAGCAACCCGGTGAAAATCTTGGTGTTTGGCACATGCCCGATATACGGGAAGACCCCATCGGTGTCGTGAGTGATGACTTCGCCCGTCTTGAGATTGCGAATGGTGACCCCCGTGACGGTGGTTTCACCTAGGATTTCGTCGACGGTGGAGTCCCAGATGAAGCGGACCTTGGGATTACTAAAGGCGCGCTCCTGGAGCACCGGATCGGCACGCAGGCTGTCACGGCGGTGCACGATGACCAGTTCGCTGACATAGCGCGTCAAAAACAAGCCTTCGTCGAGAGCACTATTGCCGCCACCAACTACGACGACTTTCTTGTCGCGGAAGAAGAATCCGTCACAGGTGGCACAGTACGACACGCCACGATTGGCGAGCGTCTCTTCACCGGGCACCCCCAACTTGCGTGGTGACGCACCCGTGGAGACGATGATGGTGTCAGCCGTAATGGCATCGCCGTCGTCGGTGTGGAGCACAAATGGCCGTTGTGACGCATCAATCGAGGTAATCAGGGTGTCACGGTACTGCGCCCCGAACCGTTTGGCCTGTTGCTCAATGTTATCGGCGAGCTCATACCCGCCAATACCGTGCACAAACCCGGGATAATTCTCGACTTCGCTGGTGGTTGCAATCAAACCGCCCGGCTGTAATCCACGGATAACGAGCGGCTCAAGATTGGCACGCGCCGCATAGAGGGCGGCGGTAAGTCCGGCCGGTCCTGAACCAATAATTGCCACACGAGTATGCATGATTTCCTCGATTCTTTTCAGCTGAAATGACGTTTCCTATCATCTCAATCATCTAGTGGGTATTTTAGCACACTTCGCTTTGCAGATACCCCCTAGGCGTATCTTTTCATCGATTTCTAACGGTAGTACAACAGAGCACTTGTAGATGAAAGGACGAGACATGTTGCCCACACTTTTGCTCTGGTTGAGTATCGTCATCAACGAATTCATGCCCGCCCCGAGTAGCGGCACCGAATGGGTGGAACTGTACAACGCTGGCAGTGATAGCGTCGATCTCAGCAACTGGGTCATCGACGACGACACACTGGGTGGTACCCGAGTCGTCATCGCCAGCGGCACCACGCTGCCACCTGGTGGATTTTTGGTGGTCGCCATTCCCAGCGCCATCCTCAACAACAGCGGTGACGCGGTCACCCTCAGCGATGCCAGCGGCACGATTGTCGACCAGATCGGCTACACCAGTAGCACGAGTAATCAGGCCATCCTCAGGATTCCGGACGGTGCCAGCACCATCACGAACAGTGCCAGTGCATCACCCGGAAGCGCCAATGCGCCCACGCCGAGTAGTAGCCCAACCCATACCAGTACCCCGGAGCCGAGCACCCCCACGGCACTCCCGTTGGCCAGTATGACCGTGGTAGAGCCAACTGCCACCACCGAGCCGAGTACCACTCCGGCCGTAGCGACGGCCACTTCCCAGGCACTGCCGTCACAGACCCCCTCGCCCACCAAAACCGAGACGCCCTCGAAGACCCCCTCGCCCACCAAAACCGAGACGCCCTCGAAGACCCCCTCACCCACCAAAACCGAGACGCCCTCGAAGACCCCCTCGCCCACCAAGACGGCATCATTGACACGCACGCTGTCACCGACCAAGACCCTTTCACCCAGCAAAACCCGTTCAGCCACCAAAACGCTGTCTCCGAGCAAAACGCCATCCGAGACAAAAACCACCACCCCATCACGCACCACGGTCACCACCAAGCCGCAGAATTGGCTGGTCACACCAACCAGCCATCAATGGCTCCACGTGGCCCTCATCAATCGCACCGCCGTGGCCACGATGTGCCAACGCCACGCCCACTCACTGGCCGGTTGGTGGCTCACTGTAGACGACACAGCTCAAGAAATCGACGTCGACCAGCGCTGCACCACGGCCATCGTTCCTGCCACGGCCCACCTCAGCCTCGTAAATCCGCATCAATACCCGGTCGCCACGGTCGTCGTTGCTGACGCGCTGTGTGCCAGCGATATCGCCTGGTGCCAGCCAGTTGCGACCATACTCCCACCGGCCACTCCGCGGCTCATACTGACGCGATCGCTACTTCCCCCAGAGAGCTCCCCGGCCACGACGATTCCCGTTGCCAGCGAGCCAGTTGAAGTGCCGTTGATCGATCCGAAGGAGCCTCACCCGCCACGCTGGCCACTCCTACAGATTGGCGCCCTGTGCATCTTGGCCGGGATACTCGGCTTGCGCACACTTGCCTCCGCCCCAAGCGACGTGCTATACTCTGAGGCAGACGCTGACGCGGCGAGTAGCGCTGACCCCATTGCCCAGCGAGTCGAGGATGGTGAAAGCTCGACCAATGACCAACGCGAACGGCACCGCTGAGTCTCAACCACATAACCAACAAAAGTGATTGGGGTGCGTATTATTGCGCCTCAATAACTGGGGTGGAACCGCGCAACGACCTTGCGTCCCCAGGCGATTCGCATCGCCTGGGGCTTTTTGCAACCCTAGGCACCAACACCAAAGGAGAGTGAATCATGCCAGCCGCATCACTCGAACAACTCGCATCGCTGTGCAAACGACGCGGGTTCATCTACCCCAGTTCCGACATTTACGGCGGATTGCAGGGGGTGTTCGACTACGGCCCGCTCGGGGTCGAGCTCAAAAACAACATCATCAACTCGTGGTGGCGTGCCAACGTCTATGCCCGTGACGACATGGAAGGTCTCGACGCCTCGATTTTGATGAATAAACTGGTCTGGAAGTACTCTGGCCACGAAGAAACCTTCAACGATCCGCTCGTCGATTGCCGCGCCTGCAAAGGGCGCTGGCGCGCCGACCATATCAAGGGCAAGTGCCCGAGTTGTGGCTCGAGCGATTTGACCGAGCCCCGCCCCTTCAACATGATGTTCAAGACGGCCGTTGGCCCTGTAGCCGATAGCGATTCGTTTGCCTACCTGCGGCCCGAGACCGCTCAGGGCATTTTCGCCAACTTTGGCAATGTGCTGGCCACCACCAGCCGCAAATTGCCCTTTGGGATTGCTCAGGTGGGCAAAGCCTTCCGCAACGAAATCAACCCGCGCAACTTCCTCTTCCGCGTGCGCGAGTTCGAGCAGATGGAAATCGAGTTTTTCGTCATGCCCGGCACCGAAGAAGAATGGCACGACCGCTGGCTCGAAGATCGCCTCAGCTGGTGGGAATCCATCGGGGTACCACGCCACCAGATTCAGATCTACGACGTCCCCAAGGGTGATTTGGCGCACTACTCCAAGCGCACCTATGACCTCATGTACAACTACCCGTCCCTCGGCTTCGAAGAAATCGAGGGCATCGCCAGCCGCAGTGACTACGACCTCGGCTCGCACTCACGTGACCAAGAAAACCTGGGCTTGGCCGCCAAGGTCAACACCAACCGCGACAGTGTGGCCAAATTGACCTACTACGACCAGGCCAACAACCGCCACGTGGTGCCCTTTGTCATCGAGCCATCGGCCGGCGTGGGGCGGTGCTTTTTGGCCGTCCTCTCCGAGGCCTACGACGAGCAACTCGTCAAAGAGCCGGCCGCCGACAAAGTGGAGAGCGTGCGTGGCGCCCTCGACGCCTTCGTCAAATCGGTCAGCCGCAGTGAAAAACTCAGCGGTGAGCAACGCGACGCCATTGTGGCGCAGGCCGAGCATGTCGGAGCTGACCTCGCCAATCGTCTGCCCCAAATCGAGCAGGTACTGGGCATGTCGGGTGCGGATAGCATCGAGGTCGGCAAAAAACTCCGTGGCGTGGCCCAACCGGTGGTCGACGAATTCTACCGCACCGTGCTCCATCTCAAGCCACACCTGGCCCCCAACAAAGTCGCCGTCTTCCCACTTAAACGCAACCACGACGGGCTAGTCAGCATGGCCAAGGGCATTCGCAGTGATTTGCAAATCGGCGCCAATATGCGCACCGTGTACGACGACACCGGCGCCATTGGCAAGCTGTATCGCCGCCAAGATGAAATCGGCACCCCTTTCTGTGTCACGGTCGACTTCCAGTCGCTCGAAGACGGCAGCGTGACGGTGCGCGACCGCGACAGCATGCAACAAGAGCGCGTGCTCGCGAGTGAGCTTGAGCACTATGTGCGTGAGAAATCACGCTAACCGTTCGCCCAAGAGAGGGGTGCCACTAGGTGCCCCTCTTATCACCTGACAGCGAGGTCATCATGCCCGTCATCACCTGCCCACACTGCCAACAACGCACCAGCACTCCCCTCATCGAAGGTGCCTGAATCGTGCGTTGGACCTGCCCGCACTGTGCGCAGGTCGTGACTCCCCGTGCGGGAGACTGTTGCGTGTTTTGTTCGTACGCCACCATCAATTGCCATGGTCAGCCCAATCACCCACAAGGATGAACGCCATGCCCCGCACCACCCTCCTGACCTGCCCCCACTGCCACACAAGCCACGAAGAGACCATGATCGTCAATCGCATCGAGCGCCACGTGCGCTGCAACGACTGCCACACCGACATCGTTGCCCCTGACGAGGCGCACTGCGTGTGGTGCGCCTACGGCGATACGCCCTGCTACATCGTACAAAACCAGGCCAGTTGCAACCCGGTCACGCTCCGGATTGAGCATTAGGGCGGCTACAGCTCGAGTGGCAAGCGAATCTCGGTGACGCGCCACTCCCAGAGCCCATTGCGGTGCAATACTACCGTGATGGTGTTGCCGTTGGTAGGCACCGTGATGTCGACAGTAAACCGGTCCCACGACTGATACGCCATCTGCACGGTTGTCTCTGTGCTGGCCGATGCATCTGGTGTTGCTTGTGGATCGATCTCCCCTTCTTGCATCAGCCGCATCAATCCGGCCGGCGTTACCACCGCATCCACGATTTGCTCAACAAATGCTCCACCAAGCAACAACCCGAACGCTGCAAACGGATTGTCAGACTCAGATTCCGTCATGTTTTGTAGCATGGCGGCGTTCAACTGATCTTTCATGTTTTGCCGCACCTGTGGAAAATCAATGTACTCCGCCAACGTGTCGGCATCGTTGGATGTCATCGCCTGTTGCATCGTGTTCACCACAATATACGGCGACGCAATCGCATAGAGAAGCCCAGCACACAATACGCCTACCACAGCACCGAATATAATCCATAGCCGCATCAGTGGTATTCCTTTTCAATAAATGACATTATTACGTATAGTATACCACACGAACATATCCCCTTCGGCGGGAGCGGGAGATCGGCGCACCTCACCCTCCCACTGCCAGCGTGCTTGACTTTCTTCCCGATCCATCGTATATTATCCATAATTCCTACTTAAATAGTAGTATTTGTGGACATTCACACCGATATGAGCTCATCGATGCACATGTCACAATATCGACAAATACAGTAGGAATAATCATAATAAAGCCGTGAGGGAAAGGAAATAGGTATGCGCACGTGGTTTGTTCGTCTTTGGGTAGGCATCGCACTTGTGCTCAGCGCCTGTGGCACGACAACGCCGAGCGCCGCACCAAGCGCCGGTGACGAGCTGAGTGGCACGATTACCGTATCGGGAGCTTTTGCGTTGTACCCAATGATGACCATTTGGGCCGAGGAGTTTCAGAAGCAGCATCCCAACGTGCAATTTGATGTACAGGGTGGTGGTGCCGGCAAAGGCATGACCGACACCTTGGCAGGGGCCGTCGACATCGGCATGATTTCACGGGTCATCAAGCCCGAAGAAGAAGCACAGGGAGCGTTTTGGGTGAAGGTCACCAAAGACGCCGTATACCCGGTTATTAGCGCTGAAAATCCCGTCGCAGAGCGCATCATCGCCCAGGGGATAAGTCAAGCCACACTCGCCAAGATCTACATCACCGGCGAAATCACCACATGGGGGCAAGTGGTGGGTGACGAAAGCATCACCGACCCCATCAACATCTACACACGCTCAGATGCGAGTGGTGCTGCCGAAATGTGGGCCAAATTTGGGGGGGGCAAGGTGCAAGACGACCTCAAAGGTGTGGGGGTAAACAGCGAACCGGCCATGGTCGACACCGTCATCAAAGATCCCTTGGGGATTGGCTACAGCAATCTGAACAGCGTCTACGACCCGAGCACGGGAGCATTCGTAGCAGGGGCACTGGTGCCACCTCTCGACATCAACGAAAACGGGCAAGCCGACGCCAATGAATACTACGAGACCAAATCTGAGGCACTCCAGGCTGTTGCTGACGGCATCTACCCCTCACCACCAGCGCGTGACGAGCATCTCGCCACCAAAGGCAAGCCAAGCGGGTTAACACTCACATTCATCACGTGGATTTTGACCGATGGACAGCAATACCTTGCGCCAGCCGGATATGTGCCGCTGACACCGGATGAGCAACAGGCATCACTGGAGAAGTTGAAATAAACCCATGACACCGTACGATATACACCCGGGTGCTGGTCGTGACACACGACCAGCACAACGGCGCCACTTTTATGACACCATCGCCCAACAGTGGTCGGTGCGCATCACCTATATTCCGCTCATCGTACTCGGATGTGTGGCCATGGCACTCGTGATTCGGGCATGGCCAATTGTGCAGGCATACCCAATCACCGAGCTCCTTTTTGGCATCACATGGAAGCCAAGTAATGGTCAGTTCGGCCTCTGGCCATTTATTACCAGCACGATATGGGTGACCGGACTCGGCGTACTACTGGCGGTCCCTCCGAGTCTCCTCGCCGCATTTTATCTGTCGGAGTATGCACACACGCGTACCCGGATGATCATCAAGCCCATCCTCGACGTACTCGCCGCCATCCCACCAGTCGTCTACGGCGTCTGGGGGCTACTTGCCGTGGTGCCGTTTGTCGAAGAGGTAATCGCACCTGTGCTGACGCGGCTCTTCGGATCATTCGCCGTCTTCGCGGTCAATCAACCAACCGGATTTAGTGTCATGGCTGGGAGCATCGTCCTGGCCGTCATGATTACTCCGCTGATGATTGCCGTGATAAGTGAAATCTTACATACCGTCCCACAAGAGATTCGTCAGGCATCACTGGCAGTTGGCGCCACCCGCTGGGAGACGATCTCGTTGGTGTTGCTCCCACACATCACCCCCGGCATCATTGCGGCGGTCGTACTAGGCGCCTCACGGGCCTTTGGTGAGACGATTGCCGTATTGATGGTGGTCGGCAATGTGCCTCACGTCCCCACCTCGGTGTTTGATACTGCCTACCCGCTCCCGGCATTGATTGCCAACAACTACGGCGAGATGATGTCGGTGCCACTCTATGATGCGGCACTCCTAGCGGTGGCGCTGGTGCTATTCATCGTGGTATTTGGCTTCAATCTGATGGCGATGCTGACGTTGCGTCGCTTTGTGCGCACATGAAGGACCGTACTCGCATGCGACACACATCTATCAATCGGCGCACCCTTGGTGAATATGTCATGCATACCATCATGTTCGGCGCCATGCTCCTCGTCCTCGCAACACTCGGACTGATTGTATGGACCATTCTTGCGCGCGGGCTCCCTGCACTCACATGGGAAATGATTAGCCAAGCTCCCAAAGGCGGCTTCTACATGGGCAAAGGGGGTGGCGTACTCAACGCCATTTTAGGCTCCATCGCCATTGGGTTCGGAAGTACACTTGTGGCGCTCGTCATCAGTGTGCCTATTGCCCTGGCCCTCAACACGTACGTGTCGCAGCATCATTGGCAAGAGCGCATTCGCCTCGTCTTAGACGTGCTGTGGGGCATCCCATCCATTGTGTACGGCGCTTTTGGTTTTACGGTTATGTTGACATTCGGGCTACGGGCTTCGTTACTTGCGGGCATTCTCATCGTGGCGATTGTCATCTTGCCCATCATGATTCGTGCCATGGACGAAGTCTTGCGCCGCATGCCCACCGACTTAACGCACGCAGCACTCGCACTCGGCACCACCCGTTTGGAGGTGGCATGCCACATCATGATGCGTCAAATGCTCCCGGGCCTCGTGACCGCCGTACTCCTCGCCTTCGGGCGTGGCATCGGCGATGCCGCCTCCGTGCTTTTTACGGCTGGCTACACCGATCGCCTCCCCACCTCGTTATTTTCGCCAACCGCCACACTACCGCTGGCCGTGTTGTTTCAGCTCAGCACACCGTTCGAAGCGGTCCGCGAGCGCGGGTATGCCTCCGCATTCATATTAACCATCATGGTTCTCGTAGTCAGCCTTGGAGCACGCTGGCTT
The DNA here is from genome assembly GCA_040396955.1 of Roseiflexaceae bacterium. GTDB lineage: Bacteria > Chloroflexota > Chloroflexia > Chloroflexales > Roseiflexaceae > UBA965. The sequence continues at coordinate 14,584 of JBBAWX010000019.1, forward strand.
GCGCATGCCGTTTCTCGCTACACGATCAAGTAGATAGTCGCCCAAAAAAGGATGTAACATGGACGCACATATTTCGGTACAACAACTCAACGTCACATACGGATCGCAGGTGGCATTGGCGCAAATATCGGTCGACATCCCACGCCACGGCATCACGGTCATCATGGGGCCATCGGGATGTGGCAAAACGACACTGCTGAAAAGTTTCAACCGGTTTTTGGAGCTCAATGACACGACGCGCATCAGTGGTACTGTGACCGTGGATGGTCACAACATTTATGACCCAAGCGTTGATGTCACCGCAGTGCGTAAACGGGTTGGGCTACTTGCCCAACGTCCCACCCCACTGCCCATGTCGATTTTCGACAATGTGGCGTATGGCATCCGCATCCATCAACCGCACCTGACCAAGGCCGTCGTGGCCACACAGGTCCAGCACTACCTCGAGGTTGCCGGTTTGTGGCACGAAGTCGCCCAGCGCCTCGACGCACCTGCCACTGCGCTTTCGATTGGGCAACAACAACGCTTGTGTTTGGCACGCGGATTGGCGGTCGAGCCCGAGATTATCCTCGGCGATGAGCCCACCTCCGCGCTTGACCCGCTGTCGTCACAGCACATTGAGCGCAAATTGCTCGAACTCAAAGAGCGCTACACCACCGTCATCGTGACGCATACCCTGCGCCAGGCCAAACGCATCGCCGATTACGTCATTTTTATGTACTTGGGAGAAATCGTGGAAGCCGGCCCGGCAAGCGAACTTTTTCAACATCCTCAGCAAGAGCGTACCCGCCAATACCTAGCCGGAGTCTTTTAGACCACCACAACCGGCAGACTTCGCTACAATAGAGAGAAACGTGCGTACCATGCGAGGACAATCATCATGCCCGACACACCACTGACATACATGGATCATGCGGCCACCACCCCCCTTGACCCGGCAGTACTCGCTGCGATGACCCCGTTTTTGACCAATCACTTCGGCAATCCATCAAGCCCGCACCAGGTGGGACGCACTGCCCTCAACGCCCTCGACCAAGCCCGTGACACGGTGGCCACCGTTGTGGGGTGTAGCAACAGTGAGATTATCTTTACGGCGGGTGGATCTGAAGGCAATAATCTGGCCATCAAAGGTGCGGCCCTGGCCCACCTGCACAGCCACGGCAGTGCGCACGTGATTGTCAGCGCCATCGAACACCACGCCGTGTTGCATGCGGCCGAAGCGCTGACCCGCCATGGCATTGCAGTCACCGTATTGCCCGTGGACCATGATGGCGTGGTAGACCCAGATACGCTCCGAGCCGCTCTGCGCCCTGATACCGCCGTAGTCTCCATTATGTATGCCAACAACGAAATCGGCACCATTCAGCCAATTGCCGCACTCGCACGTATCTGTCGTGACCACGGTACGCTGATGCACACCGATGCCGTACAGGCTGCCGGCACCCTGCCCATCGATCTGGCCACGCTGGGGGTCGATATGCTCACCATCACCGCACATAAATTTTATGGGCCCAAAGGGGTGGGGGTCAACGTGGTCCGCCGGGGCGTGGAGCTCTTCCCGCTCATCCATGGCGGAGCCCAAGAGCGTCGCCGCCGCGCCGGCACCGAAAACGTCGCCGGCATTGTGGGGCTGGCCCACGCCCTCCATCAAGCCCACACGCACCGTGATGCAGAGGTGGCTCGACTCACTCCGCTCCGTGACGCCCTGATTGATGGTATCTGCGCAGAATTGACAAATGTCCGAACAACCGGACATTTACACCAACGCCTTGCGAACAACGCGAGTTTCATCATCGACGGCATTGACGGCGACAGTCTACTCATCATGCTCGACCAGCGCGGGATTTGTGCGTCAAGTGGGTCAGCCTGTACGAGTGGGTCTATGGAGCCGTCACACGTGCTTGGAGCCATCGCCGCCACTGGCACACACGAACAGGCCGCGCTGAGGCTGAGTCTCGGCCACAGTAGCGACATGGCGGCGGTAGAGCGGACGATTGCAGCCGTTGTCGCCATCGTGCAACGGTTGCGCGCCTAAAGGATGACAATTTGGGCGGCGGTTTGCTCAATCAACACGGCGCGAATCTGTGCCTCATCGGCGAGACGCACCGTGGCCGTAATGGTAATGTCACTCCCAAAATCTTCGTCATCGATGTGGTGGTCGTAGGTGGCCAACGTGCGCTTGACCCCTTCGTAGAGGGCATAGCTGACGGCGAGCACGAGTTGCACACGGGCAATTTTTTCGACCCGTGGCGTCAACTCAAGGACGGTGCGGACTGCATCACCGTAGGCGTGTACGAGGCCGCCGGTGCCGAGGAGTGTGCCACCAAAATAGCGGGTCACCACCACGACCACATCGCCGAGCCCGCTTCCCTTGAGCACAGCAAGCGCCGGCCGCCCAGCGGTGCCGGTAGGTTCACCGTCGTCGCTCATACCGAGCGTGGTAGTCGCACCATGACCGATGACGTAGGCGTAGACGTGGTGGGAGGCATCTGGCATGGCGGCGCGGATCGTGGCAATGTAGGCCCGGGCTTCCGCCACACTCGGAGCGGGCGCGAGGTGACTCAAAAAGCGCGAATTGCTGACGCGGATTTCGCAGTTGACCGCCTGAGCGGGGATGAAGTGTGACATGGTCTCTGTGACCCTATTCGTCTATTTGCGCAACGAATCAGTGGCCATGGGCAGCGTAAAACTAAACGTACTCCCCTTGCCGAGAATACTTGTCGCCCACACCCGACCACCTTGAAGCTCCACCAGGCCTTTGACAATCGATAGACCGAGCCCGGTGCCGCCGATGCTTTTCGTGTTGGAGTTGTCGACACGCACAAAGCGATCCCAGATGCGCTGGAGGTGATCGGCACTAATGCCGATACCTTCGTCGCTGACGCTAATCAGCACGAAGCGCCCACTAGGGTGCAAATCGGGGAGTTCGTTGAGTTCGCGGATGCGGAGCGTAATCGTACCACCCTCAGGGGAGTATTTGGCCGCATTGGTGAGTAAGTTGGTCATCACCTGGCGTACCCGCTCTTTGTCGGCATGCACGGGCGGGATATCGACGGGCACATCGGTGACAATGGTGTGTTTGTCGAACGTCGGTTGACGGCGCATCTGACGCACCAAATCGGAGGTCAGCTCTTGGAGTGGCACCGTCCACCGCGTGATACGCACCGTATTGGATTCAATGCGGGCAAAATCAAGCATATCGTTGACCAGGTTGTTCAGATTTTCGGCCTGTTGATTGAGGATTTGCAAGAAATTGCGTTGCTCGTCGCGCGTGAATTCCCGGGAGAGCAAGAGCTCCGCATACCCCATGATGGAGGTCAGGGGAGTTTTGAGTTCATGCGATACAATCGAGGTAAATTCACTCTTGAGGCGATCCGCCTCTTTTTCACGGGTTTGATCATGGATGACCCACAAGCGACCGGTGATTTGCTCGCTCGTGTCACGGGTGGGCACCGACAAAATGTTCAAATCTTGGTGCGGATTCCGCAATCGCACGGTCAGCGAATGCTCGAGGTCGCGCTTGGCCTGCCCGTTCGTACAAAAATCACTGAACGCCGCCGAATCGTGGAAACGCGGCATCAACAAGGCCAATAAATCGAAGGGAATGCGGAAACCAGGGCCAACTTGAGCCGTCGTCAACCCCCAAATGCTCAAAAAAGCCGGATTATGACGTAGCACCTGGCCGTGTCGGTCGAGCAACGCCATCCCCGACGGAATACTGTTGAAGACTTGGCTGAGTTGTGTGCTTCGTTCGAGCAACTCTTGGTAGCGCAACGAACGGCGGAGCGGTTGCACCGCCGCTTCGGCCACACCCAGTGCGAGTGCAGATTCACGATCACCAAACGCATGCGAGCGCGTACTATCGAGAATCATCACCGCATGCGCCCGACCATCAATGGTAATCGGGATTGCAAGTTTGGCTCTGACATCGGGCTTTTCGGCATAAAAGTAATCCACGTCCTGAGTTATTTCACGCACCAACAACGGCCGCGCACTACGCGCCACCTTCCCGGCAATGCCGTTTTCCCAACTCCAGCGATGACGTTTGTGGTCAATTTGACCGCTTGGGAGTTGGGCAATCGTATACCCGACCGCCTCGATGAGCTCGAGCTCTTGTTGATCGTGGTCGACGTACATGATACTTCCCGCCTCGGCGCCCGTATACTCCATGCCCCGACTCAGAATCAACGGCAACAGGCTGTGCAAGGGCAGGGGAGGGTCGAAATCATGGCGAAGGCGCGACAAGAGTTGTGCCAAATCGAGTTGTTGGCTGGCCTGAACGAGGGTGTCGTCTTGCAGACCACTATCGTCGTGCTCGATGAGTGTCAGTGGCATCTGACTAATGGCGATATCGATTTGGGCAGCAAACAGCGGCAACACGGCCTGAAGCGTCGCTAATTCACCACTCGTCATCATCACGTCACTGGCCGTGCGCATTTCGATGAAACCGACAGCGGTGTCGTTCCAGATGATGGGGAGCAGGTGCGAACGAAATTCGGTACTGACGACCGCACCGCCGGCATGCGCCACCGCAACACTTCCTGGTTCGCTCCAATAGGTGGTAGCGAGCTGTGCTTGCGCTACGTACGCCTCATCCCACGGAGCACTCAGCGTCCCCTCCAGCGCCACCGTATACGATTGATGTGCGGTCACATCACGCCAGTAGACCAGACGTGCATCGTAAAAATATACTAACGTGCGCAGGACCTGTAGGGCCTGTTCGATGCGTGGGCCGAACGGGCGATCACTCGCAAGCGCCTTGGCACATGCAGCAATCAATGGCAAATGGGGTTGTGTCAGTGGTAGTGTCGACATATGGTCTGTGGCATGTCTGCTCGTTGAATACTAGACCTTCATTGTAGAGGGGGAATAGACTGCTTGTCAATGTGAAGATATTTTTAAGGACATGGGCATTTTTGTGATTAGAACGCACTTTTTATCTTTGAAGAAAAGATATGACAAATTTGTGAAATCTGTTACTATATAGCCGATGTGGATATACATCACAAGGAAGGAAGATATGAAGCGTTTAGCAGTATGGTTGATGGCGTTGGTCATGCTGGCTGCCTGTGCTGGCACTGCGGCTACCCCGGCTGCGGCACCCACTGATGCCGCAGCTCCAGCAGAGGCTCCAACCGCCAAAGTGGTGCGCATCGGGTATGTCCCTGTAATGATTTACGCTCCACTGTACGTTGGTATTGAGCGCGGCTATTTTGCCGCCGAGGGAATCACCATCGAATCAACGCCTGTGCAGGGGGGAAGTGACCCCGTCGTACAACTCGGAGCGGGCAACTTTGACGCGGCCCTCGGCGGCGCCGGGGCTGGGTTGTTCAATGCGGCAGCGCGTGGCGTCAAGTTTGCCATTGTGGCTCCCATGCACAGCGAAAAGGCTCCGTTGTCGAGCCCACTGGTCATCAGCGCCAAGCGCACGGCTGAATTCACCTCAGTTGCCGACCTCAAGGGCAAGAAGGTGGCCATCAACGCCACCGGTGCTGCCACTGAATACTGGTTATCCGAAGCGTTGAAGCAAGGTGGTCTGACCATGGCCGACATCGAGCTGACCACAGTCGGCTTCAAGGATGTACCGGCAGCGCTGGCCAGCAATTCGATTGATGCGGCCATCTTGGGCGAGCCATTGGCCACGATTGCCGTTGACAAGGGAGAAGTCGCCGTGTTGTCGAATGACTTCATCGACGGATTCACGGCCACCTATCTCTACATGGGAGAGCCCCTGTTGAGCGACAAAGCCACCGCCGAGGGTTTCATGCGAGCATACCTCAAAGCATGTGCCGATTTGCAGGGTGACTACATGAACGACGACGTGGCTGCCATCATTGAAAAGTACACCAAGGTGCCAGCTGCCGTGGTCAAACGTGCTGGGGCTCCGCATTTCGATGCTACGGGCACCATTCCCGTCGACAACTTGCAGACGTTGCAGAGCTACTTCCGCGAACGCGGGGTGCTCGAGTATGACACCGATCTCGACGTGACGGCGATGATTGACACCACTCTGGTCGCCAGCGTCAAGTAACAAGTTCCACGTGTGCGTGTTTTTTGCACCAGAGTCGAGTAATCGCTCTGGTGCTTTTTTGAGCAAACAGCACCGAGTATAATGCACATGAAGTGACACACACGAGGCGCGCACATGGCCGATGCAAGCATTACCCTGAACGAAATCTCCAAACAGTACCCCAATGGGGTGCTAGCGGTGGCGCAAGTATCGCTCCACGTGGCAGCCAATCAACACGTGGCGCTGGTTGGGCCGAGTGGTTGTGGCAAAACCACCCTGCTCCGCATCGTGGCCGGATTAGAGGGTCACAATGGGGGGAATCTGCGGCTTGACGCACAAGCCCGCATCGCCATGGTCTTCCAGCAAGGGCTGTTGTTTCCGTGGATGTCGGTCATGGACAACATTGGGTACGGCCTACTGGCGCAAGGGGTGGATCCTGCCCAGTGCCAGCGTCGATCCCGCGAATGGGTCAGTCGTCTCGGGCTCCAGCGCTTTGCCGACGCCTACCCACACCAACTCTCGGGCGGCATGCAACAACGCGTCGGCTTAGCGCGAGCCCTCGTCGTCGAGCCTGATATTTTGTTGCTCGATGAACCTTTTGCGGCGCTTGACGCCCAAACCCGCCTCCTCATGCAAGAACTCCTCGTCGAGTTAGCGGATCAACGGGCCTTCGGCACGATGCTCTTTGTGACCCATGCCATCGATGAAGCACTGGTGGTAGCCGAACGCGTGGTCGTGATGTCGGCCCGGCCCGGGCGCATCGTAGCTGATTTGACGCCGGATTTTGCGGTCAGCGATCCTCAACAGCGCCGAGCGCTACCGCTCTTCCAGAGCACGTTTGATCACATCTGGCAACTCATCCGCGCCGAGGTGGCCGCGCAACTCTACGAAGGAGCGCACTGAAATGTCGCCACAACCACGCTGGATCGCCTGGATATCACCGCTCTTCCTCGTCGTGCTCTGGGAACTCGCAGTAGCGACCAATCTCCTCAACCGCGTCTTCGTGCCACCGCCCAGCGAAGTGGCAGGTGCCCTCTGGGATGGACTGCGTGATGGAAGTTTGATTAAAGACACGCTCGTGAGTAGCCAACGAATCTTGCTCGGATTCTTGCTGGGTGCCATCCCTGCCACCTTGCTCGGCATGTGGAGTGGGCTCAACCGCACCGTGCTGGCACTGGTACGCCCACTCACGCTGATGCTCTACCCGGTGCCCAAAATCGCCTTGTTGCCGCTCGTCATCGTGGTGCTCGGGATTGGTGAGACCAGCAAAGTGGTCACAGTGGCCTTTAGTGTGTTTTTGATGGTGGTGATTCACACCATTGGTGGAGTCTTGCAAATCGACACCCGCTACCTCGAAGTCGGCCGGCTGTTTGGGGCATCACAGCGCACCTTGTTGCGCACCATCATTTTCCCAGCGAGTTTGCCCGCCATTGTGGAGGGGTGGAAGCTGGCCATGGGGTTCGCACTCACGCTTATTGTCGGCGTGGAGTTTGTGGGTGCCACCGATGGCATCGGCTACCGCATCTGGCAATCATACGAGCTCTACGCCATCGCCGACATGATGGCGGCGGTCTGTGTGATAGCCGTGCTCGGGTGGGTGATTACCCTTGGTCTCGATGAAGTAGAGCGGCTGGTGGTGCCGTGGCGCCACGCCGCACAGGAGTCACGTATGCCGTTGCTACGAACGTGGTGGAATGCCGTCCGACCCTGGAGCTATACGGCTGCCATCATCCCCGTGTTGTTGGGTGCCGCCATTGCCGCACAGAGCGTGACGCTCAACTGGTGGCTGTTGGCACTGGCCCTGATTGGCTCAATTGCCATCCAAGGTGGCACCAATCTGATGAACGACTACTACGACTACCGCAAAGGCACCGACACGGCCGCCGTCAAAGGCACCGGTGGTGCCCTGTTGCGTGGCGATTTGACCCCACGGCAAATCTTCTGGGCGGGCATTGGAGCCTTCGCGTTGGGATCGGGCATCGGCCTCTACCTGGTCTCGGTCAGCGGGCCCTTCATCTTTTGGTTGGGTCTGGCAAGTGTGGCCATCGGCTATTTTTACACGGCTGGGCCTTTTGCTCTGGCCTACGTGGGGCTCGGCGAAGTAGCCGTCTTCATCTTCATGGGGCCGGTCATGGTGATTGGCTCATATTTCCTGCAAATCCCCGACGTGGCCTGGTCGGCCATCTGGGCATCGTTGCCGGTCGCATTCGTGGTGGCCGCCATTTTGCATGCCAACAATTTGCGCGACATCGACACCGATCGCCAAAACAACAAACGCACCTTGGCGAGCATATTTGGCCGTACCGGAGCTCGACTTGAGTTCTACCTGCTCATCGGGGGCACCTTTGTCAGTCAGTGGGTGCTTGTCGCACTTGGTGGGGCACCGTGGAGCACGCTGATAACCGCCCTCATGCTCCCACTCGCCTGGCAGTTGATGCAGACTGCAGCGCGTGAAGAAGACCCCGCCCTTCTCCACCCCGTGCTCCGCAATACCGCCGTCCTGCACATGCGCTTCGGCTTGTTGTACGTCATCGGATGGGTCATTGCCCTGTGGGTGTAGGGTTCGCTTGGTAATTCACAACGAAAGGATGACCAGTCATGCGTTGTTTCCAACGAATATGTGCCATCTTCCTCGTAACCGTGCTCACGAGCTGTGGTGGGGGCACTGCCACCGTATCGAACACACCCACCCCTGTGGCAATCGCCGCTCCCACAGCCACGACACCTACGCCGGAGCCACCGACCGCCACCCCCAGTGCGACTGCAACCGTGGCCGCCAACACTGCTGCCGGATCGGGGGGCACACCAGCACCGCAAGCGACTGCCGCCACGGTCAGCACGCCAACCGTGACTGCGAGTGCCACCCCAACAGCCACCGCACTGCCAGCGACCGCACCGACCGGATGGCGCTACCGTGACCCAGATTTCCCCGGGCAACTCTTCCACTTTGCGGGAGTTCGTTGTGGCACACCGGCCGACCTCAGCGGTGAGTGGGTGATAAGCGATACCCAGATTGTCGAAGGGGTGCCGATTGTCGGGCAATACGTCATCTTAGTCGACGTCAATCAGCGCACCGGCAGCTGGGTGTACGAGCAAACGTTTGAAACCGCAGACGTCAAAAGTGTCGGCGGGTTTGCCGGAAGTGTGACGCAAGTAGCGCTCAGTGCTGATGGCAGTGTCGTATTTAGCTTGGGTGTGGGGACTCCGATTGAAGGGAAATTATACACCCCCGACGGCATTTTTCCGTGGGGTGATGTCTTACCGGTCACAACCATCGACGGTATGACCTGGGAGCCCATCTACGGCGCCTGCCCGTAATCGCACCAGATGCACGGTTGATTTCATCACCAACATGGCGATACCTCGTGCCCTCATGTTGGTGATGGTCTCCATGCGATGCATCGAACCATTTCGTTACCGAGATGGACCATACGCCCACTGCTGAGCACACGGCATCACTGTGGTGTGACCATAGCGCATGTCATACTCTCTTTGTTAAAGAAAAGTAGAGGTGTGAAACTGTTTTTGTGTTCAGCATAGTTCATTTATCCAGAATAATTTCATGTTTTCTTGTATGAATTTCAGCATAAATATGTTACTGTGTGCACAATAACATCAACATATTCGCAATCTGAGATACAACTGCCACAGCAATGTATTCGTCGCCAACGACGCAATACCGACGTGGTTGTACGCACACAAGGAGATGTTCTATGGGAGTCAACGTTCGCATTCCGCCGGCGCTGCAATATCTGACAGACGGACAAGCACAGGTCAATATCACTGCATCAACAGTAGGAGATTGTATCGCAAATCTTGATCGACAGTACCCTGGTATGCAAGATCGATTACTTGACGCCAAAGGGGTACGAAGATTTGTCAATATCTATGTAAATGATGAAGACGTGCGGTTTTTGAATGATCTCGCAACCCGCATTCAAGAAGGTGATGAGATTTCTATTGTGCCCGCCATTTCGGGCTCATAAATCGCCAATGTGCGTATGTGCAACCACCGAATGAAATCCACGGCAATGCACCACCGAGAGCGCAGATATCTGCGCTCTCGGTGGTTTTCGTTCCATCGTGCGACGGCTTGTAGTAAAATAAACACAGGATTTCTTCGTGGGCAGAGGAGCGGGTGTTATGTGGCAGCGAATCGGAGTATTGACTATTCTATGTGGCATCATGGTGAGTTGTGGCGGTGCATCGACCGACCAATCACCCCAGGCCCCCACAACGACCGTTGCCCCAGCTGCGGCGGCGACCACCGTACCAGAAGCAACACGCATTCAACCCACGGCCAGCCCAAACAGTGACACGGGCGCCACTCCGACCACCTTTATGCTCCCCACCTCTACTCCCAGCAACGTGGATGCCATTGATGCCACGGCCATTGCAGCCACAGTCGAAGCTGGCTTGCCGGCCACGGCCACTCCCGATGCCTCCGGTCTACTTGCATCGCTCCAAGGTGAGACGATTGTGGTCGGTCTCTACAGCACTGCGGATGCGAGCTACTTTGCCACGATTGCCAGTGGCATGCTGGAGAACTACGACGATCCGCACCCGCTCATCATTTACCGCAAAACGGGGGGCACCTTCACAGAGGTGGCACGCCACGACTTTGTCGACTACGAGTACATTATGGGGATTGAGCTTTTGCCCGAATACGCCAACAACAACGCACAATTTTTGGTGTGGGGAGGAATCGGGGCGCACAGTAGTTTTAGCACGCGGTTCTCGTTTGATGGCACGACACTCAGCAAACAAGCGGAGTATGCTTCTTCGGCGGCCGGCGGTGCCACTGATTTCATTGACCTCGATGATGACGGCAAGCGTGAAATCATCGCCGACAACACCGATTATTACGTCTTTTGTTATGCCTGTGGTGTGCGGCTCTACGGCGAGCTCATCTATGTGTGGGACGGTACCACGTTTGTAGAACAACGCCTCCAAGACAGCAGCGACCCCAAGCTACAACAAGCGATTACGTACGCTCGTGCTGAGCGCTGGAACAAGGTGGCAGAGGCGTTGCAGAGCGTTGGTGCGCCACAAAATGATACCGACAAATGGACGATTATTCAGCTCGAGCGCCTCGTCGTCAAGCGTACGCCAAACGATGACGATGCCTCTTTGTTCCTTTCCAATGTGTTTTTTGGGGATTATGATGCGGCCATTGATTTGATGCGCCGCCACCCGGTGGATGAGCTCATCGATGACCAAGGTGCGTTCTTTTCGGAAGAAAACATGTCCGGATTCAGCGACCTCGTCTCCGAAAATGTGGTACGATTTACCACTACTGCACTGACGCAAGACGAATCACTGACGAGCGCGCGCTTTTTGCGTGGGTGGGCACAGTTGCTCGTGGATCCACGGAGCCCGAGTGGGCTCACCGATATACAAGCCGTCGCCAAGGAAGACCCGTTTTTCACTGACGTACGGAACGCAATCGTGGGTCGTTAGGGCCCATTGAGGAGAGAGTATGCCTGTTTCGTTGGAAGGTCATTCACTACTCAGCGCTGACGATCTCTACCTATTCAACGAGGGTTCACATTTCGCCCTCTATGAAAAACTCGGCGCCATCCCGTGCCAAAAAACAGGTGTAACCGGTGTGCATTTCGCCGTGTGGGCGCCGAGTGCCCGCAGTGTCTGGGTGATTGCCGATTTCAACGGCTGGCAACGGGGCATCACTCCACTCCATGCCCAAGGGGCATCGGGAATTTGGGCGGCATTTGTGCCACACGTCGTGCTCGGCACCTGCTACAAATACGCCATCGAATCCCAGAGTGGTGAGTGGCTCGAAAAGGCCGATCCATTGGCAAGCGCCAGCGAGGTGCGCCCACGCACTGGATCCGTGGTCACCGACCTCAGCAACTATGCCTGGCACGACCAGGCCTGGATGCAAAAACGCAGTACCTACCACGTGCACCATGCTCCCATGAGTATCTACGAGGTTCATCTCGGCTCGTGGATGCGGAATCCCGATGGCTCATGGCTCGGGTACTACGATGCAGCCCGTAAACTGGCCGCCTACGTCAAATCCATGGGATATACGCACATCGAGCTGTTGCCAATCATGGAGTACCCATTTGATGGATCCTGGGGATATCAAACCGTCGGACTCTATGGACCGACGAGCCGTTACGGCACCCCTCACGATTTCATGGGGTTCGTGGATTACCTCCACCAGCACGACATCGGCATCATTCTCGACTGGGTCCCTTCGCACTTTGCGGTGGACGACCACGGGTTGGCGCGTTTCGACGGCACCCATCTCTACGAACACTCCGACCCACGTCAAGGGTATCATCCCGACTGGGGCAGCTACATCTTCAACTACGGGCGTCACGAAGTACGGAGCTTCCTCATCAGCAGTGCCTTGTCATGGATTGAGCGCTACCACATCGACGGATTGCGGGTTGATGCCGTGGCGTCAATGCTCTACCTCGACTACTCGCGCAAAGCGGGGGAGTGGATTCCCAATGCGTATGGCGGTCGTGAAAACATCGACGCCATCGTCTTGTTGCGCCGCCTCAACGATGAAGTCCATCGGCGCTACCCCAACGTCACTATGATTGCCGAAGAATCGACCGCCTGGCCGATGATTTCGCGCCCAACCGCCTACGGAGGGCTCGGATTCGACATGAAGTGGGACATGGGGTGGATGCACGACACCCTGAAGTACTTGCAATTCGACCCGGTGCACCGCAAGTACCACCACAATGTCATCACCTTCCGGTCGCTGTATGCCTTCAGCGAGGCATTCACACTGGCCTTGTCGCACGACGAAGTGGTCCATGGCAAGGGCTCCATTTTGGCGCGCATGCCCGGGGACCGCTGGCAGCAGTTCGCCAATGTGCGGGCGTTGTACGGCTACATGTACGCCCAATCCGGCAAAAAACTCCTCTTCATGGGCGGGGAAATCGGGCAGTGGCGTGAATGGGCGTATGAAAGCGAATTGGATTGGTTTTTGCTGGATGATCCCATTCACCGCGGGGTACAGGCGTTGGTGCGTGACCTCAACGGTCTGCATGTCAACGAGCCGGCCTTGCATCAGCTTGATTTCGACCCGTGGGGCTTCCACTGGATTGCCTGCGATGATGCCGACCAGAGCGTGGTGGCCATCTTGCGCCGTGGGCGCGAGGGCAGTCGCAACGTGGTCATCGTCTGCAACTTCACCCCGGTACCACGCTATCACTACCGAATTGGTGTGCCCATGGCCGGCAACTGGCAAGTCATCCTCAACAGCGATGATACCGCCTACGGCGGCAGTGGAGTCAATCCGCACCCCACCCTGCGCCACGAATCGCACCATGACATGCCGGTTTCGCTGGAGTTGACGTTGCCACCACTCGGAGTCGTCTTTTTGGCACCTGAGCCGCCACCGGCCCCACCTGAAGCATGATGTGTATTGGCGAGCCACGGCAAACGGTGTCGTGGCTCTGGACAAGGATGGATGTTGACTCGCTTTGTGTGTGTGCACGGACACTTCTATCAACCCCCTCGGGAAAATCCGTGGATTGACGCCATCGATCCCCAGCCGAGCGCCGCTCCGTATCACGATTGGAATGCCCGTGTGGCAGCCGAGTGTTATGCCCCCAACACGGCGGCGCGGATTTTGGATGCCCATGGGCGCATCCGCCATATCGTCAACAATTACTCTTGGATGAGCTTCAATGTGGGCCCCACGCTGATGCGCTGGTTGGCACAGCACGACCGCGACACCTACCAAGGCATCATCGCCGCCGATTACGAAGGCCGCCAGCGCTTCGGCGGCCACGGGCCTGCCATTGCCCAAGTCTACGGCCACCTCATCATGCCACTGGCCACCCCACGTGACCGGCGCACCCAGGTTGCATGGGGGGTAGCCGATTTCGTGCATCACTATGGGCGCAAACCGGAGGGCATGTGGCTCGCTGAGGCCGCGGTCTGCACCGATTCCCTCGAAGCGCTGGCAGAGCACGGCATCGCCTTCACGATTTTGGCGCCACACCAGGCCCATGCCATTCGTCCATTGACGGGTGGTGACTGGCAGTTGACACAAGCGCACGGCATCGACACCACGCGGCCGTACCAGGTCAATCTGCCCTCCGGACGCCGCATTGCCGTGTTTTTTTACGACGGCGGTGTGTCACAATCCATCGCCTTCCAAGGTCTCCTCAACAACGGCGAGACTCTCGCACATGCCCTGCTTGGAGCACTCCCCGCCACCAATGACCGCCCCTGCCTAGCGCATGTGGCCACCGACGGCGAGTCGTACGGGCATCATCATCGTCATGGTGAAATGGCCCTCGCCTATGCCCTGCATCACATTCAACAGAGTGGCCAAGCGCAGATTACCGTGTACGGCGAATTTTTGGCACGCTTCCCACCCACCCACGAGGTAGCCATTGTGGAGCAAAGCTCGTGGAGTTGCGTCCACGGCGTCGAACGCTGGCGCAGTGACTGTGGGTGCCATACCGGTGGTGAACTCGGTTGGAACCAAGCCTGGCGCGGCCCACTCCGCGATGCCCTCGATTGGGCCCACGTCCAGATTGAGTCTGCATGGGAACGCCAGGCTCAAGCCTGCTTTCGTGATCCGTGGCAGGCTCGTGATGCCTACATCGACATTATGAATAGTCCGAATGATCGGACAATTACGGAGTTTCTGCACACACACGGCAAACGGGGGGTGAGCCGGTTCCCGGCACTCGGATTACTCGAACTCCAGCGTCAGCTGATGCAGAGTTACACGAGTTGTGCGTGGTTTTTCAACGATGCGAGTGGTATCGAGACCATCCAGGTACTGCGGTATGCGGCGCGCGCGCTCCAACTCGCCGAGCAGACCATGGAGATGGACCTCACCGAGGGGTTCCACGAGCGGCTCGAGGCGGTAGTCAGCAACACGGGGGTCACCCTTGCGGAGCTCTACCAGACACAGGTGCGCCCATTACAGTTACATCTGGCCGATGTCTGTGCACACGATGCACTGACGGCGCTGTTCCTCGACGCCCCGCCCACCGAGGTCATCTACCAGCACCACATTGAGCGCCAGCAGACACAACGCTGGCAACTCGGCGACCTGCGTGTCGCCCTCGGTGTGTCACAGGTTACGGCAATCCTGACTGGTGAGCGGCAACAGTTCCTCTATGGAGTAATTTTGGCTGGCGCTCAGATCCTCACTGGTGGTATCAGCCCACACCCACACCGCTACGACGCCTTACGCACGCAAATTGAGCACGCGGTGCAGACGCATCAGCGCGAGCACATTGTCGCTGCCATGCATGGCGAAATCGGCACCTTCGACTACACATTGCGTTCCATCTTCAAGGATGAACAACGCACCATTTTGACCGCCTTGCTCCAAGGGGTCGTCGATGACGCGGTACGTCGGTATCACACCCTGTACCGTGAGCACTTGCCGCTGATGCGTTTTTTGCAGAGTATGGCGTTACCTCTGCCCAACGAACTCCAAATTGCCGCCGGCGTAGCCATGTACGCCGACGTTCTTCATGCACTCGCCGCGACGCCACCCGCCATCGAAACACTCGCACACACCCTCAAAGCGGCCAAGGCGGCCGGGGTAACACTCGACGCTAGCAACCTACGCTATCAATTCCAACACGCCCTCAAGCAATTGGCTCATCAACTATCGCCCGCCTCCACCGATGCCGGGTTGTTGCAGCGCATCATAGCGTTTGTCGACATTGTGACTCCCTACGATGTCGATATATGGGTCTTGCAAAACCACTATAATGAGGTGTGGCAACGTACCTACCCGGCCATGCACGTCAATGCGCAAGCGGGCGATCGCCATGCACAAGCGTGGTGCAATGCATGGGTGGCACTCGGTACACGACTCAACATGGCCGTAGTCGACGACAATACTGCGGCATAAGAAAGGAAACAATCAGATGAGTTCATCCCTGGTGGTTCACGGCGCCATGCAACCGGAATACCATGAGATTCTGACTCCTGAGGCACTCGCGTTCGTCGCTGAGCTTGTTGAGCGGTTTGAAGAGCGTCGCCAAGCGTTGCTCGCACGTCGCCAACAGCGCTGGCTCGAACTCAAAGCGGGGCGCTTGCCTGATTTCAATCCGGAGACGGCACACATTCGTGCTGGCACATGGCGTGTCGCTCCACCACCGCCGGATTTTCGCAATCGTCGTACCGAGATTACTGGTCCCGTCGACCGCAAGATGGTCATCAACGCCTTGAACTCAGGGGCGCAGGTCTTCATGGCCGACTTTGAAGATGCAAATGCACCGCTCTGGGACAACGTGGTGCAGGGACAAATCAACCTGCGTGACGCCATCCGGCGCACCATTGAACTCCACACCGACGGCAAGAGCTACCGCCTCAACGACCGGACCGCCGTCTTGGCGGTGCGAGCCCGCGGCTGGCATCTCGAAGAAAAGCACGTCAGCTATGGTGGCAAACCCGTATCAGGCGGGATCTTCGACTTTGGGCTCTACTTCTTCCACAACGCCAAAGAACTATTGGCCCGTGGCAGCGGCCCGTACTTTTATCTGCCCAAGCTACAAAACCACCTCGAAGCACGCCTCTGGAACGACATCTTTGTCTATGCCCAAGACCGCCTCGGCGTGCCCCAAGGCAGCATTCGTGCGACGGTACTGGTGGAGCACATCTTGGCCGCTTTCGAGATGGACGAAATCCTCTACGAGCTCCGCGATCACTCGAGTGGCCTCAACCATGGGCGTTGGGATTACATCTACAGCTTCATCAAGGCCTTCAATCACCGCAAAGACTTCGTGCTCCCCGATCGTTCGCAGGTCACCATGAGCGTGCACTTTTTGCGCTCCGCAGCCGAGCTAGTCGCTGCCACCTGCCACAAACGGGGCGCACACGCCCTCGGCGGCATGTCGGCCATCATTCCACGCCGTGACGACCCAGCTGCCAACGAGCAGGCCCTCAAAAACGTAGCCGCCGACAAACAACGCGAGGCCAACCAAGGCTTCGACGGCGCCTGGGTGGCCCACCCAGGGTTGGTCAGCGCCGTGCAGGCGGTCTTCAACGGCGCCTTTAGCGGCGACAATCAAATCGAACGCGTGCCTGTGGTCACCATCGGTGCTGCCGATTTGCTCGCCATTCCGAGTGGCGATATCACCGAGGCCGGCTTGCGCAACAACATCAGCGTGGCACTCCAGTACATCGAAGCCTGGTTTGGTGGGCGCGGCGCCGTGGCCATCAACTACCTGATGGAAGACGTGGCCACCGCAGAAATCGCCCGCTCACAAATCTGGCAGTGGCTCCATCATGGCGCAACGCTCAATGATGGCCGCCCCGTCGATGCCACCCTCTATCGGCTCATCCGCGACGAAGAAGTGGCTGCGTTGCAGGCACGACTCGCTGGTCCCCGCCTCGATCAAGCGGTGGCATTGCTCGACCAGCTGATTTTGACCCCCGAATTTGTGGAATTTTTGACCGTCCCCGGCTATCAACAGATGGCGTAACCACCCCATCACACAGCAATCAACGACCGGCGCGGATGACTCCGCGCCGGTCGTTTGCACTCTCCTGAGCAGTCGATTAGGATGCCGCGCGTCGAAACGGTGACGTCAGCAGGTGCAACACCCACTCGATGGCACTGGCAATGATGTAGCTGAGCCAACGAAACGGCTTGAGCAACCACACCACCGGTCGGCGCAGTGGCGAGCGCGCAATCCCGATGGTCAACCCCAAAATACTCACCGAAATCATGAACTGCTGGAACTCGGTGAACGTCACATGCGCAAACTGATGGAGGAGCAACTCAGCACCAATGGCCAGCAACAGCAAAAACGCGCTGGTTTCGAACGCAGGCTCCCAGGCAATCAGGCGACTAAAAATGGTGGCAGCAAAGCGCATGAGCACGATGCCGATGGCCACCCCCAACATGACAATCCACAATTTGTCGGAGAGTGCCACCGCAGCAATCACGTTGTCGATGCTAAAGGCCAAATCGGCCAACTCAAGCGCACCAACCGTGGCCCAAAATCCGCTCTGCGACAGGCGATTACTGCCGAATTGGCCATCTTCACCGCTATCGTCGTAGCGTTGCCCGAAATGATGAATCGCGAGATAGATGAGATAACTGGCACCTGCTACCCGGAGCCAGGGGTACTGTACAATCCAGCCGGCGAGCACGAGCATCAAGGCACGACCAAGATAGGCCCCGAGCAAACCCACTTTCAGGGCAGCATCGCGCTGATTCCCAAGCACCCGTTGCCCCCACGGTTGAAGCATGCGCAAGGGTGCTGGCCACGGAATCGGCTTGTCATTGGGGAGATGCGCCACCATGGCGCCAAGTACCGCTGCATTGTCGATGGAGAGAATCCCCTCCAAAAAAATGAGCTGTGCGATGATGGTAAACAGCGCAATATCGATTTCCATATGCCCCTTCTCCTAAAACATACTCTATAATACTACACGTTGCGTGGAAACAGCGTGGTTGCCCGCACTATGTCGGGATGTGCGTACATCGAAAAGGGGCAATACATGACCGTAGTAGCAGTGATTGGTGCGCAATGGGGTGATGAAGGCAAAGGCCATATTGTCGATATTCTGGCGGCACGGGCCCAGACCGTAGTACGCTACAGCGGTGGAAACAATGCGGGGCACACGGTTGTCAATCGTCACGGCACGTTCAAGTTGCACCTTGTGCCTGCTGGTATTTTCGAACCCAACACCCACAATATTGTCGGCAACGGCACCGTCATCGACCCGAAATCATTCATCGCTGAGCTTGATGGCCTCAGCGCCCGCAACATTCCCATTGGTCACCTCTACATCAGCGATCGGGCCCATGTGGTCATGCCATACCATGTGCTCCAGGATCGCCTCGACGAAGCGCTTCGCGGCGACAGCAAAATCGGCACAACCGGACGAGGAATTGGCCCGGCCTACGCCGACAAGATGGCCCGCATCGGAGTACGCGTGGCTGATTTGCTCGACCCAGAGCTGCTCCACGTGCGCCTGACGCAGATCCTACACATCAAGAACCGCCTGCTCACCGGCTATTATGGCGTTGAGCCACTTGATCTTGATCGTATGCACGCCGAATATGTGGCGTACGGGCAACGCCTGGCTCCCTATATCTGCGATATCTACCCTATCGTGCAAGCGGCAATTGCCGAGCGCCAAGCGATACTGCTGGAGGGGGCTCAAGGGGTCATGCTCGATATCGACCATGGCACCTACCCCTACGTGACCTCATCCGCCCCGGGCATCGCTGGGGCATGCCAAGGAGCTGGGGTTGCTCCCCAGCACATCGACCACGTGTTGGGGGTCTTCAAGGCGTATACGACACGAGTCGGCGGTGGACCGTTCCCCAGTGAAGTCGACGGCGTAGCCGCCGACGCACTCCGCCAGATGGGCAAACCGTGGGCCGAGGTCGGCACCACCACCGGACGACTGCGGCGGGTGGGCTGGTTTGATGCGGTGGCGGCTCGCTACGTGACCCGCCTCAACGGCATCGACATGCTCGCCATCACCAAATTAGACGTGCTCGATGAGCTCGCCGAAATCCAGGTCTGCGTCGGCTACCGCATCGGCGACCGCCTGCTTGACCACCCGCCGACACTCCTCGAAGAATATGCGCAGGTCGAACCGGTCTATGAAACATTGCCCGGTTGGCTCGCCCCCACGCAACATGCACGCCAGTGGCATGAGCTCCCACCTAACGCTCAGGCCTACATCATGCGCCTTGCCGAATTGTGTGGCGCCTCACTGGCCATTGTGTCGGTGGGACCTGGGCACGAACAAATCATCGAGACCATGCCGTTGCTCCCTGCCTGATACGGCCACAAAAAACCCCCACGGACCGGAATACTCCGGTTCCGTGAGGGTGGCGGTGCACCGCCGACTACACCCCGAGGCTGGCCAGCTTTTCTTTCAAGACCGCCGCTGAAGGCTCTACCAGAATCGAACCATCCGGGAAAACGATGGTCGGCACAACCTGGTTGCCGTTGTTCAACGAACGCACAATTTCGGCGCCGCTCGGCTCACGCTCAATGTTGATCTCGACGTAGGCCACCTGCTCTTCGGCGAAGACGCGCTTGGCAACTCGGCAATCTGAGCACCAATCGGTGCTGTACATGGTGATTCCACTCATTGTGTTACTCCTCTAGGTGTGTCAACCCATAATTACATGAGTATTATACACAACTTTGTCGTATTAAAAAACTACGTACTCACTCCGGTGTGAATATCTCTATAATACTCACAAAGAGAACTTTTTGCTGAAAACATCGTTGGAAAGTATGCAGCTAATGCGAAGGGCAGATTTCATGGGGCACGAACACGACATTCAGGCGATCATATGGCAGCAGACGGGTGAGCTACGCGAGCTCATGAGTGAAGCTGGCTGGCAGTGGCGTTTGGTAGGTGGTGCGGTGCGCGACCTGACGCAGGGAACGTACCCACACGAATACGACTTCGAGGTAGTCGGCGTCGCACTACGCGAGATTGTCGAGCGCTGTAGTGCCTATGCGGCTCACATCGTCGGCAGCGACAAGCCAATTATCCGCCTACGTCTCAACGGCATCCCCATCGACATCAGTGTGACGCCACACGCTGACATCGCCGATGCCGCCGCCCAGCGCGATGTGACCATCAACGCACTGGCCCTCTTACCCGACGGTACGCTCATCGACCCCTACGGTGGCGTTGCCGACCTCAAGGCTGGTCTGCTACGGCACATCAACGCAGGCTTTTTGGTCGACCCAGTCCGTGTGCTCCGCCTCATGCGGCTGGCGGCCACCTACCAACTCACCGTTGCTCCAGCAACGGCCCAATTCGTGCGGCATGCGCTACCGACCCTGCCCCCACTGGACCCCGACCGCATCTGGCATGAATGGCGGCTCTGGGCGCTCGCGCCGCACCCCGCCGCCGGCCTCACCGTGCTGGTACAGACCGATGTCATCAATCTGTATCCGGAGCTCGGTGCACTAATGGGATGTCCACAAGACCCCACGTACCACCCCGAGGGGGATGTATGGGTGCACACGGGGTATGTCTGTGCGGCGGCAGCCGCCGCCAATACCGATCTCGACGCCGAGCACCGCATCACGTTGCTCCTGGCAGCCCTCTGCCACGATCTGGGCAAACCGGCGACCACTGCCTGGCGTGAAGAGCGCATCGTCAGCCCTGGACATGCACTCGCCGGCGTGGAACCAACGCAGATGCTCCTCGAGCGCATCCACGCCCCCAAGCGTTATCACGACCCCATATGCAATCTCGTCAGAGAGCACATGATGGCACTCAATGCCATCGTCAATGATCGCAGTGTGCGCCGGCTAGCGCAGCGCCTCGCACCGGCCGACATCGAGCTCTGGGAACGCCTGACTGCCGCCGATAGTGCGGGGCGCCCACCACTCCCACCACAACGTCCGGGAGCAGACTTTGTGGCACGGGCCCGCATGCTCCACGTGCACCGCGGGCGCCCCACCGCCGTGGTGCGCGGCGATGATGTGATTGCGCTGGGCATCCCGCCAGGGCCACAGGTACGGAGCGTCCTCATGGCGGCGTACGAGGCCCAACTCGACGGTTTATTTGACACCCATGCGGCTGGTATGCGCTGGTTACACGTATACCTGGCCACTCTCAAAGGAGACCTTACCTCATGACAACGACACCACTACGCCTGCTGGGGGTCACCCCACGGTTCATCTCGTGGCGGGGCCACCAGATTGCGCTCCACGAAGCTGGAGCTGGGCCACCCATCCTACTCATCCACAGCATTAATGCGGCAGCATCGGCACACGAGATGCGCCACCCGTTCCACCTGCTCGCAGCCACACACCACGTTATCGCCATCGATTTGCTCGGTTTTGGTGATTCTGACCGCCCGCGCATGCACTACACGGCTGAGCTGTACATCGATCTCATCATCCATGTGGCGAGCCAGGTAGGCCAGCCACTCACCGCCGTGGCAGTATCACTGAGTTCGGCGTATCTACTGAGTGCGGCCGCCCGTCGCCCCGACCTCTTTCGGGCGCTCTCGGTCATCTGTCCCACCGGCATCGAAGATCTCGTCACCCCAGCCAGCCCAACCGCTGCCTACCGGCTTTTAGCGGGGCCGGTCGGGGCGGCGGTATTTGCAGGATTAGTGAGCCGACGGAGTATCGACTACTTTCTCACCTCGATGACCTACGCCGACCCAGCTGCCTGTGATGCTCAAATGCGCCAGCTCTACTACCAAACCGCCCATCGCCCAGGTGCACGCTGGGCACCGATTTGTTTTGTGACTGGACTCTTGAACTGCGATGTGCGCACGCTGTTGCCGCAGCTTACCTGTCCAGTGCAGGTGGTCTGGGGGCAACAGGCACGGACCACGCCGCCCACACGTCTTGCCGCCTTTCAGCGGCTCATGCCGCACTGCGATAGCGTCCTCTTGCCGGCAGGGATGGCGGTCCAAGACGAAGTCCCGACCGCTTGGCACCACGAATTTCGTCGCTTTCTCAACGAGGTACCTCAATGATGATCCCAGACACCATGCGCACACTCCAACTTGAATCGTTCGACGGACCCGAGGGACTCCATGTGCGCACCGTGGCCACGCCGCGCCCGCGCCCCGGGCAAGTGCTCATCAAAATGCACACGGCTGCGGTGAACCCATCGGATTTGATGTTTTTGCGCGGGCGCTACGGGGTCCGCCGCGAGCCACCAACCACCCCCGGATTTGAGGGGTGTGGCACGGTGGTCGCAAGTGGTGGTGGTCTCGGCGTACTCTGGCAGGGGCGACGCGTAGCTCTGGCCAGCCAAGGTAATTTCGGCACCTGGGCCGAATACACGATTGCCAGCGCCACTCAGGTCTTCCCACTGCGGCACCACATCAGCGACGAACAAGGGGCCATGATGCTGGTCAACCCACTCACCGCCTGGGCACTCATCGACCGAGCGTGCGAGGCCAAACAGCGCGGTGTGGTGCTCAATGCTGCCAACAGTGCTCTGGGTCGTATGCTCATCCGCACTGCCAAGCACCGCGGTCTAGCGAGCATTGCCGTTGTGCGCAACGCCGATTATGTGGCAGAGCTCACCGCACTCGGCGCCACTGTGGTGCTCGTCAGCGAACACGACGATTTCCCCGCGCAACTCCAGCAGGCCTGCCAACAATACGGGGCGGGCATCGCTTTCGACGCTGTCGCTGGTCCGCTGACCGGCACCATGCTCAAAGCCATGCCCGCCGGAGCCCGCATCCTGGTCTACGGCGCACTGTCACTGGCACCAGTCAGCGTCGATGTGGGCACCCTATTATTTGGGAATCGCGTGGTTGAGGGGTTCTGGTTGACCGAGTGGATTCGCCGCTACGGCATGACGCGCGTCATCCGCGCCATGGTTGACATTCAGGGAGGTTTGTACGACGCCATGACCACAACGGTACTGGCGACCTACGACCTCGATCAAGCGGCCGCCGGCATCCGCGCCTACCAAAACCAGATGGGCGCCGGCAAAATCGTCCTACGGCTCACATAACTACTCCCCCCTTCTTGGCGAGTCGGTGCGCTCGCCAAGAAGGGGGCCAGCAATTACCAACGATAAATCGCTGGGCGGCGATTGGCCAGCGAGGGCACACTGGTGCGCAAACGCTCCAACTCGGCCATATCGAGCGTGGCCACCACCACTCCTTCACCATCGGGCGCTGTGGCCATGACCGTGCCCCACGGGTTGATAATCATGCTCCGCCCGTAGCAGTGCCGCCCCACCGGATGCTCGCCCCATTGGGCAGCAGCCAGCACATAGCATTGATTTTCAATGGCACGCGCCCGCAACAGCACCTCCCAGTGATCTTTGCCCGTAAATGCAGTGAACGCGGCAGGCACCAACAAGATTTTGGCACCGGCCAGTGCCAACAGGCGATAGAGCTCAGGGAAACGCACATCGTAGCAGATACTCAAGCCCACATTGACCCCAGCGATATCCGTGGTCACGATTTGATCACCCGGCAAGTAGGTGTCAGATTCACGGTAGCTCCCCGGAGCAATATCCACATCAAACAGGTGAATCTTGCGGTACATGGCCACCTGCTGGCCCTGTGGATTAAACACCAGGGTGGTGTTGTAGTCTTTCGTACCGTCGGGGCCTTTTTCGATGAGCGAACCACCATGGAGCCAAATCCCGAGACGTTTGGCGGTATCCGCAAACACCTGGGCAGTCTCACCATCAAGCGCCTCCGCATTGGCCGCATGGTGCTCTTTGCGCCCCAAAAACGTCACACATTCGGGGAGTGACACCAAGGTCGCCCCTTGGGCAGCGGCCGATTCGATGAGCTCAACTGCGCGCGTCACATTGCGGTGCCGATCTTCTTGAGAATTGATTTGTACTAATCCAACCCGCATACTCATCCTCCTTTGCTCGGCTACGCCGATACTCCACTCGTTTCATCATGTAAAAACGTACACGCGGTCAACGTAAACGGGATCGTCACCGATGCCCCGATCCTCCATGATGGTGTCACTGGCACATCGCAGTCAATCTGCACGCTCGCATCATCGTGCGCTGCAATCACGAGGCGTTGCCAAGGCGGGCGAAACGTGCTCGCGCGCACCACACCTCGTATCATATGGGACAACGGCTCACCAGCCCCCAAGCTGGCCTCTGGGCGAATCAGGAGTGTACCACGGGTAGCGGGGGCAGGCAAGGGCCAGCTACCAAACGCGGTGTGCACCCCCGTGGCAGTAGCCTGATAGGGGACAATGCCACGCATCCCCAACAGTTGCGCCACAAACACACTCGGCGGGTTGCGGTAAAGCTCCACTGGCGCCGCCTGCGCCACAATCCGCCCCGCACGCATCACCACCAACTGATCGGCAAAGCGGCAGGCCTCATTGGCATCATGGGTCACATATACGGCCGAAACCTCCTCCCGGGTCAGGATTTCGACGACTTCATCCAACAAAAAATCTCGCAATAGGCGATCAAGCGCCGCAAAGGGCTCATCGAGGAGTAATACGCGTGGGCTCGGCGCCAGGCTACGCGCCAGTGCGACCCGCTGTCGCTCCCCACCCGAGAGTTGATCGGGGTAGCGCTGCGCCAGCGTGGTCAATCTGGTCATCTCCAACAGGTCATGCACCCGCTGTTGTTGCACGTCACGCGGCTGATGCGCAATCCCGTAGGCGATGTTTTGTTGCACGGTCAGATGCGGAAACAGGGCATGGTCTTGGAACATCAGGCCAATCTGGCGGCGATGCGCTGCCAACTGCGTGATGTCGTGCCCGTGATACCAGATGCGCCCGTGATGTGCCGGCTCCAACCCTGCGATGATGCGCAATAACGTGCTTTTGCCGCACCCTGAGGGCCCCACGATGGCCATGCGCTGTTGCGACAACAGCGTCAACGAGCAATCGTGCAGTGCTGGCGTCGCTCCATAGGCATGTGAAAGGTGCGCTAACGCAAGCATGAGACCCTCGTCAGTAGAATGTAACCTTATTATAGCGGAACAGGGTGCTATAATGCGCCCATGCAGGTAAGGAGGTCCCATGCAATTCCTCATCCGCCATCGTTGGCTGTGGCTGGCACTTTTCCTCGCCGTACTACTCCGCATTGTGGTATGGCTGACCTTGCCACGCACCGGCTCTATCTCCGACGAAAGTGAATACGTGGCCGCAGCCACCTGGTTAGCATATGGACGTGGCTTTGCCTGGTATCTCGACGCATTTTGGATGCGCGCCCCGCTCTATCCACTCTTCGTGGCCGCGCACATTCGTATCGGCGGTAGCGAGCAATGGGTTTGGTTCACTCAGGTCCTCTTATCACTCAGCCATGTGCTCTTGGTCTGGGGCATTGCACGGCGCATGTGGCCACAGCAGGTCCCCGTGGCTGATGTGGCCGCCAACCTGGTTGCCATCGCCCTACCACTGGCCATCATGCCATTTACCTATCTTTCTGAAACCCTCTCCCTCACCCTCTTTTTGTGTATCATCTGGCTGGCTCTCGGCTATCAAATCGCCAAACCGGGCTACGGGAGGGCCTTCGTATTGGGGCTGGCCCTCGGCGCAGCGGCACTTACCCGCGGAGTGACCCTCGCGTACATCCCGGTGGTTGCCGCTTGGATGTACTACGGTGGTGGTCGCCTCGAGCCCGCCTTGATGCGCCAACGCCTCTATCGCATGCTCATCATGCTGGGGGTCTGCGTACTCACAATCGCGCCCTGGAGCATCTACGCAAGTCGTACCTTCGGCGGCGTCATTTTGATCGACACCACCGGCGCCTACAATCTCCTCCTACGAGCGCATGCCGGTCAATTCGGTGGCATCGACAGCACCACCACCAACGCCTATGTGCAATCCCTCATCGAGCCAGGTGTGCATGTTCCCGATGACACATGTCTCCCCCACCCCGGACTCCTCGCCACCCAAGGCGCACGGCAGCAGGCCATCACTGCGGAGGCTCTGTGTATCATCACCAGCGATGTTGGGGCATATCTCGCACGCATCCCCAGCGAATTCGTCGATTTTTGGCAGATCCGCTATACCAGTGCCGAGCGTTTCAGCGACGGATTCAGCCAAGGCGCACTCTCCCCCACCTACGCCACCCTGCTTTTCGTCTTCGACGATCTCTGGTATGCGCTCTTGATCGGGCCCGCCATCTTTGGGTTATGGGTGATGCGCCGTGATGGCGCCACACGTAGCCAACACGAACTCTACCTGTTGTGGGTCATCCTGCCCATCGTTTTGAGCATCGCACTATTTAGTATTACCCGCTTCCGCATCATCTTGTTGCCGTTTTGGGCCATCAGTGCGGCTGGCACGCTGGTCTGGCTCCGCCAACGTGATTGGCAGGCACTCCGTGCGCCGGTGCCAATCGTGGTCCTTGTTACCAGCATTGCGCTCTGGTCGATCGTAAGTACCCCCCTCGGTGGGCGCGTCACCGGCATCCCACCATCACTACTCGGGCCACTCCCCTCGGCCTGGCAGTGCACACAACTCGCGTACGCCAGCCATGGCCAGATTGCCAATCAGACGGAGTATGCGCGCATGCTCCACAACGACCCGTGGCTGATGCCCATCCCCGAGCCACTGCCGGAGCGCATGCGCACCGTCGCACCGATCGTACAACAAATGTGGCGTGGCGATGACGCTGCCGCGCTAGCTCTTCTTGATACCTATGCGCAAGACGGCAAAGAGCGGGCCATATTACGCGGTGATATCGCCCGCCGCCAAGGTCAACGCGACGAAGCCCGCAATGCCTTTCGCACCTGGTACGTCGAAGAGCGCAACCCGCTCCCGTGGGCTTGGTTGTGGCTCCCACCCACTCCCACCGATCGCATCGACGTGGGTGATGGCATCGATATCGGCTTCATCGACGGGTGCTACCGCCCCGAATACGACTCCGCCAGCGATCGCTGGGGGCGTTGGTGCGGCTCCGAAACGCGACTGCGCTTCGCGCAATCAGCGACCGGCTTCGTGCAACAACTCCACCTGCAGTACTCCGTCGCCGGTTGGCCAGACGATCGTTTGCCCCAACCTCCCATTGAAGTCTGGGTGGAACATGCGCGCATCGGCACCATCGAGATCAACGACCCCACACGCACCACCGTCGTCATTGATCTCCCCGTGCTCCCCGCTCAATCCACCATCGAAGTCACCCTGCGTGGCCCAGCGTTTGTGCCGAGTGCCGGCGCTTTTCGCACGCAAAACGCCGGTTACAATCAACTCCTCCCACGCTACATGCTCTGGCTTGATGCCGCCTGGGTCAAATAAAAACCGTGGTACATGGTGGTTTTTGGTATAATTCAATGCATGAAACCGAAAGGACTCCTATGACTACCCAACAGGTTCCAACCCGCAGTGAAGCCAATACCGCCGATACCTGGGATTTGAGTTTGATGTATGCCAACGATACCGCCTGGGAGCAGGCCCTCGGCGACATCGACCAGCTCATCAACACCCTGACCGGCCTTCAAGGCACCACCGGCACCGATGCCGATGCCCTCGTGCGCGTCATCAAGGCCCGTGAAGCCGTCATGCA
>JBBAWX010000019.1:42638-53349 GCA_040396955.1 Roseiflexaceae bacterium
AGCACCTGCTATGAATCACGCTGGATCGACGTCTACGAAAACAAGGGCAAACGGAGCGGTGCCTACAGCAATGGCTCGTACACCACCGCCCCCTACATTTTGCTCAACTACCAAAACCGCCTCGACGACGTGTTCACACTCGCCCACGAGCTCGGTCACTCCATGCACTCCTTCTTTACGCGCAAAACACAGCCGTACCACTACGGCGATTACACGATTTTTGTGGCCGAGGTCGCTTCGACCCTCAATGAGTCACTCCTCATCTCACACCTGCTCAAGACGCGTGACGATGCAGCTCTGCGTCGCCACCTGCTGGTACAACAGCTCGAAGACATACGCACCACCCTCATCCGCCAGACCATGTTTGCCGAGTTCGAGCTCGACATGCATACGCGCTCCGAGCAAGATGAGCCACTCACCACCGAAGGGCTGACCGAGCGCTACTACGACATGGTCAAGCGCTACCATGGCCCAGCCGTCACCCTCGATGATGAAATCGGCCTCGAGTGGTCGCGCATCCCGCATTTCTACTACAACTTCTACGTCTACCAGTACGCTACCGGCATCTCGGCCGCCCTGGCCCTCTCGGCCCAGGTCAGCCAGGGCAACCCGCACGCCATCGCCAATTACCTCGGCTTCCTTAAAGGCGGTTCGTCGCAATCGTCGATCGACCTGCTCCGCGGCGCCGGCGTCGATATGGCTAGCCCCGCCCCCGTGCAAGCCGCCATGGATCGCTTCGATGCCCTGCTCGACGAACTCGAGGCCATGGGCTAACGCACATTTCTCCGTTGTACATGTGGCGGCCACCATCTGGTGGTCGCCGCTTTTTTTGCCGATCAATCATCGTTCCATAGATTATTTCAAATGTATTTTAATAATTAAAATGTATTTGAAATAATAGCTTGGACAACATTGTCGTGATATGTGAGTAAGATGTCGTGCTTTGCTAGTCTGTTTTCCCTGGTATTTTTGTATTTTGAAAGGAGGAGCATAGATGGTTTCACGGTAAGGAGATTCCCATGGCACTACGAAAGCTTGCGCTAGACGAGCATACCCGCGCCAAAGATATCAGCGGGAGCGTCTCTATCATCACCGGTGCGAATTCTGGGGTCGGACTCGAAACAGCTCGTCAGTTGATGGCGCAGGGCGGTCATGTGGTGATGGCTTATCGGCGTGTACAGGCAGGCAAAGAGGCCGCCCAACGCATGAGCGGTCTCAAAGGGAGCTGTGAAGTACTACAGAACGTGTTCGGTGCCCCATGAAGAAAATCATACCGACACGCACACAATACATGCGATTCCCATATGTGTTGCTACAAAGTCATGCCGTGCAACAAAACGCCGGGGGCATTTGGGGGCTAGCCATGGAATCCACCTGACGATACGGAAGTTGGACGGCGTATCACGACGTATAATGCGCCATACACACAACAACCATGTCGATGATTTAAGAACGTAGGGAGTCTGACCATGACAGCATCCAATCAACCGCCGAGCAGTGATCTCCTTGCCGCTGTCGAACAGCGCAACCGTGAGCATCGGGCGCATCGGGCAGGCTGGCTTCGCGCTGCGGTCCTGGGCGCCAATGATGGTCTCGTATCGACGGCCAGTTTGCTGATTGGCATCGTCGCTGCTGGCCAAGATTCTTTGGTCATCACTGCGGGCATTGCCGGCATCACCGCCGGAGCGATGTCGATGGCCGTCGGCGAGTACGTGTCGGTCAGCTCACAAACCGACATCGAGGTAGCCGACAAAACGCTTGAAATCCAGCACCAAAAAATCGACCCGGTCGGTGAAGAGCTCGCACTCACGGCAATCTATGTAGAGCGCGGTCTCTCCGAGGAATTAGCCCGCGCCGTTGCCAAAGAACTCCATGCCAAAGACGCACTCAAGGCGCATCTGATGGACGAACTCGGCCAAAACGAAACGACCATCGCGCGCCCGGTACAAGCGGCACTCGCGTCGAGTGTGAGCTTCATCGTTGGTGGCCTGATTCCATTTATCGGGGTCTTTGCGCCGACATTGGGAGGCAAAGCCACGGCGATTATCATCATGTCACTCATTGGTTTGTTGCTGACGGGAATATTGAGTGCACGCACGGCAGGTTCACCACTCATCAAAACCACGATGCGCATCGTCCTCGGGGGCATCATCGGCATGGCGATTACCGCCGGTGTCGGGCAACTGGCACAGATATCGGGGATTTAGTCGCAATCAGATGCGCAACCGGCGCAGTAAGGGCAGGCGATTGAAGCACACGTACAGGCATCGTGTGCCACGTCGCTCCCATGCATCGCCAACATACCCCCACGCCCCATCAGGCCGCAGTTGTCGCACTAGGGCTGAAAATCCATGAAATACCCCTCCTGCCACTGTGCGTAGCAGGAGGGGTGCAAGACGGCAAGTATCCTAGGAGGGCGAGCTTTGCTCCCACGGGTGTACGAACGCTTCGGGCTCGACGCCAAGGGCATCGGCGATGCGGTTGATGTAGTTGAAAAAGCTAATCACCTGAGTGGCATCATGGATGGCACGGTCATCAAGACCATGACCACGGAGCACGTCGAGATCAGCGGGGCTCATCTGTTGCGGTGTTTTGGTGAGTTTTTCGGCGAACTCACACAACGCGCGATCGACCGGTGACAAACCAGCTTGGCGCCAATCACTGCAGATGTGGTGTACAAATAGATCGGCCATGCGTTCGTCGGTAATGCCAAAATCAGCGACCTCAGCACGGAGGTCATGCGCATGCGAGCGCCTTCAGTAGAGGCAATGATTCATCGACGATGTGACCGTCGCCAACATTTCCCGCTGACCGCGACTCAATGGCGATGGGCCATGCATGAGCACCCCATAAAAATCCATGGAGGCCTTCATGGCGCGCGGGTTTTGCCCCATGATGGAGACGATGTTCCAGATGCGCCCAGCGCGTTTGATGGCAGCATCGTACTGCTCTTTGAGGAAGCCAGTGGCTTCTTCAATGCTAAACACCTTAATCCAAGGCATACTGATTCCTCTCTTTTGCACTAGGATGGGGCCATTATAGCAATTTTTTGTGCCAAGGGCGCACAGATGCTGGTATAGTGAAAGCGGATCACAGAGTTCAAAGGTGCACTATGCCACGGATTGTCACGGTTGCGAATCTCAAGGGCGGAATCGGCAAAACGACCACCGTCATCAACATAGGAGCGGGGCTTGCGCTCCGCGGGGTGAAAGTACTCATGGTCGACACCGACCCACAGGGCAATTTGTCGTCGTCACTGGGGGTACAGGCCAAGCACACCCTGTACGAGCTGATTATTGAGGGAATGGATGCGGCCCGCTGTATTGTGCCCACGCGCCACAATCTAGACCTCGTGGTGGCCGACACCACCCTCCTCAGCGCCCAGACCACCATGAGTCGCGGGGCGGATTGGGGACGAACCCTCGAGAAGGCACTAGCGCCCATTGCCGACTACTACGACATGATTTTGCTCGACTCGAGTGGCTCACTGACCCCCATGAACGCCAACGCACTCGTAGCTGCTGATGACATCATTGCGCCCACCACTGTTGAGCTCTTTTCAATACGTGGTATTGAGCTCCTCCACAAACAAATTGAACAAATGAAGGGCAACACCGACGCCATCCGCTTGATTGTGCCCACCATGTACGACCCACGGTCGCGCCAAGCCCTCGATTTGCTCGAAGGGTTGCAGGCCAGCTACGGCAGCAAAGTGACCCCGCCCATCCGCACCAACGTGCGTTTGTCGGAATCCCCCCGCTACGGCAAATCGATTTTCGAATACGACCCAGAATGTCGTGGTGCCGAAGATTACCGCATCTTGGTCGACCGCATCATCGACACGTTGCGGATTACCCCGACGGGTGCCGCCCGCCCCAGCATTCACGACCGCAATCGCCCCACCAGCATCTTTGAGAGTAGCCAAAAAGAGGGCAAAACCGACCCCTACAGCCGACCAGCCCCCACCTACGAGTTGCAGGTCTGCCCGCGCTGTGGCCGTGATGTGCGCTACACCAATGCGGCTGGCTATCGCATCATGATCTGCAACTCGTGCGGGTACACCAAACAGACCTTAACACGCAATGTGCGATAGACGCACTGCTTACTCGCAATAATCGCTCCCCTGCTCCATGCTACCGATGGGGATGGCCCGGATGGCACTGGCCTGCTCCGGCCCAAACAGGTCGTACCAACAGAGTCCATATTGCCCGAGCACGCCACTCGGACCCATGGCCAACAGCTCTTCCGTGCTCCGTTTGCTGGGCTGGGGGGTGCGCAGGTCATAGGCCCCAAAATCAAACGAGTAGTTGGCCCCAGTCTCAGTAAAACCAACGGCCGTAGCAATCAGATCGCCGGCCTGAATCGGCATGGGTGGTTGGATGAATGTGGTGCGTGAGTCGGCGCCCACACCGACTCCGTTGTCGGCAAACAATTGTTGCAGGGGTGCGCTAAGTACTTTGAGATGGTCGTACCGCACTTGCATGCCACAGGGATGCTGGATTTCGATGAGGTACTGCACTTCACCGTTTTCCGGGGCACCTGTGGCGTTTTCACGGTATGCGGCCACACTGGTGATGCCCCCATTGATGGCCGAGAGCACGTCGACTTCTGATTGCTTCATGCGGAAGCCGCCATGGGCTTTGTAGTTACCACCGCGGATTTGCCCGGGCTCGAGCCGACCCTCAACCAACGCAAAATCGCGTAGCGGCGCCTGCCAGCCCACATCTACACAATCGGGCACCACGGCGTCGGGGGGCGTGGGCGCATACCCATCACTGCCGTTCCACATCCAAGTGATGGTCACAGACTGTGTATTACCAGCGGACGTCGTGTCTGATTGACTCGTTGCCGTGGGCACGAGGAGTGTGGGTTGCGGCACCTGAGGAGTCACATCTACCACTTCCGCGGCGATTGCATCATCTGCACAATAATCACTCCCACGTTCCAAGCCACCGAATGGGATTGCACGGAGGGATGCGGCGTTTTCTGGGCTGAAGCGGTCATAAAAGCACGTGCCATACACTCCTAGCCACAAACCACCTGGAAGAAGATCCATGTACTCTTGAAAACTGCGCTTGCTGGGTTGACGTTCACGGAAATCATACACACCGAAGTCAAACGAGTAGTTGGCGCCTGTCTCAGTCAATCCAACACGCGTGGCAAGGACATCACCGGCTTGTATCGCAACCGGTGGCTGAATATCGGTGGTGCGCGAATCATTCTGAACCGTAACACCATTATCCGCAAACACTTGTTGCAGAGGAGCGCTCAGCACTTTCAAGTGATCATAGCGCACCTGTATGCCACAGGGATGCTGGATATCAACCAAATACTGCACCTCACCCTTGCCTATTTCGCCATCTGCGGTCTGAAGATACGCAGAAACCGCAGTCACATATCCACTGATTGCCGAGAGGACTTCAACATCCGCCATGCTCATACGAAAAGCACCATGTGGTTTATAATCACCACCACGGAATTGCCCGGGCTCGAGTCGCCCTGCCACCATCGACAAATCCCGCAATGGAAGTTGTAGTACCAGGTCGCCACAATCAGGCACCACGACATCCGATGGTGTTGGTTCATACCCATCACGCATGTTTGTCCGCCACACAATCGCAGGCGGCACTTCGGTTTGAGATTCGTTGGAGACTGGCACTATGCTTGCACAGCCACTGATGAAGAGACTTACGGCGAGAATCACAAGAGTACTCTGTGAGATCTTCATGAGCCACCCCCTGAACAATCATGTTTCGTTGTTTTTCCTAAGGTGCCTACTGATACCCTAACTGATACCCTAAATGCGCTTTGGGTTACGCTGTTTTTCGTGGTTTCACGTGTGCACACAAAACGACCAAAAACAGTGTATATAGAGCATAAACGCAATATTTCTTGACGGTTGCATACACCATGAACTATTTCGTCGCTACTCGTCCATCCTAGACACAAGGGTGAATTTTTTCAAAATACAGCTGATAGGTTCACGAATAACCACGATACAAAGACACCCTCATCCTTGCATCGTGGTTGGGCCGGCGGCATATATACCATATGTTACGCAATCGCCGTTTCGATGTCACGTTGGAACTGCAGTTTTGTTTTTACGCCACTGCTCCGTGATACTTCGCTGCCGTTTTTGAAAAACACGATGGTGGGGATTGACTGCACGTCGTAGGTGTCTGCAAGCGCCGCATCTTCATCGATGTTGACTTTAACGACGTTGATTTTGCCAGCGTATTCTTGGGCCAACTCGTCGATAATCGGCGATACGGCTTTACAGGGACTGCACCATGGTGCCCAAAAGTCGACCAAAACAGGTAGATCAGACTGGAGCACGTTTTGGGCAAAGCTCGACTCACCCATACCTGCACCTGCGATGGCCGGTACCGCAGCACCGTTGCTCCCGCGTTGCGACGTCGCACCCAACATGTCGTCGATTTGAGCCACTGCTGGCACCGCTACTTCAAGTCTGTCCATGAGGGCATCTGCAACCGCATCGATTTTTTGGTCGACAGCCGGAATGTAGCCAATCGCACCTAAAAAACGGCGCATAAACATCGCCAAAATTTCACGCATTGAGAACTCTCCTATTTATTTACACTGTTTCACGACAGGATTGATTGTAACACAGGGGAATTGACAATGCGTGAATTGAGAATGCGTGAATGAATGGGGCAATGGAGAATTGGGTGTGTGGTATGCTAGCTAGACAGGTACGTCAACACAACCAACCTGCACAAGGAGCATCATGCAACACACCGCCATCAAGCAGCTCATCGCCTACACCTTTTGGGCGGATCTGCGCATCTTACATACATGCACCCAGATAACCCCAGAACAGTTCGTACGCCCCGTGTCACCGGATCCAGGCTGGCACAGCCTGCGGGGCACGCTCGTCCATGCACTCGATACCGCCTACGGCTGGCGTATGGCACTTGCAGGCACCAGTAACACCGAAGTGATTGCTGAAGCGAATTTCGCCGATGTGATCAGCTTGACCAACCGCTGGCAATACGAGCAGACGGCTTGGATGACGTATCTTGCGGGCCTCACCGACGCAGATTTACATGCGGTCTGGTGGCAACACGAACGCAGTCAGCGCACCCGCTGGCAAACCATCATGCATGTGGTCAACGACCTGACCTATCATCGGAGCGAAGCCGCCGCCATGCTGACAGGATATGGGCAGTCACCGGGAGAGCTCGATTTTGATCAGTTTGTGGTGGATTTTCATTGAGAATTGGGAATGTGGGAATGAATAATTGGGTATGAATAATGGCATCCTGCGCATCGACGGATATGCTGGTCTTATGGCTGGGATAGTCGTATGGCTCTTGAGGGACCTGTTGATTGAGCTCTACCAGATTCCCATGTGGCTACTCGTCGTCAACATCACTGCCAACATCGCATACGGCATCGGGGCATCACTTCTCGCATCATGGCGGCATCGCCCGATCAGTGCAATCATCGCCTTGAGCATAGCCAATCTCCTGTGGGCAGTGCTGTGCATGGGAATCGCAGTGTGGATTGCGCCCACAGCAAGTTTCTTTGCTGTCGGTCATTTCGTGGGTGAGAGCATATTTGTCGGCACTTTGGGGATACTTGAGTGGCGGTGGCGTGCGCATTTGGGTCGCTGATAAGCACCATGTCTGTACGCCAGCGAAGGAACGTTTGGGCGCTCACAACAGCATCCTATGGACACCAGGAAGGAATCCACATGCGCACCATCGCACATTTCGTCGGCACAATCCTCGCGCTCGTGTTGATGAGCGCTTGTGCTCGCTCGAGCGCCACACAACCCACCAGCACTGCGACAAATATACCACCCACGGTAGCTGTGAGTACACCAACACCGGACATCGGGGCCGAGCTTGCACGTCAAGAGGCTATCTGGCAGAGGCACAACATCCGCAATTACCGCTACCAGCTCATGGTGGGATGCTTCTGCCCGATGAACGCCACCATGCCCATAACGGTAGAAGTACGTGACGGGGCGGTGGTATCGCTCACAGACGCCAACGGTGCACCCGTAGCGCTCAATGACCCCGGGAACGGATTTTTCATGCAGTACACCACCATACCGGGCATCTACGCAGCCCTCGCCACAGCAGAATTCCGTGCGGCCGACACACTGACGGTGACCTATGACTCGACCTACGGCTTCCCCAGCGAGATGAGCGCCGATTTCATTGAAATGGCCGTGGACGACGAATTATACCTGAGCGTATCTGCATTTACACCACTGCAGTAGATGTGTGATTGATACAAGTGATTCAGTTTTACCGTGTATGATATTAATCGGACTGTTACATACACGTCACAAACACACGAGGGAAATCACTATGCTACTTCGCATACGCATGATTATCATTGGCGTCCTCGTACAGATTCTCTTCATCATGAGTGGTTGTACGGGTGTGTCGCCAAATGACCCCACACCGAGCGTTTGGTTTGGTGGTGTACCACCCAAAAACATGGTTGCAGTTCTGAATGACAACCGCGAGCGCTGGCAGGCTGCACAAATTGTCAATTACCGCTACCAGCTCACCATCAACTGCTTCTGTTTCCCACTGAGCGACATCCTGCCTCTCACGATTGAGGTGCGTGATGGCCAATTAGCCACGATAACTGCTCACGATGGTACTCCTTACCCGGCCAGCGATCCCATGTACGCCTTCGTGCAGGACTATGCGACGATTGAAGCTCTGTTTGCTACACTGATGCGTGATGACATGCAACAGGCCGATATACTCGACATTCGCTATGACGAAACCTACGGCTTCCCGATTGATATCGCCGTCACATATGAACAAGGACGGTTAGACGATGGTATGACGGTGTCGGTGCGTGAATTTACGCCACTTCCGTGACATGTCTGCGCATACCGTTGTGTGTCAACATTTACGCAAGGGCAAAAACGCTGGTTATCGATGACCTTGCCTGAGCATATCACCATCTCCCACTGTTTATATTTATCTCATCTGCATGCGCTCTGCAACCACCTCCCATGCCACCGCTCCGGCCCGCGCCCCCAGCCCACCGACACAGATGGCCGCAGTAGCATTAGCAAAGCGTGCCGCCGCCTGCACATCGTGGCCCATGGCCCGGGCGGCCACAAAACTGCCCCCAAACGTATCGCCCGCCCCAGTCACATCGACCACATCCACGGCAAAACCGGGCACATGGAAGTGCTCAGCAACGGTGTACACCATACACCCCTGTGCCGCTTGGGTCACCACCACCACCGAAATGCCGTACGACAACAAGCGCTCAGCCGCCGCCTGCATGGACAGCTCGCCGCGGTAGCTGTCGAAACCGACTTCATTGAAAAACACCACATCGAGCTGCTGGTAGCGCGTTTCGTCGCCGTCTTTGAAGTAATCGACATCAAGGTCAAACACCAGCTGGGCACCGTGGGCGCGGCAGTAGGCGCGGATGGCCATGTGATCCATCTCACCACAGCGCAACACGTCGAACTCCACTGGGGTGGAGTAAATCACATCGGCGTGGGCCAGCACATCGAGCTGCGCCGGCGTGATTTCGATGTGCGTAATCCCCATGGTCGGGATGATGACGGTGTGCTCGTCTTGCACCAAAAAAATCATGCATTTGGCATCGGGCAGCGTGTCGTCAAAGACCACGAGCGAGGTATCGATGCCACGCTGTTGCAGGTCTGCCAACAACAACTGCGTGATGGCACCGCGGTTGAGCATCGCCAAAAACTTGACTTCCATGCCCAGCGCCGCCGCCACACAAGCCGCATTGGCAATCATGCCACCGGGTACGGCCGGCAAGGCGCGCACGATGGCCTTATCTTTGATGGTGGGCCAATAGTCGGTCGTGTAGTACTCATCGAGGGCCACATCGCCCACAAAAACGGCATATCCCATGACGTTGCTCCCTGTTCGTTGTGTGTATGCCCATCATACCCGGTTTGGTGATTGACAGCGACCGTCCATCGCATCTCAGCGGTGCAGGAGTCGTATTCACCCATCCTGTGCTATGCTTGACACAACGATGCCACTCACAACGAGGGTAGCCATACCCGCGAAAAAAGGACACACCGTGTTTCTCGAGCTTTTTACACAACCCAAGCCGATTTTGGCCATGCTTCATCTCAAAGGCACCACCCGCGACGACATTTTGGCCCGGGCCCTGCGTGAGGCCGACATTTACGCTGCTTGTGGCGTCGATGCGGTGATTGTCGAGGATTACTTTGGCGATGTGACGGATGTCGAAAACGTGCTGGCGCTACTCCGCCACGAACGACCACAGATCGTGATTGGGGTCAATGTGCTCGACGATTTTGCCAAAAGCTACGAACTCGCCGCCCAGTACGGCGCGCAATTCATGCAGGTCGACTCGATTTGTGGGCATCTCACACCAGAAGATGAGCACGACTACTTCGCCATGGTCGAGCGCTACCGCGCCGATGGGCGGGTGGCCGTGATTGGTGGGGTGCGCTTCAAGTATCAACAATATCGGTCGGGGCGCAGTCTGGCCGAGGATCTGGCCATCGGCAGGCGCCATTGTGATGCCATCGCCGTGACCGGATCGGGCACGGGTGTCGACACGGATACGGACAAAATCCGTGAGTTCCGCCAGCACCTCGGCGACTTCCCATTGGTGATTGGTGCTGGCATGACCGTGGCTCAGGTCAGCGAAAAACTGACACTGACCGATGCCGCTATCGTAGGCAGTACGTTCAAAG
>JBBAWX010000020.1:0-24196 GCA_040396955.1 Roseiflexaceae bacterium
TCCATTGAAGAACCACCCTTAAGTAGGAAACTACTTGGGGGTGGTTTTTTTGTGCATTGTATTGTGTAACAAAAGTGAAGATTGGAACATGTTAGAACGAAATAAGCAACAGTGTTGTATAAACGTATTAATTTTTAACAACACAAAAGAAGATTGATGATTTTTTGAGTTTTCAAATAAACAATGAATTCCGTGCTACAATCAGGAAAGTGTAAATCGATTTACACGAGAGAAAGGCATGTGACATGCAAAAACTGAGAAGTACGCTCACCTCAGAATTGATCATTGGGATGATGGTGGTGTTTTTGTCGTTGATGACGGCGTATTCAGGGTATGACGGCGCAATGTCAGACTCAAAACAGAACGAATTTGAAGTGAAAGCCCAGAAAGAGTTGACCGATGCAACGGCCGAGTATCTGACTGCGAATCAGATGATCGTATACGATTATCAATTGTTTGATGGTGCGTATACTGCGGATGATGAAGAGAAAGTTGCCTACTATGAAGGCAGTTATTCACAATCACTTACCGATTCAATCGCTCGCACACCAGATGACCCATTCAGCGAAGCATACTACGACGAAGTGTATGCGACTGCAAATGAGATGTTCGCCAATGCCGACCTCTTTTTTGAAGTAGCTGCACAATTTGATGAGCGAGGCGATGCGCTCCAGCTGGTGCTGTTGGTAAGTGCGCTTGGATTGGCGCTAGTAGCATGGGCATCGTTGTTGCCTGCCGAAGGAGCAATGCGCTTTGCTTTTGTGATTATCGGCATTATTACGATTATCTATACGATAATTTTGTACGTGAATGCGCCATTAGCAGTAGCTCCTGCCTAATCATGAATGAAAAAAAGCGCGATGTAATCCATCGCGCTTTTTTTGATTTAATATCTGTCGTAGCACGTGCATGGCGAGTAAACAAAAAGAAACAGTGTATATTGCGATCAATCTGTATCATTCGTTGGAAATAGAAACAAGAGATGTTATTGTATCAACGTGAATCGTTGGACATCAGATGGTATTTGACCAAAGAAACGAAGACCAATCACCGACGGTATGCGGCATATCTCAAGGTATGTACGAATGTGCCGAATGTTGACGCATCCACCGGAGTGTAGCGTGATACCTGATAATAACCGGCATACGTGGGCTACATCTGCCATCACGGTGCTCGGGGTCTTTGTGTGTGGAAGAGAATGAGCATAAAAAAAGGGGAAGCTGTATGCACAGCAGTTATGATTCATGTAACCAAGCGGTGCACATGCCGGGAGCATTGAATCCAGACATGTTTTTTTGAGTCATTTTCCATGAAGAGGACACCACCAGTTCCTGCCGACTTTAATGGAGGCATATGCGTTGTGACGCGTAATCATGCTGAAAACCGCAAAGAGGGGAGACGATGATGTGGCAACTATGGCGGTCCAGACGAGAACGCACTTTGACACAGGCACTCGATGACCGCATTCGTCGATGGCCGATGCGGCGCAACCCAGGTATACCACCACAGCTGTACATTGTATCTGGCTCTGAGCAATGGCAGTACGTTGCGCCGGGTGCTGATGTCAACCAGCCGTTTCATATGGCCAGTATCGGCAAGTTGTTTACGGCGCTGTTGATCATGCGCTTAGTGGAGCGTGGTCGTATGCGTCTAGATCAGGCCGTTTGTGAACTTCTTGATGCGACGACGCTCCAACGACTGTTTGTGTACGACGGGGTCGACTATGCGGCTCAGGTCACGGTTGCGCAGTTGTTGGGGCATACATCAGGTGTGGCTGACTACTTCGAAGGGCGGGCACGTGGTGCTCCGTCGGTAATGCGTCAAATGGTGAGTGATCCGGAACACATTTGGACGCCGTCCGAATTACTTGCGTTCACACGTACTCACCAGCGCGCACAAGCAGCCCCAGGGTCGAATTTTCACTATAGTGATACGGGCTACATACTATTGGGTCTGATGATAGAGAACGATATGGGTATGCCACTTGAGGAGTGTCTGTACTATGAACTATTTGCACCACTCGGCATGCACAGGAGTTATTTGATGCATCGGGGATTGCCGATTGAGATGCCTGCACCTGCGATTGCCCCAGTGTGGTTGGCTGGCCATGAGGTCAGCCAATTCCGCAGTGTGAGTAGTGATTGGGCAGGCGGGGGTATTGTATCGACTCCTGCTGATGCTGTGCGTTTTATGCGGGCGTTGCACAGTGGCACACTGTTGCAGCCGGCTTCTTTGCAGCACATGATGCACGCCGTGCATCGCTTTCAGCCTGGGCTGTGGTACGGCTTGGGAATGATGGAGGTGCGCTTTGAGGAGTTCTTTTTCTTGTTGCGGGGATTGCCGCGATTGTACGGCCATATTGGTGTTGTGGCAACGCACCTGTGGTATGAGCCACTTTCCGAAACCACGATTGTGTTGAATGTGGGTGATAGCACGCAGATGGTAGCGAGTTTTCGATTGTTGATTGATGTGATGAATCTATTGCGTACCCATGCACGCATGACATAACTACACCGTAGGCCATTGGTAGTGTTGCCAACTGGTGGATTGGAATGTGGTTCCATCGGTACGATGGGCAAACACGGCAATATTCGGCGTATGCGTGAGCCATTGTTGGATGGCGGTACTCCCCAAAATCACGCACATGCGGGCTGCCACATCCGCCATCATGGTGCTTGGTGCAATCACGCTGGCACGTACGATGTCGCTGTTACTTGGTTGCCCGGTGCGTGGGTCGATGATGTGGTGGTGGCGTTGACCGTTTTTGAGCCAATGGCGTTGGTCGATGCCGCTGGTGGCAATTCCGTGGGCATCGTCGATGGCGAGTATGCCACTTTCGCTGTAGCCGGCGAGTGGCTCAATGTCGATGGGCCACGCATGGTGATCGATGGGTGCTCCACGCACGGCGATATCACCGGCCGCATCACAGGCCACGATGTCATCGGGGGCAAAGAGTGTGAGGGCCTGTTGCGCCGCCCAACTTTTGGCCACACCGGCGAGATCAAGGGTCATATGGGCTGGGAATTTGATGCGTTGGGTGCGCATGTCAAGCTCGACGTCTGCCCAACTCGATGTGCGGGAAGAGGTCGTCGTCGGCAATGGTGCCAAGGGGGCGTGGTAGCCGGCGCGTTCAAGGGCACCACGAATGGTAGGGTCAATGAGACCCCCGCTCCACTGCCAGGCCCAGTCGGCCGCCATGATGACATCCCAGAGAGTAGGACTACAGTGGTGCCATGTGCCGGGGTGGGTGTGGAGCAGATTGAGCTCGCTATCGGGGCGGAATCGGCTCAGTACGCTTTCCCACTGCAACATGGCTTGTTCCACGAACTGTCCCTGTTGCTGGGCGGTGTGCTCATCTGTGCCATCAATAAGGCACTGCATCTGGCACCCCATGGCGTGAAATGCGTGGACGTGCAGATTATGTGGCATGACGGTGTTGTTGCTCGAGGTCACGATAGCGGATGCGATAGATGGTGAGAAAGACGACACTACAGGTGGTGACAATGTACATGCCAGAGATGAAGGGGATGCGTGTGTCACTTCCGCTGTAAATACCGTGTATGGTGGAGGCCACGAAGACACCGAATGCCCCCATGTGAATCCAGCGCCAGGCTTTGCCCAAGGCACTGCGCCATTCGGCACTTAGGGTGACGATGATTGAAACCGGCAAGGCAATTTGCCCGATGCCGATGGCAATGGGAGCATAGGTGCCGTTAAGGTCGGGAATGAAGAGTGAAATCCACGTGTAATTCAGGTACTTGTTTCCCATTAAGATGATGACGTGCACCAGAGACATCAGCAGACTGACGACACTCGCCTGGCGATGGAGATCATTGGTGTGAACCACGCCCGGCCAGAGTTGCGCTTGCCGGCTTGTGACCATTAGACCGGTGATCATGGAAAGCCAGGCAAAGAGATACGCCACAATGCCCGTGCTCCGTGAAATATACCAACTGTAGTGACCATCGGCAATGGTGCTACCAATCGGTTGCCCAATCCAAAAGAAGAGGAAGCCACCAATGACACAACCGACCATGATGCCAATGGTATACGCAAACAGTCGATTCCAGAGTTGTGATGCCATTCATTCCTCACTTAATTGGATGAACGTGAGCGGAGCATGGGGCGGACTTGGCGCGTCGTCTGGGTAATTGATTGTGCAGTGTTCTGGTTGGCTGAGCGATTAGCCTGTGGAACTGGTGCCATGGGCTCTTCTGCGGGAAGCTCGACCACGTCGGGGATGTCTGCATGGGTGGCGTTTTGCATGATAATGGCGGCCCAACCACCAAGGCTTAAGGCGATTGCACTGCCGAGCATCAACCAAATGCTCTGTTGGGGTTTTTTGGTGCGTGATGGTTTTTGCATGGGAGGTGTCACCCTTGTTTCATGAAGTGCTGCTTAATGGGTTCGTTCAATGAATAAAATTTCGCCGTCATGCGCATGTACGTAGATGATGGCTGACTCGTAGGGCACGGCCCAGGCGATGTTGCCTTGGAGGTCAACCAAGTAGGCAGTCGCAATCGCACGATTGGTGCCAGCGACTTCAGCGGCAATGCGCGTGGCAGTGTCTGCATCCAGGGTAATCCGTGGGTCACTGTGGCTGCCTACCTGCGTTGGTTGTACTGCAGTACTGGCTTGCTCTACAGCGGTTTGTCGTTGTTCGAGTGCTACAATGCGTTGAGATGCCTCGGTCAAGCGTTGATTGGCAAGATCGAGTGCTTCGCTGTAGGCGGCCGTTGTCTTGGTTGTGGTTGAAACGGGGATGACATCTGCGCTCCAGAACACCAAAATACCTGCCACAATCATTGTCACCATGGTCCAAACAAACGCACTTATTGCGGCTCGACGTTGAAACTCTTGCATGGCACGTTCCTTTCTGCTTTTTACTCTATCAGCGCTGCATATAGCACCGATGAGGAATTGGTCAAGAAATGGTCAACATGCACAGCGCAGGGGCGTGAATTGACAAGCAACGGTTCATGCGAAAGAATAACCGGGTAGGAATACCACCAATGATTGGTTGAGGCATGCAGAAATTTGTCGAATGTGTGACGTGGCCCGGGCTTCTGCCAGCCCTTGAGCATGAAGTACAGGAATTCGGTTGGCAGTACACGCTTGATACGCGCCGTGAAGTGGTGCAACTACCCATGGAATACGTTGCGCAGGTAGGACGGCTACGATGCATGCAGTCAGCGTTTGTGGGGAGTTGGTACCCAATTCCGCGTCCCAAAGCCTTGTTGGGTCAACAGTACTGGGATGATATTATCAGTGTTGCCCAACGTATCATGCGTGAGCGACAGTTTGCGACGCTCGAAATCGATGCTGCAGGGGCCGAGAGTAGTGTGATGCAACGCATTGCTACCACGTTGGCAAGCCGCCTCGACCTGCTCCCAGTCAGCGATGATGGTGAATTGGTGGTGCGCATTCGTCCAGCAGTACAGGGTTGGGAGGTGCTGATCCGGCTGACACCGCGCCCACACGGCACGCGTACCTGGCGGGTCTGCAATATGCCGGGGGCCTTGAACGCCGTAGTTGCTGCTGCCATGGTGCGGTGGGCCGGTGTCTATGCCGATGAATGTGTGCTCAACATGGGGGTAGGATCAGGAACCCTGTTGATCGAACGTCTCCTGGCAGGAGCGGCTGGGCAGGCCTG
Source organism: Roseiflexaceae bacterium (assembly GCA_040396955.1). Taxonomy (GTDB): domain Bacteria; phylum Chloroflexota; class Chloroflexia; order Chloroflexales; family Roseiflexaceae; genus UBA965. The sequence continues at coordinate 5,654 of JBBAWX010000020.1, forward strand.
GGGATGTGACACCAACAGCGAAGCACTCACTTGTGCGCAACAAAACGTGGCGGCGGCTGACCTGGCCCCGCGTGTGCAACTGACCACGTGGGACGCTACACAGGTGCCATTGCCAGCAGCGAGTGTGGACGTCATTCTGGCCGATCTGCCCTTTGGGCAACTGATTGGTACGCACCAGCACAACCTGAGCCTGTACCCACTGTGGATTGCTGAGGCAGCTCGATTGCTTGCCCCGCACGGGCGTATGGCGTTAATTAGCCATGAAAACCGGTTGCTTGAGCAGGTGTTACAGGCTACCAAGGGCATTGTGGTGACCGAGCGCCTGCAGGTGAAAGTAGGCGGTATGGCACCAATGGCTTGGCTTATCCGACGTGACCGCTGAGGTTGCGGTGATGTTTCTCAATGGCGAGAATCAGCACCGACACGTCAGCAGGGGTGATGCCAGCGAGTCGAGATGCTTGCCCAATTGTGCTTGGCTGAAAGCGCTGTAGCACCTGTTTGGCTTCGTTGCGCATCCCGCTAATGGCGTCAATGTTCAAGCCAGCTGGGATTATTTGGCGTTCCATGCGGTGGCTACGATCGATTTGGCGTTGTTGTTTGACCAAATATCCACCGTATTTCACTTCAATCTCCAAGGTCTCATACACATCTGCGCGCAACACGGGGAGATCAAGGGCTTGCTGGAGCTGCTCGTAGCGGCATTCAGGGCGCGCCAGGAGCTCGGCCGCAGTGGCTTCGTGCGATAACGGTTGTAGCCCAGCGTTCGTAAGTGCCTGATTGGTCTGTGCCGATGGGAAGACGCGCCGTTGCCCCAACGCTTCGTGTTGTGCTTGCAGTACCTCTTGGCGCATGGTGACAGCAGCAACGCGATCGCTTGAGACGAGCCCAAGCGTGCCTGCGAGTGGCGTCAGCCGTAAATCCGCATTGTCGCCGCGTAAAAGCAGACGGTGTTCGGCACGTGAGGTGAACATGCGATAGGGCTCGGTGATGTCGCGAGTCACGAGATCATCGATGAGGACACCGATATAGGCCTGATCGCGCGCCAAGATGACTGCCGGCTCGCCACGGACTGCGCGAGCCGCATTGATGCCGGCCATGATGCCCTGCGCGGCTGCTTCCTCGTAGCCAGTAGTGCCGTTGATTTGACCCGCCAAAAACAGAAACGGCAAGCGTTTACTCTGCATGCTCGCCGTGATTTCGCCACTAGCGACAGCATCATACTCGATGGCATAGCCACTGCGCATCAATTCAGCATGGCGTAGTGCGGGAATGGTGCGAATCATTTGCCACTGGACATCTTCGGGAAGAGAGGTATTGCACCCCTGCAGGTACATCTCGTGGGTATGCCAACCTTCGGGCTCGAGATAGAGCACGTGTCGCTCTTTGTCGGCAAACCGTACAATTTTGTCTTCAATGGAAGGACAATAACGGGGACCAGCTCCCTCAATGACTCCACTGAACATCGGGGCGCGATCAAGATTTGCCCGGATGATGTCATGGAACTCGGGTGTGGTGTGGATTTGGTAGCACGGCAACTGCGGGCGCCAGGGACTTCTCGTGACATCCGGGTAAATGCGCGCAGGAGCACCGTGTACCCAGCGAGGGGCATCGGGAGCGCATACGGGTGCGACTCCGTCATCGTCGGTGAGCCACTCGCCCTGCCGTTGATAGTAGTGGCCAAACCAGCGTGGGGCGATGCTCCCGTGTTGCGGCTCACTGTGGGTGAAATCTACGCTGCGCGCGTCGATGCGCGGTGGTGTGCCAGTCTTGAGGCGGATGGTGGGGAATCCGAGTTGCGCGAGATCGTCGGCCAATGCGAGCGCTGGGGCCTCACCAGCGCGCCCTGCCGGCCAAATAGCGGGCCCAGTAATGGCGCGCCCACGCAAAAAGGTACCACTCGTGACAACGACGGCACGAGTCGCGATAATCCGTCCAGTATGGGTGTAGATGTGAAAGCGTGGGGCATGAGGATCGCTTGTGGGTGCGAGTGGGACAATGCGTTCAATCATGGCTTGGCGCAAATCGAGGTTGGGGAGCGCCTCAAGGTATTCCTTCATGACTTGAGCGTAGAGGCGTTTGTCGCATTGCGCACGGAGTGCCTGCACTGCTGGTCCCTTGCTTTCGTTGAGCAGGCGCATCTGAATAAACGTACGATCGGTGATACGGCCAATGACGCCACCAAGCGCATCAATCTCGCGGACCAAGTGCCCCTTTGCGGGCCCACCAATTGACGGATTACACGAGAGATGGCCAATTTTATCGAGATCAATGGTAAAGAGGAGCGTGCGACATCCCATGCGAGCTGCTGCGGCGGCAGCTTCACATCCGGCGTGGCCGGCACCAATGACCGCAACGTCGTAGTTCGTAGCATGAATGAAGGCGTCCATGTTTGTCCTTTGTGGCCCGGTACATACGCCGATTCATGTTGCACCAAAGAAGTGCAACTTCAATGGTTCATTGTACCATTGCATGGTATGATAGTGCCATGAAACATTTCGTTACCCTTATGCTCTCCATATGGATCCTGAGTGCCTGTGCTTCTTCGGCAGTCACCAACGAAGTCGTCGATGAAGCGGCCATGAGTGGTGGTGGCACGAGTCCGGAGGTCACCGTTGAGAGTTTTCTCAGTGATCTGAACAAGGCCCTCAAAGACCCCGATTTGAATCGTGCTGATGTGCGCGATACGTGGGCCGATGCGCTAGCGAATTACTTCGTGCCGGTAGAGCGTAGTGCGCAACGGGCGGCTATTCGTGCGTCGCTCGACAATCTGGCCGAAGGTGTGAGTCAGCTGAATGCCGACGAAGAAGTCTCGTTTGAGATTTCGTTTGAGCCAGCACGTCGGGTGCGCGAAGCCCAAGACACCGTGTATGTGGAAGTCCCGAATGCGGTGATTTCCATGGTCATTCAACGCACCTCGAATCGTGGGAATACGACGATTTGGCAACAAGACGAATCACTGGGCTATTTGATTGGAAGCAATGAAAACATCTTCCCCGTGATGCGGGTGGGTGTGCGTTGGTTTCTAACCGAAAATTAATCAGACGGAGGCGTATTCATTCATGCCCCAAGATACGCAACATTCTGAACAAGGCCTTTTTGAACTCATCTACCGGTGGGTTACTCGTACCGTGCGCGGATTATGGGTGGCCATGCGGCGTCCGAAATTTGGTCAACCGCCCGTGACGCCTGCGACATCACAGGCATCACGTGGATTCGATGCCCGCAATCAACTCGCCCTCCCCGGTTTGCATGTGTCGGCCAACGAAGGTGATGGCGACACACCGATGGCTGATGCAGCCTCGGAGGTGCATGCCACCAGCGGCGCAGCGGGCACAGAATGGTTTGAACACCGCTGGCAGGTGAATGTTGACGCTTGGACGGTAGTACTCGCAGTAGGTGTCCTCTTGAGCTTCTGGTTCCGTATTGATCGTCTTGCAGTGCTCCAGGCCGAGATGTACGGTGATATTGAAATCGTCCAGACGTACGTAGGCAACGTGCTTTCTGGCATGTGGCCGTGGGAGTACATGCTAAGCTCGGGGCCACTCTATCACTACCTGATTGCACCGTGGTTGTGGTGGTTTGGTGACAGTTATGATCAGATTAAGCTGACTTCAGTGCTTACCAGCCTGGGCATCATCGTGTTCACCTACTTGACTGCTCGGCGTTTGTTTGGTCGTCAGCCGGCCGCCCTGAGCGTAGTGGTGGTTGGGAGCGGCTCTTGGTTGTTGATTTTTAGTCGTCTCGGGAATTCACAAATTTTGGTGCCGTTGCTGGTAATCGTGAGTATTTGGGCGTTGAGTGAATACATCGCCACACAACGGCCATTGTGGCTGGTGCTTGCGGCTGTGGTGTCGAGTTGTGGCGTGTATTCGTACCCACAGGCCTTTATTATCGGTCCCGTGCTGTGGTTGACCGTCGTCATGCTATGGCGGAACGGTGTGGTGCCACGTCAGGCCATTGTCTGGTTTGGGGCAGTGATGATAGGGGTGGCGATGCCCTTTGTGCGTATGATGGTGGAAAACCCAACTGCGATTATCAGCGACTATATCAGCGACAAATTCTCGACCGTCATTGATCCCTTTGGCAGTATGGTCACCGTGTTGCTCCGTGGGGTGGGTGCTTATTTTGTGTTGGGTGATGGGGGGTTTCGTAGTAATCCGGCTCAGTTACCGCACCTCGACGTGTTCAGCAGCGGATTGTTGGTGCTTGGGATCGTCGTATGGCTACAGCGGCAAGGGCGTACCGTTGCGCCGTTGTTGTGGGTGCCGCTCTTGTTGTTGCATATCCCGTCGTTGTTGGTGTTGAAATTTCCCGAGCAAGTGCCATCCGCTTCGCGGACACTCGGTGTGACCCCCATCGTCTATTTGTTGGTGACGTTTGGTCTCTATGAGCTCTTTGTACGGGTACGTGAGCGGGTGCCTCACTATGCTGCAGTGGTACTGATGATGGTGTGTGCAATCATCGTACAGCAGAATCATGAGCGCTATTTTGTGCGCTATGTGGCAGGGATGCCCTATGCGGATGTGCCTATCGGCCGCGAAATTGCCCGTTATGCGGAAATGCTGTCACCTGACACAACCGTGTACGTGGCTGGCTGTTGTTGGCGTGATGGCATCCCAGAGCCGTATTTTTCACAGCTTCAAATGAAAGAACCGGAGCGTCTGCAACGCTTTGATCCAGCTGAAACGCTGACATGTGCCGACTTCGATACGCTCCGAGCACCGGCGGTGCTCATCTGGAGTATCGACGATGCGTTGCCTTCGCCGAATGTGGAGGCATGTGCGCAACGACTGGTGCCGGTGCTTCACACGACTACCCAAGGAGTGCCCCTCTTTTGGGCATCGACCGTCTTTGGGGCAGAGTTGGCACCGCCAGTGCCGTTGGAGCAACCAGTTGCTCCGGAGGGTGCGACCGATATGATGCCTACGATGCAACCAGAAGTGACAGAAAACGAGTCAACGGACATTGATTCGATCATGGCCGCGGATGGTGTGCGCATCAACGGGGTGTTGGCTCAGGTGCAGACTTCTCCACTTGACACGGGGTCGATTCGTGATGCGTTTGATGAGGATCGCACGACGCTCATCAAAGGTGATCGAGTCAATCCGTTTGAGGTGGACATCACTCTGGCGACACCGCTTGTGAGTACTGGATTGCTCGTTGAGTTGGCTGGTATGCGAGATTTTGAGGCCATATTGACCGTCATTGACGCTGCAGGGGCACAGAGCGAGTACTCCCAAGAGTTTCCACAGGCAGATCCCGACCAAGTAGTTGACTTTCAGTTTGACGCACCAATAGAGGTGGTCACCTTGAAACTCGTGCTGGTCGAACAGGAAGTGCCCGTCGATGTGGATGTCTACATCCATGTGCGCACGATTACCCTGCAACAATAACGAGACCGTGCTACTGCGATGGTGTGAGATGATCGTGATGTCGCATGTGGTTGTTGCATCACGATGCAGATGAAGTTAGAGTGCTACGATACAACGGCCATAGCGTTGCCCTGCAAGCAGGGCGGCGGCGGTTGCCTGCACCTCGTCGAGGGGAATGGTTGACCAACACGGAGCGAGGCGGGCGTGGTCGTAGTGCTGGGCTGCGAACATCCAAGCGGCGTCGATGGTGGCTTGTGGCGCATTGACGGAGTCAATGCCGGCAATGTGCACGCCGCGCAAGATGAATGGGAAGACGTTGAGGGGGAGTTGGTTGCCACCCGCATTGCCACACATGGCGACCACCCCCGCGTATGCGGTCGAACGAATTGCGGCGGCGGCGACGTCACCGCCGACGGTGTCAACGACTGCGGCCCAGCGCTCACTTTCAAGTGCTCGCTCACCGGCTATCTGGTCGCGGCCAATCACGCTCTGTGCGCCGATGCGTTGCAACAAGTCGTGCATGGATGGGCGGCCCGTCACGGCGGTAACTGGGTAGCCGAGGCGACTCAGCAGGGCGACAGCATGCACGCCGACACCGCCACTCGCGCCAGTGACCAAGACAGGGAGGGTACTTGGATGTGGCACGTGTGCCTGAATGGCCTGGACACACAGTGCTGCGGTGATGCCCGCCGTACCAATGGTCATGGCCTGGTACAACGTCAAATTGGCGGGGAGTGGCGTAAGAATGTCGACTGGTTGGCGACTTTGACTCGTATACCCGCCTGAGCGCCGTTCACCGATGCCACGACCCGCAATGACGACCGCTTGCCCGACCGGCCATGCAGGATGATTGGACGCCGAAATTGTGCCTGCGAGGTCGATACCAGGAACCATCGGGAAGCGGCGTAGAATGGGTGCTTGGTTGCAGAGTGCCAAGGCATCTTTGTAGTTGATGGCCGAAAAAGCGACATCAATGGTGACATCACCATCGTCAAGATGAATCTGGTCGCTCCATTGGATGTGGACTTGTTTGTCCGTGTCATTGCGGGTCGCGATGAGTTGTGGCATCGATGCCTCCTTGGGTGAAACGTCTGTTTGTATTGTAAAACAACGCCACCATGCAGTGTCACTGCATGGTGGCGTGGGTATGAAGATGTGCCAGTTAGCGGACGTCCGGGAGGAGGGTGTAGTCGGGGAAGTTGCCGTAGAGGCGCTCGCCGGCTTGGCCAACCGTCACTGAGTGGACGAGGTACTTGCCACCCACGAAGCACCCTTTCCACGACTGCCCAATGCCGCCGAAGGTTTCATCGCGGTCGCCACGTGAGCGAATCTTGTTGACGCCCACTTTGTACGAGCGAATATCACCGGCAATTTCACGGGCAGTGCGATCATCGTCACAGGCAATCGATGAAACGAGCGATCCGTTGGAGATGTTCATCTCGGCAACGAGCTCTTCGATGCGGTCGACCACCACCACCGTGTCGAGTGGCCCGAAAGGCTCGTTGTGGTGCAGGCGGGCGTTGCGTGGCACGTTGAGAATGGACGTAGGCCCAAAGTAGGCGGAGGTGTCTTGATTGGGCAAAAAGAGTGACTCATTGATGCTGGCTTCAAATAAACCCAACGCGCCGAACGCAATGGCTTCACTTTTCATGACCTGGAGCTCCTCGACCTTTTTGGCGTTGATGAGCGGCCCAAAGTCGAGTGCTGGGAGTGGGTCATCGGCATGGTCGACAAGGGTTGGATTGCCGAACTTGATCGACTTCAAGACGGGGATGTACATCTCCAAAAACTTTGGGAAGAGCTGTCGTTGTACGGCGAAGCGTACATAGGCTGTGCAGCGTTGTTTGCCGTAGTCGTAGCCCTTTTTGATTTGTTGGGCGAGGTCGTCCCAGTTGCTGAAATCCCAGATCCCGTAGACGTTGACCCCTTCCATCTCGAGCATGTAGCGCTTGTCGCGGTCGTACAGGCTGGCGGCGATGTCGCGCCCGTTGCTTTTGCCACCGACGAAGGCGAGGGCGTCAACGTCGTGATTGCGTACCAGGGCCTCACTCAGCTGCCCACCTGAGCCACTCACCAACGAAACCGGCAAGCCACAGCGGCGAGCCAACGCAATTGAGACTGTCAACGCGAACAAGCCACCGTCAGTGGGAGTCTTGGCGATGACTGAATTGCCAGCAAGTACCTGTACCAACATGGAATGTACCAACACCGAGAGGGGGTAGTTCCAGGAGGCAATATTCGAAATCACCCCCAGCGGTGTGCGATTGATCATCATGGAGTCGATTTGCTCGACATACCATTCTACGCCACTAATACAGCGGTCGACGTCGGTCATGGCGGTAGCATAGGGCTTGCCGATTTCCCAGATCAACAACCGACCGATTAGGTCACGGTGTTGCTTGAGGAGGGCGAGTGCATCGTTGACCCGCTGTTTGCGTTGGTCAAGGGATACTTTCGACCACGTTTTAAATTCTTTGGCGCAGTAATGTACGGCCCGCTTGGCATCGTCGAGCCCAATCATGGGCAGACTACCGAGCTGGGTGCCGTCGACGGCAGATACGTACGTTTTGCCGTGCCCAGGATGCCCCCACTCCCCTTCCATCAGGTTGAGGACGCGTCCATCACTACTAAAGGCCTCTGGGACTAACGCCTTGGCCTGTGCGAGTAGCCCCTGCCACTCGACGCTCGGTGAAATCATCTTGGACACCGTCGTGTTCCTTTCTTCACAAGGTTTGCAATACATACGCACAGCTTTTGTCGCTGGATGTATGATGCTTGTGGTCAAGATGGGTGGTGTGACCGTTATTTCAGCGGTAGGAAGCGGTATGTTGGATACTGTTGCTGTTCGCCACGGGGCGATGTCAGCACCGATCGTGTCGGCGAGGGCATATGTCGCGCCATTGATGTGATTGCCCAGGCGATAATGGTGGATTTAGTACGTGTGTTGCACTCTATAGCCGGTGAACATATCGGGTTGCGGTTGCACACGATTGTTTTGCGGTGCCCTCGCTGCACCACCCCCGACCATCGCCGCGAGATGCTAGGGGGCCGTGTAATCGTAATCGCCGCCTAGTCCACAGTCCCTGCCCGGTTGGTCGAGGACCCCATCAACAGGCACCTGGGCTGCTATTGGTGAGTGCATTGCACACGGGGATGCCGTTGCATGCCACAGCAATCGTACCGTTGTAGCGTGCGTCTTGGGGGTGACCGGCGTTACTACCGGGGTCGTCTTGTGGGCGTGCCCTGACGGGCACGTTGCCTTGGTCTCTTTGGGGGAGCATGCACAGATGCACGGGGGATGATCAATGCCATGCCCCGTGCAGTATGAACGGGTGGTTATTTGACCAGGTCTTTCATCTGGCTTTGAATCAAATTGGCCGCCGTTTCAGGAGCTATTCGTGACAGAAGGTCCATCATCTTGGCATCATTGCCGGCAAACGCGTGATATGCGTTTTGTTCAAATGCGTCAACAATCATGCGCCCTGCCTCTGGTGCCGGTGTCGTCTTGAATTTTTTGCCACTCTGTTTGGCCATGGCATCGGCTTCTTGCTGGGTCATGAGTCCAGAATTTACTGGCATGTTTGTGGCAATGGCGCCCGGGAAGATGAGTGCTACCCCTACTGTAGTGCCGGCAAGTTCGGAACGGAGTCCCTCCGTGAAGAGTTTGAGTGCGGCTTTTGAGGCGCCGTACATGGTTTGACCAGGCACTGGTACATACCCACCCATGCTTGACACGTTGAGAATCTGGGCTTGTGGGCGGGTGAGCAGGTGGGGTAAGAATTCTTTCACCATATGTACGGCACCAAAGAAATTGATATTGAAGACCCGGTGGATGTCGGCATAGGGCAAATCATGGACCTTAAGAAATTTGTGGATGATACCGGCAATGTTCATCAATCCATCGACCTGCCCATGGGCTGCAATGACGGCTGCCGGCAATGCGGCGACTTGGTCGAGTTGCGAGACATCAACGATATGTGTGCTTATCTGATTGGCCTGGCTGCCAGCGAGGCGGACCGTCTCATCGAGCGCGTTCTGATGAATGTCGATGGCGGCCACACGTGCGCCACGGCGCACGAGCTCGAGGGTGACTTCGCGGGCCATGCCGTTGCCAGCACCCGTGACCACGATGACTTTGTTTTGCGCATTCATGATTGCCTCTGTTCCATTGGGGTGTCATACGTCCATTGGGGTTATCATACGCATCTATCATAGCGGTGTACTGACGATTTGTAAATCGCTGGTACACTGCTGTTGCCGAGATATCACCATGAGCGTACTCCATCGGTCGATGTCGTGGAAGCGACGACCGTGATGGATGGTGTGGCGGTCAAAAAATGCCATCCGCTGGCTGAGTCGTTGTGGTGCGTGCGGCAGAGTGAGTGTATGCGACATGTCTTTTGCTGTGTCGTGTGATACGGAGTGGGGAATGGCATACGTTCCCACGCCATTCCCGTACGGGAATGGCGTGGGTGTGACTGGGTATATGGGGCTGGTGGGAATACCTACTTTTTGCGACTCTCAAGCCATTCAGGCATGAATTCAGCCACGTATCGGGTATGCATGAATCCATGCTGAAAGACGGCGTCGTCGAGGAGACCAAGCTGGAACGGCAACGTCGTTTTGACGCCGTCGATGACGGTCTCGTTGATGGCACGCTTCATGCGCACGATGGCGTCAGCCCGATCGTGTGAATGCACGAGCAGTTTGGCAAGGAGCGAGTCGTAGTTGCCAGGGACCTGGTAGCCCGGGTAGAGGTGTGAATCAACGCGTACACCGGGGCCACCAGCTGGAAGGTAGTGTTTGATCTCACCGACTGAGGGCAAAAAGTCGCGCTCGGGGTCTTCGGCATTGACACGACATTGAATGGCGTGCCCGGTCAACTTGACATCTTCCTGCTGAATGGTCAGGCGCTCGCCAGATGCAATCCGGAGTTGCCAGCGCACCAAATCGACACCAGTCACGAGCTCCGTGACGGGGTGCTCGACCTGAATGCGAGTGTTCATTTCGATGAAGTAAAAATGCCCGTCGGGATCCAGCAAAAACTCCATGGTGCCGGCGTTTTGATAGCCAATGGCCCGCACGCCTTTGAGTGCGGCTTCGCCCATACGGGCACGAAGCTCGGGGCTGACTGCCGGGGATGGGGCTTCTTCGATGATTTTTTGGTGGCGTCGTTGCGACGAACAATCGCGCTCACCGAGATGGATGGCGTGGCCGTGCTCATCGGCGAGCACTTGAATTTCGACGTGACGCACCTTGGGCAGGTACTTTTCGAGCAAGAGTGCCCCGTTGCCGAAGGCCGACTCGGCTTCGCTTTTGGCGGTCGCAAATGATCGGGTGAGTTCGGTTTCGTCGTTGGCGACGCGCATACCGCGCCCACCGCCGCCACCGGCCGGTTTGAGCAAGATGGGGTAGCCGATTTCACGGGCCAACTCGATGGCCTCTTCGAGCGAGTTGAGCTCACCCGTCGAACCGGGCACAATGGGCACGCCGGCGGCCTTCATGGTGTTGCGCCCTTCGGCTTTGTCGCCCATGAGGCGGATGGCCTCGGGAGTTGGTCCGATGAATTTGATGCCATATTGGGCGCAGATTTCCGCGAAGTAGGCGTTTTCGGACAAAAAGCCGTAGCCGGGATGAATGGCTTCGCACCCCGTGATACGCGCCGCACTTATCAACGCTGATTGGTTGAGATAGGAGCGTGGCGAGGGGGCTGGTCCAATACACACCGCCTCGTCGGCCATGCGTACGGCCAACGAATAGCGATCGGCTTCGCTATATGCGACGACTGCCCGTACTCCCAACTCATGGCAGGCTCGGACGATGCGTACCGCAATTTCACCACGGTTTGCGATGAGAATCTTGTTGAACATAGGCCTCTGTCTCTACAACCCTACGACTATCATGCAGAAGTATACCATATCGGCCCGTTACGATGGGGTTCGCCGTTAGCGGTCGACTTCTTCGGGGAGCTCGTACCAGGGCATGGCGTCGCCGATGGTGGCACGTAGCTTGAACGCCATGCTTTTGGGGGCGTCATCGATGACGTGGCGCAGGGCCTGTACTTCGGCGCTGACCGCCGCAGTCTGCTCGGGGCAGTGGTCGGTGGTGTAGCTGATACAGCGCTCGAGGTTCATGGTGAAGGTGCGCCACAATCCCCAGTCCCTGCTACAGAGGTTGGCAATGACGGCGCGCTCACCGGCGTGTTGTGATGCCGTGCCAATGTGAGCGTTGCTGAGAAGTGCACATCCGTCATGTGCGTCTTTGGGGTTGAGTTCAAAGATCTGCAACTTGGTGAGGAGGAGCTCGGCTAGCGGGATGGTGTAGGCATGTGTGCTGGTCCGAATGGGAATACGATGACACATCTGAAAGCTACCGACGAATACATCCACCTGATAGCCGGCTTGGCTATGATGAAAGAGTAAACGAGTATCGCCATTGAGAAGATTGAATTCATCGGCCGCTTGATAGCCAAGAGTGTGCATGACCTTGGTCAGGGGCTGTTGACTTTTGGCGGGCACATAGACGTCAATGTCGCGGTAGCTCCGCCCTGGATTTTGCACGGGAGCACATTGAATGGCAACCGCAATCCCGCCGAGGAGGCGGGCCGTGACTCCATGAGTGTTGCACGCATCAACCATTTGCATGGCTGACTCGATGATGTTCATAGTCGGACATTCCTCTGCTCATGAACACCACCGCATGGATGCGGACATCATGCGGTGGTGTCGGCGGTCAGACGTGCGTGTTATTCGACGGGAATCTCGCGGTAGAGGACGTCGAGGTTGACTCCCTTGCGTGCGCGGTAGATGCGCATGCCCACGTAGATGAGCAATGCAACACCATACAGTATGCCCATGAAAATAAGCGATGTATCGTTCTTGATACCGGCTTCATTGATGCTATATCCGATGCCGAACATCGCATCAGGATCGAGCAACCATTGGTACAGCATGTACCCAATGAAGAGCGTGTTAATGGCACCTGCCAACGTGATAAGCGGTAATCCGAGCACGCGATAGTTGGCGATGGGTGAGGCGTCATACAGCTCTTTTTTGGTGTATGGCAAAATGGTTGCGGCAATGCTCGTGCCAAAGAAGGTCACACCAATGACCAAGGTGGCAGCCAATGTCAACGAGGCAAAGTTAAACACATTGAACGCATACAGATATGCCACCGGAATACTGGGCACCACCATCAACGCCAAGGCCCAGTTGGGCGTCCGCGTCGATTCATTGACACTGGCCACGGTCTCTGGCAACAGGCGGTCGAAGGCGGCTGCGAAGATGACGCGCGTTGATGACAAGAACATGCTCCCCGCCCAACCAAAGAACCAGAAACTCATGGCGACCACGATGACGAGCTGGAGCGCAGTATTGCTGGTCATCATGGCAGCGAGAATGGCAGGGTATGGCCACACCGGCAAGGCGGGTGCATCGGGTACATAGCCCCACGTGTAGTTCCAGTAGGCGGCACTCGCCTGCACAAAAAACTTCCACGTCATAGCATGGTCGATGGCCATACAGAGGAGCACCAATAACCCGACGGTGGCAATGACGGCAATCGCCATGCCGTTAAAGTTGCGCTTGAAGTCGTCTGCACCCTTGACTTCGCCGTACAAGGTTGCGCCCCAGTTGGGGTAGAGCAAGAAGTACGCGATAATCGGTAACAGGAGCATGATTTCGTTGAGACTGCCACCAAACAACACACTGGCAGCCCCTGCCGCATCTCCGAGTGCCACGGTGCGATCGTAGACATCGGCACTCGCCCCGAACAACACTTGGCTCTGGCTGATAAAGTTGGCTTTGAAGGTGTCTTGGTTGACGGAGAAGAGCAACGCAATCACCACTAGCAAGCCGGCATTGCCGATCCAGAATGACCACTTTTGGAAGGACGCATAGCGCTTCATGCCAATCACGACCACGCCCGTGACAAACGCCAGCGTGATGATGGTTGCGATGAAGTTGTAGGTGGGGTCGCCATTGAAGCTCTGCCAGATGTTGGTCTGCCCGAGAACAGCTGCAATCGGGACAATGACCATGCGCCGCAATGCGTCGCCGTAGAGGGGCGTCCACAACCACAAAATAAACCACCAACCGGTCACTGACAACACAAAGCCGATGCCGCTACTGAGAATACGGCTCTGCCAGACGTAGTCACCACCTGCACGTGGCATGACGGCGATGAGACCGGCATAGACAACGACTTCGGCCAAAATCAGCACGCCGAAAACAATCAACCCGTACAACAATCCACCAGAGAAATAGTACATCTGGCTGATCGATGTTAATCCCAACGTGACCAAATTGATGGAGAAAAACGCGTAGATGAATGCATCAAACACGGACCACGAACGGACAAGGCCGGTCGCCTTTCGGAGAAAGAGGGCGGCATCGCCACTCTGGGTGGTGGAACCACTACTCATGCGGTGAGTCTCCTTTGAATGTACTACGACTGATTCATGACAACGATCTATCACTACCCCGTGGTGAGGGTGTAGCTACGAATGTGGCTTTTTGCTCCACCGAAAAAGCCTTTTTTGGGATTGGGGTCGAGATCGATGAGTGCCCCCTGCAATACCCCTTGCTCATAGAGGCTCCCAGCATTGATGGCCAACGTACGTCCTATGCGTGAGGTGCCTTTGCCCTCGTGGATGTGCCCGTGGAGCGACAGGAGTGGTTGATGCTCCTCGATGAGGCGGCGCACCGCCGTACTGCCCGCAGGGACTAACGAGTGCCCAGCGTTTTTCACCTTGAGGTCAGCATCAATTTCGGGGACGTCGTCGAGGTTGGAGGCGTGTGGTGGACAATGGAAGTTGAAAATCGCCTTCTCACAGTCGAGATTCCCGGGGATCATGGCGGCCAAGTAGTCGTACAAGCGCTCCTCGGGCAATTCACGGTAGGTGTGCCACGGCGTGGGATTGGCCCACCCCGATGAGACGAGCGAAAATCCGTCGCCGAGGTCTAGGCACTTGCCTTCGGCCAAGGTGACAGCCGGGTGGTTGGCAAACAACTCGTCGATGTCAAATGGGTCGTCATTGCCCGGTGACACGAAACAACGAATGCCCGTGCCCGCGAGTTTTTCGCTGGCGAGTGCCAACCAGCGCTCAAGGGCTGCCAACATCTGCTGGTGAAACATGCGGTCGACGAGCTGGGGCTCGTTACGGAACGCTTCGAGCTGCTCCAGTGTAATGCGAAACGGATAATACCCGCGACTCGCCACCTTGCGCTCCATGTCGACGACTGCCGCCTCGTCGTCGAGGATGAATTCTTGTTGGAGCAGGGTGGCGGTGTACCGCCCGTCAGGTTGCGTGCAAATCGGTACTAATGCCTTGCCGGTCATGTCACCACCGAGTACGAGGAGGGAGACATCGTAGAACCGAGCTGCATTGAGGAACTTTTTCCAACAAATGTCCGATCCGTGGATGTCAGTTGCAAAAAACAAGCGTGGCAAAGAATGACGCTCCTTCTACAGGCGTGTGTTGGTGCACAAAGATGACGGGACATTGATGAAAACTTAACCCAAACTATACGGTATCTTGAGCATATGGTCAATATTCATTGAAAAACATGTGTGTATTAGACATAAAAAATAACGATACCCAGCTGTGATTCCATGCTATAGTGGGGAAGCAACATTGGACTGTGGAGTGATGAGCGATATGCGCACTACACTGCAACACTTTCATCTTGGCGACATGCATCTTGAGGCCGATCGTGAGGCCGCCACCCCCTACTTTTTGAGTCATGACCAGGCCTATGTCGTAGCCAGTATTGGCGGTGCCATTACCCCCTATGGTGCCGAGCATTTGCCTGGGCGCATGGGGGGCGTCTGGATGCATCCGCTCCGCGTGTTGCATGGTTGGGAATTGCGATCCAACGGCAAGACGCTGATTGCCCATACCTGTCACGTGCATGCCCACCATGTAGTACAGCACTATACTCTTGACACCTTGGCAATCACGGTCACCACGCAGCTTGTCCCTGCTCGCACCGCTTTGCATGTGCACATTGTGGTTGCCAACATCGGTGATGTGGCATGGCATGGTGATGTGATGACGGTGTTGGCGCTCGATTGGCACGGCTGTTGGTATGGTGGTCAGAGTGATAGTCAACTGTCTGTCGACATGCAAGGGCACCAGGTCTGGATGCAGGCGGCTACCCCGCAACTCCATGGCTGGGGAGTGCTTCACGGTCATGCTGCGATGACATGGCAGGCTCATGCGCTGGGTGTTTCTGCGGCGTTGGGTGGCACATTGGCACCGCGCGAGTCGCAGGAGTATGCGTGGACACTGGTTGTCAGTCATACGAGCATGGCACATGCGCGTCAGCAGTTGACACAATGCAGTACGGCGCTGCTGTTGCCTCCGCAAGCGATCGAACATACGGGAGGACCCCGGTTGGAGAGCACGGATGCCGAGTTGTGGCGGGCCTGGCAACTCGCCACACACAATATGCGTTTGCTCGTTGCCGATTACCCCGATTTGCCACCGTATCTCCTTGCAGGGATCCCCGAGTACCCGCAGCTATTTGGTTGTGATACGACCTATTCCATCCCAGGGATGATGGCCGCTGGCATGGCCGATACCGCCAAAAGCGCCCTGTTGGGGTTGGCACAGTATGCCCAGCGTGCCTGTGGTCGTGTGCCACATGAAGTGACCACCAACGGGCGCGTCTTTCATCCGGGTAATGCGCAAGAGACGCCCCAATTTGTGGTGGCCTGCTGGGATTACGTGGCATGGAGCGGGGATCTGGCGTTTGCCGAGCACATCTATCCGCTGTGTGTGGAGGGGTTGTCTCATCAACATGGGGTGCTTACAGGGCAACAGTGGCCGTACGGTGATGGCATGGTCGAGCGGCACGGCATGGGTCCCTTCAAGCTGGATAGTGTGGCCTACATCTACGAGGCCCTACTGGCAATGGCTCAGCTTGCTGATGCGCTGGCACGCCCGCATGAAGCGGATGGCTGGCGTCATACCGCACAGGCACTCCAAGCACGCTTTGAGCGCACATGGTGGCTTGCCGACGAAGGCTTGTATGCGGATTCGTTACAGCGTGATGGCACTCCGCAGCTTGACGGGCATTGGACGGCGGTAACGCCCGTATATACCGGTTTGGCAGCACCCGAGCGTCAGCGCATCGTCTATGATCGCTTGCGTCGTGATTTCGTGAATGAGTGGGGGCTGGTGCATACGCGGCACCACGAAGAGCTGGTCTGGACGTTGCCCACCGGCTTGTTGGCGCTGGCCGCCTTTCAACAAGGTGATGGCGCATACGGCACCACGTTGCTCAAGCAGATTGCAACGACCGCAGATCACGGCAGTCTGGGTCTACTCAAAGAACTCATCCCCGAGGGCTTGTGCTTTGTGCAACTCTGGTCAGCCGCACTATTGGCGCAGGGCATCGTCGCCGGACTGTGTGGGGTGCGCCCACGTGCACATGCACACACCGTGCACGTGCATCCAGCCGTACCAGTGGATGTGGGCATGCTTGCTGTCACGCATCTCGTGGTGGGAGCGCATGTGTTTGATCTCGATGTGTCCGCACACCTCATCCGCATTGTGCACCAAAGCGGTCCACAATCGCTCTGTGTGCAGCTACCCTACGCCCGCGACAGGGTTGTGGCCAACCAGGTCGGCAGTGACTGTGCCCACGGGAGTGCCTGGCAGGTGATGGTGGGGCAAACCCTCGAGGTGCGTATCAGCACGACCGTGTAAGCGCACTATCAGGGGAGTACAAGTGCCACGTCATTGCGTAGGAGCGCTAGGTGTGTCATGCTTGACGCACAAACGAATTTCGTTGGTGCGAAGGGAATCCCCATGTGTACGCAGTGGCGACGTTGGTTGGTCTTGGGAATGTTACTCATGGTGAGTGTCCCAACGGTGGCACACGCCCGTGCCCGGTGCTTTATGGAGACCGGGCTGTGTATTCACGAGCCGTTTCTCAGTTATTGGGAAGCCAATGGCGGCTTGGCCGTGTTTGGGATGCCCATCAGCGACGTAATCCCCAATGAAATCGTTGAGGGGAATTGGGTGGGTGCCACGCAGTGGTTTGAACGCGACCGCCTCGAAGACCATGGCGCCCAAGGAATCATGGCCGGGCGTATCGGGGCCGCCGTGTTGGCACAACAGGGGCGACCCTGGCAGTACGGTCCGGGTTGGCCGGGGAACGCGGATTGTGAGTATTTTGTAGAAACCGGGTATACCGCGTGTGGCAAGTTTTTGCAATATTGGCGCAACAATGGCGGACTGGCTCGCTTTGGCTATCCGATTACCACGGAATTAACCGAGACCATTGAGGGCTGGACCGGTCAAGTGCAGTACTTTGAGCGCCGGCGCATGGAAATTCACCCCGAGCTGGCAGGGACGCGCTACGAGGTGTTGTTGGGGCGTCTTGCTGCCGATCAATGGCAGAGTGGCGCATCGATTCGTTGCACCCCGCAGTGGAGCACTGACGCCGATATTCGCACCTTGGCCGCACAAGTGCCGTTTGCCGAGCGATTGGGATGTGCAAGTGGTGCGGTGCAGGTACCTGCCGCCATGCAGACGTTTGCCGGCGGGCGCATGATTTGGCTGGGTGAGCGCTCCATCGGTGCCGCCCACGACCGTATCGTGGTCAGCTATACATCGACCGTGGAGCCCAATCAGCCGACCGTGCATGCACAGTTTGTGGATGACTGGCAGGATGGTGTAGATCCGGAGGTGTACGTGCATGCGCAGTCCTATGGCTGGCCACTGCAATACGATGTCAAACGGGGCTTCGGCAAGGTCTGGTACCGCAACTTTCGTCGTGGCCCGATGACCTTGTTGCCGGCGCTGACGCCTGAGCAAGGACAAACCGCCATCGTACAGTCGTTTTCGAGTGGAGCGCTCATCATCAAGCTGGTGGAGTATCGACTCGTCTATGCGTTTGGGCCGTTGCGCACCGATGTGGCTGGGAGCATGCCCGGGCGGTGATTGGCTTGAGAATGGAACAACCATGCCGCACTTTCTCAAATCACTTGTGACCGTCTATGCGCATGACATTGTGCAATCGACGCATGTTTATGGTGAAGTGATCGGGTTGCCCAAGAGCTATCACTTCCCAGCTACGGGTGTAGCTGAACACATTGAATACACGGTTGGCGCCACGACCATTGCCATTAGTTCGCCTGCAGGGCTCAGCGCACACGGCAT
>JBBAWX010000020.1:24296-43955 GCA_040396955.1 Roseiflexaceae bacterium
CGGCAAGTGCCGCCGGCAACTGGTACGGGTATTGTGCGGATCCCGATGGCAACTGGATTTCCATTTACCAAAACATGGACACATGACGCGAATTCGGGTCAGAAGACTCGCATGCATGTGCTCTGATGGTTGTTTGACTAGGTGCGGTGCCCGGCCGCCGTACAGGCTGCCACGATGCGCTCAAGCCCTTGCATGATGACACTGCGTGGGGCACCGATGTTGAGGCGGATGAAACCGGTGCCGTCGTTGCCGAGGGCGGCGCCGTTGACCACCAAGATGTGGGCGTGTTCTTCAAAAAACGAATGCAGAGTGGCATGTGGCAGTGGCAATGCCCGCAAGTCGAGCCAGAGCATGAACGTTGATTGAGGGCGTGTGATGCGCACGGCCGGCAGATGGGTGGCGCAGTACGCGGCGACAGCATGATAATTGGCGGCGATGTACTGCATGACGGCGCTACTCCAGGCATCACCATCGCGGAACGCCACTTCGCTGGCAACCACCCCAAATTGACTGAGGCCGTACCCCAGCGACCACCTGCGAGCCGCCATTTGACAGGTGGCGGTGTGGGGCGCATGCGGCGTAATGGTGAACGAGTGCTTGAGCCCGGTCAAGTTGAATGATTTCGACGCGGACATGAAGGTAATGACGTGCTGAGCGGCGGCTGGCGTCACAGTGGCGACGGGCGTGAAGGATTCACCGGGGAAGAGGAGCCCGCAGTAGACCTCGTCGGCCAGGATGATGATGCCGTGCGCCACGCAGATGTTGACCAGTTGGCGCAATTCGTCTGCCGTCCAGATACGCCCCACCGGGTTGTGTGGGCTACACAAGAGCAATAATTTGGTGCGTGGCGTGATGATGGAGGCGAGGTGGGCGAAATCCATTGTGTAGTCGCCGTTGTTGTTGATGAGTGGATTTGCCACGGGGACACGGTGGTTGAGCTCAATCAATTCTTTAAAAACGTGGTGCACCGGCGTTTGGTAGATGATTTCGTCGCCCTTTTCGGTTAATTCTTCGATGACCCCGGCCATGGATGCGTAGACACCGGCGTTGGGCTGGATCCAACTCCGCTCAATGTGCCAGCCGAAATGCCGCTGGTAGTAGCCGATGATGGCGTCGTAATAAGCGCTGGGGCGGTGCGGGTAGCCGTAGTGGCCTTGTTGTGCGGTATGGACGAGCGCATCCACAATCGCTGGAGCAGAAGCGAAATCCATGTCAGCAGTGCCGAAACAGAGCAGATCCGGGTTGCCGCTTCGTTCGAGTTCGTATTCCCACTTCATGCGGCTGAGGTGGGTGCGGTCAATGGGGGTGTCGAAGTCAAACATGATGAAGTTCTCGTACTATGGAGGAGAAATGATGCTCCGTAGTGTATCAGAGTTTGCCACGGTAATTTGCGTATGCGTGACTGAGATGAGTTTGGTATGATACAGCGTAGGTGTGTCTTATTTGATGCATGGAAAAAGGTGTGCATTGAAACGAATCATCCTATGGTTTGGGGTGTTGGTGGGCATCTGTGCGATTGCTTTCACTCCGGTTTCTGCTGCGCCACGAACGCGCTGTTTTGCTGAGACCGGGTATTGTGTGAGTGACCCCATTTTGCGCTATTGGGAAAGCAACGGCGGCCTGGCGGTCTTCGGCTACCCGATTAGTCCGCTCCGCACTGAGACCGTCGAAGGTGCCTGGGTTGGTCCCACGCAATGGTTTGAACGCGATCGCCTCGAAGATCATGGTGGCGAGGGCGTACTTGCAGGGCGTCTTGGCGCGTTGCTTTTACAAAATCAGGGTCGTGCCTGGCAAGCGGGGAGTGAATCCCCTCAAGCAGGATGTGAATTTTTTGAGGTGACCGGGTATCGCCTGTGTGAGCCATTTTTGAGCTATTGGCGCAACAACGGCGGTCTGATGCGCTTCGGCTACCCGATTAGTGGGCGCATAGATGAAACCAATGAAGGCTGGACTGGGGCCACCCAATATTTCGAGCGCCGGCGGATGGAGTGGCATACCGAAAACGCGGGTACGGCCTACGAAGTGCTTTTGGGGCGGCTCGGTGCGGCCACCATGAATACATCGGCGACGGTGTGCGTGGATTGGCCACAAGGCTGGCAACGCTTGAACGAAATTGTGGCCTTTGGGCTCCCGTGTGCGTCACAGATTGAGCAATCGACGTTGACGGTGCAACAATTTGCCAACGGCAAAGCGGCCTATGTACCAGCCATTGGCGAGGTAGTGACGGTGGTGACGAGCCCCAGCCTGGCGTATCAACGCATCGTGGATACCTGGCAACCGAGTGAGATTGAGGTATACCGCGATGGGAGCATCCAAATTGTGCGTCAGATTGGTAAAGCCTGGTCGCAGACGTGGGGGATGCGTGATGCGCTGGGAGAGCCCTTTGCCAATCAGAGCACAGTGACAGTCACTCTGGCACGATTTTCAAATGGTGCGGTCGCTTGGCAACTTGCTGGCCAGGATACCATTTATGTGGTGGGCATTGGCACGGGTGAAGTCGCCGTGTTGCAGACGGGGCCGTAAATGGTGGTGTGTGAAATGTGAAAAAAGACCGCACGGGCGTATCGCTCGTGCGGTCTTTTGGTGGTGGTGCTAGGGCTCTTTGCTGGTATCTTTGGAGCGCAAATACCGCCCTGCGAGCATGAACACGAGGGCCAGTACCAGCAAGCCCCAGGCGAGTGGACCGACGCCCATGGTGGATTGCACGAGCAGCGAGGCTGCCACGGCCACTAGTCCGGCGATGTTGAGATAGATGCGTTTACTGCGGTTGGTCATCGATTATGCTCCGAGTGTGGTAAAAAAGCGGATACAAGAGCGAATGGCGGCGCCGTAGTAGGGCAAATGGAACTTTTCGTTGGGGGCGTGCACGTTGTCGTCCGACAAGCCGAATCCGAGCATGACGCACGGCGCCTTGAGGTGGCGATCAAACAGGGCGGCCACAGGGATGGAGCCACCACCGCGCACATATTCGACAGGCTCACTGAATTCCGCACCGTAGGCGGCGGCCGCAATCTGCAAGACAGGTGCGTCGAGTGGGAGCAACAGTGGTTCGCCGCCGTTGAGCCATACGACATCCATGGTGACCGCTTCGGGCGCTAATTCTTGGACGCGTTGGCGCAAGAGCGTGAACACCTTTTGGGAGTCTTGTCCGGGCGCCAAGCGCAGGCTGACTTTGGCTTTGGCCTCGGCGGGAATGACGGTCTTGGTGCCCTCGCCCACGAAGCCGCCAATGATGCCGTGCACCTCAAACGTGGGGCGCGAAGTCATGCGCTCCATGGCACTGTACTGTTGCTCGCCAGGGAACGAATCAATGCCGGCTGCAGCCATCAACAACTCATCGCGTTGCTGTGATTGACGCTCGAGGATGCCACGCTCTTCGCTACTCAGTGGGCGTAACATTTCGTACAATCCGGGCAGATTGATGGTGCCGTCACGACCCTTGAGATCGCTCAATACCCAGGCCAACGCTTGGAGCGGATTGGGGGCGATACCGCCGTACCCGCCTGAGTGGAGATCGCCCTTTGCGCCTTTGGCGGTGATTTCGACATAGGTCATGCCACGCAGGGAGTGGGTGATGGTGGGTACATCTTTGGCGACCATGCCGGTGTCGAGGATGAGGACGTAGTCGCAGGCCAGGGCAGATGCATTATGCTCGACATAATGACTAATCGATTCGCTACCGGATTCTTCTTCGCCCTCGAGCAGTATTTTGATGTTGACGTTGAGTCCCTGGGTAGCAATGAGTGATTCAAGGGCTTTGATGATGGCCAGGGTGGGGCCTTTGTCGTCGACCGCGCCACGTGCATAGAGGCTTTCGCCAATGAGTGTGGGCTCAAACGGCGGGGTGCGCCACAGCTCGACCGGATCGACGGGTTGTACATCGAAGTGGCCGTAGACCAGCACCGTCGGCTTGCTCGGGTCGATGATGCGATCTGCGTAGACGAGTGGCAGGCCGATTTCTTCGACAACACGTGCGTTGTTGAAGCCGACGGTCGTATTCAGGTGCGTCACCAGCCATTCGGCGGCACGGCGCACATCGGGGTGATGCTCCGAAATCCCGCTGATGCTGGGGATGCGGATGAGCGCTTTGAGGTCTTCGAGGAAGCGATCGCTGTGGGTCGCCGCATAGCTCAGGGCTGCCTGTGTCATGGGTGGTTTCCTTTCAACCCGAAAAACACGATGAACAAGACGTATTATACCTGCCTAGGTGGTTGAGGGGGGAGCGTCACTTGGTCCGCTAGTGACACACCGTGATTGAGTTCGGCGACCGCAAATCCGGCGGTGGCGCGGTAGCGCTCGGTGACCAGGGCGATTTCAGCCGGTGAAATGACGTCGTCAATATGGGTGAATCCGTCCGGTGCGCGTTCTTCGACCAGCTTCATGGGCATTTCGGGTCCAAAGCCGCGATTGGCGAGGACCACGTTTGCGGTGGCCGGGCGGCGGATGTCGTCGTAGTGGGCGAGTGCTTGCGCCACGTTGTCGGGGGAGCACCGCAAACAGCCGGCCAGTACCCGCGCATCGAGGATGGCCTGTGATGCGCCGTTGGAGCCGATGGGGTACATGGGGTGTGCGGCGTCGCCGAGGAGCGTGACTCGGCCGAAGCTCCAGTTGGGCAGTGGGTCACGGTCAACCATGGGGAAGCGGTACGTGCCAGGCGCCGCACGGATGAGGGTGGGTACGTCCAGCCAGTCGAAGTGCCAATCGGCGAAGCGGTCGATGAAATCGCTGAGCACCCCAGGTTGATTCCAGTCTTCGCGTTCGGTGAGCATATGGTCGTGGGTGCGGAATTCGGCGATGAAGTTGAATAGCTGCGTGCCGTCGGCGTGGTCACGGATGGGGTAGCCGACGAATTTGAGGTCGGGGTGACCGGCCCACACCATGGTGCGCCCGTCAAACACGGGGGCGGTGGTGGTGGTACCACGCCAGAGGAGTGCACCATTCCAGCGTGGCAGGCCTTCGTCGGGATAAAAGTGTGCCCGTACCGTGGAATGAATGCCGTCGGCGGCCACCAAGCAACTGCCGCGTTGATTGGCGATGATGCGTCCGTTGCGCCCGGCGCTGAACTGCGCATGGACACCCGTGGCATCGGCCGCAAATGCGTGTAGATGATGCCCAGTGTGGATGTGTGCGGCGCCGATGCGCTCGCGCACAAGGTCTAGCAATGTCATCTGCAGCGTGCCGCGGTGGATGGAGAGTTGCGGCCAGTGGTAGCCGGCTGCGAGTCCACGAGCTTCGCTCCAAATCTGCTGACCGCGGCGGGTGAAATAGCGCAAGGTGGTGGGTTGTACACTCTGTGCCACGAGCACATCAAGGGCGCCGAGGGCGTCGAGCTCGCGTGTGGCGTGTGGCAGCAGGTTGATGCCCACACCGAGTGGCTTGATGTGGGGCACAGATTCGTAGACTTCGCAGGGGATACCGCTAGCATGCAGGCTCAGAGCGGTCACAAGTCCACCAATTCCGGCTCCAACGATGATGACCGGATCTGTGTGCATGAGCGCCTCTTTGGGTGTGATTAGACGATCCGACCAAACTGGCGGGCAAACAAATCGAGGCGCATGGCCACGATGGTGGGGCGCCCGTGTGGGCACGTACGTGGTGAGACACAAGCGGTGAGCTGGTCGAGTAATGCCGATTGCTCGGCGAGCGACAGCGTTTGCCCAGCCCGAATTGATGTATGGCAGGCCAACGTGATAAGCATGCGCTCTTGCCACTGCTCGGGGTGGTTGCCGTCAATGCCCTTGAGATGATCGGCGATTTGGTGGAGGGCCGCTTCGATGCGTTCGGGATGTACGGTGACAGGCACGGTGCGCACGCTGGTGATGTCTCCCTGCACGTCAATGTCGAAGCCCCATTCGGCGAGGTCAGCGCAGTGACTTGCGAGCATGACGGTGTCGGCCGGCAAAAGGCGGTAGTGGGCGGGCATGAGCAGGCGTTGTACTTCAATTTTGCCCTTGCGGCGTTGTGCGATGAGGCGCTCGTAGTTGATGCGTTCGTGGGCCGCATGTTGGTCGATGATGTACAACTCATGCTCGGGGCTTTCGGCCAACACATAGAGTCCGGCAAGTTGACCAATGATGCGCAAGGTGGGGAGTGGTCCCTGTGTCGTACTTCGTTGTTGGTGGACGACCTCCGCCACAGCCGCGCCCGCAGCCTGCGCCGAAACCAACAGAGAGGCCTGTGTTGGCAGTGGGGCGGGCTCTGGGAAGAGTGGCGCATCGGCGCGGCGTGGTCGGCTGGTGGGCTCGTGTGTGGCAGGAGGAGCAGAGCGTGATCCGCCACGGCGGTCTAGGTCGGTCAGGTATTCGAGACGGCGCTCTGCCGTCGTGCTAGGCGGCGGCACAGGTGTGGCTGGTGGGGTGTCGCTGGCTGGTGGCAAGGCGACCCCCCAATCTTGGATGACGTGGTGCGCACGCAAGACGTCGCGCATGGCATCGACCAAGTTGGTGCGCACGTAGTCGGGGTCACGAAACTTGACCTCGCTCTTGGTGGGGTGCACGTTGACGTCAACGGCATTGGGGTCGACGGTGATGGCGACAATCGCAATCGGGAAGCGCCCTTTCATCAGCAAGGTGTGATATGCATCATCGAAGATGCTTGCGAGTTGGCCACGAGGCGCGATGGCACGCCCGTTGACGCTAATGTGCATGGCCTCACGTGTGCCACGGGTGAGGGTCGGATCGGAAATATACCCGCGCACGGCGACGTGGTAGAGCCCATCACCACGAGCAAAATCAACGGGAAGCAAGTGCTTGACCACGTCGATGCCGTAGACTGCCAATAGCACATCGGCCAGTGCACCAGTACCGTTGGTCTTGATGCGCACTTTGCCGTCAATGCTGAGTTGAAAGCGGATGTGGGGGTAGGCGAGAGCATAGTGCGTAATCACTGCCGTGATGGCGGTGCTCTCAACCCCTGGGCTGCGCAGAAATTCGCGCCGTACCGGCAGGTTGTAGAACAAATTGCGGATGAGAAAGGTGGTGCCAATCGGAGCGCCCACGGTGCGTTTGTCTTGAAGCTCACTGCCCGCAATTCGCAATTCGACACCACTGCTGGCATCTGCGGTGCGACTCGTGCAACTAACCTGCGCCACTGCTGCGATGGAAGGGAGTGCCTCGCCACGAAAGCCGAGTGTGTGAATGTTGAAGAGATCTTCGGCGCGTTGGAGTTTGGAGGTGGCGTGGCGCAAAAATGCGGTTTCGATTTGATCGGCTGCGATACCCTGGCCGTTGTCACGGACAACCATCTCGCTGATACCGCCACCGCGTATCTCTACCACGATATCGTTGGCCTGAGCATCGATGGCATTTTCCACCAATTCTTTGATGACTGATGCAGGGCGTTCGACGACTTCACCGGCGGCAATTTGGGCGGCAATGTCGGCAGGGAGCACACGAATCATGGCAACCTCGTCCTTTCTGGGGGTACTGCGGATGTACAAACGAGGACAAAGCTTGTTACTATCTTCTTGAGTGTAAGTATACCACCCTCGCCTGATGTTGACCGTTCTGCGCGCAGGTTGGATTGAAACATGAGGTGATAGATGCAACGTGTACGTGCGTTTCTTGGGCGAGCATGGCGCTGGCTGTGGCCAGTGCTCCGCGACGTGTTGTTGATGACGCTGGGAGCGACCATTGTGGCGGCAGCCACACGCATTTTTTTGATTCCCAACCAGGTAGTTACTGGCGGTGTGACCGGTATTGCCATCATCTCCAATACGTTTTTGGGGGTGCCAATTGGTTTGGTGGTGGCCGTGGTGAATGTGCCCTTGCTCTTGGTCAGCATGCGTGCGCTTGGCGGTTGGCGTTTCGCGCTCCGTACTCTCTATACCACGGTCTGTATGGCGGTGGTATTGGAGTATTCTGGGCAGTGGCTGACTTCAGTCACCGATGAGCCGTTGTTGTATAGTTTGTATGGTGGTCTTCTTACCGGTCTCGGCAGTGGGCTCATCTTTCGCGCTCAAAGCACGGCAGGTGGCTTCGACATCATCGCGCGTCTGCTCGAACGTTCCTTCGGGTATGCACCTGGGCGGAGCTCACTCATCTTGAATGGAGTGGTCTTTTTACTTGCGACGATGCTCTATGGTCCAGAAAAAATCCTCTACGCCATTCTGGTGAGCTTTATTGCATCTCGAGCACTCGATGTGGTCTTGTCGTTTGGTGGCGGGATGAACCAAATTTTCATCATTACCGCAGACCCTGAGCGCATCACACAAGAGGTCATGCTCACCCTCAAACGCGGGGTGACCATCGTGCCAGCCACGGGTGGCTACACGGGTGCATCACATGCCATGTTGATGTGTGTGATGACCCGGGGCGAGGTGCCCATGTTGACCGGGATGGTGGCCCGCATTGACCCCAAGGCCTTTGTGGTGGTCGGCGAGGCGGTGGATGTCTATGGCAGCGGCTTTAGGGCGTTGAAACGCCCTCATCTTGACGCACCAACGCCATGACATCGCGTAAGCGGTCGAGTCCGATGCCTGCGCCACATGCAATGACAGCCACCACGCGCCCCCGGAGGTAGTCACCGAGTGTGTGTGTGGCCGCCAACGCCACGCCGGCGGCACCCTCGATGAGGTGATGGGTGGTGTCGATATAATCGCGCATGGCGCCAGCAATGGCGTGCTCACTGACAAGAACCGTGCTACTCACAAGTTGGCGGTAATTGGCCAAGGTGATGCTGTCAGCCTCGATGCCACCCGCAGTGCCATCGGAGAGCGTGTCGTCACTGGGGATGTCGACAATCTGGCCGGCACGCACCGATTCGACCATGACCTTGGAGTGATCGGGTTGCGCTCCTATGATTTCGATGCGTGGATTGAGTGCTTTGGCAGTTGCCGCTACGCCGCCGGCCAATCCACCACCACCCACGGCAACAATGATGGTATCGAGGAAGGGGATCTGGCGGTAGAGCTCAAGGCTCAGCGTGCCTTGACCGGCCATGATGACTGGGTCGTTGTAGGGCGACACGTAGGGTACGCCCATCTTGAGCGCAAAGGCTCGTGCCGCAGCTTCGCTCACCACGCTGTCATCACCGACACGACGGACTTCGGCGCCGAGCGCCTGCATGGCGGCAATTTTGACTGGTGCTGCATGCTCTGGCACAAAAATAATCGCTTTGATGTTGGCCTGTTGACACGCATAGGCCACCGCGGCCCCATGGTTGCCCGACGACGCTGCCACGACGCCGCGGCGGCGATCCGCCTGTGGGAGTGCAAAGATGGCGTTGAGCGCACCACGCAACTTGAACGACCCGGTGTGTTGTAGATACTCTTGCTTTATCCAGACATCGGCTTGGCAACGGTGACTCAAGGCTCGATAGCGGGCCACCGGTGTTGTGATGATGTGTGGCGCAATGCGGTGTAGCGCATCACGGCTGTGGCTTAGCTGTTGGTCCGTATCAATCATGGCGACTCCTTGGTGTGCTGCTCAGTGTTATGCCTAGTATAGCGTAGTACATGCACTGTGCGGTGCATGCGAACTCGATGATGGCCAGGAAGATTTTCATTGTACAATACGTCGATTCTCACAAGCGGAGATGCGCACAATGTGGCAAAAAATCTGGCCGAGCCTGCGCGACTATGCCGTCATCACGCTGGGCGCATTGTTGTCGGCTGTGGCGGCACGGGCCTTCTTGGTTCCCAATCAAGTGGTGGGCGGTGGAATTACTGGAATTTCAATTATCGCCAACACCCTCTTTGGCGTGCCGGTCGGGGTGCTCATTTTGCTCCTCAACATCCCGTTGTTTGTGTTGGGGTGGCGTAGCCTTGGCGGTCTTCGCTTTGCGGTGCGCACCGTCTATGCGACGAGCGTGCTCGCCTTGGGCATCGACTATGTAGCGGTCTACGTTCCTGCAGTCACCTCCGACCCGCTGTTGTATAGTCTTTATGGTGGTCTGCTCGACGGTGTGGGAGTCGGTTTGGTGCTCCGTGCCAGCGGCACGACCGGTGGTACCGATATCATTGCCCGGATGGTTGAGCGGCGCTTTGGGGTGGCGCCTGGGCGGACGATCTTGTTTATCGACATGGCCATTTTGGTGGGAGCATTCTTTTTGTATGGTCCCGACAAAACCCTGTACGCCCTGTTGGTGGCCTTCGTGGCGACCCGCACCATTGATGCCACGCTGGCAGCTGGCAAAGGGTCACGCCAGCTCTTTATTATCACGGGGCACGCCGATACCATCATCCGCGCCGTGTTTGCTGAGTTGGGGCGTGGGGTGACGGTGCTCGATGGTCGTGGTGGCTATACGCGGCGCCCCCGTACCGTGCTCGTGGTTGCCGTGGCCCGCAGTGAAATGGGCATCATGAAGGCGATTATTCACGAACACGACCCCAATGCATTTGTGATTATTGGCGAAGCCCTCGAAGTACTCGGTGAAGGATTTACGCATCCTTCGCTGGTGCCCAATTCGCCGGTACCACTGGCGAGTGAATCGGCCACACTGCCACTCCCTGACGATGATGAGGCACACGTCGTATCAAAAAAGAACTGAAGAGGAGTCTCATGTCACAGAAAGTATTGCCCGTAGAGAGTGCCGTCGTTGCAGCGGCAGTTGCTCAGTATCCGACCCCGTTTCATCTGTATGATGAACAGCACATTCGTCAAGCGGTGCGGCGACTCAACGCGGCCTTTGCCTGGGCCCCCAAGTTTCGCAATTATTTTGCCGTTAAAGCTACTCCCAATCCTGCCATCTTGCGCATTGTTGCCCAAGAAGGGTGTGGGTTGGATTGTAGTTCGTTTGCGGAATTGTTGATGGGTGCTCAGCTCGATATGTACGGTGCAGATTTGATGTTTACATCAAACAATACACCGCTCACCGAGTATCAGTTTGCGGTGAAACTGGGTGCATTCATTAACTTCGATGATGTCGGCCACCTGGCGTATTTGCATGAGCATGGGGTTGCCTGGCCCGCAGTGGTGGCGTTTCGTTACAATCCAGGGGCGGAGCGCGAGGGCAATGCGATTATTGGGCGCCCGGCCGAAGCGAAGTTTGGGGCGACCCGTGCCCAACTCCACGCCGGGTATGCGCTTGCGCAGGCGCATGGGGTGACGCGCTTTGGGCTTCACACCATGATTGCCTCCAACGAACGCAATGCGGATTATTTTGTCACCACCGCCGACATGTTGTTCGGCTTAGCCGCCGATCTCCACCGTGAGCTCGGCATTGAATTCGAGTACATCAACTTGGGTGGCGGCATCGGTATTCCCTATCACCCAGATGACCAGGTGGTCGACATTGAGCGCATTGGGGCTGGGGTG
Source organism: Roseiflexaceae bacterium (assembly GCA_040396955.1). Lineage (GTDB taxonomy): Bacteria > Chloroflexota > Chloroflexia > Chloroflexales > Roseiflexaceae > UBA965. The sequence continues at coordinate 35,552 of JBBAWX010000020.1, forward strand.
GAGGCTGCCTTTGCCCGCCACATTGTGGCCAGTGGCATGCGCCCGCCCCAGGTCATGTTGGAGTGTGGGCGCGTGATTACTGGCCCTGCTGGCATGTTGGTGACCCGCGTGCGCCATGCGAAGAGCACCTTTCGTAACTACATCGGTGTCGACGCTTCAATGGCCGATTTGATGCGTCCGGGCATGTACGGCGCCTATCACCATATCAGTGTGTTGCACAAAGAAGCTGCTCCCGCCACCGAAGTCTACGATGTGGTCGGGTCACTCTGTGAAAACAACGATAAATTCGCGATACAACGTCCACTGCCCGAAATTGTTGCTGATGACGTGCTCATCATTCACGACACGGGGGCGCATGGGCGCTCCATGGGCTTCAACTACAACGGCAAATTACGGTGTGCCGAGGTGTTGCATACCACGAGTGGTGCGCTGTGTCTCATCCGCCGTGCCGAAACGTACGACGATTATTTTGCCACCCTCGTTGACCCGACGAGTGGCACCTAGACGTGCAACGTGCTCCGGCGGATCGCCGCATATCAAGGGCGCGTTGTCTGTGGATTGCCCGTCAGCACCATCAGGGCATGCGCATCCAGTCACGTAGGGCGCGGTTGAATACATCGGGGCGTTCGAGATTACTCAGATGTCCCGATTCTGCGATGATGACGGCGTTGCCGTTGGGCAAAGCGGTTGCCATCTGCAGACTCTCGTGCGCTGGAATGATGGGGTCATCGCTGGCGCCGACAACCAGAGTTGGCACCGTAATCTGCGGCAACAAGGGCGTGGCATCAGGCCGCTCGCGCATCATGAGCAGGGCATTTGCACTGACGCGTGGTTGTGCGCTCGCTGCGAGGGTATGCACGTGGCGGCGCATGCCAGTACCAGCGTGTTGCGACAGCAGGCGGGGCAACATGGCATCGGCCAAAGCTTCGGCACCTTGCTCGAGCACCATGGCCGCGTTACGGCTACGCGCCTGCTTGGTCGCTTCGTCGTCGGCACTCGCTCGGCTGTTGCAGATGGCGAGACGATCAACACGCTGGGGCGCAATCCGCCAGAGGGCTAGTGCCACGTAGCCGCCCATCGATAATCCGGCCACGGCAGCCCGCTCGATGTCGAGCTCGTCGAGCACAGCGGTGATACTCTGGGCTACATCGTCAATGTCGTGCGCCCCCGGTGTGCCACGGGGTTCCCATGTTGATCGACCAAAGCCAGCATAGTCGATGGCGATGACCGTGTATTGATGTCCGAGCACGGCGATTTGGGGTTGCCACATGCTCTGGTTGAGCGGAAAGGCGTGCAAGAGTACGAGGGGGGCGCCCTCGCCGAAACGTTGATAGGTAGCAGTCATGTGTTCACTCTGTTCTATGGTGGTAATGGTCTTCACCAAATTCCCATCTTTCCTGCGTATACTATACCGCAATGGCATATGCCGACTGTGCGGTACCGTCAGCGTGCGATGTCGATTTTTTGGCGAGTCTACCCCTAGTAGCGCCTTGGATGCTGGTACACTACAAGAGGAGCGTACGGTGCGGGTATGTATGCCGCATTCGTGTGGTTGTGGGTGTTTGCGCTACCCTGAGTGATGAAAGTGGCCTCGTTGGTCTATGTGCGCATGCTCCGTTGAGCGCACGTGTTTGAGACCTGTGGGTCGAGGATGTGGAGAAAGAACGCATGACACAACAGCGCATTTTAGTCGTCGAAGACGAAAGCGAGATTGCCAACTATTTGCGGCGTGGCTTAAGTTTTGAGGGCTTTGTGGTCGAAACCGCCGCCGATGGCCAGGCTGCATTGGTAGCGGTGCGTGAGCGACCACCCGATGTCATTGTGCTTGATATCATGTTGCCCAAAATCGACGGATTCGAGGTAGCGCGGCGTATTCGCACCGCCTCAGATGTGCCCATCATCATGCTCACGGCCCGTGATGCGGTGCCCGATCGGGTGCACGGTCTTGAAGCTGGGGCCGACGATTATCTGGTCAAACCGTTCGCCTTCGAAGAACTTTTGGCCCGCATTAAAGCGCAATTGCGCCGCGTGCAAGGGCGCAATACTGGCAACGTGCTTCGATATGCCTTTTTGCAGATGGATGTGGCGGCTCATGAGACGACGGTCAATGGGCGACGCGTCGAACTGACCGCCAAAGAATACGAACTGCTCGAGCTTTTCATGCGCCATCCACAGCAAGTGCTGACCCGTGATATCATCTACGACCGGGTGTGGGGGTATGATTTTGGTGGCGAGAGTAATATCATCGAAGTGTATGTGCGGTATTTACGCCAAAAACTCGAACAACACGGCGAATCACGCCTCATCCACACGGTGCGTGGGGTCGGTTACATCTTGCGTGAAGACCACGACGAGAATGATGCGTAGAGCTTCTCGGTCAGTTATTCTTGGATTTCGCGCCGTTGCAATGCAGCGGCGCTTTTGATTTGTACCCACAACGGCGGTACTCCATACATGGCACGTTCTGCATCGCTGACACTCGGGTCGATTTCACCGAGTCCCCAGCGCCCATCGATGCGTAAAAACTGCGTGCCGTAGCGTTGTGGTTTGCGTTTGGCAATCAAAAAACGATCCCAACAGGCTGCAACCACGCACCAAGCTCGATGCTCGGCGCGGTGTGCGGCCACGCGCGCATACGCCAACCCGGTGGCGAATTCATCGGCGCGGTCGCCGTGCATCAACACGACTGCGGCATGGTAGTAATCGTGGGCCTGTGTCAGCCCGTGGTCTGCGGCAATGTCGCAGACACGATCACACCGCTGCCGACGTGCGTGGGTGTCGTCGTCGTGGAGTTGCTCATCAGCGAGTCGCTCGAGTTCGGCCGAAAAAGACTCTGACATAGTGCTACTTCGGTACATGCGGTGACTTCTTCGCATCGTAGTATACCGAATTCTTTGACAGTTTGCACAGATTTTGTTAAGTGTGCCTACGTGACTTGTTGCGCGCGAATGCTGGTCGAGGAGACATCGCGACGGAACGTGACTTCGTCGAGCGCCAAAAAAAGGTGACGCCAGGTGCTCGGGACACTGGTGGTGTCGAATAAGCGGAACTGCCCGTGCTTGTCAACCCGACCTGCCACGATGAAGCGTACCTCGTGGGTGGCGAGTTGGCGCAGTGTCTCGGCGACGTCGCCATCCGGGTAGTACTTGGGGTCAAGCAGACGAATCACGGTGTCGTACCCCAGTACAAACGTGGACTGGGGCATGAGGCGGGCTTTGTCGAGAAAGCGGGGAGCACGACTAATCACCAGTGTGCCACTCGTGGCGAATTGGGCGGCGCGCCGTTGAATGACACTGTAGGGGAGCGCCGGTTTATCCACATTTATCACACTGAGCTCGAAGATGCCGGGTTGGCCGGTGTGCGCCGTTGCTGTGGCGAGGAGATCACGGTGCCCATCGTGGAGTGGGTTGAATGACCCGGACAACACGGTGACTCCTTGGAGCTGCGCCGGCACGAAATCACTGGGCGGCCGGTATTGCAAGAGTTCTTGGGTGCCGTTGAGGAGTTCGCCGAGTGCATCACGGTGTGCGACCACGTGGGTATCGACACGTTCTTCGGGCTGGAGTTCCAGATGAAACGTGTTGATAAGCCCTTGACACATGGCGAGTGCCTCGATGAGCAGTTGACTGATGACGGACTCTTCACCACTCCGGTCACGACTGCCTTTGTGTAGTATGAGACCATGACTGGTACATCCGCGGTCGTCCCAGACCGCAATCCAGCACCCGTGATTGCCCTTTTTGGTGTAGTCGGTGGCAATGGTGGCCGTGCACGACACTCCAATGACGCGTTGATTGGTGCTGAGATCCATGGCCCGCTCATAGGCTGCCTTCGCCATGGCAATGGCGGTTGCCTGACTGACGAATTGAGCCGGACGTTCGTGCAATAGAGCGGTCATTGAGGCTTGTGAATACCGATCGGTGGCCTCAAGAATAGTGCGCGACGATCCTGCCACGCTGTGGAGCCACCACAGCGCTTGACTACCGGCTCCGGCATATTCGATGACGGCCGGGATGCGAGCGTCGTGGATACGTTGGATGAGAGTGACCAGTGCTGGTGAATTCATGAACCTTCCTTTCACCCTCTCAGTATACCAGCCTGTGCCAGCATAACAAAAAATTAATTGAATTAACATATATTTAATAAAAAAGTGCTAATACAATAACAATACATGCGTACACTCTAAAGGAATAATTAATACCGTGTTTACACACATCTGAAAGGGGCATGTGTTGATGTATCAAGGTCACATGAAGCGGATGGCAACGTGGGTGTGCGCAACAGCATTATTGGTAGCGTGTGGTGGAAGCGCACCGGCCGCAGAGGTGCCGACCGCTGGTCTAGCCGGCGATGTGTTGATTGACGGTTCATCCACCGTCTTCCCGATTACGGCTGCAGCTGCCGAAGAATTTTCAATGATGAATCCAGATGTGCGGGCGAGCGTAGGTGTGTCAGGTACGGGTGGCGGTTTCAAGAAGTTTTGTGCCGGCGAGACTGATATCTCCAATGCATCTCGTCCCATCAAGCAATCGGAAATTGATAGTTGTGCGAAGAATGGGGTGGAGTTCATTGAGTTGCCGGTGGCATATGATGGTTTGTCGGTGATTGTGAGTCCAAGCAACGATTTTGTGCAGTGCTTGACGATTGCAGAATTGCAGACGATATGGGCGCCAGAATCACAAGGAACGGTAACCAATTGGAATCAGGTGCGCTCCGATTTCCCCGATCATGCCATGGTTTTGTTGGGTGCAGGCACCGACTCGGGGACCTTCGAATATTTCACCGAATCGGTCAATGGTGAGGCAGGGGCGAGTCGTGGTGACTACTTGGCCACCGAAGACGACAATGTGACGATTACGGGGGTCGGTGGTGACACCTATGCGTTGGGGTACCTCGGGTATGCCTACGTGATTGAGAACCAAGACAAAGTCAAGCCGGTCGCGATTGATGGAGGCAACGGCTGTGTTGATCCCAGCTTTGAGAGTATCGCTGATGGGTCATATGCTCCGTTTTCACGCCCATTGTTTATCTACGTAAATGCCAAGTCGGCAGTACGTCCTGAAGTACAGGCTTTCGTTGAATATTACCTGAGCGCCGATTTCACGCCGCTCATTCAGACACCGCAGGTCGGATACGTAGCACTAAGTGATGAGTTGTATGCAGCCATTGCGAATCGTTTTGCAACTGGGGTGACCGGCACACTGCATCAAGAAGGGCAAAAACTAACACTGGATCAGTACCTGAAGTAGTAACTCGGTATGCAGTGTGTTGCGTGGGCATCGGTCGCATCGCGACCGGTGCCTGTGTGCCGGTAATCGGGCGGGTGTTTGCGACGATTGTATGGGTAGAAAGGGGAGCAGATGGAGATTGATTTGCGCCAATCACCGCACAAAGGGCGCGTGATAGGCGAACGCATTATTCAAGGTTTATTGCTGACTGCCGCCGTCGTTTCGGTACTCACGACGACGGGGATTATTTTTTCCTTGATTAGTGAGACAATTGCCTTTTTTCGTGAAGTGTCGATCATTGAATACTTTACGGCCACTGAATGGACCCCGTTGTTTGCAGTCAAAAAGTACGGTATTTTTACCCTCGTCAGCGCCACGTTGTTGACCTCGACAATTGCCCTGGCTGTGGCAGTGCCGTTGGGCTTGACCGCCGCCATCTACTTGAGTGAATTTGCGAGTGCGCGGGTGCGTTCACCGATGAAGTCGGTGCTGGAGATATTGGCCGGTATTCCAACGGTGGTCTATGGATTTTTCGCATTGACCGTGGTGACCCCCTTTCTCAAGACGCTCAATCCTGACATTAGTATTTTTAACTCGTTGAGTGCTGGGTTGGTCATGGGCATCATGATTGTGCCCCTGATTACCTCGTTGAGCGAAGATGCGTTGTCGGCGGTGCCCAATTCGCTCCGTGAAGCGGCCTACGGTCTTGGCTCGACACGCTTCGAAGTCGCCACAAAAGTGGTTGTGCCTGCCGCCTTTTCGGGCATCGTAGCATCGTTCATTTTAGCCATGTCACGGGCTATCGGCGAGACGATGATTGTGGCCATTGCAGCTGGTCAGACACCCACATTCACGTTTGATCCCACGGTTCCCGTCATGACAATGACTTCGTACATCGTACAGGTCAGCTTGGGTGACGTCCCGTACGGATCGTTGAGTTATTACACGTTGTTCGCCGTAGGGATGACATTGTTCACGTTCACGTTTGTACTTAATATGGTGAGCTACTGGGTAGTGCGCCGCTTTCGTGAGGTATACGACTAATGCACGAACATACTCCTATTCGCTATAGCGAGCAGTACGGCAGTGGCAATTTGGCACGGCGCCATCTCTGGGGCACGGTGTTGATGATTGCCGGGATATTTAGTATTGCGGTGGCGGTGTTGATGCTGGTCATCTTGGTTGGGGATGTGGTCATCAAGGCATTCGGTCTCAACATGGAGCGTCCATTCACCTGGTTGCGCCCGGAATTTTTTGCCAATTTTGATTCGCGATTCCCGCAACGAGCTGGTGCAAAGGCGGCAGTGTTTGGCACCATTTACACGATTTTGCTGACCATTGTCGTCGCGTTACCGGTTGGAGTATCGGCCGCCATCTATCTTGAAGAATACGCTCAGGATACGTGGTGGGCGCGTCTGATTGAGATCAATATCAGCAATTTGGCCGCAGTGCCATCGGTCATCTACGGATTACTGGGGTTGCAGGTTTTCGCACGTTGGTTGTTTTTGGGGCGGAGTATTGTGACTGGGGCACTGACGTTGGCGTTGCTCGTCGTGCCTATTATCATCGTGGCCAGCCGTGAGGCGATTCGAGCAGTACCGTCAAGCATGCGCCAAGCAAGTTATGGGCTCGGTGCGACACGTTGGCAGACGGTGTGGCACATCGTGTTGCCACAGGCAGTGGGTGGTATTTTGACTGGCAGTATTTTAGCTATTTCGCGCGCAATCGGTGAAACCGCACCACTGATTACCATTGGCGCGCTAACATTTGTGCCCTTTTTGCCACGGAACGTGTTTGATGTCTTTACTGTGTTGCCCATCCAGATTTTTAACTGGGTGTCACGACCACAAGAGGAGTTCCGGGCTTTGGCGGCGGCCGGTATTTTGGTGTTGCTGGTGATTTTGATTTCGATTAATGGGGTGGCCATGTATTTGCGTAGTCGTTTCCAAAAACGCTACTGATGTATGTTGTTGAGGATGAAGAATATGAGTCAGACACCTACCTATGCCCTCGAAGCCCGTCATCTCCATGTCTACTATGGCGCCTTTCGGGCAGTCAAAGATGTGAATCTGAGTATCGAAAAAAATCGCATCACGGCCCTGATTGGACCATCAGGGTGTGGTAAGAGCACCGTGTTGCGTTCTTTCAACCGCATGAACGATTTAATCGTTGGTGCGCGCATCGAAGGTGAAGTTGTGTTTCATGGACAGAATTTGTACGACAAAGGAATTGACTCGGTCAATGTGCGCCGGCGGATTGGCATGGTCTTTCAAAAGCCGAACCCGTTCCCAAAAAGCATTTATGATAACATTGCCTATGGTCCGCAGGTCAATGGCTGGAAGTTGACCAAAACACAGACCGATGAACTTGTTGAGCAATCGTTGCGCCGAGCCGCGTTGTGGGATGATGTCAAGGATAAGTTGAAGCAGAGCGGCTTATCGCTCTCGGGTGGGCAACAACAGCGTCTGTGTATTGCGCGTGCAATTGCGGTTGAGCCGGAGGTGATCTTGATGGACGAGCCGTGTTCGGCACTCGATCCAATCTCGACGCTCAAAATCGAAGAATTGATGTTTGAGTTGCGCCAGGATTACACGATTATTATTGTCACGCATAACATGCAACAGGCGTCGCGTGCGTCCGACAACACGGCGTTTTTCTTGATGGACGATGATCGCGCTGGTCAGTTGATCGAATACGCAGCAACCAATGATATTTTCCGGAATCCAAAAGATGAACGCACTGAGCAGTACATCAGTGGGCGATTTGGCTAGGGAATACGCTGGTATAGCGACTCGTGCATCTGGGCATGTGCCCGGATGCACGTTTTTTTTGGGGTGTACATACAACGACCATCAAACGTTAACAGGTATTTAAAACAAACCGGTGTATTCAATAATATTCAATTGGTACCTTGAGAGTGCCTGAAATGGTATGAGTGTCGTACACGAAAGGTACATCATGCGCACCTCGTTGAATCGAATTTCTTTGGCTCTTATGAGCTTGTTGCTGATCGGCGCATTTGTGCTGTCAGCCTGTGCCAGTGCTCCGGCTGCTGAAGCCCCAGCCGCTGAGCCAACCGCTGAAGCTCCAGTTGCCGAGCCAACCGCCGAGCCAACTGCCGAGCCAACCGCCGAGCCAACCGCCGAGCCAACCGCTGAGCCAACCGCTGAGCCAAC
>JBBAWX010000021.1:0-17111 GCA_040396955.1 Roseiflexaceae bacterium
GAGCGCACTCAGGTTCCCCCATTCGCCCGTAGCAAATGCGTCGCTTCCCACATACAGGGCTATCACATATGCGTTTTCGTCGGCGATAACGCCCAAGTCCTGGCGGATAGCCTGACCGTCGATGTCGGTGGGGCCTTCGATGCTGTACAGGACGGCACCCTGCATGATGCGATCAGCGACGATGCCTTGGATGGTGGCACTGTCGCCCTCGAGCACGAAGCCGCTGGCGTAGGCTTCGCTTTCAGAAAAGCCAATCATCTGGCGGATCTGAGTCTTGTTGAGGATCACTTCTGTACCCTGCGCCGTGGGCACGCCATCCCACCAAGCTGGGCGGGCCATGGGCGGGTCGGGCTCACACGCCAAGCCGTCGCTGGGGAGCACCAAGTCGTTGAACAGCACACTGACTGCGTCATCGATGCACGATGAACCATTCAGCACCTGGCCGTGCCCTTCGCCCGTGTTGGTGATGAGGGCGGCATGCTCGCCGAGGCGGCTCCGCAGTTTGGTGGCCCAGCGCATGGGTGTGGCCGGGTCGTTGATGCCACCCACCACCAAAATCGGGCCCGTGCCCGTGTATGCCACCGCTGCCACTGGCTGTGCAGGCATGATGTCGCCACAGGTGGTGTCGTCTTCGGCGAGATCTTCGAGGCGCAAATCGGTGGTAAAGCGTGGCGAGAGCTGCTTCATGGTGGCGTACAACGCCGCCGGGTCGGGGATGTCGGGAGATTCGAGGCCACTCGCACACCGAATAATCGGGAAGGCGTGCACACTCGCCTTGTAGACCCCGTCTTCGTTGCGGTCGTTGTACTCGTCGGCAAGCTGCCACACCCCAGCCACATCGCCCTGTTCGGCGTCAGCAAGAGCTTGCGCCAACTCCGCCCACCGGAATTCGCTGTACAAAGCCGCCGACGTGGCCGTGTCAATCACGCCTTGGTAGGTGATGCGCCCGTCAGGAGCCGTGACCGGGTTGTCGTCGTACTGCGCATAGAGCGCATCCCAGCGCGCACCCACATCTGGTGCATGAAAGGCGCATTCTGCGTCTGATTCACACCAGGCAATCCAGTTGTCCATGGCCTTTTCGAAGCCACCGAGCTGGGTCGTGTAGTACTCTTCGACGGTGTCGCCGTTCGGCTCAAACGCCGCATCAAGCACCATGGTGCGCACCCGCTCCGGGAACATGCTGGCATAGACGCCGCCGAGATAGGTGCCGTAGGAGACGCCCAAAAAGCTGATCTGCTCGTCCCCCATGGCCGCCCGCATGAGCTCCATGTCGCGGGCCGTGTTGATGGTCGAGTAGTACTGGAGCGTGTCGCCGTATGCCGTCGTACACCCGGTGATAAAGGCCTGGTCGGCTTCGTCAAAAAAGGCCTCTTCTGCGGGGGTGTCGGGCGAGGTATCGCCGTACATGTACTTGTCGATGTCGGCATCACGTTGACACTTCACGCCCCCCGATCGGTCAACACCGCGCGGATCAAATCCCACAAAGTCGAAGGCCTCAAGGCCCAGCGCCGACACGTAGTAGCTGCCCATTTGCGCCACATAGTCGAACCCAGATCCCCCTGGGCCACCCGGGTTGAACAAAATGGCACCCTGGCGCGACTCACTGGCCGGGTAGCGAATAAGGGCCAAATCAATGGTGGCACCCGTGGGCTGATCATAGTCGAGCGGCACCGCCACCGTCGCACACTCGTACCCCTCTGTTTCTACGATGGGGTCGTCACACGCTTGCCAGGCGATCGGCGGCACTGCGGCCACGATATTGCGCATCTCCACGCTTGCCGTGGGCGCCACATCCGCTGACGCCGCGGTGGGGGCTGCATCCGCTGGGGTCGCAGGCGCAGCGGTGCCCCACGGCATGCCCCCACAGGCCACCAACATGCTTGCCATCACTATCCATGTGTACCATTGTCGTATCATGCTTTTTCCTTTTCAAACATCGTGCCATGCGGGTTACATGGCATCGACAAAACTATCGCATACGTGCGAAATACTTTCCTGTATTCTTTTCTATTATACACGAAATATCACTCTTGCGTGAGAGTGTCAGAATAATCATTTTTCGCAACATCAGTATGCGGTGGTGGGGCATGGCGCAGTTGCAACTCGTAGACGGCCACGCTCAAGCGATGAATGGCCATCAGGGTATCGTGGTCGGCGCGAGCCCGGGATTCGCTGGCTTCGGCCTGGACATTTTGCCCGACCATGATAATTGGCAACAAGACGAGCTGCAGAAAGGTCTGCGCCACCCACGCCACAATAATCAGGGGATCGTGGGTGCGGAGAGCGGCCGGCAACGACAGCAGGGCCAGGGCGGCAAACGCATAGGCCGCCCACATGCTCCCCACCGCATGCGTGATACGCACGGCAATGGCGCGGTTGATGCGCCCCAGCCAGTGTGGGCCATGGACCTGATCGTGGACCGCCTGTAACGACACATGGTGGGGCTGGTGCTGTGCAGCCGCTTCCGGTGAAAGAGTGGGAACAGGGTTTGACATCGTACATCCCCTCAGCAATGACAACAAAACCAATGCGCTCATCATACACGACGACCACCACCAGAGAGTCGACCCGCCCCAGCACGGCACAGTGGCACATGCGTGGAGCGGGTCGAAATCGACGCTGGTACCCTCGGGCCGACTTGAACGGCCGACCTGCGGTTTAGGAAACCGTCGCTCTATCCACTGAGCTACGAGGGCATAATTACGAGTAAGTATACCAGCCCCTGCGCACGTCGTGCAATGCAAGCCGGCTCAGGGATGAAGCTGACACGTGGGGCAGAGATGCGTGCCTCGTTGCGCGACCACGGTTTTGATGATCGGGGTACCACAGCGCATACAGGGCTGGTCGGTGCGGTCGTAGGCCTGAAAGTTGTCTTGTTGGGTGCCTTTGGCGCCGTAGCTGTCGCGGTAATCGCGGAGCGTGCTCCCGCCATTGGCGATGCCCTGCCGAAGCACGTGTTGCACGGCCACGAGCAGGGCCTCAGCCTGCGCGGCGCTGAGGCTTTGCGCCGGGGTCAGCGGATGAATGCGCGCATGCCAGAGTGCTTCGTCGGCGTAGATGTTGCCCACGCCGGCAATCACCCGCTGGTCAAGGAGCACCGCCTTGATAGCGCGGCGTGATTGGTGAAGGAGCTGATGAAAACGTGCGCCAGTCAGTGCAGCATCAAACGGCTCTGGCCCGTGGGCGGCGTCGAGGTGTGCTTGCTGGAGCGGGTCACAGAGGTGGATGCGGCCAAATTTGCGCTGATCGACAAACCGCACCTCGCGCCCATCTTGTAGACCAAACGCCACGCGCAGGTGTGCTTCATCGGGCGCATGCGGGTCGCACACCACAAAACGCCCCGTCATGCGCAGATGTGCGGTCAACGCCCAACCGTTGTCGAGTGGCAACACGATCCACTTGGCCCGCCGCCGCCAGGCGTGCACCGTGATGCCCTGTAGCTGAGCGGCGATATCAGCGGCAGGCACGCTATCCAATGTCCGTGGCCACAAACAGCGCACCTGCCCCGAAAACGTGGCACCGACAATTTGTTCGCCGAGGGTGCGCGCCGCATGTTCGACTTCGGGGAGTTCAGGCATCGGGGTGATCCCACGCAATGCGCGCTAGGCGTTGCCGGAGCAGATGATCGGCCAGCGTCAGCGCCAACATGGCCTCTGCGATGGGCACCAAGCGCGGCAACACGGTCGGGTCATGGCGCCCCACGATTTCAATGGTGGTCGGATTGCCCTCTTTGTCCACGGTCTCTTGCGGGCGAGCAATCGAGGCTGGCGGCTTGGCAGCAATGCGGAGGACGATTTCTTGGCCGGTGCTGATGCCACCCAAAATGCCGCCGTGGTGGTTGCTTTGGGTGCCGATACTACCATCCGGCTGGCGCACAAAGGGGTCGTTGTGCTCGGAGGCACGCATGGTGGCCACTGCAAAGCCATCGCCAAACTCGAGGCCTTTGATGGCGGGGATACTGAACATGGCTTTGGCGATGTCGGCCTGCAACTTGTCGAAAACCGGCTCACCAAGGCCTGGGGGCACGCCACGGGCGCGGATTTCGACCACACCACCCAGCGAATCGAGGTTTTTGCGGGCTTCATCGACCAAGGCAATCATCTGCTCCGCGGCCACCGGGTCGGGGCAACGCATGATGTTGTGCTCGATGATGGATTCATCGTGGGTCTGGGCGATGATATGGGCACACTGCGACACCCAGGCAATGACACTGACACCCGCAGTGGCAAGAATTTGCTTGGCGACCGCACCAGCAGCCACACGGCCGATGGTTTCACGGGCACTGGAGCGACCACCACCACGATGATCGCGAAAGCCGTATTTGGCGTCCCAGGTGTAATCGGCGTGCCCGGGGCGGTAGAGATCTTTGATGTTGCTGTAGTGGTGTGACTTGGCATCTTGGTTGAAGACGACCATATGGATGGGCGTGCCGGTGGTGCGCCCTTCAAAGACGCCAGACAAAATTTGCACTTCGTCGGGCTCTTTGCGTTGCGATGAAACCTTGCTCTGGCCGACCCGGCGACGATCGAGCTCGTGTTGGACGATGGCCACATCAAGTGCGATGCCGGACGGGCACCCATCGAGGATGCACCCGACCGCCGGGCCGTGTGATTCGCCGTAGGTGGTGACGCGCAAGACCGTCCCAAATGAGCTTCCCGCCATGCCTACTCCTCTGTGCACTGTGCAGTAATCTGCCCGAACGACTAGGGGTATTATACCAACTCCCACTCGCTCTTGTGTGCACAGCCGGGCGGCATGGCGTGGTCATGGCGTGGTAGCGGCCAGATCGGATTCGGCGGTGGCACTCTCCCAGACTTCACGGGCCGCGTCGAGATTCATCCAAAAAATGCCACAGCCCACCACAATATCGGGCCATGCCGAGGTGGTGGCGGCGGTTACGAAGGCGGCAATCACGATGGCCACGTTGGCGATGACGTCGTTGCGTGCCGACAAAAACGCGGCCTTGATGAGACTGCCACCGGCATGCCGGTAGCGCACCAACAACAGGGCGCAGATGAGATTGATGGCCATGGCGCCCATGCCCACCAACGACATCATCATCGGCTCGGGCGGAGTCAATGCGGTAATTTTGTGCCACATGGTCCAGATAGTGACAAACGCGGGAAGCAACAGCATGCCGGCCAGCACGTAGCCGATGCGTAGGCGCCAATGCGGCATGACGAGCGATGCGAGCAGGATGAGCCCATTGAGGGCGGCATCTTCGAGGAAATCAATGCTATCTGCAAACAACGAAACCGACCCGATATACTGGGCCGACCAGAACTCCACAAAAAAGTAGGCCAAATTGGCAGCTGCGATGAACTGCACGATGCGTATGAGCCGACGATCTTCCATTGCAAACGTCCCCATGAAAGCTAAGACAACACCTGTTACAAGGTTCTACGCATCACCACGGCGAACCGTTTCATTGTGACGCAGACAATGACTGCAAGACGTCGGCGAGGCGATCAAGTGCGGTGGCCACCGATGTGGTGTCGTAACCCACCGTCACACGTAGATGCCCCTCGGCTCCGAGTGCGCTCCCCGGCGCCACCAACACGGAATGCCGTTGGCGCAGTGTCTCGCTGACCACCAGCGCCGGCTGATCGACATGGTAGCGCACAAAGGCGATGCTCGTGGCCTGGGGCGTATGCAAACTGACGAGGTTGGCGTGCTTGGCCACCCAGGCCTGCATCACGGCGTGCCCGGCCCGTGAAATCTCACGTTGGCGATCGAGGAGCCGCGCCCGTTTGTGCGGTCGCAGGGCGATTTCGGCCAGGGTCATGCTCGGGGCTGCTGCGGCAATCACGGCGTATTCGTGGCGGCGCCAGAGTTCTTCGGCCATCTGCGGAGTGGTCAACGCCCACCCGATGCGTAATCCGCTCAGACCGTAGGCCTTGGAGAGGCTGTTGGTGCAGATGAGTCGGTCATACCGTCCCCAAAAAGTAGGGGTATCGGGCACGCCCGCATGCTCGGTGCCATGGTAGACCTCGTCGACATGGAGCCAAGCCCCGACACGAGCACAGGCCGCCACAATGCGCTCCATTTCGAGGTTGGTCAAAACGGTGCCGGTCGGGTTGTTGGGATTGACGATGGCCACCAGTTTGGTGCGGGGCGTTACCACCGCATCGAGGGCATCGAGGTCGATACGCCAACCGGCATCGACCCGGAGCGGCACATCGCGCACCACGCAGCCCATATTGAGGGCCGTGCCCCACACCTGGCGGTACCCGGGAGTCATCACCACGACCTCGTCGCCTGGCTCAAGCAGTGTCTGGCAGACCATGGCGTTGGCCTGTGAAGCCCCCACCGTGATGAGCACGTTGGCAGGTGTCGCACCCGGATAAAGACCGGCCACCGCACTTCGCAGCGCCGTGGTACCGTTGACTTCCGGATAAAACAGACCGGTATCGAGCAGACGTTCGATTTCGTCTTCGTCGAGCCATTCGCGGGTCGTCACACATTTGACACTGCTATCGGCCAGATTGTACTGCACGGTATGCTCATAGAGCGACTGATAAAGCTCGAGTTCAAAAGGGGTAAAGGCGGGCATCGAAACACTCCTTTGCACCGACGAATGTAGTAGTGGGTATGTGCCTATTGTACGAGAAAACCGTGGCACACGCAGGGTATTTGCGAGGGCATGTTTTTGTGATAGAGTAGCAGGGTATGGTCATCAATATTGACTGCTGGAAAGTGTAGTTTCATGCCTGTAGATGCTCCTTTGCCCTCCCTCATCCTCGGCGCACGCCCCACCTGGCAGATGCCCGAGCTCCCAAGCCTCAACAAACTCTCGGCGCACGCCACCTTTTGGCCCTTCCCCGATCCGGCTCAGGCTGTGGCCCGCTACCCGGAGCATTCCCCCCTGGTACGCGTCTTGAATGGCACCTGGGATTTTGCCCTGTTTGATTCGCCCTACGAAGTCACGGCCGCCGCCATCGCCCAGGCCACATGGCGCCCCCTTGACGTGCCCGGGAACTGGACCATGCAACTCCGCAACGAATCGTGGCACGGAGAATCGTTCAACAAACCGCACTACACCAACATCCAGATGCCGTTTGCCGAACCATTCCCGCACGTCCCAGCAGCCATCGCCACAGGAGTGTACCGCACCCGCATCCAGGTTCCGACGCAGTGGGACGGTCAGCGCATCGTCATCCACTTCAGTGGCTGTGAGGGCATGTTAGCGGTTTATCTCGACGGCACGTTTATTGGCTTCAACAAAGACAGCCGCACTCCGGCCGAGTACGATCTCAGTGCGCATGTGCGGGCTGGTGGCACGCACGAGCTCCTCTGTGTGAATCCACGCTATTCAGATGCAAGCTGGGTCGAAGACCAAGATCACTGGTGGCAGGCGGGCATTCATCGTGACGTGTACTTGTACGCCACACCCGGCACCTACCTGCAGGATGTGGTCATCCACAATGATTTCAACGACGACCTCAGCGAGGTCACCGTGCGCATGACGGCCACCGTCCGCAGTCAGACCGGGCAGCCTCAGGGCACCATACGCATGCACCTGCTGGATCCTGATGGGCAACGACTTGGCGATGTCGCCATCGAAAGCGCCGTACCCGGCACACCTCAGGGATTTTCATTTGAAAAAGGCCACGTGGACACGGCACGGGTCACCCTGGCGACCACGGTTACACACCCGCTCCTGTGGAACCCAGAGACCCCGCATCTCTACACGGTGGTGGTCACGCTCGAGGCGGCCGACCAGAGCACGAGTACCGCCATCCGCACCGGATTCCGCCACGTCGAGATCAGCAATCGTGAGGTGCGCGTCAATCGGCGCGCCATCATGGTGCACGGAGTCAACTACCACGAGCATCACGACGAATTCGGCAAAGCGGTGCCACGGAGCACCATGGAGCTCGATATTCGCACCATGAAGGCCCACAACATCAACGCGGTGCGCACCTCACACTACCCCAACAATCCGTATTGGCTCGATTTGTGCGATGAATACGGCATGTTCGTGGTCGATGAGGCCAACATCGAGCATCACGCGCTCTTGGCGCTCGCCGATGATCCACGGGTCAGCACCGCATATCTCGAGCGCACCAAGGCGCTTGTGGCGCGCGACCGCAATCACCCGTGTGTCATCATCTGGTCGCTCGGCAACGAAAGCGGCTGTGGCATCAATCACGAAATCACGGCGGCCTGGCTCCGCACCACCGACCCGAGCCGTCCCATCCAGTACGAAGGGGCCATGTCGCCCTTTTTCAACGACCAGAGTATTTCGTTGGCCGGCTTCATGAATCACTGGAAGCGCGGACGCAGTGTGACCGACATCGTCTGCCCCATGTATGCCTCCATCGACGACATCGTGACCTGGGTCACACAGAGTGATGACCCACGCCCGCTGATTCTGTGTGAATACGCGCACGCCATGGGCAACAGCACGGGCTCACTCAGCGACTACTACGCCGCCTTTGAGCAACATCACGGGCTCCAAGGGGGCTTCATCTGGGAGTGGCTCGACCACGGCATCAAGCAACGTGCGGCCGACGGCACCCCGTATTGGGTCTACGGCGGTGGCTTCGGCGATTTCCCCAACGACGGCAATTTCGTGGCCGACGGCATGGTCTGGCCCGATCGCACCCCGCACTCCGGCATGCGTGAGTTCATGTACCTCGCCCGTCCAGTGCGCATGACGGCCATCGACGCACTCCAAGGCCACTTTCGCATCGAGAATCGGCGTCTCTACACCGACCTGCAAGACCTGGTTGCAACATGGCACGTGCGCGTGGACGGTGGCATCGTGGCACAGGGTGAATTCGCAATCCCAGCACTGGCACCACAGACCGGCGCAGACATCGAGTTACCGATTGCCTGGCCGGCTCATGGCGAGTGTTTCGTCGATTTCAGCTTTATGACACGCCATGCCACGGCTTGGGCGCCGGCAGGAAGTGTGGTGGCCTGGGATCAACTTGCCGGTCCCAATCGTGCCATCGTCAATACACCCGCAAGTGCGACGAGTTGCCATGCACAGACCAATGGCACCAGCATCACCCTCAGCAATGGTGCACATCACGTACAATTCGATGCTCGCACCGGTCACATTACGACTTGGGGCGAGCACGCCGCACTGTTGGCCGGGCCTCAGCTGGATTTGTGGCGGGCGCTGACCGACAACGACAAACTGCAGGACATGTTTCACATCACCGACCGCGCGGTGCCACTCTGGCGCAGAATTGGGCTGTTGAACTTCACTCAGCGCGTTGATGCGGTTACCGTGAGCACACAGCCGGACGGACATCACTGTGTGGTCGTCCATGTAAGTGGCACGGGACGGGACCAATGGGACGACGTGCGCGCACACCACACCTACACGATGCTCGCAGACGGCACCCTGCACATCGCGACCGTGGTCAATCTGAGCGAGGAATTCACCGATTTGCCCCGCATCGGGCTCCACCTCCAACTTGCCCCCGCCTATGAGCAACTCAGCTGGTACGGACGTGGACCAATCGACAGCTATACCGACCGGGCTGTGAGTAGCCCAATTGGTATCTATCACAGCACCGTCAGTGACCAGTACGTCCCCTACATCAAGCCCCAAGAGCATGGCCACAAGACGGACGTACGCTGGCTCCGACTTAGCGACGGGCACGGGCGTGGCATCGAGGTGCGCAGTCATCGCACGTTTGAGTTCAATGCACTCCACCACACCAGTGCCGACCTAGAACAGGCCAAGTACACCATCGATTTGCCGCGCCGTGCCGAGGTCTTCCTCAATCTCGACTACGGCATGCGTGGCCTCGGCACCGGTCTGATGGTAGATACGTTGCCCCAGTATCGCCTCAACGAGCGCACCTATCACTTTGCGTTTTGGGTACGTCCACTCTGATTTACACCCTCCTCGGTCGCGCATACGCCTAGCGCTATGCGCGGCCCCCCCTTTGGCGATATCACGCGACAATGTCCATCTGTCACACACTGGAGGTACATGCCATGTCCTATCAGCTGTTTTCGGCCACATGGATTCAGCACTGCGCCACGCAAATCAATCAAAACACGGCCTACCGCCACGCCGCTCAACGGTGGCATTGGCCACTCGTGCTCGAACTCACCCACACGGCACATCCCACCATGCGGGTATACCTCGATCTCCGCCACGGCACCTGCCATGAGGCGCGTATCGGCACCGAGCACGATTGTGCCCACGTGCCGTTTGTACTGAGCGCCGACAGCAGTGGCTGGCATGCGGTGCTCACAGGTCATGTCGCTCCCATCGCCGCGCTGATGCGTCGCCAGTTGCGACTCACCAAGGGCAGCATGACCACCCTGGCCATGCACGTCGCTGCCGCCAATGCACTGGTAGCCGCCGTCGCCGATGTGGCCACCGAATTCCCGCATCCAGAAGCACAATCATACGGGCCTCCCACCGGTATTGTCACCGCGCCACCCACCCACCACAATGCATTTGTGACCACGAGTGCGCGCGGTCTACAAAACGACATGCTGCCGATGCGGCTGTGGCGCAAGGCGAAAAAGTACGGGGTGTGGGATCCCGAAGCCATCGATTATCGTCAAGACCGTCACGACTGGCTCCAGCTCAACGATCTCGAGCGCGACGTCTTGTTGCGCCTGACGGGCATGTTTGTGGCTGGTGAAGAAAGCGTCACTCTCGATTTGTTGCCGCTCATTATGACCATGGCCAAAGAAGGGCGCCTCGAAGAAGAGATGTTTTTGACCACATTTCTCTGGGAAGAAGCCAAACACGTGGATTTTTTCGCCAACGGCTTCCTCGCACAGGTCAGCCAGCATGTGGGCGATTTGACGCGCTATCACACATCCGCCTATCGCCAACTTTTTTATCAAGAGCTCCCACAGACCCTGCATGCCCTCACCAACGATGCCAGCCCACGTGCCCAAGCACGGGCCTCTGTCACCTACAACATGATTGTGGAGGGTGTGCTCGCCGAAACCGGCTATGAAGCGTACTTCACTGCATTAGACCGCACCAACATCATGCCTGGGGTGCGCCAGGGCATCCAATACCTCAAACGCGACGAATCACGACATATCGCCTACGGGGTGTTTTTGTTGTCGCGCCTGATTGCCGAGGATGCCGAGATCTGGGATGTGGTCGAGCACCGCATGAACGAACTGTTCCCACTTGCCATCGACATCATCGGTGAAATATTTGCTGCCTACCCGACCATGCCCTTCGGCCTGACGTTGGATGAGTTCGCTGGTATTGCCGTGCACAACTTTGGTCGGCGCATGCAACGCATCGAAAAGGCGCGCACGCAAACACTAGCGCAAATCTATGCCAGCGTCGATGAATCGTGAGCGTGGCGTATTGGATGCGGCAAACGTGCCAGCCACACCACCCCCAGCATGGCGATACTCACCATCCCCGCCAAGAGCAGTATCAGTGCCGCATACCCGTGCCAATACGCCATCCACATACTCGCTCCAATCGGGGCGAGTGTGCGAAACACCATGAACACGACGTTTTGCACCCCGCCGATCGTACCGTACGCCACATGCCCGTAGGCATCCGCCAACATGGCCGCCCGTAGAATGGTAATCGTGCCGATGCCGGCGCCCACACATACCATGTAGAGTACCGCTCCCCCCACACTGCTACCAAACGTGTACAACACGAGCAACCCTGTGAGTTGCACCACAAACAACACCATGGCCAAACGCCACAACGGCACCCGCTCGACCAGCGGCCCCACAACGATACGACCGCCCAGCGACATCAACCCGAAGAGTGCTGCAATCCAACCGGCCGTGGCCAATGGATGACCGAACGCCACCAGCAATGGCAATGCGTGGGTGGTAAGGGTGACACCGACAAAGGTACTACAGGTAAATACACCCGTCATGACCATGAAATAGCGACCACGTATTGCCGTGGATGCGGACACGCTGACGGTAGTAGTAGTAGGCACGGTTGGGTCGATTGTATCCGTCTGCTCGCCATCGGGGAGTGCCCCGACCTCGGCCGGGTGCTTACGAAGCACCAGCACATGGATGGGAATGGTCACACACGCCAAAACGACGGCCAGCACCTCCAGCGCCGTGCGCCAACCCCACTGTGTGGTCAACCACGTCGTCAACGGGATAAAGACGACACTTGCCAGCGCCCCCCAGAAGGTCAGCAACGCCAAAGCGCGCCCACGGTAGCGCCGAAACCAGACGGCCACCATCGCAAAAGCCGGCTCATAGAGTACACCCGCACAGGTCACACCAATGCCCAGTAGAACTGCGTACAATTCCCACACGGTGGTAACCTGTGACCACGCCAGCACCAGACAGGTGGCACCCACCGAACAACAACTCATCAACCAACGTGGTCCATGGCGATCGACGATGCGCCCAAACGGTACCGCGGCAAGTCCCATGCTCAACAACATCAGTGAATAGGCACCGGTCAACTCCACCATGCTCCACCGGAGTTGTTGATGCATGGCCACAACGATCACACTAAATGCGTAATAGAGCACCCCCCATGACACCAACTGGGCGATTGCCACAGCAGTGAGCATGGGCCAGCCGTAGTAGGGACTCGGCCACCAACGCGTCAGCAGGCGCACCAAAACATACCGCATCTCAGCAACAACGCGGCGCCGGTGCCTCAAGCACCATCGCAATATCGTGGATTGTCGCGATGCGTGGCGCCGGCGCACAACAGGCCACGTCCGTCAGCGCGGGCGCACAACAGGCTGTATCGGCTGGTCCACTGCACACCCCGGTTTCGGGAAGCACCAACTGTACATCGAGGGCCGCCTGCCAATCGCCGGCGAGGGCCGCCACCACTGAGCGCACCTGCTCATATCCGGTGAGGAGCAAAAAGGTCGGCGCGCGGCCGTAGCTTTTCATGCCCACCACAAACACCCCCGGCTCTGGGTGACTGAGTTCACGCACCCCGTGGGGCGGCACCGTGCCACAGCTATGCAGATTGGGGTCGATGTGGGGAGCCAGTGCCCGCGGCGCTTCGACAATTTCGTCAAGACTCAGGCGGAGCTCACCCAAGAGGGTCGCATCGGGGCGAAACCCGGTGGTCGCCACCACTTGATCGACCGGCGCCAAAGTACGGGTCCCCGCTCCCAGTACCACCCCGTGCGCAGTCACGGTCACCCGATCGGTGCGCCAATCGCTGACAAGTGTAATGGCACCACTCTCCACGGCTGCCTGTACACGTTGCCCCAGTGAACCACGCTCGGGGAGCGCATCTGCCGCCCCACCACCGTACTTGAGTGGTAGTTGATCGACATTGCGGCGTACCAGCCAAGATATCTGCGTGGCAGGATGGTGGCGGCGCAATTCTACCAAATCCAACAACACGTGAAAGGCCGAATGCCCGCTCCCCACCACGGCCACTCGTTTGCCCACATACCGCTCACGGTGCGCCTCTAGGACGGCAGGAATGCCGTAGTACACCCAGGCGGCTGCGTGTGCTTCGCCCATGGCGGGCACCCCGGCCGCGCCGAGGGGATTGGGATGCAAATATGTACCTGAGGCATCGATGACGGCAGACGCCAAGATGACCTGCTCGTGCCCCTCGGCATCACGCACGTGCACCGCAAACGGTTGGTTGGCACGGCCATGTGTGTCGCTTTTGCTCAAGCCGTGACGCGTGACCTGTGTCACGGTTACTCCCAACCGCAATGCACTCGCAATCTCGGGAAGTTGGGCCAGTGGCACGAGGTAGTCCGCCACCAACGCGGCTCCACTCGGGTAGCTCTCCGGCGCAGGAATCACCCAACCAGCAGTTGTCAATAGCCGCACCGCCGCCGCATCAACACAGTACTGCCACGGCGAAAAGAGTTGCACATGCCCCCAGGCCTGCACACTCGCCCCGACCTGCCCACCACGCTCCACGACCACAAATGGCAACTTGCGCTCACACAAATGCGCGGCTGCGGCTAACCCGACCGGGCCAGCTCCGATGACCACTACTGGCCGATCGACCGTCGCCGCCGTCTGGTGCATGACGTCGGAAATAATCTGCTCCATCACGACCTCCGTTATCCTTCAGTACAACAAATATACACCCGCGGTGCACCACCAGCATCGAGAATCCACTCATCGGCGTGGGCACGAATACCACGCTTCACCACCTCGCCGGTGCGTGGATCAACCACACGGTAGGGCAACGGCACATCGTCACCAAACAACATCAATGGGCCACCATCAGCACTATACGCCACAAACACACGCCCCGGCACCAGTACCCCACGCCGCCCCAACGTCACTTGCCAATTAGGCTGCATGTCGGTCAAGGGCAATCCCTGCAACATGCGTGCCAGCAGACCCACGTAGTTGGCGCCTTCGAAGGCCAGCGCATCACGCCAGCTCGCACCCGGCGCCAAGAAAAAATCCGCCTGCCCGGGTTCGTCGGCACGGTGCGCCCACTGCCACAAACTTCCCGCACCATAGATTACCCCCATCGTACCACCGGCGCACAGATTGCACCACGCCTCGTGGCCTTGCCACCAGCCAGCACCACGCCCGGTTTGCCCACCATGCTCATACGTGGGCTCACCGTTGGCCACCGCCTTGACGGGCGTGTTCCGCCACATGTCAGCGACCCGCTCCGGCATGTGCTCACCACTATGCCCCGTCTGACACCACTGAAAATCCAACCACGGTGCCGCTTGATGGGCCCGATTATCGGCGTGTGGGCGGTAGTGGATGCCGGTTGGGTGGCCGTAGGCGTCCCAGGTGTCGACTTCCACGCCTCCTGCTGCCACCGGTGCTTCATAGCCCGACCCATCACCTCCCACCAAGTAGATGACCGGCTGTGCCCCATAGCGTGCCACCAAATAACGACAGTAGCGCGCATATTCGACCGGCGGAATGACTGGGCCTGCAACCCGTAGCCCTTTCCAGCCGAACCCCATAAATACCGGTTGGAGCACTGGCACAATTTCGTGCGCAATCAACACTGCCAATAACGTATCGAGATATTGAAAATACTCCGGGAGGAGCTCATTGATGTGCCCTGTGGACAAATCAGCAAATCCCACCCCAAAGCCCTCATCTGCGCTCCGATCGGCTGGGCCACGCGCGTCCATGTCAGGTTGTACCGTCATCAGAAGCACCGCATTAAACCCTTGGTGCTGGCGTTTGGCCGCATACAGGCGCACTTCATCCGGCGTAGCCCGCCATGGCAACGCCCAGGCAGTATCAGCACACAACAGCGCAGGCGTACCATCGGCATGCACCAGATTGCGTCCGGCCGGCGACATGCGCCAAAATCCATGTGCCGCAAAACGATGCTGTGGCTGGGTGGTTGCCGTACACGTAATGCTGCCGTGCCGACCAACCAACCCAGCATCATGTTGGCTGGCGTGGCTCTGCCACTGCCAAGTCCCCGTGGCGAGTGGTGACGCAAAGCGCACCCGCCAGGTGTTCTCACCATCCCAAAACGCGGGACGCCGCATGACTGCGCCACTACTGTGCGTAAAATCGACCCAGACGTCAACATCCGTGTAGGGCTGGGTATAGGCGTGTTCGGCCTGCAATATCAATTCAATGGCGTGCCAGGCGGGAGCCTGCATGGTTGATGTGGCCATCGAGTTCCTCTTTCTCGTACACTTGCAGTATCAGGGAGTCGTCTGTACTAACGCCCCAGTGACCTCACCATCAGTAACCGACATAGCGATATGCCGCCTCCACGCATAACCCACGGATCGCTTTCAGTTTGCACATGTCACTCGCAATGCCCATATCAACGCCGAGATTGTGGCTGATTCCGACAGTATGTCATCGGAGGTACAGTGTGGTGACACCCAACCCATGCCTCATCATTATAAACAGATGCCCGTAACATCTCACCGTCGTTGGTGCCTTGGTCGGCCCCACCATCCGTTTGTCGCATGCCGTATCCCTGTGATAATCATAGCAGTTGCATCGCACACACCAATCACCATGAACGCAGCGTATTGATTCGGGTCAGCACAGCGGCACATTAGCGGGATGAACAGGTCGCCTTTTATTAAAATTTGATAGCGGTAATATGAGAATAAAACTGTTTTTTATATACAATCCTGCAACGTATTCCTCTTTAATTATTAATTATTTTTAACTTACAACACCTACAGAGCACAATCACCACAAGGGCAATTTTTCACGACCACAGTCGTTGATAGTCATTGCATTGCATGTATTTTTTGCAGTAGTATGAGGTAAAAAACGCATTTTCTCACAAACATAGGATTGTTCGCAGTGATAACCATTACGATATGAGTATCTGATGATAGCGCCAAAAATCGCTTGACTACACACTTTTTTTATGTACAGTTACTTAAGTATGTATTTTTATTTTTACGAAATATACATACGATGACCATAGTTTGGGGTACAATGATGCCCCCTAAGAATTTGGAGTTAGATTGAAACGTCTACAGATTGGTTCGTTGCTCTTGTTGTTGTTCGCTTCTATTGTTTTGGCTGCTTGTGGCACACCTGCTGCTACGCCCACTGCAACGGCTGTTCCTCCTACAGTTACCCCCGCAGCCAAAGACATCGTTGATACCGCCATCGCCGATGGTCGCTTCACCACCCTCGTAGCCGCCGTTGAGGCTGCTGGTCTGGTCGACACACTCAAGGGCGAAGGCCCTTTCACCCTCTTCGCACCCACTGATGAGGCCTTCGCCAAGTTGCCTGCTGGCACCGTCGAAGATCTGCTCAAGCCCGAGAACCTCGAGACGTTGACCAACATCCTGCTCTACCATGTCGTCTCCGGCAAGGTCATGGCTGCCGATGTAGTCACCCTCGATGGCCAGAGCGCTGAAACCGCCTTCGCCGGCAATTCGGTCGCCATCTCGGTCAAAGACGGCAACGTCTTCTTGAACGAAACCGTGCAGGTCATCATCACCGACATCGAGACCAGCAACGGCGTCATCCATGTCATCGACACGGTGTTGTTGCCACCAGCGCAAACGGCGGATATCGTTGATACCGCCATCGCCGATGGTCGCTTCACCACCCTCGTGGCCGCCGTTGAGGCTGCTGGCCTGGTCGACACCCTCAAGGGTGAAGGTCCTTTCACCGTCTTCGCACCCACCGATGAGGCCTTCGCCACGTTGCCTGCTGGCACCGTCGAAGATCTGCTCAAGCCCGAGAACCTCGAGACGTTG
>JBBAWX010000021.1:17211-42545 GCA_040396955.1 Roseiflexaceae bacterium
GTTGCCTGCTGGCACCGTCGAAGATCTGCTCAAGCCCGAGAACCTCGAGACGTTGACCAACATCCTGCTCTACCATGTCGTCTCCGGCAAGGTCATGGCTGCCGATGTAGTCACCCTCGATGGCCAGAGCGCTGAAACCGCCTTCGCCGGCAATTCGGTCGCCATCTCGGTCAAAGACGGCAACGTCTTCTTGAACGAAACCGTGCAGGTCGTCATCACCGACATCGAGACCAGCAACGGCGTCATCCACGTCATCGACACGGTGTTGTTGCCCGAATAACTACCCTGTTGCAGTGTATGACCGCTATACGCACGGAGCCGGAATTCATTCCGGCTCCGTGCGTGTATCTCGTGTATCGTGCACATCAGCGGTGCTAAAATCAGCAATCGTGACACATACCTACGTACTTGCTCGCTTTCCTGTGAGTTACATCCCCCACGAAGGGGTTGATGTGTAGGAAAAACCGGACCGCCTTGATGGATTCTCCTCTCCACCACAACACTCGGCGCACAGCATCGATTCGCAGCTATCCACAACATCACCCCAGACATCGACATAGCGAGTAGGTCATCAGCGACTGCCAGCTACGCATCATGGGTGAGCCAGTATGCAAGCGCGTACAACACGCCAATCCCCCGTGCAATCTCACGTGTCCTCCAATACTCGGCGTGCACTCGATACCTAGAGATTTTTCGACACGATGCACCAGCCCCGCATCATTTCATGCTATGCTAGATAAACACTTCTCACTTTTCACCAAAAGGTCGTACACATGAACAACATCCTCGTTGGCTGTGGGCAAATCACCTGGATCCGCTTTGGCCCCAAGGGCGCCGAATGGTTGGCACCCGAAGAAGAGGTGCTCGCACAAATCGCCCAAGCCGGCTACACCGGTGCGCCTGCCGGCCCCGACGGCGATCGCACCGCCAAGCAGACCCTCGAGCTCTACGCCCGCTACGGGCTGACCCCGGCTCCCGGCTACTACGGCACCGCGTTTTGGGATAAAAGCCGCCAACCCGAGTTCGTTGATCGCGCCCGCCGCTTTGCGGAGTTTGCCCGCGAAGTCGGCTGTGATGCCCTCTATGTGGCACCTGGCGGCTTCGATTATGTCACGTCGAGTGGGCTTACGCGCCGCGAGACGGCCGGGCACGTCAGCCCCGCAGATGCCCTCAGCGACGACGAATATCAGATCTTCGCCGAGACGCTCAACCTCGTCGGCGCGGCCACGTTGGCCGAAGGCGTGTATAGCTGCTTTCACAATCACGTGGGCACCGTCATCGAGACCCGCGCCGAGACCGACCGCCTACTTGCCATGACCGACCCCAATCTGCTCTTCTTGGGCCCCGACACCGGGCACATGCAGTGGGCCGGCGACGATGCGGTGGCATTTTGCCGCGATTACGCGCCGCGCATCAAAACCATGCACCTCAAAGACATCAACGCGCAGGTGCGCGCCCAGGGTGCCGCTGCCAAGTGGGATTACGGCACCTTCACCGATCACGGCATCTTCGCCGAGCTGGGCGAGGGCTGCATCGATTTCGGCGCCATCCTGGACAGCCTGCGTGCGGCCAACTTCAGCGGCTGGCTCATCACCGAGACCGACGTCACCCAAAAGGTCACGCCCCTCGAGAGTGTCACCATCAGCCGCGACTACTTGCGTCAGTTTGGCATTTAGTTGAAAAAAACAGGTCCCCCCGTGTTCCACAGGAACACGGGGGGATGTTGGTGCCGAAGACGGGAGTCGAACCCGTACGAGGTTGCCCTCAACGGTTTTTAAGACCGTAGCGTCTGCCATTCCGCCACTCCGGCAACGTGCTAATCATAGCACGAATTACCCGCCACGGGCAAACGCGTTTGGCCCTACGCCTGCCGATTGACCAGCGCAAACGTCAACAACGCCTCACAGGCCAGCGCCTCGCCCACAAATGCTTTGGCGTCGGCTTTGCCGATGCCGCGCTTCATGGCGGTGATGGTCACTTCGAGGCGCAACGAGTCACCGGGCACGACCGGTTTGCGAAAACGGGCGTTTTCGATGCCGGCAAACAAGGCAATTTTACCCTGATTCTCGGGCAATACCATGCCTGCCACGGCCCCGGTCTGCGCCAAGGCCTCGATGATGAGCACGCCTGGCATGATTGGGTAATCGGGGAAATGCCCCTGGAAGAAGGGCTCGTTGATGGTCACCTGCTTGATGGCCACTGCTCGCACCCCAGGCTCAAGCTCCACGATGCGGTCAATCAACAAAAACGGATACCGATGCGGAATCACCGCCATGATTTGCTCGACGTTCATGACCATCGCCATATCTCCTTACACACGGACGAATCTCTCGCAAATTGTACCATCATGCGTAGCCTGACGGCCACGGTGTACCTACCACCCCAGTACCGTGAGGACAACAATCAGCGTGCGCACCGTAATCCAGGCCCAAATGGGCAGGGTGGCGGCTCGCACCGCCCATGCCCTATCACCACGGATGAACCACGCAAATGCCCCGCCAAAGCTGGCCATGATGACCGTCACCAAGAGCGCATTGCCGTAGTACGGCAACACCTCTGCCAGCCACCATGCGCCATACGGCGACACTTTGATCATGTAGCCGTTGATGAGATACAACACCATGAACACGGCAAACGACAGCGCTGCCCACCAGCCGATGCGTGTCTGTGGCATAATCATCAGCGCCTCGTTTCTTGACTAATGCGGCACCAAAAACTCACCCAACAAAAAGAGCACGATGAGCAATCCTACCCCGGCACTCGCCCACGACACGAGCGAGCGTTCGCTCTGCCGGATAATGGCCAACCACGCATATACGCCACCAGCCAAACCGGTCCCTAGCAACACGATCGAATACACGGGCAACACCGACATGCGGAACCAATCGGCATCAGCAATCGAGGTGTCAACCACCGAGAAAAACAGTATGTTGCCCAGCAACATGAGCCCACTCACCAATAACAGCTGCATCGAACGAACGCCCATTGGCGTTTGTGGCCAAAACCTGATGGATGATGGCAACTACAACCTCCTTGGTGACACCTCATTGCGATACCAGAAATGCTATGATATGCACATGCATAGTATACACGTTGCCATCAATGGTTTTTTTTGGGATAAACCGACTGTCGGTGTCGGCCAGTACCTCCATGGCGTCATCGATGCGATGCAGCATGTGGCGCCCATTTATATCGACCTGCTCGTCCCGGCGACGAGTCACCCGCCCGTTGCTCCCGCCCATGTGCACATTCACCGCATTACCACGCCCTTCGACGGCATATCGGCCAATCTCGCCAAGCTCTGGTTTGAGCAAATCGGCGTGCCACGCACCGCCCACAAGCTCGGGGCACAACTGTTGCACGTGCCCTACTTTGCGGCACCCTGGCAGGCACATCTGCCCGTACTCACCACCATCCCCGACCTGATTCCCCTCACCCGCCCTGCCTATCGCGGGTCATTGTTGGTGCGGGCCTACATGCAACTCGCCAAAGCCAGTGCCCGCCGAAGCACGGCCCTGATCGCGATTTCGCAGCACGTGGCCACCCAAGCCCAACACCTGCTCGACTGGCGTGGCGGCCCGATTCATGTCACCCACCTAGCAGCTGACCCCATGTATGCACCAATGCCTGATGCCGCCGACATACTCGCACAGCGGGGCATTGACGGCCCCTTTATCTACTACGTGGGGGGCTACGATGAGCGCAAGCAGGTGCGCACGTTGGTCGCAGCGTTTGCGTTGTTGCCCGAAGCAGTGCGCACCTCCACCAAACTCGTGCTCGCCGGTTCCCCGGCTGGCACTGACACGACCTTGTTCCCCGATATTTGGGCCGACATTCAACGCCACGGCATTGCCACACACGTCGTGCAACTTCCAGTTTCACGTGCTGACAATCCGCTCTTTTATGCGGCGGCGACGGTGTTCGTCTATCCATCCGTAGAAGAGGGGTTCGGATTGCCCCCACTCGAGGCCATGGCCTGTGGCACGCCCGTGATTTGCTGCCATACGAGTAGCCTGCCTGAGGTGGTCGGCGATGCGGCACTGTGCGTGCCACCTCACGATGCCCAGGCGCTCAGCGACGCACTACAAGCGGTACTCACCGACCCCGATCTACGCACCCGAATGCGTGCTGACGGCATCCGCCGCGCACAGCGATTTACCTACGCCACCACGGCCAGCCAGACGCTGACCGCGTATATGCGCCTCATCACTACCACCCCGGAGTCCTCTGCATGAACATCGTCATTCTCTCAAAAGCGCTCCTGAGTGTGGCGTATCGCCGCAAAACCGATGCCCTCGCCGCCATTCCCGGGGTCAAGCTCACGGTGTGTGTGCCTGCTGAATGGCGCGAGCCACGAGCCCATGTGGTGCGCTATGAGCCGAGCTACCCCAGCAACTACCGCATCGAGGTGCTCCCCATGGCATTCAACGGGCAGCATCATCTACACTGGTACCCCACGTTTGCCCGTGTATTACAGCGCATGCGACCGGACATCGTGCATGTCGACGAAGAATCGTTCAATTTTGCCACCTTCATGGCCATGCGTGCGGCGCGTCAAATCGGCGCTCGCAGTTGTTTTTACAACTATGCCAACATCGAGCGCTCCTATCCACCGCCCTTCGGGTGGTTTGAACGCTACGCCTTTGATCATGCCACACACGCCTTGGCATGCTCGCACGAGGCGGCCGATATCATTCGTCAGCATGGCTACCACGGGGCACTCAGCATCATCCCACAGACCGGTGTCGATGAGACACATTTTGTCCCACGCCCGCATGCGCACATTGCGCGCACACCATTCACACTCGGCTACGTGGGACGACTCGTCGTTGAAAAGGGGCTTGACGACCTGCTGAGCGCACTTGCGCAACTTCCCGAGCATATCCGATTGCAGGTGGTGGGGGCTGGGGCTCATGCCGATGCACTCCGGCACCATGCCAGCCAACTTGGTATCACCGACCGTGTCATCTGGCAAGCACCAGTGGCTTCGTCGGAGGTGCCAGCGGTCATGCAAGGATTTGACGTGCTCGTCCTCCCATCACGCACCACCCCCAACTGGAAAGAACAATTCGGCCGAGTGCTGATTGAGGCTATGGCATGCGGAGTTCCGGTCATCGGGAGTAGCTCGGGCGAGATTCCGCATGTGGTCGGCGACGGCGGTGTCATCTTCCCCGAGGGTGACAGCCACGCATTGGCGGCAGCTATTCGTGTGCTCAGCAATCATGCGGACACCTACGCCACACACAGCAACCAGGCCCGCCAGCGTGTGCTTTCGCACTATACGCAGCAGGCCTTGGCACACCAATACTATGCAATTTACCGTGACATGCTGGCAGCGCGTCACCCTAATTGAAGGGCCACACCCCAAGCAGACCAGTGGCAATGATTATCGCCAACAGCACCAACAGTGCCAACGACAGCCCGGCACCCTGCCAACTAATTTGCGGAGCAAGCATCAGGCGCATTGAAGCCGTGGTATGACTAGCAAGGGCGCGCTGACCACTGAATTCACTCATGACCACGGGCATGGCGTCGACAGGAATCGGCAATGGCGCCGTGCCGTCGAGCGTGTCGACATGCACCACGAGCACGGTAATGTTGTCGCTCCCACCGCGCTGATTGGCCAAATCGACGAGGCGGTCAACACCGTCGACAAGGCTATCGTGGCTGAGAATGTTGAGAATTTCTTCGTCTTCGACGTGATTAATCAGGCCATCCGACGTCAGCACCAAAATATCACTCGGAAGCACCACAAACCGGAAAAGGTCAACGACCACGTCGGGTTGGTGTCCAAGGGCACGCGTAATCACATGCCGAAAGAACATGCGCTCAGCCTCAGTCGCACTAATCATGCCGGCAGCGATTTGCTCGTTGATGAGTGAGTGGTCACGGGTAATCTGGCGAATCGCACCACGGCGAATCAAGTAGGCTCGGCTGTCACCAACATTGGCGACAAGACATTCGTCACGATGCATCACCGCTGCCACGCCAGTGGTGCCCATGGAGATGCCACTCATGCTGCCTTCGGCATGAATGCGCGCATTGGCTTGACTGAGAGCCATGCTCAGCGCATCGGAGCGATCATCGTCGTCATCGTCGTAGTATGTGGCCAAGATGGTCTCGACAGCGATACGGCTTGCGACCTCACCAGCTTCGTGCCCACCCATACCATCACAAACGACAAACAGGTGACCGCGCTGATGGATGTGAGCGCCCTCACCTACGCCGTAATCATCTTCGTTGTGATCACGATGTCGCCCGACATCGGTACGTGCACTGTGACTACACTTCATGGATCAATCCAAAACTTTTGCTACATAAGCTTAATAGATAGTATATCATAGCTTCACAGGATTCTTTCACATGTTGCACATTTTTTATGTCATATGACAAACAACCGTTGAAGGAGTAGTGGGATGAAGTATACGATTGGTGTCGACCTTGGAGGCACAAACTTACGGGCTGGCCTCGTGGATCCCCTCGGCAATATTGTACTCGATACTCGGGTTGAGACACGCGTCGAAGAAGGACCACAAAGTATCACCAACCGCATTGTGGCGCTCATCATGCAGGTCCATCAGCAGGTGCCTGCCGGCGGCCAAGTCGTCGGAGTTGGTGTCTGTGTGCCTGGGCCACTCGATCCATTTGCCGGCTTTGTCTACACCATGCCCAACATCAAAGGGTTTGACAACACACCGCTCCGGCAGATTTTGGCCGACGCCACCGGGCTCGATATCGAGCTTGGCAACGATGCCAACGCCGCAGCCGTGGGTGAGTGGATATTTGGAGCAGGCAAAGGGCTACGTGACCTGGTCTACGTGACGGTCAGCACCGGTATTGGTGGAGGTGTCATCATTGATGGGCGCTTGATTTTGGGGTATCGCGGCTCGGCGGGTGAGGTCGGACACCACCTCATCGACTGGCACACGCGCATGTCCTGGGAAGACACGGCTTCGGGGCCGGGATTTGCCCGCCGAGCCGCCATTGCCATGCAACGCCACCCGGAGAGCATCCTGCATCAAATCACCACGGTGGCGAGTGTCCAAGGGCACCACATCGCTGACGCGGCAGCCCAAGGCGACGCAGTGGCACTCCAACTGATGGACGAAGAGGGTGAGGCCATCGGGGCCGGGCTCGTCAACATGCTCCATCTCTACAGTCCCGCCAAAATCGTCCTCGGTGGCGGAGTCGTCATCAACAATCCGACCCTTGTCCACCGGGCCAGGCAAGTGATTGCCGAGCGCGCCATTGAGTCGTACCGCGATGTCCCCGTGGTCATTACCGATCTCGGCGACAGAATCGGCCTACTTGGCGCTGCCGCACTCTACGGCCACATGCGCGAACGGCGGTAATCAGACCACATGAAAAACCGCCCACTGCGTATACGCAGTGGGCGGTTGTCGTACGCTTTACCCGACAATTTTCCGAAGGACATCTGGTTTGTCGGTGATGATGCCGTCGACCCCCAAGGCAAGCAGGTGCTGCATGTCAGCGGGTTCGTTGACTGTCCATACGTTCACCGCATAGCCGGCTGCACGCACCCGTGGCACCACCCAATCAAACAGCGGAATCCGGTGATAGGGGTGCCATGCCTGGCACCGATCGGCACGGAGGGCCTCGAACGGCCAGGCTTCACGCAGGCGCACCTGTGGATTCCACCCAGGTGTGCCCATCAGGTAACCGAGGCGCATCGTACCATCAAGGAGACGTACTTCGTGGAGCGCCTGAGCCACAAACGACGAAATAATCACGGCGTCGTGCATGTTGGTGTCTTCGATGGCTTGGAGCACGGCGCGGGCCATCCCTGCGTGTTTGAGTTCCACGTTTAGTTGCATGCCACAATTACGCGCCAAATCAAGCACTTCGACGAGTTGCGGCACCGTCTCGCCACGAATGTCGAGTGCTTGCATGTGTGCCATGGTGAGTTGGCGCACATCACGATCTTGTGCCTCCCAACGACCAGTAGTATCGTCGTGGAAGACCGCCAATCCGCCATCCAGCGTGGCAATGACATCCAATTCGCACATATCAGCACCCTGTGTGGCCGCCAACGCAAAGGCCGCCAGGGTGTTTTCGGGGGCGTAGGCCGAGGCCCCACGGTGAGCAATCACCAAGGTCATATGCGCTATCCTAACAACTCGGCCACATCATCAGCATCGAGCGGGTTACTGGCTTGGCGAGCACGATCTGACAACATGGGCGCCAAGATTTTTTGCATGGCCATCACATGGGCACACGTAGTGTGGCTACGAAAGAAGTCACAATCACACCGCCACACCCCATCATGGATGGTGATGACGTGGTCATTGTTGCCACCTTTGAAGGTTGCCTGCAACGTATCGATGGAGATCCGCTCAGGCTCCTGGGCGTATTGCCGTGCCTTCTCGATTTTGCTAATTAAATCGGAGTGCATGACCCACCTCTTTCTATCAAAATACATGCTACATTCATCATATCAAATCTCGATAAAAAAACGATGAAAAACCGTGCGCAAACAACGAAACCCACGCAGTCCTGTGGACTACGTGGGTCGATTGGTGGGGACGGAGGGAGTTGAACCCTCACGGATTGCTCCACTAGTTCCTAAGACTAGCGCGTCTGCCATTTCGCCACATCCCCGCACACGCGTGTATGATAGCACACCGCACCAGCTTCGTGCAACTCAGGTCAAATCACGGATACGCGCCACAATTTGACGCAAGCGCTCGAAGTCATCACGCATCATGGTAATCAACTCACGACTTGCGCGTAACGCATAGGCGCGTGCTTCACCGTCATGGGATTCTGCAATCTGGCGGATGGCCGCGGCAATCAGCTCATCACTCGGTACCTGCGGTGATTGAAGCACCATCCGCATATACCCAAACGACGCACCAAATGCGCGCAAATCGGCCGCCGTACACGGCTCCACACTGTAGTGTACGGGTGGGGGTGCGGCTGGCAAACGCTGATAGATGCGTTCTCCCTGGCGATACCCAACCGTGAGCGCCATGAATTCAGTCTGGAGCACCTCACTCAAATCTGGGTGTGCTTGATAAATTTCTTCGTTGTACAGCTCTTTGCCGGCATAGCTCTTACCCCGGAGTACGGCTCGCCCACCCGGTTCACGGCTCTGCGTGCGCACATCATAGACCAGCGCATACACTCGTACATCGGTGGCTGGCGTGTGTGCCTGTACCAGCGCACCAAATACGGGCGCTTGCAGGAGCGCATAGCTCCCGGCAGTAAACCCTTGGGTACTCGATTCGATGATTTCACCGATGCGCATCGATGCATGCCCCTCTCTGTGTTACTACTGGAGCAACGCCTCTGCTATCTCGTGCCACTCATCCGCCAACGTAACAGCTGGTGCCGGCACCGGCCGACCTGCCCGCCGATACCAGTAGGCGGCATTCGCTACATCACCTTCGACACGGTGCAAATATGCATGAACCCAGGCTGCCTGACGGTCAGCATCATCTTGGAGCTCGTCATGAGCACGTTGCCAATCTCCGTGGGCTTCGTACCACAAGGCACGCACCGGGGGACTCCAGGTGTCAGCGGGTTGCGGGGCACTCCGTAAAGCGGCAGCTTGCATGATGGCACACTCCTTGGCATCAGTCATTGCTACTGCCATTATACCCGTGACCGTGCATCATGCCACAGGCATCTCCGCATCGATGTGCTGTTGCCAGGCCAATAATCCGCCCGTCATACTCCAGGCCTCAATACCGTGTGTACGCAACACACCACATGCACGCCCACTGCGCATCCCACTGCGGCAATAGACGACGACAGGGCGCTCGGTGGCAGTCAGCGTGCCAATCGCATTCACACCAATACGCTGGGCACCGGGTAGATGACTCAAGGCGTATTCGTGTTCTTCGCGGACATCAACGAGGAGTGGAGGGGTGGCTGATTGTAACCACGCTGCCACCTCGTGGACACTTTTTTCGGAGTGAGCTGGCATGGCACACACCGCATCCATATCGATCATCCCCTGGATGGTGGGGGTGTCACCACAGCGAGCACACTGTGGATTACGTGCCACCTGCCAGCGATCGACCTGCATCGTCAACGCGTCGTACAACCACAACCAGCCTTGCAGGGTCGTGCCAATGCCGAGGATGTACTTGATGGCCTCGGTCGCCTGTACCGCCCCCACCACCCCAGGTAATACGCCGAATACGCCGGCCTCCGCACAATTGGGGGCCAGCTCGGGTGGGGGCGGATCGGGGAACAAACAGCGGTAACAGGGGCCACCAAGATGTGGTGCAAACAGCGATGCTTGCCCCTCAAACCGAAAAATGGCTCCGTAGACGAGTGGTTTTTGTGCAATGACGCAGGCATCGTTGAGCACATAGCGCGTCGCAAACGAATCGGTGGCGTCAATGACAATGTCATATTGGCGTACCAATTCAAGCGCATTGGCAGCGGTTACCCGCATGGCATGCGTCACCACGGTACAGGCTGGATCAAGCGCATGCATCTGCTGAGCCGCTGAGACCACCTTGGCAACCCCGATTGTGGCCGTTGTATGGATGATTTGGCGTTGCAAATTGCTCACATCCACCACATCGGCATCAACGACCCCGATTGTGCCCACACCAGCGGCCACCAAATACAGCAACACGGGCGAGCCCAGCCCACCGGCGCCCACCACCAACACACGGGAGGCACGCAGACGCTCTTGGCCGGTGACTCCCACCTCAGGGAGAACAATGTGACGCGCATAGCGCTGATAATCGCGTGGATTCAAGGGTTGCATCGAATTGGCACCTCGGTATATGTGGAACCATCCCAGCGCCAAGCGCGTAGCACTGGTATCCCCTGCTCAATCGCCCAAATTGCAAATACCATCTGCCGCCCGAGCATCGGGCCATTGGACGCATCGTGCACCGACGGGCGAGCCGCACCCACTGGATGCGTATGGACTACTCCGATAATAGCACATCCGGTCGCCTGGGCGACCGCATCAGCAGTCAACCATGCAACCGGATCCATCTCAAAATAACGCACCGGGTCGGACGCCACATTGGCAGCACTATGCAGGTGAGACACCTGCCAGATGTCTGCATCTATCGTGCCCAACAACAACGCAACGGCCTCGTGGGGCAGGGCATCCATGGCCCAGGCCATGATGGTGGCGTGCAGACCAGAAGCAAGGCACATTTGCACTGGATTACTCAGCAGGCGGTGCGAGCAAAATTTGCCCGTCGACCACTTTCACCTGATATGCGTGCACCGCTTTGACTGCTGGCAAGGTGAGATGATAGCCAGTCTTGAGCGAAAAACGTGCCCCGTGCAACGGGCAATCCACCGTACAATCGTCGTCGTCGACATAGCCTTCGTGGAGCTCGGCATAGGCGTGCGTGCAAATATTGCCGATGGCATAGATCGTCCCCCGCACGTTGAACACCCCCACTTGCGCACCCGCATAGCGGACTTCGATGCTGTGTCCTACGGGCACATCGGCGACGGCTGCAACAGCAATGAATTCTGACATGACTGCAATCTCTTTCTACACCGCATACACACATGCGGATGGTGACGATGCACCACCCGCATGCCAGCCTTGTGTCACTCGGCCACGTTACCCGACCGAACCTTCCATTTCGAGTTGGATGAGACGGTTGAGCTCCACGGCATACTCCATCGGCAATTCTCGTGTGAAGGGCTCCATGAAGCCCAGCACAATCATCGACAGCGCCTCGGCCTCAGGAATACCACGGCTCATCAGATAGAAGAGTTGCTCTTCGCCGATGCGCCCCACGGTGGCCTCATGCGCCAACGTGACTTTTTCTTCCTCGACCTCGATGTAGGGAATCGTATCCGACTTGGAATACTCGTCGAGAATCAAGGCGTCACAGTTCACGTTGATTTTGGCGCCTGATGCACCTGGATGCACCTTCACCAAACCACGGTAGGTGGTCTTGCCGCCACCCTTTGAGACCGACTTGTTGGTGATGACGCTGGTGGTATCGGGCGCGTTGTGCACCATCTTGGCACCTGCATCTTGGTGCTGGCCCTTGCCGGCATATGCCACCGACAACACCTCGCCACGAGCCCCACGCCCCATCAAGTAGACGGAGGGGTACTTCATGGTCAAGCGTGAACCAATGTTGCCATCAACCCACTCCATGCTGGCGTCTTCGTAGGCCACAGCCCGCTTGGTGACTAGGTTGAAGATGTTGTTGGCCCAGTTTTGGATGGTGGTATAGCGGAACTTACCACCCTTCTTGACGATGATTTCCACGACCGCTGAGTGCAACGAATTGGTGGAGTACACCGGTGCCGTACACCCTTCGATGTAGTGTGCTGAAGCGCCCTCTTCGATGATGATCAGGGTGCGCTCGAACTGACCCATGTTTTCGGCATTGATGCGGAAATAGGCCTGAAGCGGAATATCGACATGCACGCCCTTGGGCACATACACAAATGAGCCACCCGACCAGACGGCGGTGTTGAGGGCAGCATACTTGTTGTCGGCTGACGGGATGACGGTGCCGAAGTACTGCTTGAACATCTCGGGCTGCTCTTTGAGCGCCGTGTCTGTGTCGAGGAAGATGACGCCGAGCTTCGACCATTCCTCACGGAGTGAATGGTAAACAACTTCGGATTCATACTGAGCACCAACACCAGCCAAAAACTTGCGCTCGGCCTCAGGGATCCCGAGGCGCTCGAAGGTGTTCTTGATCTCTTCGGGCACGGCATCCCAGTCGGTGGCCGGCTTATCACCGGCACGCACGAAGTAGTGGATGTCGTCGTAGTTCAAACCGGCCAAATCCGGATTGCCCCACGCACCATCGAGTGGCGTGGGCTTCTTGAAAAAGATGTCGAGAGCCTGCAAACGGCGCTTGAGCATCCACTCCGGCTCGCCCTTCATGGCCGACAATTCGCGCACCACTTCTTCGGTCAGACCTTTGCCCGACTTAAAGACGTAGTTTTCTTCCTGACGGAAGCCATATTTGGAGTAATCAAATGACAATTCGTTGGCTTCAACGGTCATGATGGTCCCTCTCTGTTTCTAGTCCAAATCATCCGCCTCGAGCTGTTGCCCGAGGTAACGATACAAGCCCACTTTCATCGCTTTGAGCGACAACAGGGCACATTTGAGGCGCACGGGGTTTTTGTCGAGCGGCAGACCAATCAACTCCAGCAAATCATCTTTGCCGTAGTCACGGGCCCGGTTCACGTCCATGCCGACGAGCTCATCGGTGAGCATCGAGGCCGCCGCTTGACTCACCGCACAGCCCTTCCCCGAAAAGGCCACGGCGACGATTTTGCCGTCTTCAATGCGCAGGTCCAGCCGAATACGATCGCCACAGAGGGGGTTGTGCTCCTCTTGCGACACATCATGAGGATCGAGCGTCCCATAGTTGTGGGGGTAGCGATGATGCTCCAAAATCAAGTCGCGGTACATGTCACTCATGCAAATCCCCCTTCATCTAGCCAAACAGCTTGGTTACTTTGGCGAGACCAACCACGAGGCGGTCAATATCGGATGTGTCGTTGTAGACGTAGCACGAAGCCCGCACCGTCGATGGCAAATCGAGCGCTACATGCAACGGCTGTGTGCAGTGGTGCCCTGCCCGCACCGCCACCCCCTCGCTGTCGAGGATTTGCGCGATATCGTGCGGATGGACGCCTTGCATGCTAAACGCGGCAATGGCCGCCCGATCTGGCCCCATGGGCGGACCATACCAGGTCAAACCAGGCACCTCGGAGAGGCGCTCGAGCAGGTAGTGCGCCAAGGTGTGCTCGTGGGCAGCCACCGCCTCCATTCCCAATTGGCTCAGGTAATCGACAGCGGCACCGAGCGCAATGGCTTCACCAATCATAGGTGTGCCCGCTTCAAAACGCGCCGGAATATCAGCGTACGTGCTCGCCTCAATCGTGACGGTTTTGATCATTGACCCACCACCCATGAATGGCGGCATGGCATCGAGCAACGCTTTCCGCCCCCACAACACGCCAACCCCTGTCGGAGCCAGCATTTTGTGGCCACTAAACGCCATGAAATCCACATCAAGCGCCTGCACATCCACCGGCATGTGCGGCACACTTTGTGCCCCATCTACCAGGATCAACGCTCCCACTGCATGGGCCCGACGCGCCAGCTCAGCCACTGGATTAATGGTGCCGAGCACGTTGGACTGGTGCGTTACTGCCACCAACTTGACGCCCGCCAACAATTGGTCCAGATCGTCGAGCACGAGCCGACCGTGCCCATCAATGGGAATGGCACGGAGCACGGCACCGGTGCGCTGGGCGATGAGTTGCCACGGCACAATGTTGGAGTGATGCTCCATCTGGCTCAGCAAGATGACATCGCCAGCACGCAGATTCACTCCCCCCCACGCCTGTGCCACCAAGTTGATGGCTTCGGTCGTGTTGCGCGTAAACACAATCTCGCGAGCACTGCTGGCATTGATAAACCGCGCCACCTTCTGACGCGCCTGCTCGAATGCAAGCGTCGCCTGCTCACTTAACTGATAGACTCCACGATGCACGTTGGCATTGGTATGCCGATAATAATAATCCAAGGCCGCAATCACGGCCGCCGGCTTTTGTGACGACGACGCACTATCGAGAAACACCACCGGGCGCTCGACAGGCTCTTGCAGGATGGGAAATTCGCGACGCACCGTGGCGACATCGAATGAAATCGTGCTCATGGAACCAACCTTTTAGTCCACCTAAATGCGACTGGCAATGGCGGCGGTGACTTCTTCACGCAGTGACTCGAGCGGGATACGATCGAGAACTGGCTCGAAAAAGCCCATCACAATCATGTGCACAGCATCATCTTTGGAAATACCGCGGGCCTGCATATAAAACAACTGCTCTTCATCGACCTCACCGCTCGTCGAGGCGTGACCCGCCTTGGCGACATCGTTGGTGTCGATTTTGAGTCCTGGAATAGAATCACTACGAGCCTGTGGGCTCAAATGCAAGGCGTGTTCTTCGAGGCGCGTCACCGTTTCAGCACTGCCACCTTCGATTTTGATCATGCCGTCGAATGTGGCATAGCCGGTGCCCTTGACCACTGTCTTGAAGTCCATGTGCGCCTCAGTGGCCCGCCCTACGTGGCGGAGCCAAGGTGCAGTCAACAACCGCTGACCATCGCTGGCGACCGTGGCGGCCATCCAATCGACGCGTGAACCGTTGCCGGCGAGGTTGGTCTCGGCCTCGATGTGCTGATGTAGACCACCCGTGTTGATCGCCGACCACTCAATGGTGGCGTCGTTCCCCACTTTGGCTACCTGGTAACCGATGTGCCGCACATCGGCACCCCATGTCTGCATGGCACAGTACTTCACAAGTGCCCCATCGCCGAGCACCAATTCACTGACACTCAGGGCATATTTGCCGCTCGTGCCAATGTACTGCTCGACCAACGACACCTGTGCATTACGCTCCACCACGATGAGATTACGGGCCACTGTCGTGTTGTCGGCACCAAAACCAATGGTCACGTGAATAGGCTGCTCAACGACGGTGTTTTTGGGAACGTAGATGAACCACCCAGCCCGCCACGTGGCCGCATTGAGCGCCGCATACCGTGCTCCCGTAGCCGCCACCACACTCCCGAGATGCGGCTTGACCAGATCGGCATGCTCACGCACCGCCTGGGCCAACGGCATCGCAATGACACCCGCCGGAAGCGTGCCCGTGAGCTGCCCGTGATGCTCAGCAGAGACCTGCATATCAGCCGAGTCGTAGGCACTCAAATCGGTACGCCGCCAGTATGGAAGCGTGCTCGTGCTATAGGACTGCCATGCTTCTTGGCGCCACTCTTGGAGCCAGGCTGGCTCGTGTGCTACCACGATATCAGCGGCACTCAGCGCTGCCAACACAGGAAACTTAGTTGCCATTGCCGAACACTTCCTCCCGGATGAAGTCGTAACCGCGCTCTTCGAGCTCAAGGGCCAACTCGGGGCCACCCTCGCGGACAATCCGACCATCCATCATGACCGACACTTGGTCGGGCTTGATGTAGTTGAGCAAGCGCTGGTAGTGCGTAATCACCAAGACTCCCATCTCAGGATTCTGACCTACCAACGTGTTCACCCCCTGTGACACCACCTTGAGCGCATCGATGTCGAGCCCGGAGTCGGTCTCGTCCATGATGGCCATGGAAGGCTTCAACATCGACATCTGCAGGATTTCGATGCGCTTTTTCTCACCACCACTGAACCCGTCGTTCAGATAGCGCCGGGCAAACGCCTCGTTGACTCCGAGTGCCGACATCTGCTCACGGATTTCTTTGCGGAACTGTGCCATCGGAATGGCCGTCTCACGCGGATCCTTGCCCTCTTCGGAACGGTGCGCATTGACCGCAGCCCGCAAAAAGTTGGCAACCGTGACCCCAGGGATAGAAACCGGATACTGGAACGCCAAAAATAACCCTAATTTGGCTCGCTCATCGACTCCCAACTCGAGAATATTGTGCCCCTTGTACCACACTTCACCGGACGTCACCTCGTACGACGGGTGACCCATGATGGTGTTCGACAAGGTGCTTTTGCCACTCCCGTTGGGGCCCATGATGGCATGAATGCTACCCGGCTTGACGGTGAGATTTACTCCCTTGAGGATCGGCTTGTCACCGATATTGGCGTGGAGATCTTTAATGACCAATTCCATTGACGCACAAACTCCTTACCTGCTGCAAAAATGTACTAGTAGAATGTAACCGTCGACACCGCACACACCGGCATCTATTCAGAGAGCGTAATCGTATCGCTCTGGGCTACCGAAAAACTACAACACCGCCCACCCTCACGTATGGCGCTATCGGTGCGCACCGCAGAACCAATCACCTGCTCCAACATGCGTTGCTCCATGGCACAAATTCCCGCATGATCTTGGGCCACTTCATGATACGGGCACGCATAAAACGTGAAACTCTTGGAATCAGGCTGCACTTCCACCGGAATACCACGCCCCTGCATCAACTGCTGCATCTGTGCCAAACGCCCCGCAACATCGTCGCGGGCTGATTTGGGGTAGTCAGCTGCCAAACGCCCACTGACACGGTCAAGCAACTGTGCCAAGACCTCGGTGCCCTGCTCGCGTGCAATTTCGTCGAGCAACACCGTCATCATCGTGTCGTAACTCCGTGGAAACAGTTCACGGGCCTGCTCAGTCAGCGAATAGACGATGTGCGGTCGCCCACGCCCACTCCGTACCAGCCGCGTGGCAATGTAGCCACGTGCATCGAGATTGATCAGGTGCTCACGCACTGCAGTCGTGCTAATCCCGAGCTCGTGCTCAAGATCACGGATAGTTGCCTCGCCGTGTCGCTGCAAATACGTAAGAATCTGACCAACCGTCGAATCACTGGAAAAGGGGGATTGTGGCATGACGACACCTCCTTTGCATACCTTATAACGTATGATACCAAAAAAAACCAATATTGGTCAATTATTTCTATAAAAACTGTATTAATTATTGATAAGTGTTTGTACCACTCACACATCTGCCCCCTGGCAGAGTAATTCGAGGACTGCGTGTACCTCTGCAACCGGCACCCCACGGACGATTTCGGCATGCCCAATGGCCCGTGGCAACGCCCAACGCAACTGTCCTGCTTCGACTTTTTTGTCACGATGCATGACTGCCATCAGGGCCTGTGGTGTCAGCTGTGCGGGCACACGGGTGGGCAACTGGTAGCGGTCCAAGAGCGCTTGT
This sequence comes from Roseiflexaceae bacterium, assembly GCA_040396955.1. Lineage (GTDB taxonomy): Bacteria > Chloroflexota > Chloroflexia > Chloroflexales > Roseiflexaceae > UBA965. Next base: position 34,888 of record JBBAWX010000021.1, read on the forward strand.
TGTTGGGTGACCAAAGCCGGATCACACAGCCCGAGGTGGGCAGCCAAGGTGGCCTCCGCATGCATGCCAATGGCGATGGCCTCGCCGTGAAGCAATACCCCATAACCGAGGAGTTGCTCAATGGCATGACCCACCGTGTGCCCGTAGTTGAGGAGCATGCGCTCGGCCTGCTCACGCTCATCAATGTTGACCACGTCGACCTTCACGGCCACGGCCTGGCGTACCAACTCTGGTTGAAAGAACGCCTGTTGTGGATCTGCCAGGCGTAATTTGGCAAACAAATCGGCATCACGGATGATACCGTGCTTGATGGCTTCGGCCCACCCAGCCGCCAATTCACGGTGGGGCAATGTTTTGAGCAACGTGACATCAGCGAGCACCAAGCGTGGCTGATGGAATGCCCCGATCATGTTTTTGCCTAACGGATGATTGATGCCTGTCTTGCCCCCTACCGCACTATCGACCATGGCGAGAAGCGTGGTGGGCATCTGCACACAGGCAATCCCACGCAGGATGGTGGCCGCCGCAAATCCGGCCACATCACCAATGACCCCACCACCAAGCGCCACAAGCACATCACGCCGCTCCACGGCATGGGTCAGCAAATGATCGTAGATGGTCATCAAGGTGGCAACATCTTTGCTGGCCTCACCACCGGGCAACTGGAGGCAGGTACTCTGAGGACCGCACTGTGTCTGGAGCTGGATGGCGATATCGGCCATGTGGTAATCGGCCACGAAGTGCACCCGACCCGGGAGCCCAAGGCGCTTGAGCCAGACTGGCAATTCATGCCAACAATTCGCGTCAACGACAACCGGATAACCGGCGCCAGCGGTCACATTAAGGGGATTCTGCGTCATCGGAAGCCTCATTGGTTGGATGTGGAAAATTATCAGGAAGCAACATGGCGATGCGCGCCGCCACCGCACTTGCATGAATGCCATCGGTCAACATGTGCAAATCAGCAATGGCACGATACAGGGAGGCACGTTTGGCGCGCATCGTCTCTAGGCGCTCAAGCGGATTATCCCCTTGGAGCAGAGGGCGTGCTTGCCGATGATTGCTGATACGGCTTACTATGGCGCCACTAGTGGCATCAAGCCACACCACGAAGGCGTGACGCCGAATCATGTCGCAATTTGTCGGCACCGTGACAATGCCACCGCCAGTCGCAATGATACAGGGTGCTTGATGGAGGACTCGGAGCAACACGGCACTTTCACGCATGCGAAAGGCAGTTTCGCCTTCACTTGCAAAAATATCGGCAGCCGTGCGCCCTGATTCACTTTCGATGATGGCGTCGGTATCGTAGAGTGGGTAGCGGAGCTTGGCCGCTAGATAGCGCCCAACCGTCGATTTGCCAGAGCCACTCAAACCGACCAGCACCACGCTCGTACAACTGCGCTGTGTTGGATTCATGGCACTCCATGATTGCAATATACTCGTAATATTCTACACTGCCCAGCCTGCATCCTCAACCGCACAGATATGCTATACTCGGTCAGCCGGTTTTTTCCTCGAATTTACTAGGGAGCACGATCATGACCCCTCCACCGTTGCGCGCCGGGATTATCGGGTGTGGCACGATTAGTGGCATCTACCTCAAAAACGGCCCGCGTTTTGCCGATTACGACATTGTAGCCTGTGCCGACCTCAACATGGCGAGTGCTGAGGCTCGTGCCGCCGAATACGGCATCGAGGCACTCAGTGTGGCTGATTTGCTTGCGCGCCCCGACATCGACCTCGTCATCAACCTGACCATCCCCGCCGCCCATGCCGCCGTGGCCATGCAGGCGGTCGCCGCCGGCAAGCACGTCTACAACGAAAAACCGCTGACCATTAGTCTTGCAGACGGGCAGGCGCTCGTAGCGGCTGCCGCCGCCCGGGGCGTACGCGTCGGCGGTGCCCCTGACACCTTCTTGGGCGGCGGCATTCAGACCTGCCGCAAACTCATCGACGACGGCTGGATTGGCACACCCGTCGCAGCGAGTGCGTTCATGCTCTGCCCGGGCCACGAATCGTGGCATCCCAATCCGGATTTTTACTATCAGGTGGGTGGTGGCCCTATGTTTGACATGGGCCCCTACTACTTGACCGCCCTCGTGACACTGCTCGGGCCAGTCGCCCGGGTCAGTGGCTCAACCCGCATGACCTACCCCACCCGCACCATCACCAGCCAGCCCAAGTACGGCCAAAAAGTGACCGTCGAGGTGCCCACGCACGTGGTTGGTGTGCTCGACTTCGCCAGTGGTCCGGTTGCTACGGTGGTGACCAGCTTCGACGTCTACTACCACCACATGCCCAACATCGAGATCTACGGCTCACACGGAAGCATGCAGGTACCCGACCCCAACACCTTTGGTGGCCCCATCAAGGTACGTCGTGTCGGCGAAAGCGAGTGGCGTGACATTCCCCTCAGTCACGGCTACAGCGACAACAGCCGTGGCATCGGTGTGGCTGACATGGCCCATGCGGTACGCACCGGCCAACCCCACCGCGCTTCGGGTGAATTGACCCTGCATGTCCTAGAACTCATGCATGCGATCCACACCGCATCAAGCAGTGGCAGTTATGTCACACCGGCCCACCCCTGTGAGCGCCCAGCGCCGCTCGACATGGGGCTTCTGCCAGGAAGCATCGGATAAACTCCCCCTGCCCCCTCGGGTGTCTAGGCACCCGAGGGGGCACACGGTTTCACCCACAGCTCAAGACTTCTCGCATGGTGCATTGCGGTAATTCCATCATTCTTCTGTTGATTCGTTGAATGGAGGGTTCCATGAGCACAACGGTTCGTGTTGTTATCGTGCATCGTCAACCACTCGTCGCAGCCGGGATAGAAGCCTTACTTGCCCATCTCCCTGGCTGGCACATCACCGCCTATGCCACTGATGTAGCCTCAGCGCTCACCGCCCTACGCTACCGCCCCATCAACGTGCTGATTAGCGAGCAAGAGTTGCCTGGGCTCAACGGTACCACTCTGTGTGGCATAGTACGCCGGCATTTTCCGCATGTATCCACCGCCCTAATCGGCAATCTCACCCCCCACCAGCAGCTCGTTGCTCTGGCGCACGGTGTGGGGCGTTTCATTGCGCCAGCCATCACCCGACAAGAATTGCACCAACTCGCATTGCAACTGCGCCGACATGCATTTCAAGAACATACGATGCTCCACGGCAACGATGAAATCCACCAACTGGCCACCCACACCTCCATCGATGCAGTCCATTCTCCGCTCACTCTGCCCATCAACCTACTGAGTCGACGAGAACGCGACATCATCCGGCTTGTGGTACAAGGCTACACCAACAAGCAGATTGCCGACCTGCTCGCAATCAGCCCGTACACGGTCAAACAACACGTGTCGAGTGCGATGCTCAAATGTAGCGTCCACAAACGCCGCGCCTTGGCAGCCCTCTTCCGGGAAGTTGATTGGGATGAGGTGCACCAGTGTGCTCTCGTCTGAGCATTTTTTATAGTACCCAGCGTCGGAGCCACGGATTGACAAATTTCTCATCCGAGTCAAATGTGGCGCGCAAACGCCGAAAATCGTCCATCCGTGGGAACGCGGATCGAGCATCCATGGTAAACAATTTGCCCCAGTGTGGCCGCGGTGCAAATGGTGCGAGCACGGCTTCGATGCGCGGCAAGAGCTGTTGCACCTCGGGCCAGCGCTGCTGCCAAGTAAAATGCAACGCCACCGTGTCACGCTGATATTGCCCGCTCAACCAAAGGTCGTCGCCGGCCACGGTGCGAATTTCGCTGACGTGCAACACGGGCGCAATCAGATGACGCATCTCATACAAGGCCTGCAAGGCGGCCGCCGCATCATGACGCGCCACGAAATACTCGCTTTGGAGCTCATCACCGTTGCTCGGCGTAAACTCCAGCTTGAAGTGCGGCAAGCGCGCATGCCACGGACCAACGACGCCGCCTTGCTCGGTGCAGGGGTCTGCATTAACACTCGCAATCGGATGCACCGGTTGCGTGCGCAGGCGCGCCCCATGCCACTCAGCGGGCAAATCCTCTGCCTCGTGTGGCAAACTCTTGCGCCATACCTGATCCACCGTGTCCCCCTGCCACGTGGTAAACAAACTGACGCTGTAACTACTCCCCATGATGGCGTCAAAATGGGTCAGCGCCTGCGCAAACGGCACGTGTTCGTAGATGTCTTGTCTGATTTCAAACGTCGGCACCAACTGCAATGTCACATCAACCACCACCCCGAGGGCACCAAGACTGACTACCATGCCGGCAAAATCAGCGCCGTGCGTGGCACGACTATAGTGAGACACCTCACCGCTAGTGGTGACCATGGTCATACCAATCACCGCCGTGGCCAGATTCCCATGGCGCACCCCCGATCCGTGTGTGCCGGTCATGATGGTGCCCGCCACCGAGATATGTGGGAGTGATGCCATGTTGTGCAAGGCCCAACGCGTTGGCGCCAAAAACTGTGCCAGCTCGCCGTAGCGCATCCCGGCAGGTGCCGTCACCGTGCCCCGCTCGTCGTCGAGGGTGGGGGTCTGGGCCAGGCGGCTTAGCACGATGAGGTCCCCCGTCGTGTCGGCAATGTCGTGAAACGAATGCGCCGACCCAAGCACCTTGCAGTGGCGGCTCTGCGCCACGATCTGCTGGAGCTCTGCAATGGTCATGGGGTAATGTATACGCGGCGCCGCGAATGTATGGTGGCGTGACCAATTTTGTTGCATACGAGTAGACTCCTCTCCTCAACACATACGTCAATGAATGCCGCTAGTATACCGCACCTGTGCCCACGCTTTCGGCAAATCTATGCGCAAAATCGGTATAATAGGTGAGAAATAACCGCGCCTGTTGCATCGTACCCAGATGCCCCAAGGAATCACGTATGCGCCAACACCCATATACTCAAGTGGTGCTGCCACTGTTGCTTTTCGTCATCGGCATCGCGCTGATGAACGCCTGGGTCGCCGATGATGCATCAATTACCCTGCGCACCATCTTCCATTTCCTCAATGGGTATGGTCCCAATTTCAACGCCGACATCCGCGTGCAATCATACACCCACCCCCTGTGGATGCTCCTGCTCTCGCTGGTCATTGCCATCACCCAAGAGTACTACTTCACCACCATCCTCGTGTCGTTGGCCTGTACCGCTGGCGCACTCCTCTTGATGCGACGCCTCGCCGACACCGATCAAACGCTGACCGTGGTGGTGGTGCTCGCCGTCCTCTCACTCTCCAAGAGCTTCATCGAGTACAGCACATCTGGCCTCGAAAATCCGCTCGGGTACCTGCTCTTGGCCGCACTATGTGTCGTCGTCTCGCAACGTGACCGCATCGCACGCCCAATGCGCTGGCTCGGCATCATCCTTGCCGGCATCGTCCTCAATCGCCAAGACTACGTGCTCCTCGTGGCGCCGCTTGTGGCCTACACCGCCATCGTGTGGCGCACCGACACCACGCGACCGTGGCTCCCGCATGTCGCACCCACCCTGCGCAACCTGGTCGATCTGAGCATTGGAATCGTGCCACTCGTGCTGTGGTTCGGGTTCTCCACTTTCTACTACGGTTCGCCCTTCCCCAACACCGCCTACGCCAAACTCAACACCTTCATCGAACGCGACGCCCTCGTCGCACAGGGTGTCTTGTACGTGTTGAACACCATCAAAGCCGATCCGCTCGTGCTCGGCATCATCGGCATGGCAACCGTTGCTGCGTGGCAACGCCGTCAAACCATGGCCATGCTCCTCCTCGCCGGCATCGGTTTGTACCTCGTCTACATCGTTTCCATTGGTGGCGACTTCATGGTCGGGCGCTTTTTCACTGGCATCGTCTTCCTCAGCGCCATAATCATCGTCATCAGCAAGCCGAGTACGCCGTTGTTGCTGAGCATGGTGGGACCATTGGCACTCATTGGGCTCTTGAGTCCACTGAATCCCTGGTATGCGGTCATGAATACTACCGACGTAGAAATCAAGCAAATTCCCAGTGGTGTCATCGACGAGCGGCAGTTTTACACGACCCCACGAGAGGCATCAGTATCGTTGCTCAATCAAACCCGTTACGGCATGCTCAACCCGTATATATACATCAATCGCTCAACAGCTCAAGTCTACAAACCACGTCAATCCGAGCACTACATCAACTGCGATTGCACGGGCACCATGGGGATTACATTGGGGCCAGCTGCAGTCCTCATCGACAACTACGGGCTCTTTGACCCACTGATTGCGCGCTTGCCGGCCACCTACACCCCCTACTGGCGCACCGGTCACTTCCGGCGCACCATCCCCATCGGCTACATGGAAAGCCTGCAGAGCGGCCGTAATTTGATTGCCGACCCCGGCGTGGCACCGTTGTACGATGCGCTACACACCATCACCCAAGGGCCGCTCTGGGATGCTACTCGCATCGCCGCCATTGTGCGCCTCAACACGGGGTACTACGACCATCTCATCGACACCTTCCACTACCAATTCCCGGATGCCATCCACCTCTACCACTCCGAAATATCCTACCTTGCCCCAACCGCCTCCTTCCCTGTTGGTCTCGGTGGGCTCGTGGTTCACCTCGAAACTCCAAGCACGCAACCCGTCCTTGCGGTGACGCATCGCGGCGACATTAGCTGGAAGGTCTGGTTTTCCAAGGGGTCACAACGAATTGCCGCGCTGACCATCCCCAAGCAGTCCAACAACGAAGCACTGCTCACCAGCACCCTCTCCATCCCCGATGCCATCCGCCAGAGTGGCTACGACACGGTGCATTTCCTCATTGATCTTGATACGTACGAAAACCTCCTCCAACCTGCGCCCACATCAGCGCTTGGGCGAATGACCCTGCTTGATGCCGACACAGCGCCCCTGTCGACGCTCGCCAGCGCCACGCTGGAGTACAACAGCACCTACGCACAACCGGCGCGCATCAGCATGCTCCTGCGCTGGGATGCGCACACCACCATGCTCACCACCCACGAGGTCACACTCACCCACAACGGTCACACGGCCGTCGTCATCCCCAATCAGGTCATCGATGGCACGACCCTGTGGAGTACCGACATCACTCTCGTCGCCGGGCTTAACCGCTTTGGTGTCATCGCCTCCAGCGACGGCATCCGCATCCCTGCCCCCGACATCGTCGAAGTCACCATTTTCCCGGTCATGCCGGTGGCCGGGGCACTCGACGTCGACCCGGCTTCTCTGCCCATCGCACTCGGAGCTGGCTGGTACGACCAAGAGGCACAGTGGTCGATCGTACAGGCCGACCTGTATGCGCGTTGGTATCGCCTTGCACTCCCCTCGCGTGGGCGATGGGCACAATCTCCACAGTTCCAGGTATTCGTCGCTGATGCGGGCACCTACACACTCAACCTCGATGTGGCACAGCTCGTACAACCCTCGGGGCTCAGCACCTCGGCACCCGTTGAGCTCATCATCAACGGGAAATCTCAGTCGATTACTCTCAAGACCGGTAATCAACAGCTACGCATCTCCCTGCAACCAGGAATGGAAACTATTCAACTGCGCGCGATACACCCGAGTCAAACACTCGCCACACTCGCCCCTGGGTCCAACGATGACCGCATGGTCGATATGCGTATTACCACTCTCGCAGTACTACCGACAACTCCCTGACGAAGGCGTCGCATACCGCACATCCCGAATGTGAATACTGGACATG
>JBBAWX010000022.1:0-20601 GCA_040396955.1 Roseiflexaceae bacterium
GGATGCGCTGCAACAGGCGCGCGTGCTTGAAGCGTTGGTGCGGTTGGTGACGGCGCGGCCCGCCTAATCGGTACTCCAGCCCCCGCTATCGGAGCTACCGCTCTCCCAGCCGCCCCCGCTATCGGAGCCACCGCCATCCCAGCCTTGTTCTCCGTCTGCATCAGGGGTGGCGACATCGCCGTCGATGTAGAGTGCGCTTTGATCGCCGTTGTCGGCAACGTGTGCGGGTGCGTCATCGTGGTGGTGATGGGACCAAAAGAGCCAGGCCAAGCCGGCACTGGCCCAGGGATCAGCGCTAGTGCCACCGACGAGGTGGGCACGGCGGTTGCGGCCGGTGATGCTCCCGATGAGGGCAATTCCGGCCCAAATGAGGGCACCAACACACAGACAGGTCATGAGACCACCATTCATGGGAGCTCCTTTCACAGGCGGACGTGTTCTTTGCGTAGGCGTTGAAGGCGTTCATGGGTCAGCGGGAGCACGGCCACCACATCGATGAGTTGGTTCCAATGTTGTGGAGAGCGCAGACCACGCAGGCGCGCACTGAGACGTTGGCGAAGTTGGTCGTCGAAGAGGTGTGTGGCCTGTGCGGGGGAGGTGGCACTGGCCACAAGGTGCCAGAGGTCGTTGAGGGCGCGGTAGCCAAAGGGGCGGCCAATCTCCGTGAGGAGGGTTTGAAGGTGCACCACCACCTGCCATTGGGACTCGTCGATGGTATGGGGGAAGGTCGAGCGCCAGGCATCAAGATCCACGGCGGGCATTTCGATGACATGCATGCGGTCAAGGGCGCGCAGAGTCAGCTCGTGGCTCGTTTCGTCGTTGTTGATGGTGCCAATCCAGCGTAGGTTGGGGGGGAGCGGTAGGGGATTGGGCAACACATCACCATCACTCAACCTAACGTGACTCCCTGGTGCTCCGAGGTCGATGGTGCGGTCGCTACTTTCAAGGGCCGAAAAAATCGGCGCCAAGTAGTACTCGGGACGCGCCAAATTGAGTTCGTCAAGGCAGACCACAAAGGGGTGACTAGGGTTGCGGAGTGCTTGATGGAGGAGACGGGTCAGCGGAGTGGCTTGAAAGACGTCAGCGAGTGCGTTGTAGTAGCCCAATAAATCACGGGCATGATGCCAATCGGGTTGTACGGCGATGCGCAAGAAAGCGGGATTATCGTGGCTGCCAGGAATACCGTACAGCGCATCGGCATAGCGCCGGGCGAGCAGGCTTTTGCCGACCCCTGGAGGCCCAGATAAGAGTACGAACGGGCGTTGTTGCAGGCTCATATGCAACTGTGCAATGAATGATGCAGGCACAATGACGCCACTCGTTTGGATGTGCGCGGTCATCGTGGGCAGGTCGGGGATGACCTCATAGGGGACGGCGACTTCGCTGATGCGTGGCATGGGCGTGACCACGTGTTGAATGATGTGGTCGTGGAGGCGCAAGAGATTGGTGAAATGCGTGCCAATCCAGGTCGCAATGCGATCGTCACCTATGCGGGGGTCGCTGAAATCGAGCGCATATCCGGCGAGCAGTGGGCTGGCACGGCGTTGGCTGAGATAGTGGGCGTACCACGTGAGTCCAGCGGGGATGTGATGGGCACCGCGGTAGCGGATTTCGTCGCAGGCATCGAGCATGTGCAGAATACTGCCGTCATCACGGGCCAGCACGGTACGCAGGGCGTCGCGTAGTCGGGGGGCAAGTTGGAGGGCCACGACGAGTTGTTGCGTGGTGCCGTCGAGGCTGATATACAGGCCACCACCGCGTGGCGGGCGATCGATGACCAGGTAGAAGTTGGTTGGTCGGTCGGTGTGCGGATGACGTGGTTGTTGTCGAAAACTCGTAGTGTAGAGCTCCCAGCGTCGTGGCAACGTGCGTAACCCGTGCGCATGCAGTAGATCGGCCAACGCCACGAATTGTGGGTGGAGTACCGCCTCGTAGTGTTGGTGTTGTTGATCGTGTGACCACTGAGGATCGGTGATTGTGAAGCCGTGAAATGGAGTGCGCATACCCCACACCTCTTCCCGGTTATGTGAGTGGGAGCAACGGAGCACGTAGCCCGCGGCGCCAAGCATCGCCAGACATGGGGCGCCCGTTGGCGGGTTGCACGCTCTGGAGCAATAGGGCATCACTGCCACAGCGGACGACTGGACCAGCCGGACTATCGCTGATGGTGCCTGGATCGGCGGTGGCATGCGACCATGGGACGACGCTGGCTTGCAAAATGCGCAGTGCGCTCCCGGCATAGGTGGCAAAAGTACCGGGCCACGGGTCGTATGCCCGAATCATGCGCTCAAGGTGGCTCGCCGGTTGTCTCCAGTCAAGTTGACCATCACTCCGTTGCAGCAACCCGATGTAGGTGGCCTGACTCTCGTCTTGTGGCGTGGGGATGAGGGTGCCAGCCACAAACGGTTGGATGCTGGCGCACAATAATGCTGCGCCCACGTGAAACAAAGCCTCGGTGAGTGCACCGGCGCGGGCGTCACTGGTGAGTGGTTGCCGGTGTTGCGCCAAAATCGGTCCAGCGTCCATTTTGGCACCGAGTTGCATGACCGACACGCCGACATCGGCATCTCCAGCCAAAATGGCGCTGGTGACGGGAGCAGGGCCCCGGTGACGGGGCAACAGCGACGGGTGGATGTTTAAATAGCCGTGGCGTGGAATTGCTAGGACGTTTTTGCGTAAAATTTCGCCATATGCAGCCACCACGCCAATGTCGGGGGCCAAATCGGCAATCTGAGCGACCACATCGTCGTCTTTGAGGGTCTCGGGTTGCAAAATAAGCGGCACGCCTAGCTCGTCGGCCACCACTTTGACAGGGGGTGGCGTCAGCTGCCGCCCGCGCCCACTGGGGCGGTCGGGTTGGGTGATGACGGCGATGATGTCAAGATGCGGTTGTGCAGCCAGTGCCCGAAGGGGTATGGTGGCTAGCTGGGGGGTGCCCAAAAAGATAATACGCATGATAAAAATCGTACCACTCCTCCCTCGTGCCCGCACGAGGGACGCAGGGAGCCTACAGACGACGACGATTGCATCATACCATGTTGTGGTATGCCTGTCAGGATGATGGTGATGGGCGAGCGGTGCCGCGGCGTCCTACGATGAGAATGCCGATGACGATGCAGATACCGCCAATAATCTGTGACAAGCGGATGGGCTCGTTGAGCAGGGGGACGGCAAGGAGCGCGGCGATGACCACTTGACCGAGGAGTGTGACCGACGTAATCGATGCCGGGAGATGCCCGAGAGCGTAGTTGATGGCCAACCAGCCGATGACCTGCGAAAAAAGGCCCAAGCCGATGATGTATGCCCAGGATTGCCAGCCAAATCCCCAGAGAGGGGTCTGTAACCAGTAGGCAAAGGGCAAAATGACGATACTGGCAATGAGCAATGACCAGACCATGAATGTCACCGTATCGGTGCCACTCCGAGCCTTGCCGGTGCTAGTGAGGTATCCGGCATAGCAGATACTCGCTCCGGCAGCCAACCACAAACCGAGGGCATCATTGGGATTGATCTGTAGGTCGCCTTGGGTCACGATGGCCATGCCGGCCATGGCAATGGCGAGGCCAATCCAGTAGAAGCGCGTCAGACGCTCTTTGAAGATGAGCATGGCCGCAAGACCAACCCACAGGGGTGCATTGTTGGCCATGAGGGTGGCGCTGGTCGCTGGCGCGCGGAGCAGGCTTTCATTCCAGAGGACAAGGTCGATGCCGAAAAAAACACCGCCGGCGATGATGGCCCAGCGTACGCGTCCTTGTGGGAGCGGGGTGCGGCGCCGCCACAGCCAGGGAGCGAGTACGACGAAGCCGATGAACACACGATAAAAGGCCGAAGTTGTGCCAGGAACACCAGCGAGCTTGACAATAATAGGTGATGCGCTAATGGCGCATAAGCCGAGGATAAGGGCCAGCCAGGCTCGGCGGAGTGAATGATCCATGGTAGGTGGTAGACTTTCGTACAAGGCATCGACGTGTACTTGCCAGCGTACCATAGATTGTGCAAAAGCTGGGAACAGATGAGAATTTCATAAAAACTACCAAAAAGAGCGAGCAAAAACTATTGTTTTTTGGAAAAAAAAGAGGGATATACGCGGGAATGATGGTACCATGAACCTAAGAGGTTTCGCCCTTCGGCGCGTCCCCCGCCCATTGACGACGCCGGATTGTGACGGAGGGTTGGTGATGCATCCTGCGGTAGAGGCACTGTTTCCGATTGCACTGATGTTGCTTGCCGCCAAATGTGCAGGCCTAGTGAGCCTGCGTTTTGGCATGCCAGCAGTCTTTGGGGAATTGTTGGTGGGGCTTGTGCTTGGTCCTTCGTTGCTCAATGTGGTTGAGCTCGACAAAACGACCAAAATTATCGCCGAAATCGGCGTGGTACTGTTGATGTTTATGGCAGGCATGGAGACCGATGTTCGTGCCATGCAAAGTGTTGGTCGTCCTGCATTCTTGACCGCTGTGGGTGGTTTGGTCTTGCCTCTCGTAGCAGGCACGGCGCTGATGTTGGTGTTTGAGGCTGACCTGAAAACAGCCGTGTTGGTTGGTGCAGTGCTCATGGCCACTAGTGTGAGTATTTCGGCACAAACGTTGCGCGAACTTGGGCTGATGCGCACCCGTGAGGGCTCGGTGATCTTGGGGGCGGCCATCATTGATGATGTGCTGGGTGTGCTGATTTTTGCGGTTGTGATGAACCTGATGCTTGGCACTGGCGATTTGGTCACCACATTGATTCGCATGGTGTTGTTCTTCCCAGTGGCGTGGTTTGTTGCAGACAAAGCAATTCCGTTCCTGCGTCGTTTCGAAGAGCGTATCCCTCAACAAGAGACGATTGTAGCCATTTTGATTGCGATTGTGTTGTTGTATGCGTGGTCAGCCGAAGCCTTCGGTAGCGTGGCGGCAATTATTGGATCTTACTTGCTCGGTGTGGTGGTCGCACGGCATGTCGGTGATGCGCATGTGGCACACAGTGGGATTTCCATGGTGGCATATGGGGTATTTGTGCCGATATTTTTTGTGAGTATCGGGTTACAGGCCAACATCAACGATGTGCTCTCGGCGCCATTGTTGGTGATTGTGTTGACACTACTGGCAGTATTGACCAAGTTGATTGGTGGTGCGCTCGGTGCGCGTGTCGGCGGCATCACGTGGAAGAATTCATGGTTGGTGGGAGCCGGTATGATTTCACGTGGTGAAGTTGCCTTGGTGCTGGCTGGTGTGGCGTTGAGCTCTGGGGCCGTGAATACTGCCATCTTCTCGGCACTCGTGATAATGGCGGTGGCAACAACGCTGGTAACTCCGCCGCTATTGCGGGTGCTTGCTCCCAAGCACGAGATGCCACCGGATGAGGCAGCACAGATTTAGCAGATGGTGGTTGTTGCATGGCACCCCGGTGATGGTCGTACGACCATCACCGGGGTGGTGTCATGAGGGCAATAAAGAGGTCGTTGACGTTGGTGCCGGTCGGCCCAGGGTGGAGGTGGTCGTCGAGGGCCGCAAAAAAATGGTAGGAATCGTGTTGGGTGAGGAGTTGGTGCGGGTCGATGCCGATGGCACAGGCGCGCTGAAACGACGTATGGTCGACGACGGCTCCGGCGGCATCGGTGGGTCCATCTCCGCCGTCGCTGGCGTATGCGGCACAGAGTGGCTGGCCAGTGGTATGTGATGCAAGGCCGATGGCAAGTGCCAGGGCCAGCTCCTGATTGCGCCCACCAGCGCCAGCACGGCGCAGGGTGACAGTGGTCTCACCACCAGCAAGTAAACAACAGGCAACACCAGCACGCGCATGGTAATCGACAATACTGGCCAACGTGCTCCCGACGTGCCGGGCTTCGCCGACGAGGCAATCGGTGAGTATGTGCACAGGGAAGCCAGCCGTGCTGGCTGTCGTAGCCGCTGCCTGGAGTGCGACCCGGATGTCGCCGATAATCATGGGCGGCGGGATTTGCGGTGCTGGGGTCGGTTTGGGGCTGGTAAGGGCGGCGACGAGCGGAGCTGGCAAATGGCTGGTGAGTCCGTATGTCGAGAGTACGTGCCATGCGGCATCGGCAGGATCTGGGTTGGTGATGGTCGGTCCTGAGGCAATGGTGCTGAGATCGTTGCCAATCACATCCGACAAAATGAGAGTACGGAGTGGGGTGCTCCCGGCGGCAGCGGCTAACCCTCCCCCTTTGATGCGATCAATGCGGCGGCGCACCGTGTTGATGTGGTTGATGGTGGCACCGCTGGCCAAGAGTTGTTGGGTGAGCTCTTGAATCATGGTCAGGGTAATGCCAGGTGCTGGGTCGACGAGCAGTGCCGATCCGCCTCCCGAAAGAAGCACGAGGATGCACTGATCGGGAGTGGTTTGGCTGACACAGTGGCGGACCGCACGAGCAGCGGTTTGGCTCCGCACATCGGGCACCGGGTGCCCAGCGGCGTGGTAGGCGAGTTGCGGGTATCGTGGCGCATGGTCGTCGTCTTTGTAGACCACGACACCGCTGGCCACCAAATCACCGAGGATGGCACAGGCACTCGCCGCCATGCGCAGTGCGGCTTTGCCAACGGCAATGATGACCACCGATTGCACGCTGAGGGTCTCGTCGGCGATATGCAGTTGCGTACCGTCACGGCGTAGGATGCGTTCGAGTTGTTGTCCGGGGTCGGCGGCACGTGTGGCGGCGGCGAGCATCTGGGTGAGGAGGGTGCCAGCCGGGTGGAGGCGCGTGCTATGTGTGTGGAAAGCGTGGGAGTCGTATGTCATAACGGGCTTTCGGTGACTTTGGTAAGATGCACGTATATCCGACGTGGCAAGCGACAAACGGTATGACTATGATACGGCAAAATCTGCGTGGTGGTGGCATGGTGGCAGTGGCCGCCATGCTGTGGGGGAGTGTGGGCGTGGTCGTCGCGGTGCTCTTGCACCGCGTGGAGTTGTCGCCCCTCATAATGGGCACATTACGCCTCATGCTCGCTGTGCCAGTGGTATGGGGATGGCACTGGTTGGTACAGCGGAGTTGGCGGATTCGTTGGGAGCATCCGTCCCACTGGCGTTGGGTGGTCGCTGGTGGTGTTGCATTTGCCATCTACCAAGTGACCTATTTTGCGGCCATCCCGCATATTGGCGTGGCGGCAGCGGTGATGCTCAACCTGTGTAGTGCGCCGTTGTTTACGGTGGGGTTGTCGTGGGCGGTGTGGCGCGAGCGATTGTCACTGTGGGCGGGTGTGGCCGTGTTGGGAGCGGTGATTGGTGCCGCAGTGCTCGTGATGGGTGATGGCACGCTGTTGGTGCGGTCGTGGTGGGGGATTGTCTGGGCCTTGGTGGCTGGCTTCGCATATAGCGTGGTCGCTATCTCGTCGCGGGCAGTGACGAGTGTCTACGCTACACCGACGCTGTTGAGCGCCATGTTTACTGTGGCGGCGTGTACATTGGGTGCGGCGGTCATGCTCGTAGAACCGCGCCCATGGCCACCCCTTGCTGGGGCGACCTGGGCGGGTGCGCTGTACTTGGCATTGGTCCCGACGGTGTTGAGTTATCGCCTGTACGTGGGCGGATTACGCTACATTCGAGCCACGACTGCCACAACAATTTCGTTGTTAGAGCCGTTAACCTCGGTGCTGTTGGCCGTCATCTTCCTCGACGAGCGTTTGGTCTGGCAGTCGTGGCTGGGAGCCGGACTCCTGTTGGTCTGTACGCTCTGGCTGGTATGGGCGCCAGCGCCAGCTCAACGCACCAATCATGGCAATGATGGCGTAGATGAGCAAGAACATGCGAATACGCGTGGTCGGCACCGGCACAATGCTGAGGTAGTACCACCAAAAATCGTAGAACCCGATGCGGATGTCGCTCAACCAGACCCGTAGGGCGACCGGCGTGGTCGGCATTTGTGACGCTGGTATGTAGGGAGCCTTGATGGGATAGATTTGTGTGGCGTCGTACACCTCAAGCATTTGTACTACGCTACCGAGGTATTCGTACCAATTGTGTTGTTCCACATAGCCGTCCAGCTTGATGCCCGGGCTGGTAATCGCCACAGTACTTGGCTGGTCGGGCAAAAGAATGCGGATGGTGCGTGGTGGGCACGCAACGTTTTCAACGAGCGTGTAGTCATCAAGCTTGACGGTGACATTGGGTAGTGCGGTATCAGGGAAACAGTTGTGGTAGCGTGCCTTGAGGATGGGGTGTTGACCGGGGTTGGGCACGACCGAGATGGTCGCACGATTGCTACCAATGCGTGGGAACTGCTCACCAAGACTGCGGTCGCCTTCACTGTATGCCCAGCCGGCGAGATTGACCCGCGTGCCAAGGTGCTGATCGATGTCTGCGCTGAGTTGTGCAATAATGATCCGCCAATGCCCCAAAATCGGGGAGTCGGCTGGGGTGTAGTAGCGGTTGAGATCGCCAGAGTTAATCAGGTAAGGGTTAATACTCACCAACTTGCCAGCCAACTGCACAAACAGGGTGGCGGGGAGCAGGATGCCAATGGTCAACCAGCGCCAGCGACGGTCTTGGCTGGTCATCCATGCAAAAACATCGCTGACAGCAAGGAGCATGTAGGGGATGATCATGAGCAGATACCGGGGACCCCAGGCACCATCGCCATGCCAATATGTGACGTTGGCGTGAACGATGACCACACTCGCAATGACGGCAGTCGTGAGAATGAGCGTGACCCAGTCACGTCGTCGCCCCAGTAGGTACATGCCGAGTGGCCACAACAGCACGACCGGGTTGTAGAGAAAGACGCTTTTGCCACTGCTCAAAAATTGCCCGTATAATCCGTTCAAAATGTAGGTGAGCCTCAGTGTTGGAGCTCCTTCGGCGTATCCGGTCGAAAGAAAGCCACCATACACGTAGTCGTTGTAAACGAGAAAGAGCACTGCACTGACGACTGCGGCCCCCCCCCACATGATGAGCTTTGACCAGTCTTTGTCACGGTATGCGACATATGCCACAATGACGCCGATGATGGGCAGTGCAAAGGCAATGCCTGCTTTGGTCTGAATGGCCCCAAACGTGGCAAATCCAGCGGCCAATATCAGCCATCGTAGGCGAGTGGTGTCGGCGGAGTGAGTGAAGATGGGAATACTGGCCGCCAACAAAAAAAATGCGGCGGTTGGCTCTGAAAAAAAGCTCCCTGTGTAGATCCACGCCATGGTGGCAAAGGTGTAGATGAAGGCCATCAGATATGCCAGACCAACCGAACGCTGTCGTTGGAGTGTCAACCACCCCAACAAGACGGCCGCACTCGCCGTGGTGAAGACGTTGACCCACGTAGCAAACATGCGCACTAAGAATGTCTCGAGACCTGTTGGCGCAACGCTGACCACAAAACTGCCGATGCCGTAGAGTGGTAAGGCGAAGACAGACGGTACCGGACCGTATTTGGTAAAAATACGATCGGGGAGTATGACACTCGGATCCCAGATGCTCCGGATGACATCCCACAGTTGCATGGTTGAGGTAAACATGCGCTCTTCGTCGATAGAATAGAAATGGCCGGCACTGGTCAGTAATAGGACCATGCAGATGAGTGACCAGAGGCGACGTATGTGAAAAGTGGCAAACACTTGCTTCATGGCGTTCCTACGTTGTGGTAAATCACAAGATGTTCTTATTTTACTCACAGGTAGTCATTTGGGCAACTGGCAGACGATTGAGAAAAGCGTATAATCAGCTATGGAACGGTGTCCTTGAGCGTTGGACGTGGACACAAGTAATCCGAGATGAAGGAGTGCATTGGCGATGGCAGAGCAACTTGTTGACCGATTTTTGCGCTATGTGCAGGTATACACGACGAGCGACCCATTTGCAACGACGTATCCGTCTACGGCACGGCAGTGGGATTTGCTCCGCATGCTCCAAGGCGAACTCACGGCTCTCGGGGCTGCAGAGGTGACGCTCACAGAGCACGGCTATGTGATGGCTACCATTCCAGCGACCCCAGGGTACGAGCAGGCACCGGTGGTGGCATTTTTGGCACATGTTGATACCGCACCTGATTTTTCGGGTGAAGGGGTGAAACCGATTGTGCATCGTAATTACGCTGGCCAGGCACTCGTGCTCCCCGATGACCCACGCCAGGTCATCGATCCTGCTAATCCCATGTATGCTGATTTGCTGACAGCGGTTGGCAAAGATGTGATTACTGCCTCTGGTACGACGTTGCTTGGTGCCGATGACAAGGCCGGTATCGCCATCATCATGACGGCCGCCCAACACTTGCTCAGCAACCCGCAGATTCCTCATGGCAAGATTCGTATCTGCTTTACGCCGGACGAAGAGGTGGGTCGTGGCGTCGAACACCTCGATATTGCCCAGTTAGGCGCAGTGGCCGCCTACACGTTCGATGGTGGCGCAGTCGGTGAAGTCAGCTGGGAAACCTTCTCGGCAGATGGCGCAGTGGTGACCATCAACGGTGTCTCAACTCATCCAGGCACTGCACAGGCGTATGGCATGGTGAATGCGGTGCATGTGGCTGGCAAACTGTTGGGGATGCTTCCTCGTGAACAAGCGGCCCCCGAAAGCACCAACGGGCGTACCGGGTTTATTCATCCGACTAGCATCGAGGGCAACACCGCAAGCACGGTGGTGCGTTTTATTATTCGTGATCATGACAACGAAAAACTGACCGCCAAAGGGGAGATGCTCCGCGCCATTTGTGCCGCTTTGCAGGCGACCTACCCCACCGCACAGCTGACGTGTGCCATAACCCCGCAGTACCGCAACATGGGGTACTGGTTGCGTGAACAGCCCGCTATCATGGACAAGCTCCGTGCGGCCTGTGCCGATGTGGGCGTGCAATCCTACGATGAGCCCGTCCGTGGGGGCACCGATGGCTCGCGTCTCACTGAACGTGGCCTGCCTACCCCCAATATCTTTACTGGCGGCCATAATGCGCATGGTCCACTTGAGTGGGTCGCTGTGCAGGATATGGAAAAAGGCGCCGAGGTGATGGTGGCACTCGCACAACGTTGGGCCGATTAATCGTTGTATTCATGAGTATCTCATGAGAAATACCCCACTAGCCCCGTGCTAGTGGGGTTTGTACATATAGTGCACAGATTTTGTGCAACTTTTTTCATACATGCGACGTATAAAGAGATGGCAGTGATGAAATTCGTCGCTATTTGGAAAGGGAGTGCATGGAAACGACGTGGATTTGGATTGCATTCAACATTTTCGTGTTGGCGATGCTCGCATTGGATCTCGGAGTATTTCACCGTGATGCGCACGAGGTGAAGGTCAAAGAGGCACTGGCTTGGAGTGTGGTCTGGATTGCCTTGGCGTTGGTGTTCAACGTGGTGATTTACTACTACTGGGATGTAATGCGCCCGGGCAGTGAATATACGAATTCCGAAGCGGCGCTGGCATTTTTAACGGGCTACTTAATTGAGAAATCGTTGAGTGTCGACAACGTCTTCGTGTTTGTGTTGATTTTCAGTAGTTTTGCGGTACCTTCCATTTATCAGCACCGAGTGCTCTTTTGGGGCGTCTTGGGGGCATTGATTATGCGCGGTATCATGATTGCCGCAGGCACGGCGTTGTTGTCCACCTTCCACTGGATCATCTGGATTTTCGGTGGATTCTTGATTATCACTGGCTTGCGCATGCTCAAGCACGAGGATGCTCCCATGGATCCGGCACAGCATCCGGTGGTGCGTTGGTTGCGGCGTATCATGCCAATGACCGAGAACTACGAGGGTCAGAAATTCACGGTGGTGCGTAACGGAGTACGCATGGCGACTCCGCTGTTCGCCGTGTTGTTGGTGGTGGAATTCACCGATCTCATCTTCGCGGTCGACTCGATTCCGGCCATTTTTGCGGTGACACTTGATCCATTCATCGTCTACACCTCGAACGTGTTCGCCATCCTCGGGTTGCGAGCGTTGTACTTCGTGTTGGCGGGTGCCATGGGCAAGTTCCGCTATCTGAAGCCAGCCTTGGCCTTCATTTTGACCTTTGTGGGTATCAAAATGCTCACACCCGACGTCACCAACTTCTTGTTCGGTGAAAAAATGAAGATTCCCGTGACCACGTCATTGGGAGTTGTGTTGGGAGCCCTGGTGATTGCAATTTTGGCATCGTGGTGGGCCAACCGTCGCGACCCGCAGACAACCGCCCACTAACATGGCGGTGTGTTGGGCACTTCCCCCTGCAGGCAACCTGCCTGCAGGGGGAGATTTTTATTTCGTGCGGGTGACGGTAGGGGTGTGTGTGGGGAAGAGGATGGCGTTTGCAGGGGCAAAGCGGTTGTAGAGGAGCTTGATTTCGTAGCTATTGGGAATAGTTGCAAAGATCATCAGCTCGTCGATGTCGGCAGTACTGAATACATCACTACTCGTGCTACTCGTAGCTCGACCACCGAGGCGGAGTTTGCTAGAGCCGCCGGTAAAAAGGGCAGTGGTGACGTTTTGTACGATACCATCCACATAAAGAATGCGGCTTTCGGTGCTCGGATTGTAGCTACACAAGATGAAATGCCAGGTGTTGTCGGTAATCGGGGTAGTACTTTTGGTGTTGCTGACGCCACTAAAGTTGCAGTATGCCTTGCCGTCGCTGGCGATGCCGATAACGACGCGGGCATCGGTGTAGGGCGCGTCTTTCAGACTACTGAGAAGCACTTGATTGGCGGTCGTCGTACGTACCCACATCCCGATGCTCCAAGTGCTGTTGAACGGTATGACCAGGGATGAGTCGAGGGTTTTTTGGGTGCTTGCACTGAATGTAATCCCCCGTTGGAAGAGACCGTTGGTAAGCGAGGTGGCACACGGAGGTGCGCCACACTGGAGCGCGAGCTTTTGGCTGACATCCGGCCAGGTGGTCGTCGCGGTCTGGTCAGCAAACGACCACCAGCCCAGAATGCGATTGCCGGAGCCGATGAGTGTCGGGGTGGCCGTTGCAGTGGGGGTGCGTGAGGCGGTTGGCGTCCGTGATGGCGTCGGTGTCGCCGTCGGGAAGAGCGACCGATCACTCGGCGCAAAGCGGTTGTAGAGCATCTGGACGTCGTAGGGAGTCAGGGCATCGGTGTAGACGATAAACTCGTCGATGTCGGCGGTGCCGTACTGATCGGTCTGTGTCGGCAGGAGACCGGTTGCACGGCCACCGAGGCGCAATTTGGCAGATTTGCCAGCAAACGTAGCCGAGTGACTGGCTTGTAAGACTCCATCGACGTAGAGGGTGCGGGTCGCACTGGTGGCGTTGTAGCTACAGATGATGAGGTGCCATGCGCCGTCGTTGATGGTGTCGCTACTGAGACTATTGGTGGCGCCTCCAAAGCCACAGAGCGCTTTGCCGGTGGCGGTCGTGCCGATTTCGAGGCGCACATTCTCGTAGGGCGGGGCTTTGGTGATAGAGCTGACGAGGGTTTGGTTGTTCGCAGTCGTCGTGCGCACCCAGAGCGCCATGGTCCACGAGCGGTTCAAGGTGATGCTCATACTTGAATCGAGGGATTTGGCCTGTGCAGCAACAAAGGCGAGGGCGCCCGCAAGTACCCCGTCGTTTTTGCTGGTTGCACAGGGGAGTGTGCTACAGAGAAAGCGCGATTTGCCGCGTGTGTCGTTGTACATGGCGGGGTTTGCTGTCTCATCGAGTGGCCACCAACCTGCCAACTTGGGGGCACTGCCAGGCAACGACGGCGTGGGTGTGCGACTGGGAGTGGCTGAGGGGAGCGGGGTGGTGGTGCTCGTGCTGGTTGGCGTACTCGTTGGCACAAAAGCGACGTCGCTGGGTGCCAAGCGAGGTTTGGTGAGGGGATCGCCGAGGAGTGTGTAGGCGGAGATAATCGATCCACAGCAGTCGCTACTTGCAGCGAGATAGGTCATCCCAGCAAAGGTGGCAGCGCCGATGGTATGGACGGGTTGCGTGTCGTCGCGTAGCGCCTCATAAAAGCGATAAAACATCACGTTGTGGCCGGTGGCGATTTCCATGCCGGCTGAGCCCCACACGGCGATGGCGCCGGCCGAAGGGTGGCTGACGAGGCGTTCGTCGACGGTTTGACCGGTCGCCGATTCTCGTTGAAAGGCACTACTCAGGCACGATAACCCGACCACAATGGGCAATTTGTTGGTGTTTTTGAGTTGGTCGACATCCCACAAGTACAAGAAATACGGGTTGGGCAGGCGATAATCGGTGGCCGCCCACTGCCAATGATTGCTGTGGCCGATATAGGTGATGAGGCCGGCTCCTTGGTTGAGGCGGGCAAGGAAATCGTTGCGCAGCCCAATCGAATTGCTGTAGAGTGAAATCCGGGCGTCGCTGTCTTGATTGGGGTCATAGGCGAACGTATGGGTGTTGAGATTGGCCACACTCGTATGGGCACCGAGGTGTTCGGCGAAATAGGGAAAATCGCCCCCTTCGTCTTTGTCGTCGGCCGCCATGATGTGCACCTGTTGCCAATCAGCATCGGGTTGGCTTTCGTACTGGATGATTTTGCTGACTAGCGCAGTGAGTTCGCTGGGGAGACGCACCGACAGGCGCCCGATGCTCATGTCGGGAGCCGAATCGGCGAGTGGGTCGGCGGTATCGAGGCGTACGAAACAACTCTCGCAGGAGCTTTCGCCCATGTAGGTATCCACATCGGCAAGATAGGGGGGGATGAGGTTGATGTTGGCAGCGCCACTGTTGGAGTAGTTCCACGGGTCAACGGTGCCATCACCGACCAAGATTATCGTATGTGGCACCCGCGACCACGTATGTGCGACGAAGCGCAAGAATTGCCGGATGGCCTGAGGTGAGACGTTGCCCCCACTCCACCCATCGTAAATGTCTTGGACATTGACGACTTTGGCATCAATGCCTTGACTCTGACGATAACTGACGAGTGGCGCAATGGTGCTGAGTAGGCTGGGATGGGTGATGTAGAGAGCATCGGCGCCGGTGATGGTAATGGGTTGTGGAGTTGCGGCGATGACTAGCGGGCTGCGGTAGGCCTTGCTCGTGGCAAAAATGACGCGTTGATTGGCCGCCGTGCTTTCGACCACATCAGAGTTGGTGGTATGCCGCCGTACTACGGGTTGGTCGGGGTCGGAGATGTCGTAAATAATGCCGTCTGGGGGCATTTTTTTGCTGACTTGGTAGGTGCCCGCTGTGGGGAGCTCGAAGACCACATCACTGATGAGTGTTGCCAACTGGGCCAACTCTACCGAGTCGACGAGCATTTCACTGATGCCGGTGGTTTGTAGGGTCAGGCGGGGGGCAGCGGTCTTCGTGTTGGAGATGACGATGGTCTGCGACAGGTCACCGATACCATCCCACTGCACCATGCGTTGGTTGATGCCCACGCTGAGCGTCAACATGTGAGGGCCAGCGGTGTGCTCCATCACACTTCCGTTGATGGTGGCGCGTACCGTCGTGTTGGCGGTAGGACGTGCGCTCCACTTGAAGCGGGTCTGAATGGTCACCGGCCCCGTGGTATCGCTGGCATTGATGTCGTCGGTACGCAAGCGTTGCATGAACCAGTGATCCTGGTCGGGGCCAGCTAGGAGTGGCTCGTAGACCACACCGGCACGGAGGCGTTGGATTTCGAAACCGCTGGTCTGGGGTTTGCTTGCGGAGCTCGATGATACGACACTCATGTGCGTGCCAGCAGTGCCCGCAACGCTCAGCCAATAGGTGCGCACCGGGTTCCAGCGGTCAAGGGGTTCGGGCGCGTAGAAGGCAATGAAATCGCTTTTGTCGAGTACACCATCGCTCAACCCGACGGCATGATACGGTACATCAGTGCCATTGTAATGTAATTGTAATGTGGAAAGATGTGGGCCATTGGCGGGCAGGCCGGTGCCAATGAGCATGTCAGCGGTGAGTTTTTGGAGGCCAACGGTGTTGACGAGGATGCGGAAATTGGTAGTGGGGTAGTTGGCCGGTGCTTGGCTTTGGGTCAAGAACGGGTCTTGGTTGCTGAGTTGGTCGAAGGTGGCGACGTAGGTGGCCTGGTCGATGAAGGCTTCAAGGAAGGTCACAGTGCGGTAGTTGCCGGTCGCAAACACACGTGGTTGGAGTGTTACGACGACGTAGTCTTGGCCACGGACGCGCACCACCGGGCCAATGCTTGCAGCATCACGCGAGCTGGATGTATCGTCGACAATAGGCAGGCGACTACTGTCAATGGTATCGGTTTGAGCGATGATGGTAAATGTGGGGGTGGCACCCTCGGCGACTTGGAACAACAATTCGGTGTTGTCGCTCTGGGCGACAGGTTGCCAACGGATGCGCACCCCTTGGCCTTCGGCGACAATATCGAGCTGAGCATCGGCGCGAACCACAGCCGAAGGCATGTAGAACACGGCGATGATGAGCAGGAGCACGATAATACTAGAAACGGCTCCTTGCCGGAGCCACTGAGTGGTGGGCATCGGCTATTCTCCGGACAACGGCACTGCACGTACAATGAGCCGTTGGGTGAAACGATCGGGGCCAGTGGGAGGCCAACAGGTAATCAGAGTGAGCACCTCGAACGACGTCTGGTTGATATAAGACACGTTAGTAATTTGTTCAACTTGGCTTGGGTTGCGCTCATCGACAAGAATCTGCTCTTGGGCGGCGTAGGCGAATTCACGTCCATTGCTTCGCACATAAATGACGTCGCCGGGGGCGATTTCGTTCAAGCGGCGGAATAGTTTGCCGTAGCCGCCGACATGGGCGCTGAGCACAATATTACTTGGTTGCCCGGGGTAGGCCGAGGTCAAATGATGACCGACGGCGTACTCAGCTACTTGCCACACCAACTCGGGTTGACCCTGTGTGTTGATGACCTCATCCCAACCGACCTCGATTACTGGACTATCGAGCTCAATGACGGGAATACGCAGGCTCTCGATGCTGAAGGGCACGGGCACAGGTGTGGCAGTTGCCGGAATTACCGTTGCTGGAATTACCGTTGCAAATGGTGTAACCGTCGCCTGAATCGCCATAGCCACGACGGGCTCTGCGGTGGCAGCACTGGTGGGAGTGGTCTGATTGCTGATGCGGGTGTTTGACCTGCTGTACTGTTGCCAGTAAATAGTGAGGCTTTGCAACGCCAAGTAGAGGAACACCACCGCACTGATGATGATGAGTGGTGTGCTGACTAGACGGGTCAAGCGCTGTGTATTGCGGCGACTTTGTTGCAGGGATTGTTGGGCAATCGCACTCAAGCGTCGGCGGCGTACGACGCGTATCCGTTGTGTCATGCGTTGCCACATGGCGATCGCGCCCCTTCTGGATTAATCGCGACCGTACATGAAGAAGACGATGCCAACCACGCCAAGAATGGACATGAGCGCGATGAGCGAGGTGTTTTGCCAGATGTCACTGCCATCAATGAAGCCAGTGACTGGGAGGCGACTCGGAGCCTGTGGTATGGGGGTAACCGATGGGAGCGGCATAGGCACGTCGGTGACGGTCAGTGTAATCGTAGGTGCGTTGCCAGGTGTCGGAGTAGCGGTGCCAGTGGGTGCCGCAGACGAGCCACCACCGCCGGATGTTTTGGTGTTGGTGGGTGGGATTGCAGCCGACGTCGGAATGCTAGCCGGATCTATCATGGCTTCGGTTGGTTGGAGAGTGGCAGTCAGAGTGGGAGTACTATCAGGTGTGGGCTCGACCGTCGCACTGATTTCGGCGGTCGCTGACGTCTCCACTGTGGGCTCGACCGTCGCGACTTGGGCTGAAACTGCGGGTGGCACGGCCACTTGCCAGCAGGCAAGGGCAACAACCAAACCGATGTATATGCGTACAAGAGTGTAGTGCACTCTGGTCACGGCGCATTCACTTTCCGATAGAAACAACTCTTGTCGTCAGTATACCAGTATATGTAGTGAAGCGATACTCCTACATGGTCAACATGGGGGATTGTGAGTAAATTGTAATCTTTTAACTCTCGGTGTATCTGCATACGTGACAGTAGCGTGGTGATGGCATCAATGGTCTGAATTATGGTAAAAGCAGCTCAAATCGCCGCGCGATCGTTGACCAGTCAGGAATAGTGCTGGTGGCGTCGACCCCTTCAACACAACAGGCGGCGGTCGCTGTCGCCATGGCGAGCGTTGTGGGCAGGGGGAGCTGGTGCGTGAGGGCATAGATGAGGGCGGCATAGCAGGCATCACCGGCGCCCACGGTGCCAGCCACCGTCACTGGGTAGATTGCTTGCCAGTGGTGGCACTCGGCCCAGGAGTGTGGGAGTCGGGTATGGGCGAGCCGTGGAGTGGTGCCGGCTTTAAGAAATAAGCCGCGAGTCCCGAGTTTGACACCGGCGATGGCCACGCCCATGGTGAGGAGTTGGTCACACAGGGTATGTAGGTAGTGCTCGTCCATGTGATTTTCGGCGTCTTGTAGCCAGCGTTGGTAGTCGGCTGGGCGGAGCATGGCACAGATTTCGGCGGCACTCGGCACAAACAGATCGACATGGGGGAGGATGCGTGCCAAGACGGCGGGCCAATCGTAGCTACCGGAGTGTGCCGCACTATCGGGCACGACCATGTCGACACTAGTGGTGAGGCCCTGTGCCTGCGCGGTGGCGAGGAGGTGGTGTAGCGGGGCGGCGTCATCACGCATCAGGGTAGTGAGCAGCGGTGGGTAACCGACATGGAGCCACGTGCAGTCGCTGAGCTGGGGCAGGATGTGGGATTCATGGAGCATGGCCGTGGTGCCGGGGAAGTACCAAAACGAGCGGTCTTGATGATGCGGTGCTACCACCACCGAGTACGAAGTGGCAATATCGGCGGTGCGGATGAGGGTTTCGCTGAGCGACGGGTGCTGCTGCTGGAGCAGTTGGCAGATGATGTCGCCGCACAGATCGGTGCCACACAGGGCAATCAGGCGCACATCGGCGCCGAGGCGATGCAGGGCGATGCCCGTATTAGCGACTGCGCCACCGAGGGCCCACGCCATGGGACCGACTTCGTGGAGCAGGCCGGGCTGGCTCCAACGCTGTGGGGTAAGTGTGCGAATGTCGGGGATGATGTCGAGGCAGAGATGACCGGTCACGGCGATACGTGCCATGGGCACTCCTTGAGGTGCTGTGGTGGGAATATGTGTGACCATAGCACATCATGGGTGGTCTCTGCAAGATGTGGTATGGTAGTGCGATGATGCGGTGCACATAAGGAGCCACAGGGTGTCGACAGCACATGGGCGAACCGGGATGGGGTGGGGGGTACTCGGGGTTGTGATATTTAGTATCTCGCTGCCGATGGCCAAAGTAGCGTTGGGGTGGTTTGATCCGGTGGTGGTGGCCTTCGGCCGAGTGGTGATTGCCGCGGTCCTTTCGGCGATTGCGTTGCTTGCCACCAAATCTGCCTGGCCAACGTGGCGTCAGATGCGCCTGTTGGTGCTGGCCGCCTTGGGGGTAACAGTGGGCTTCCCGATCTTTTCGTCGTGGTCGATGCAGGTGGTGCCCGCAGGGCACGGGGCAGTGGTGAATGGTTTGTTGCCACTGGCGACGGCGGCCTTGGGGGCCGTGGTAATCGGCTATCGACCACGGTGGCCGTTTTGGGTGGCGGCAGTAGTGGGAAGCATGACGGCCGTCGCGGTGGTGGTGTGGCAGAGTGGATCTGGGCTGACATTTGGCGATACGGCCATGTTGATTGCGGTGTTGTTGGCTGCTGTTGGCTACGTATATGGCGGGCAGTTGGCCGCTGAAATCGGCGGTTGGCGCACGATTTGTTGGGCCAATGTGCTGGCCGCCCCCATTTTGCTGGTGCCTGTGCTGACGCACATGCCCAGTGCGCCAGTGCCGTGGGTGGGTTGGGCCGCCCTGGCGTATCTGGGCGTATTCAGCATGTTTTTTGGGTTTGTGGCGTGGTACCACGGCCTCGCCACGGGCGGCGTGCAACGCGTCAGCCAAGTGCAACTCATCCAGCCGTTCCTCACCATCTTGTGGGCCTGGCCCATCGACGGCGAGCAGCCGACGTGGTGGCTGTTTGCGGCGGCCACGGTGGTGATGGTGTGCATCTGGGTGGCGCGTAGGTTGGGGTGATAGGGCGCTGTAGGAGTAGGAGGCGCTATAGATAGCGCCTCCTACTCCTACAGCGCAATCAAGGCGGTGGCGATGAGTGTGGTGGCGAGTCCCCAGCGTTGCAGGGGGGTGATTTGTTCGCCGTTGATGAACAGCGCCAGTAGCACGGTGATGGCCGGGTAGAGCGATGCCAGCACGCTGGCGATGTCGATGCGACCGAGTTGAGTGGCCAGCATGTAGGCCGTGTTGGCGCCGAGATCGAAGGTGCCGGCCAAGATGGCCAATCCGAAGCCGACTGCACTTGGGCGGCCGCCCGGGCGCCAAAGCAGCCACGGGATGGTCACCAGCAGGGCGGCGCTGCGCAGGGTGGCCAGGGGCGCAAAGATGCCGGCACTGCCGATGTATTTCAGCAAAATCAAAAATACGCCGAAACAGACCCCCGCAAAGAGCCCTTGGGCCAAGCCCTGATAGCCGTTGATGCGCCCCGATAGTGAATTGAGTGTGATGGCGATGATGCCGATGCCCATGCCGACGAGTGCCAGTGTGGAGGGGAGACCGTGGGTCAGCATGCCGTAGGTGGCTGGGATGATGGCTGAGAGGGCGGCCGACAGCGGGGCTACGATGGCGGTGTGCCCCTGGGCGATGCCCTGATACAAGGCGGCCAAGCCGATTGCTCCGGCGATGCCGGCTGCGATGGC
>JBBAWX010000022.1:20701-42247 GCA_040396955.1 Roseiflexaceae bacterium
CCACACAAACGGCACGATGATGCAGAAATAGACATGTGCGCGTCATTGTAGCAAAAACACCACCCACAGTCTCTGTGGGTGGTGTCAGAGATGCGGAGTTACTTCAGGGTGGGAATCATGTCGCCATGGGCGGCAATCAGGTCGTCACACAGTGACCAGATTTGGTCGAGTGAGAGCTCGGCGGCAGTGTGTGGGTCGAAGGCGGCGGCATGGTAGACGTGCTCGCGCTTGCCGGTGACGGCAGCTTCGACGGTCAGTGACTGCACGTTGATGTTGGTCTGCATCATGGCGGCGAGATGGGGCGGAATATGGCCGATTTTGGTCGGCTGCAGGCCGCTTTTGTCGACCAACACTGGCACTTCCACACAGCATCCTTCGGGCAGGTTGTTGATGAGGCCGCGGTTGGGCACGTTGCCGTAGACCACACGTGGCTGACCCGTCTCCATGCTGTGGATGATGAGTGAGCCGTATTCGTGGCTGCGCTTGACTTCAATCGGCGCATTTGAGGTGAGCAAGTCGCTGCGGAGTTGGTGCCAGCCGGCAATTTGGTTTTCGCAGCGCGTGATGTACTCGTCGAGGGGGATGTTGAATTCTTCGATGAGCTCGGGGCGATCACGCTTGATGAACCACGGCGTGTACTCGGCGAAGTGCTCGCTGGACTCGGTGACGAAGTAACCGAAGCGCTTGAAGATTTCGTAGCGCACGCGATTCCAATCGGGGACGCGCTGTTCGTTGTAGACGCGCTGGATGTCGGGGTAGAGGTTGTGGCCGTCGCGCTCGAATTTGAGGTAGAAGGCCATGTGGTTGATGCCAGCACAGACGTAGTTGATTTCGTCGATGGGCACGTTGATGTCGTCGGCGAGTTGCTCGGCAGTGCCCTGCACGGAGTGGCAGAGACCCACGGTGTTGATGCTGGTCATGCGGTCGATGGCCCAGCAGTTGATTGCCATCGGGTTGACATAGTTGAGGAATGTCACATCCGGGCAGACCTGCTCCATGTCGCGGCACATGTCGACCATGACGGGGATGGTGCGCAGACCGCGCATGATGCCACCGATGCCGAGGGTATCGGCAATGGTCTGGCGCAAGCCGTATTTTTTGGGGATCTCGAAGTCAATGACCGTCGACGGCTTGTAGCCACCGACCTGAAACATGGCGATGGCGTAATCGGCGCCGTCGAGGGCTTTTTTGCGATCGGTGGTGGCCACAATGGTTGGCTTGACGCCGATGCTTTGTGCGAGACGATTGGCCACAACCTCAGAGGTCTTGAGGCGCTCTTCGTCGATGTCGAAGAGGCGAATGGTGGCGTTTGCCAGCTCGGGGAACGACAAAATGTCACCGAGCAAGTTTTTGGCGAAGACGGTACTGCCTGCGCCGATAAAAGTGATAACTGCCATGAGAGGTGCGTCCTATCCTTTCTGACCAGAGTAGATGACCGAATATGGGAGCTGTATTTCAACGCGCAGAGCGCTGCCGTTGATGAGAAATATGGGTATGTGCGGCCACAAACATGAGCGCTGTTTCGCCGACATTCCACCAAAAATGCACGTCGAGGCGGGTGGCGGTGGTCAAACCAGGAATGGTGCAGACCCAGGTGCCAGCGGTGAGCGGGCTCCGAGCCAGCCAGCCGTCGCGCCCAAAAATGCCGGGGAGCCCTTGGGCGGTCAGTGTTGCCTCCCCAAAGGACTGCAAGACGTCGAGGACCATTAGGTGGCGTACGTAGAGGTAGGTGTGCTCACCGGTGTGGGCGATGCTCCACACGAGCATCATCCAGGCCCACGGGTTGCGCATTCCCAACCAAAACAGGCGCAGCATGACGAGGAGCACCCCCCAGTTCCAGACGAAATGGACCAACTCGGTATCGGCCGCTGAAATCAGCCCGGTGGAGACGCGCAGGGTGTAGCCGAGGAGATGATACTGGATCCACTGGGCAATGTGCTCGACCCCGTGGCCACTTTGAAAGCTGATGAGGGCCACCATTAAGGCCACGAGTGGCCCGTAGGTGCTCCGGTCGTGGTACCAGCGTATCACGATGGCACTGCCGAAAAGGATGGTGCCAGGGAGTACCGAGCGCCACAGCGGGAACCCCATGCTCCTCGCCACGATGCCCATACCGAGGGCGATAACTGCGAGTATTATAGCCGTTCCCAGGTGGCGTGGTACAAGGTATCCCCATAGCGTGAGTGCGGTTGGTGCCTGCGAGGCGCCTGGTCGTGGCAATGCGGTGGTGCTCATGGGTTGCTCCTCGTGACGCTGAGATGCTGATTGACGGGTGGGTGGTCAATGCGACTTGTCTGCCCGTCGGGCCAGCGGATGTCGAGGGTGTGCGGGGTGCGACTGCCTAGCCCGAAGTGCAGGGTCAGACTGTCACCCGACAAGTATCCCCGACCGCTGACCACCCCTTCCCAGATTTGTGAATCCGTGAAGACGAGGCGGACCTGTGCGCCGATGGCGGCCGAGTTGGTGCCGGGTTGGTGCAACGAGAGGGTGAGTGCATCACCCGTGCAGAGTTGGTTCTCGAAGACCACGCTTGCCGCCTGCAGGTTGTTGACGACCACGTCGAGGTCGCCGTCGTTGTCGAAATCTGCGACCGCCATGCCGCGCCCTGAGGCGGTATCGTCGAGGTGCCATTGGGGCATGGGCACGAAGCGACTGCCGTCGAAACGCAGAGCCTGATTGTGCTCAACGAGGGTCGCATCTGGCAAGTAGGGGAAAAGCTCTTGGGCAATCATGCCGTTGACCACATAGAGGTCACGCCAACCATCGTTGTCGAAATCGGCAAACCGACTCGACCAGCTCCAGCCGGTGGCGGTAACGGCCACGCGGCGCCCGACGGTCGACCAGGTGCTGTTGGGCTGGCGCTGGAGCAGGGCATTTTCCATCAGTTGTGGGTCATCGGCGGGGTGGAACTGATTCATGTTGCTGGTCACGGGCAGCCATGCGGCCATGGTCACGACATCGGTCTGGTAGGGGTTCATGTCGGCTGCGAACAGTTCACCTTGCCCGTCACGATCGATGTCGCCGACATCGTAGCTCATGGTGCTGTGCGGGGTGCTCGTGAACGGTTCGCGCGCGGTCCAGGTATTGGCATGGCGGAGCCACACATGATCGCGCAGGTCAAAATCGTTGCCGACGACGAGATCGTCGAGCCCATTGGCATCGATGTCGAGTGCAGTCATGGCCAGGGCATTGGCCTCGGTGGCGAGGCGTTCGCTCACGAACGTGCCGTCGGGTTGTTGGGTATGCACAAAGACGCCACGGCTGTGGTTGTCGAAGAGGCTTTGTTGGCCGCCCCGAACAACTTCGGCATCATAGGAGCCCGTGGCCACGTCGAGGAGCCCGTCGCCATTGAAATCATGCCAGAGCATGCTATAGGCCAGGACATGATGGATGCCGTGGGGCATGCGTACAAATTGTGGGACCGCACCGCCGGTATTTTTGAGCATACTGATGCCTGCACCGCGGTGGGTGACGCTGATGTCGCGCAGACCGTCGCCGTCGATATCGATAATTTGCACGGCGCGGGTATAGGGGAGACCGAGCGGGTATTCACGAAAGGTCATGTCACCGTTGTTGAGGGCAAGGGTGGTGTCACCGGCAACATTGGCCAAAACGATGTCGCTGAGACCATCGTTGTTGACGTCACCAGTGGCAACCCCTGAGCCGTTGCTGGCAAAGAGAGTGACCGGAGGTGGGAGCATGACGGTGTGGGTGAGTGGGTGGCGCACAAAATAATCGGTGCAGGGGGTGGCTGGGGTGAATGGTTGGGTAGTGGTGGTGACGGCCGTGGTTGCGGCTGGCCATGGATTCGGGGCTGCAGCCGTGGCACAGGCGCTCAAGATGACTCCGATAATGAGTGCAGTGCGTGAGATGATGCGCATACCAAACTACCTCTTACACGATGACGTTGGCATAGATGTGGCGGTCGGCATGCCGACCGCCACATCCAAGACGAAAAGGCTTACTGGAACAGGGCGTTGACCTGATCGTTGCCTTCCTTGAGGGCATCGGCGGCGGGCTTCTGACCCAACCAGATGCTTTCCATCACGGCATCCATGATGGGCCCGATCTCTGACGCGTAGTCAGTGACTGGGAACAAGAAGGTGCCGTTTGGCTCGGTGGCCTGCAAGGTGAAGGCTGACACGTCGACGCTGCGCTCGCCGTAGGCGGCCAATGCGGCGTCTACGCCACTCTGGATGGCTGGGAAGACGACACCGTAGCTACCGACGATGTTGGCACAGTCGGGCGATGCGGCAAACTTGACCCACTGCCAGGCTTCTTCCTGGTGCTGGCTACCCACCCAGATTGAGTCGGCAAGACCGTTGAACATCGACTTGCGGCCCTCAGGACCTTCGGGCAAGCGAGCGAAGCCCATGGGGAAGCTGGATTCCTTGACGTAGGTGCCGATCATCCACGAACCGTCGGTGGTCAATGCACCCTTGCCCGAGGTGAACAGGGCGGTTGCGCCGAGGCTGCTGACGTCAGCCAAGCTGGGGGCGACGCCGTCGACCAGGTTCATGTTGGCGTACCACTGAATGGTCTCGGCCAACTTGGGGTCGTCGTAGAAGTACTCAGTTGCGTAGAGACCATCGTTGAACTTGAAGCCGTTTGACACGGCCCAGTGGCTCCACTGGGTCTGACCGTATGCGCCACCGCCACCTTGTGGGATGAAGCCATACTGCACGACCTGGCTCTTGTCGAAATCAGCGCTGAGGGCGTTGTTGCCGTTGGCGTCCAAGGTCAACTTCTTGACGATTTCACCGAAGGTGCCGCCGTCCTGGGCATTCCAGGTGGCTGCGTTCAGCTCTTCGACGGTAACGCCGGCCTTGTCAAGCATGTCCTTGTTGTAGACCACAGCCACGGTGTCCCAGTCCTTGGGCAAACCGTAGCGGGCGCCGTCGCGGCCCCAGAGGTCAGCCAAACCGGGCAAGTACTGGTCGAGGTTGACGCCATCGCGCTCCAAGAAGGGCTGGATGTCGACCAACTGACCCTTCGAGACGAACTCGGGGTACTTGGCCAAGTGATTGGTGAAGACGTCAGGAGCGGTGCCACCGACCATGCCGGTCTGCACTGCATTCCAGTAGTCACCCCAACCGGCCTGCTCCACGACGACCTGGATGCCAGGATTGGCCTCGGTGAACTTGGCGGCACAAGCCTCGTAGGCTGGCTGCTGGTTGGCGTCCCACAAGCCGTAACGAATGGTGACGACGTCAGCACTGCCGGCTGGCTCTTCGGCGGCTGGCTCTTCGGCAGCCGGCTCTTCGGCGGCTGGCTCCTCAGCGGCTGGGGCTTCGGCGGCTGGCTCCTCGGCGGCTGGGGCTGCGGCACCACCACATGCTGCCAAGAGCATGCTGGCGACCACAAACAGGGCCAGAAGCATTGCGTTGAAACGTGAACGCATGAACATTCCTCCTAAAAAATCCTACACACAACCTGTATGCAACCCGGTCTGATGACCGTTGATGCCAATGTGAACCTAGCGGAAACCGGTGAACTGAATGGCGTTGACCGCTTTGCGCCCAAAGACCAAGAAAATCACCACCGTGGGGATGAGGCTGAGCGTTGTGCTCGCCATGAGCCCACCCCAGTCGGGAGCTCCCTGCGGCGTCTGGGAGCGGAATTTGGCCAATCCGATGGTCAGAATGCGCACACTGTCTTCTTGCATCGACATCAAGAACGGCCACAAGTAGTCGTTCCACGAGCCAATGAACTGCAAGATGGCCAGCGTGCTGAGTGCTGGAATGCTCAGGGGCAAAATGACGCGCCAAAAAATGGTCGGGATGCTGGCGCCATCGAGCATGGCCGCCTCTTCGAGCTCATGGTTGATGCCCAAAAAGAACTGCCGTAAGAAGAACACCGCAAACGGTGTCATCAACAGCCCGGGCGCAATAATGCCCTGGAACGTGTTGATCCAACCAAGCTCACGCATGAGTACGAAATTGGGGATGAGCGTGATGACTCCGGGCACCATCATGGCTGTCAGGTAGATGAAAAAGAGCTGCTCGCGGAAGGCAAAGCGCAGGCGTGCAAAGGCGTATGCGGCCATGGCGCTGAACAACGTTTGCCCGGCTACCAACGACGTGGATACAATCAACGAATTACGTAGATAGAGCCAAAAATCAAACTTCGAAGGGGTGCCACCCTGCGCCACGGCCTCTTCGGCGCTAAACATGCCCAGCACGCGTTGAAAGTGCTGGAGCGTGAAGTCAACCGGCAATAGCGACGAGGTGTCGCGGAAGATGCCCTCACGTGATGACAAACCGGTACGAATCACCCACCAGATTGGGAAGAGGCTGACGATAATCAAAATTGCTAGGATTAGCCATACTGCGTATTGCTGGAGTGAAATGGCACGTGTTGCGGTTCGGATGGTCATGGATTATGTGCTCCTTTGCCCTACTACCCGAGATCCGATGTATCGGCGTTGAAATACTTCATCTGAATGGCAGTCACCGTGATGAGAATCAAGAAGAGTGCCACCGAAATCGTCGAAGCGTACCCCATTTTGAAGCGCTCAAAGGCGTATTCGAAGATGTACCAGTAGACGACACGTGTGGCATCAACCGGCCCACCCTTGGTGGTAATGGCAATCGTGTCAAATACCTGGAACGATCCGATAATCGAGGTCACCAGCACAAACACGGTAACCGGGCGGAGCAGTGGCACCGTAATGCCCCAGAACATCTGGCGTTCGTTGGCACCGTCAATGGCGGCTGCTTCGTAGACATCCTTGGGGATGGTCTGGAGACCGGCATAAAACAGGATTGCGGTGTAGCCGGCGTGGCGCCAGATGTTGACGGCCGCCACAGAGGGCATGGCTGTGGCTGGGTCACCAAAAAACGGTTGGCGCTCAAAACCGACGGCCATAATCAGATAATTGACATAGCCGAGCAACGGGTCGAGCATCCACAGCCACAGCATCGCCACAATCACGTTGGGCAGGAGCCACGGCAACACCAATACGCCACGGATCCAGGTGCCCTTGGCAAAGCGGTCCATCATGATGGCCATGCCGAGCGCAATCACGGTCTGTAGCGGGATGTTGAGTAGTACGTAGTAGCCAGTCACGCGTAGGGCATGATAAAACTCAGGATCGGCGAGGAGCCGAGTGTAGTTGGCGATGCCAATGAATTTGGCGGGGCGTAGCAAATCCCAGTTGGTAAAACTCATCAAGAGTCCGCGTACTGCGGGCACCGCAAAAAACGCCACAAATCCGATGAGGCTGGGTAAAATGAAAAGCCAAGCAATCAGAGTTTCATTGCGTGATGCGTTGCGCGGTTTGCTGTAGGTGGTCATGCTGACGCTCCCTTGCTGTCAAAAATCTTGGGCACCTGAGCCCTGCACGCGCTCCGATACCGGGAATCGCGGCGTGCGGATGAACTCCCGCAATGTGTCGGGCGCAATGGGCTTGACAAGGTAATGCGCTTTGCCCGCATACCGCGGCAAATACTGTGCGTCAAGCACGCTACATACCAACACCGGAACGTCACGCCCGCCCATGTGACCTGCGATGACGCCTAGCATGGCACTCCCGAGTCCATCGGGACGATGTGGTTCGATGACAACGGCACGTAACGTTGGATGCGTCACAAGTGCGATGAGTTGTTCGACCGTATGCGCCACAATGACCTCAGAGTCTGTGGCAAAAGTGCGGGTATACAGCGACCGAACCACTGGGTCATGCTCCACAATCAGCACTGCATCACGGGCAATCCCCATTGCTGTTTGTTCCCTTTGCCTGCCATCTCTGTTCTGCTTTACCTTAACGTCTAGGAGTCCGGTATTCTTGGAGAAAAAACGAATAAAGCTGGAATTTTCGCCGTTGTTGCAACACCATGCCACACACGCGCATCCGCACATGTGGCATGGCACCGATGATTTTTGTGATGGATATGCTGTTTATGGGGGAGATGTACGTTGCTGACGAAACGCACGCGGGGATACGCCGGTCGTGCTCCGAAATACCTTGCTAAAGTACCCCGGATCATCAAAGCCACTGAGGGCGGCAATATCGGTGATAGACAGATTACTCTCGCGCAGGAGGCGTTCGGCATGGGTGATGCGATAGCGGGTCAAGTAGACCCACGGCGTGATGCCTAATTCTTGCTGAAATACCTGAGTCAGATAACTTTCGCTGACACCAACCGCTGTGGCGATCTGCTCGCGTGTTATTGCACTGGCGAAATTGGTCTGTATGAAGGCCATGGCCTGCCGTGCTAGCGAACTGATATGCGCCGGATTGTTGATGCCAGCTTGGGTCACCTGTTGAAAGAGGTCGCCCAATTCGTTCGTGGTACTGCCAAGCTTGGGGCGCATGATGGTGTGCGGGTACTGGAGGCGCGTGATTTCGTCACGCGTTAGTACTTTGCCACTGATGATGAGCACCGGAGTATGCACAAGATGTGCTTGACTGCGAATCCAGGCAAGTGTGTCAAAACCATCCTGCTGCGGCATGATGAGATCGAGGATGATGAACGTCGGTTGCATGTCCATGAGTTCATGTTGTGCATGAAGGCCGTCGTAGCACGAGGTGATTTTGACGTATCCGAGGTGTTGTGTCAGCATGTCATGATAAAAACCATGCATGCTAATCTCGTCGTCGATAATGACCACGTGGTGGTGTTGCGGCGTATTTCGCTGGAAGAGCAGGCGGATGACTTCGATAAATTGATTGCTCTGAAACGGTTTTTGTAGGATGGGGAGATCACCCTGACGATGATCGTCTGCGTACATGAGCAACGGCACATGTGCCCATACCGAGTGGGTTTGGAGATACCGCAACGTGTCATCGTGGACCACATGGGCGGGGTCATCAATCCACACGATGGCGTGCGGATAACCGTGACTGAGTAGGTGTTCGAATTGATCGGGAGTGTCGGCATGTGCCACTGTGGCGCCTGTGTAGCGTGCGAGGCGTTGTACGTGGGCATGGGCAACGTGTGGTGCCGTCGTGACGATGAGCGCAGGGTGATGCGCTGGTGCGACCGTAAGTTGATTTCCCTCGAGCCCACGTAATGGAAATGAAATGTGGAACGTACTGCCACGATTGGGCTCACTATCAACGGTTAAAATGCCACGGTGCAAGGCCACCAGTCGGCGGGTAATCGCCAACCCGAGTCCAACGCCCTGATGGCGTTGGGTGGGGTTTTCAAGTGTCACAAATGGCTCAAAGATGAAGTGTTGTTGGTCTGGGCTGATGCCAATGCCGGTGTCTTTGACCCAGATGTGTAGGTATGGCGGCTCGGTAAGTACCCCCAGGGTGATGGTGCCGCTCCGCGTAAATTTGGCCGCATTACTGAGGACGTTCGTGAGTATTTGTCTGACACGGGTGGCATCGACGAAGAGGTATGGGAGCGGTGATTCACACTCCAACAACCAGGCGACGCTGTCAGTTTGGTGTGTTTGGCGTACGCTCTCAAAAAGCTCGTGGATGAGCGTTTCCATGTTGGTGAGCTCTGGGTAGAGGACGAGTTCGTCGATTTCGGCTCGCGACAAGTCGAGCAGGTCATTGATGAGATGGATAAGGTGTTCGGCGCTCCGCTTGATGGTGGTGACGTCGGTATGGATATCGGGCTGCGACATGCCGTGGGACGTGGTGTGCTCTGCGAGTAAGAGTTGGCTGTAGCCAAGGATGATGTGCAGTGGGGTACGGAGCTCATGACTGACGTTGGCGAGTAGGCGTGTCTTGAGATGGTCGGCGCGTTCGGCCACCTGCTGAGCCTGCTTGGCGGCCTGGTAGAGATCAATATTTTGCATGACGATGCCGATTTGATTGGCAACCAACTGCAATCCATCGAGCTCTCCCCGTGAATGTGCGACTAGCTGGGTGCTGTGCAAATCGAGTAACCCAATGATTTGATTGTTGATTCGAATCGGCAAGACGACGCGTGTCCGAGTATCAGGGTAGGCCGGATCCAACGCAAATCGGCGGCTCAGCGTGGTGTCGGGGATGAACACGGCATTGCCGGTCCGCACGACGGCTTGCAACGGTGGCTCGCCCGTGTGCTCGGTAGTTGTCGCAGGGGGAAGTTGGTCGAGGCGGCACAGCAAGACGCGATCATACCGGTAGTCGTTTTTGATGAGGGCACTGATTTCCTGTATGAGCTGTTCGTGGTCAAGGATACTGCCGACCCGTTGTGTGATGGCGACGCTTGTTTCGAGTTGACGGAGCCGTTGTTGTTCAATAGTACGGTTGACGCCCACGAGACGATTGGGGATTTCGGACAGGGTGATGAGTTTTTCGAGGGCCACCTGATCAACATTGGTTCGGTCAATGATGCGCCGGGGTGGGTCGTAGGTGGCTGGCAGGCGTTTGTGCATGATGCCGAAAATAGCGAGTTCGAGCATTTGTTGGGCCAACGAGTCAATCGACGTTTCGATGGTCATGTCCATGCGGCCACGGCTGATGTCAACGAGGGCCATCGGGTCTCCATTGATGCCCGTAATGAGGGTGTCTGGCGCCAAACAGTGCTGTTGTTCGAGCGCGTCACGTCCAGCAAAAGTTTGTGGATCGGAGATGCCAAAAATGGCGTGGATGCGTGGCATTGGCCGTTGCTGTGCCACCCATGCTGCGACAGCGGTGAGGGCGTGATGGTAGCGCCAATCACAGGGGACATGCAGGATGTGGATGTCGGGGTCACGGTCGAAGGCATCGACAAAGCCAGTGACGCGTGACATACCGAGTTGGTCGTGGCCACCCACCAACAAAATATTGGCTGGCCGCGGCAGGCGCGCATAGAGCCACTGCCCCACACTAAATGCGGCATCGTAGAGCCCACGGCGTGAAGTAAACAACTGGCCTTGATGCAGGCTTTCGGAGGCGTCGATGATGGGAATGCCGTGGGTGGTCACGCGTTCGAGGAGTGTGAGTGCCACCGTGTTGGCGATGAGGGCATCGATATTTTGTACGATGAGTTCCGCAAAAATACTATCGGCTTCGTCATCGTTGAGCTCGCTGACACTGTCAATGTTCAGCGAGATGAGATCGACCTGGTAACGCGGTGCGAGACGGATGACCGCTTCACGCACCTGCACCCAGTATGGGTCAAACATGCCGACTTGCAGGGCAATCCGATATCGTAATGACATGGGACGAAACCTCACTTTGGCCACGTGGTGGGGACGAGCAACAGATGAGTTAGACGGACCACGCATCCATGCATCATTGTAGCAAAGAACGTCACTTGCTGGGGTTCTTTCACTCTGCGTGTGTGTGTTGCCACACGCATGAAAAACCGCAGTACAATAGGTGTCATACAGGTAGTTTGTATTCAGTAGGCAACGGGAGTCCCTCTATGACTGAGTCGCGTCGTTTTGCGGCCCTCGCTGAGCGAGACATCAACCGTGAAACTTTTGTGGAGCCGTGGCCCGAGGCCGGGCTAACCGTGGCCGATAGCCCGTACGACCCAGCTCCGTCGTTGACCATCAGCGCTGGTCGGATTGTCGAGATGGATGGGCGTCGCGAAGACGAGTTTGATGCTCTCGACATTTTTATTGCACAGCATGGCATCGATCGTGCGGTGGCAGGCGAGGCCATGGCCATTGATTCGTTGCAGTTTGCCCGCATGCTCAGCGACATCAACGTGCCCCGTACTACCGTGTTGCGCTTGGCTACCGGGTGTACACCCGCCAAATTAGTCGATATCATGCGTCACATGAATGTGCTCGAAATGATGAACGGCCTCGCCAAAATGCGCGTACGCCGTACCCCTGCCAATCAAGCCCATGTGACGAACCGCAAAGAAAACCCTGCGCTCCTCGCTGCGGACGCAGCTGAAGCCGCCTTGCGTGGCTTCGCAGAAATCGAAACCACCGTCGGTGTGGCACGGGCAGCTCCGTTCAACGCGCTCGCGATTCTGGTGGGCTCACAGACCGGCCGCGGTGGTGTGTTGACCCAGTGTGCCGTCGAAGAAGCCCTAGGCTTGCGGCTTGCCATGAAGGGGCTGACCACCTATGCTGAGACGCTGTCGGTGTACGGTACCGAGCAGGCCTTCGTCGACGGCGATGATTCGCCGTGGTCCAAGGCCTTTTTGGCATCGGCCTATGCTTCACGCGGGGTCAAAGTGCGCTTTACGTCGGGGACCGGCTCCGAAGCGCTGATGGGGAGTGCCGAGCAACGCTCCATGCTCTATCTTGAGGCGCGGTGTTTGTGCGTGACCCGTGGCGCTGGAAGCCAAGGGGTACAAAACGGCTCAATCTCGTGCATCGCATTGCCTGAATCATTGCCGGGCGGGGTGCGAGCTGTGCTTGCCGAAAACCTAATGGCGGCCATGCTCGGGTTGGAAGTGGCAGCCGGCAACGATGCGCTGGCATCGCACTCCGCAATCCGTAAATCGGCCAAGTTGATGTTGCAGTTCATCCCAGGGGCTGATTTTATTTTTTCCGGCTATAGTGCGGTGCCCCGCCGCGACAACATGTTTGGCGGCGGTAACTTCGATGCCGATGACCTCGACGACTACGCCGTACTCCAGCGCGACATGCAAATCGATGGAGGCACGCGTTCGATTACTGAGGTCGAAGCAGCCGAGATCCGCCGCCGCGGTGCCGAGGCCATCCAAGCGGTCTACGCCGAGCTTGGATTTCCACCGATTACGGATGACGAAGTCGCAGCGGCCGTGGTGGCTCATTCGAGCGAAGACATGCCGCCGCGCGACATTGTCCCCGATTTGACCGCCGCTGACGCCTTTTTGGCGGGCAATGGCAGCATTGTGGATGTAGTCGGGGCGCTGGCGCGGCGAGGCTTTGTGGCGACCGCCACCAACGTGCTCCAGATGGGCAAACAACGTGTGGCCGGCGACTACTTGCAGCCGGCAGCCATCTTTGACCGTGATTTCAAGGTGCAGAGCGCGATCAATGACCCCAACGACTACGGCGGCCCGGGCACCGGGTATCGCCTTAGTGGGGCGCGCTGGCACGAAATCATGGCCATCCGGCAGGCCAAATCGCCGCGTGATTTCATCGTCGATCGCCTCGGGGCCCCCATTGAGGGGTTGGCGCCATACGGGGCAGCGCGGCGCGGTGGTAGCACCGAGGTGGTGGTGGCGATCGGGCCGGCCTTTGGGCGCGTGATTACCAAGACCATCGGAGGGCTTGACCATGCCGATGTCTTGAAAGCAGTGCTCACGGGAATTGCCGAGGAGGGGCTCATTGGGCGGATTGTGCGCATCTGGCGCTCGTCCGATTGTGCCGAAATCGGCCACGTGGGTGCCAAGCTGAGTGGCTCGGGAATTGCCATCGGCATTCAATCACGTGGGACGTCGATTATTCACCGCGTTGATTTGGCACGACTCAACAACCTTGAGCTCTTTTCGCAGTCGCCGAGTATGACGCTCGAAACATACCGCGCCATGGGACGGAATGCGGCCCGGTATGCGGCCGGCAAGGTCACCACGCCGGTGCCGGTGTCGGTCGATAATTGGGCACGCTTGCGCCTCATCGTCAAGACGGCCCTCATGCATCGCCGCGAAAGCGAAGAAATCCGCGATCTTGCTCCTGAAGCGCTCCGCCTTGATTGGGAACCGGAGGTATGATGATGTCCGATGCGCAGTATCCGTTGTTTCCTGCCGATGAAACAACATCGCTCCATAGTGCCACTGGTAAGAATCTCGCCGACATCCACCTCGATGCCGTGTTGGCTGGCGAGCTGAATCTCGATGATCTGCAAATTCACCATGATGCGCTGTTGGCCCAGGCACGCATTGCCCGCCATGCTGGATATGCGCAATTGGCCCATAACTTGGAGCGTGCCGCCGAATTGACGCGTGTGCCCCGCGCCGAAATCATCGCCATGTACCAACAACTCCGCCCGGGGCGCTCTGAATTCGCCGAACTCCAGGCCCTTGCGGCGCGTTTGCTTGCCGACTTCCAAGCACCCTTGTGTGCGGCGTTGGTCCGCGAGGCCGCAGAGACCTACCGACAACGTGGCCTTTTGAAGCATCCTGAGGCATTGTAGTGCGCTAAATGAGGTGCGCATGCCGCAAGTTTATCCACCTGTTTAACAACTCATTTGATGAGTTGTGTCGCATAGTGGTATCGACGAGTATGGCAGGCTCAGATAGGTGCGTCGGCATGCGTCATACCAATATTGACAACAGATATGATGACGTATACAATGGAGAAGTCAACACCGTTATGATCGCTGTCCAGCCATGTATTCAAATGAGCCCTGTAGGTGCGATCGCACCGAGGAGAGCGGGGGGAAGATGAGTGGTGGGTGGGAGTGGGTGACATAGCGTAGTGGAGGCATAGATTTACTGTCAAAGGAGACGCGTTATGAAGTTGCGCTTCAAGTCCCTGGCAGTGCTCTTGGTAATGGCATTTTTCGTTGCTGCATGTGGTGGCGCTGCCGCCCCAGCCGCTGAAGAGCCAGCCGCCGAAGAGCCAGCTGCCGAGCCAACCGCCGCCCCAGAGCCAACGGCTGCTGCCGAAGAGCCAGCTGCCGAAGAGCCAGCTGCCGGTGCCTTGGCCGAAGTTCCCCGTGAGCAGACTCTCAACTTGGCATGGAGCATTGCCAACCCCGGTGTGACCAACCCGTGGGCCTCAGTCGGTTACACGCACCAGGGCGGCAACGCACTGTTGTGGGAGCCACTTGCCTACTACGCCATCTACGCTGACAAGCCGGTGATGTGGTTGGCCGACAGCATGGAGTACACCAAGCCGGACTTCACCGAGCTGACGATTAAGTTGAACAAGGACGCCAAGTGGAGCGACGGCGTAGCTGTCACCGCTGACGACGTTGTGTTCACCTTCGAAGGCCAGATGAACAACGAGAAGTTGGGCTACCATGCTCAGTTCGCTCAGTACGTCAAGGAAGTCGCTAAGGTTGACGACTTGACCGTAGTGGTGACCTTCAACATCCCAGCCCCACGCTTCGCATTCGAAGTGTTGCACACCAAGTTCGACACCGGTATTCCGATCGTGCCAGCCCACATCTTGAGTGGCCAGGCTGACGTGAACGAATTCCCCGGTGGCAACGACATGGTGCACTCGGGTGGGTACAACGTGGTTCTCTGGGACGAAAACCAGAAGATCATGGACCTGCGCGAAGACTGGTGGGCTGTGGCTGCCGGCAAGATTGGCATGCCAGAAGTCAAGCGTATCGTCATCACCAACATCGGTGGCACCGTCGGCCAGAACATGGACGTCGTGGCTCAGAAGGTTGTGAACAACGAATACGACG
Source organism: Roseiflexaceae bacterium (assembly GCA_040396955.1). Lineage (GTDB taxonomy): Bacteria > Chloroflexota > Chloroflexia > Chloroflexales > Roseiflexaceae > UBA965. The sequence goes on from JBBAWX010000022.1 coordinate 35,880, forward strand.
CCACCTTGGACATGCGTAGCTCGGTCATCGGCAACATCTTGGCCCAGAACCCCAACGTGACGACGCACACCGGCAGCAACCCGCCATACGGGTACCTCGACTGGTGGCCGAACTCACTGTGGATGAACACCCAGATTGAGCCATACAACGACGTGCGCGTGCGCCGTGCCATTAGCTTGGCCGTCGACCGTGCCACCATCAACGAAGTGGTCTATGAGGGTGCTGAAGTCGCCACCATCTACCCCTTCCCGATGTACCCAGGCTTGCAGAAGTTCGTTGACTCCCCAGAAGTCAAGGCTTTGGAAGAGAAGTACCAGCCCGGTAAGTTCGACCTCGCCGAGAGCGAAGCGTTGATGACCGAAGCCGGCTTCGCCAAGAACGCCGACGGCATGTGGGAGAAGGACGGCAAGACGGTCAATGCAGTAATCAACGGTTTCGAAGGCATTCACAGCGACATCGTTCCGGTGTTGGTGGAAATGTTGCGCGCCGCCGGCTTTGACGCCGACGTGAACTTCGGTGCCGATGCTTACCAGAACATGGCCGACGGTAAGGAAGGCTTGTACATGTTCGGTCACGGCGCCAGCTTGGGCGACCCCGAGGCCGCATTGCAGCTTTACCACAGCCGCTACAGCGCTGCTATCGGCACCACTGCCGGTGGGAACCGCTTCTCACGCTACAGCAACCCCGACTACGACAAGATCCTCGACGAGATGGCTCCTCTCTCATCAAGCGATCCCAAGTTCACGACGCTTGCTGCTCAGGCCATGGAAATCTACTGGCGTGACCAGATTGACGTCCCGGCCATCCAGTGGTTGCACCGCATCCCCTACAACCAGACCTACTGGACCAACTGGCCAACAGCCGATAACTTGGCTGGTGGTGTGAACGGCGCCTTCTGGCACCACACCGCTCCATTGGTTGTCGCCAACCTCAAGGCGGCGAAGTAGTCTCTTGGGTGTTCCGTCCGGCGCCACTGGCGCCGGACGGATTCAAATTTTCTCCCTCTGCACAACCCCAATTCATGTATATACGAGTACTCGCCACAACGATGGCGTTGTCTACCACAGGCTGAAGGCTAGGAGAGTACTGTGAAATTGCGAATCATCCTTCGGCGAGTGGCCTTTCTCATCATGGTGGTTTGGGCCGCTTCTACCATAACGTTTTTTATCCCACGCATGTCAGACCGCAACCCGATCCGTGAGCGCTTCGCCGAATTGGCGCGCACTGGTGGGTTCTCGGCCAGTGATCTCGAAGTGATTGTGGCTTCGTACAATCAAAAGTTTGGTCTCGATAAACCGTTGTTTGAGCAATACCTCGACTACATTGGCAGTGTGGCCCAACTCGATTTGGGCGTATCACTCAATCGTTTCCCCAAAACAGTGATGGAAATCATCTATGAATCATTGCCGTGGACGATAGCCTTGCTGTTTCTTTCGGCCATTTTGTCGTTTGTCATCGGCAACTTGCTTGGTGCAATTGCTGCATGGCCAAAGTCGCCGGGCTGGTTGCGTACGATTGCGACCCCATTCATCATGTTCATGGGGGTGCCTCCGGTGCTGTTGGCGATTTTCTTGCTCTTTTTCTTGGCATTTAGATTGAAATTATTCCCGTTGGGTCAAGCATATTCCACTGGTATTGCACCAGACTGGTCGTTCGATTTCATGCTCAATGTGGCTTGGCACCAGGTGCTACCAGCGATTTCGATGATTTTGGGATCGGTGGGAGCGTGGGTCTTGTCGATGCGTGGCATGGGTGTCACCATTCAAGGCGAAGACTACGTCAATTTTGCAGAGCACAAGGGGCTCGGCGGCCGCACCATTTTCCGTGATTACTACTTGCGCAATGCGCTATTGCCCCAAGTGACCGGTTTTGCGTTGGCGCTAGGAAGTCTGATTACTTCAGGCGCGGTAGTCGAAAACCTCTACGCGTTGCCGGGGCTGGGTTCGAAACTGAGTCAAGCCATCCAAGCCAACGACTTTTTGGTGATTTATGGCATCGTCTTGTTTATCACCATTTCGGTGGCAACACTGATGGTGTTGGTGGAGTTTTTGTACCCACTGCTTGATCCGCGTATCAAGCAAGAATAAGGAGCAGATGATGACAACGGCGACAACAGTGGCTCCGCCCATTCAGCCGAGTCGATGGAAATTGATTGCGGGCTATTTGCGCCGCAACAAAAGCCTTGCGATTGGGCTCGGAATTATCATTTTCTTGGTGGTCTTTACCGTACACGGCTTCTTGACCGTTGACACGGCCCGGGCCTACCCGCTCAAGGCCAAGCCCAAGCAGCCACCGGGTGTGTTGGATTTCGCCAACCCTGATTGGCCGGGCAAGTTGCCCATGGGGAGCGACTTCTTTGGTCGCGACATGCATGCGGCCATGGTGCAGGGAATGTGGCAGACGGCCCTCATCGGGGTAATCGCCGGTGCCGCAGGCACGATTGTTGGTGTGATTTTGGGCTTTACATCGGCCTACTTTGGTGGTGTTTTTGACATGATTATCAAGGGGATTTGTCAGATTTTGACACCGATTCCTGTCTTCATGATTCAAATCATTATCGCTGCCTCGCTCGATAAACGCGATGTCACCATCTTTACGATGGCCGCCATCGTGGTGATGCTAGCCTGGATGGGCCCAACGTTGGTCATCCGCTCGCAGGTGCTTTCGATGAAAGAGCGCCAGTTTGTGTCGGTGGCCAAGCTGTCGGGGGTGGGTAATGGTGGGATCATCTTCGGCGAGATTCTGCCGAACTTGTTGCCCTTTATTGCGGCTGCCTTTGTGAGTCAGGTGTTCAACGGCGTCTTCTCGTCGTTTTACTTGGCAATTGTCGGCTTGGGGCCGTTGCGTGAGCCGTTGTTAGGCAACATCATCTGGGCTGCGCAATCACAGGGTGCCTTCTTCAACGGGTGGTGGTGGTGGCCGATTTGGCCGGCAACCGCCATGGTGTTGATTTTGAGTGCACTGGCCTTGATCAACATGGGTCTTGATGAGCTCGCCAACCCGCGTGTGCGACGAACGGAGTAGCTGCATGTCAACAGTTTTGCAAATACGCGACCTCCAAGTGTCGTACTACACCGATTTGGGGCGTGCAACTGCCCTCAACCAGGTGAATCTAGAGCTGAAGGCGGGCGAGAAGCTGGGTCTGGTCGGCGAATCGGGATCGGGCAAGAGCACCATGGCACTGGCGATGATGCGCATGATTAAGCCGCCAGGCCGCATCGAAGGCGGCAGTGTGGTGGTTGGCGATGTCGACTTGATGCAACTCAGCGATGAGCAGATGCGCCTCGCGCGCCTCAGCCGCATTGCCTACATCCCACAAGGGGCGATGAACTCGCTCAACCCGGTGATGCGCATTGGTGCACAGATGGTCGATGCGATTGCTGCCCACGAGACCGGGATGAACAAGGAGCAGATGGTCGAACGGTGCATGCAGTCGCTCGAATCGGTCGACCTCAAGCGCTCAGTGTTCAAGATGTATCCGCACGAGTTGAGCGGTGGCATGAAGCAACGTGTCTGTATTGCGATTGGCATCTTGCTCAAGCCCCAAGTGATTATCGCAGACGAGCCGACAAGTGCCCTCGATGTGGTCACGCAACGTCAAGTCATGGAGACCATTGATCGTGTGCAAAAAGAAATCGGCACTGCCGTGATTTTGATTGGGCACGACATGGGGTTGATGGCGCAGTTTGTCGATAAAGTGGCGGTGATGTATGCTGGGCGTCTGACCGAGGTCAGCACGGTGCGCGACATGTTCACCAACCCGATGCACCCGTATGCGCAAGCGTTGATTAGTAGCTTGCCGAACCTATCAAACAAGGGCGTCTTCCAGGGAATTGCCGGCTTGGCGCCGTCACTGTTGCGCATCCCGAGTGGCTGTGCCTTCCATCCACGGTGCCCCAAAGCCATGGATATCTGCTCGGCCGAAATCCCTGCGGTAAAAGCCTATGAGGGTGAGCGCTTGGTCGCTTGTCATCTGTATACGGAAGGGGCATGACCGTGGCGAATTTGCTCGAATTTCGCAATGTGACCAAGACCTATACGCGTGGCTACTTCTCGGAAGCGGGGACCACGGCGCTTGCCGATTTTTCGATGGTGCTTCGTGAAGACGACCCGACGATTATGACGGTGGCCGGTGAAAGCGGTAGCGGTAAGACGACGTTGGCCATGCTGTTGTTGGGGTTCATTGACCCGACCAAGGGCGAGATCCTCTACAAGGGCAAAAACATCAAGAACCTGCGCGGTGCCGAACGGATGACGTTCCGCCGTGAAGTACAGGCCGTCTTCCAAGACCCATTTGCCGTCTTTAATCCGTTTTACACGGTGGACCACCTGTTGACGGTGCCCATCGAGAAGTTCAAATTGGCCAAATCCAAGACCGAGGCGCGGAACAAAATGGAAGAGGCGTTGAGTTCGGTCGGTTTGCGCCCCGAAGACATCCTCGGCCGCTTCCCGCATCAGCTCTCGGGTGGGCAACGCCAGCGTATCAACGTGGCGCGTGCGTTGTTGCTCAAGCCCAAAGTGTTGGTGGCTGACGAGCCAGTGTCGATGGTCGACGCATCGCTCCGCGCCAACATCCTTGAGTCATTGCGTGGTCTGCATCGTGATCACGGCGTCTCAATCGTGTATATCACGCACGACCTGACGACCGCATATCACGTGGCCAACTCGATTGTGGTGCTCTACAAGGGTGGTGTAATGGAAGCCGGCGGGATTGACAACGTCATTCAGACGCCACAGCATCCCTACACGCAACTCCTGATTGATTCGATTCCGTGGCCGGATCTCAATCGTCGCTGGGGTAACGATGGCATTGTCGTCAAAGAGAGCGACATCAGCGAAAAAGCCAACACCGGCTGTCGCTTTGCACCGCGTTGCCCACATGCCAAGGAAGCCTGTGCCGTCCTGCCGCCCTTGTACCAGATCAACGCACAACAGGCGGCATCATGCGTGTTGCACAATACGCACCCGGTCTTGCCGCCCGAGGATCTGACGACGGTATTGCCGGTGTAGACACCAGCGAGTGGGGGTGTGCCGCGTGTGGTACACCCCCACTTTTGTTACCAAGAAAGCGAGCAGTGTGGCAAATGTATCAAGCACCGTGGTCGGAGCAAGATCAGTGTCGCTATGTGTGTCGGCGGAGCTCACAGCGCCCCCCGCTCGATGGTCGCCTTGAGCATGCGGTGTGGCAACGCGCCGAGCAGTCACCGCGCTTTGTTGACATGATCAGCGGGGCACCGGGGATGTTTGATACGCGAGCTGCCGCCGTGTGGGACGACGAAGCGCTGTATGTGGCGTTTTGGGTGGAAGAGCCATTTGTGGCTGCCACGCAAACCGAACGCGACAGCCTCGTGTTTCTGGAAAACGACGTGGAAGTCTTCATCGACGGTGGTGATGCCTACTACGAGTTCGAAATCAATGCCCTCGGTACCATCTACGAAGTCTTTTTTGTGTGGCAGGATGCGTGGCACAAAGGCGGGTATTGGGATACCCCCGAGTTCGATGTGCACGATCATGCCGCCGTTTTGTTTGGCGGCAACCACGACCGTGTTGGGCCGCATTTTTGGAAAGGCACGCATCCGCGCGGTCTGCGCTGGGCGTATCGTGATTGGGACATGCCCGGGTTGCGCAGTGCGGTGTATGTGGATGGCGACATCAACAACCCGGCAGTGGTGGATCGTGGCTGGCGGGTCGAAATCGCCTTTCCGTGGGCAGGCATGCGCCACCTCGCTGGTGGACGTGCGTTGCCACCACGCCCTGGCGATGAGTGGCGCATCTTTTTTGGGCGCTTCCAACGGCTCGAGCTTTCGGGCCAGCTCCCACCACAACCGGTGGCCTGGAGTTGGGGCAAAGTGGGCTCCAACGACAACCATATCCCCGAACGATTTACCCGTATTGTGTTCAGTGATGATGATGTGATGGGGTAGGTGGCATCATGACTGTGCACATCAGCAACGAACGAGGTGCTGACGGATTTTTGCGGCTGATTGTCGAGACTACGCATCTGCGTGCCGAATTTATCCCACAACTCGGGGGTAAGTTGGCACAACTCATAGATCGACGTACGCAACGCCGGTGGTTGTGGCGCCACCCACGCCTCCCCTACCAGGAGTGCGTGCCCACGGCCAACTACGTGGCAGAAGCCGACACGGGTGGCTGGGATGAGTGCTTCCCCACCGTTGGTGCATGTCAGTATCCAGATGCGGCGTATGCGGATGTCATGGTGCCCGATCACGGTGATTTGTGGTGCCAAGTGCCGGAGATGCAGGTCGATCACAGTGACCACGATGCCGAAATCACCACCCGTTGGCACGGGTTGCAGTTGCCGTACACGTTTGTTCGTACCATGCACATCCAGCACGACACGGTGA
>JBBAWX010000023.1:0-24202 GCA_040396955.1 Roseiflexaceae bacterium
ACACGATTAGTACCGACGGTTGGGGAGCCGCCTCCATGCTTGATGCCTTTGTGGAGGGGGCTGTCGGAGTCGTCGATCAATCCGATAATCTGCGGCGCGTGTTGGTTGCACCACAGTGGTACTACGCCGGAGTGCGCGACGCCTATGCCAGCGTTGCATATGCCGCGGGTAACGGCTATGTGGCATATCGTTGGCATCATACGGCATGTTGGGCCACGATTGAGCTGACCGGTGCCGAGGCATACCAGGTGGCACTGCCCATCCCCGACGATATGACGGGGTGTAGTGGCGTGATTTCGTCACCCAACGGCGAGGTGCGTATTGTGACGGGGCCCGAGGGCCGCATGGCCGTCATCGATGTGCAAGCGCCCGAGCCTACCGTAGTGGTGTCGTGGTAGCTGATGCTATGAGGGGCGTTGCTGGCGGCGGGTGTTGTTGGTGGTGATGAGGCGCAGCAAGAGTGCTAAAGCGGCATTGAGCCGTCCATCGTCGCAGGTCGTGGCCCGCTGGTGGAAGTGACTGGCGTTGGCCATGTCGCCGTTACGGCGGTAGATGTCGGCGATGATGAGGCATGTTTCGGCATCCCTATCGGTTACCGGTTGGGCATGGGTATAGGCTTGTTCGAGGTCGTGGAGCGCTTCTTTGCGGCACAAATTCGCAAAGGGGTGTCCCACGTCTTCACATTTCCAAGCGGCCCGTAGGTGATACCAGGCAGCATCGACGTAGAGTTGTTGGGTGCGCACAACATAGGCGGCAGCCTGGTACTCACGGGCCAAGTAGGGATACCCACTGTCGGTGAGTAGCGCTTGGTAGGGTGTGGAGCGGATCAGGGTGGCAGTGTGGGGGTCGGCGTGGCGGATGTCGCGGCTCCGGTATTTACAGGTGCCACAGGCTTGGATCCAGTAGGGCAATGCGATGAGGCTGAATTCGTACGGTCGACCATCCAAGTCTGGTTGGTCGATGTAGTGTTTATCGTTGACACACGTAAACACTGTGGTGGTACTACAAATCACGCACTGGCGTGATTCTCGGGAGAGCGCTTGCAACAGAACCTCCTTTGGCGTGCAGAAATAGCCGTGGGATGCTGGGAAGAGGTCGCCTGCCGAATGTGTTGACGCACCTTGAGTGCGTCGGCTACAATAAGGTATAAGATTCCATAATCATTGGATACCACACAAACCTTTTGTGTGTCAACCGGAGCCGTCATGAAAAAGCTGTCTAGCAATCAGATTCGTCAAGCGTATTTGTCTTTTTTTGCCGAACGCGGGCATACGGTGGTACCCAGCTCGTCGCTGATTCCTGGCAACGACCCCACGTTGTTGTTTGCGAATTCGGGTATGGTGCAATTCAAAGACACGTTCCTCGGGCTGGAACAGCGCCCCTACACGCGGGCCACGACGGCGCAGAAGTGTTTGCGGGTCTCGGGCAAGCACAACGACCTCGAAGAGGTCGGCCCATCGCCACGGCATCACACCTTCTTCGAGATGCTGGGTAACTTCTCGTTCGGCGATTACTTCAAAGCTGACGCCATCCCGATGGCGTGGGAGCTATTGACCAAGGTCTTCGAGTTGCCGGTCGAGCGCCTCTGGTTTACCGTCTTCCAGGGCAACGACAGTGTGCCCGAAGACCAAGATGCCGCCGCCATGTGGATCAAAGCTGGTGCCGACCCCGATCGTATTTTGCGTTTCGGCGAAAAAGACAACTTCTGGGTAATGGCCGACACCGGCCCCTGTGGCCCGTGCTCCGAAATCACCGTGTATTTGGGCGACGATTTGCGCAAGATGTCGCCAGCCGGGGTCAACAGTGATGACCCCAATTACGTCGAAATCTGGAACAACGTCTTCATGCAGTTTGAGCGGAGCACCATGCAACCGTTGCCGCGCCCGTCGGTCGATACCGGCATGGGGCTCGAGCGCATGGCCATGGTCTTGCAGGGCGTGCATGCCACCTACGACACCGATTTGTTCGTTGACCTCATCAACCGCGTCAAGGAGTTGCGCGGGAGCACCGAGCAAGAATACCGGGCACGTTTTGCCCCCTACCGGGCGGTAGCAGACCATAGCCGTTCAGTGGCGTTTTTGATTGCCGATGGTGTGCTCCCCGGCAACACGGGGCGATCGTACGTGTTGCGCCGCATCCTCCGTCGCGCCGTCTACCAAGGGCGCACAATTGGCCTCGAAAAGCCGTTTTTCACCAATGTGGTGGATCGTGTGGTCGATCTCATGGGCGCGGCGTATCCTGAATTGCAGACGCGGCGCGATTTTATTCTCGAGACGGTCGCCGCCGAAGAAGAGCAATTTTTGCGCACCTTGTCGGGTGGGCTGACCAAGCTGGGCGCAGTGATGACGCAGGTCAAAGCCGCCGGAAGCGATGTGATTCCGGGCGATGAGGCCTTCAAGCTCAAAGACACCGACGGGTTCCCGCTTGACTTGACCGAAAAAATCGCTGCCGAGGCCGGTATGCGGGTCGATGTGACTGGGTTCGATGTGGCCATGAACGAGCAACGGGCGCGCTCGCGGGCCGTGGTGCAATTCAAAAAGGGCGCCGATGTTGAGGTGTGGGGTGAGCTGGGGTTGGCGCCGACGCAGTTTTGCGGGTATCAGCAGTTGCAGAGCAGTGCCACCATTGTGGCGCTTGTCAGCGATAGCGACGTCAAACATGAGGCAGGCGTGGGTAGCGAAGTGCAACTTGTGCTCGACGTAACGCCGTTTTATGCCGAAAGCGGTGGTCAAGTCGGTGATTCCGGGGTGATTCACACGGCCACCGGGCAGGTTACGGTTACTGACACACAGCGGCCGATACCGGGTGTCATCGTGCACTACGGCGTGGTCAGTGCCGGAGTGATTCAGCGTGGTGCCACGGCCACAGCGCAGGTTGATGCGACGCGCCGGGCCCACATCGTGCGCAACCACACGGCCACACACCTGTTGCAACGGGCATTGCGTGATGTGGTCGGCGAGCATGCAGCGCAGGCTGGGTCGTTGGTGGCACCAGAGCGTCTGCGCTTCGACTTCACGCACAATCGGGCGGTGAGTGCGGAGCAACTTCACGACATCGAGCAGCGGGTCAATGCCTGGATTCGTGCGGATCAGAGCGTCCAATGGGAAGAAATGCCCTACCAATCGGCGCTCGATCGTGGCGCCATCGCCTTGTTCGGTGAAAAGTACGGCGACCGGGTGCGGTTGGTGCATGCGACCGCCACCGCGACATGGGCCGAAGCCGGTTATGCGTCACGTGACTCCATGGAGTTGTGCGGTGGCACGCATGTCGGGCGTACCGGGGAAATAGGCCTCTTCCGCATCGTGGCAGAAAGTAGCGTCGCCGGTGGTATTCGCCGCATCGAAGCCGTGACCGGCCAGGGGGCACAGGCATGGGTCGATGCACAGTTGGCAACTCTGCGCGACGCCGCTGGGCGCCTCGGGGTGCCCGTGCCACAGATTGGTGAGCGGGTTGATGTGCTGTTGGCCGACCTCAAGGGGCGCCAACGCGAGCTCGATGCCCTCAAATCGCAGGCCACTGGCTCCCAGGTCGATGATCTCATCGCATCTGCTACGCACAAGCAGGGTGTGATGTATGTGGTGGCTCGAGTCGATGGACTCGACGTAGCCCAGATGCGTGATTTGGGCGACAAAATCCGTGATCGCATGGAGCAGGGCGTGGTGGTGCTTGCTAGTGCCGCCGATGATCGTGCCCAGTTGTTGGTGATGGTCACCAAGACGGTGTCTCAACATCATGCCGGTAATCTTGTCAAAGAGCTCGCACCCGTGGTAGGTGGCAAAGGTGGTGGGCGCCCCGATATGGCCCAAGCGGGCGGCCGTGAAACCGCCAATATCGATGCCGCACTGCATCAAGCCCGGACGTTGCTCGGTTTGTAGCTCCCCCCATTGGTCCTGTCGCCCTCCTCCTCGATGGGGGAGGTGATGGAATCGTCAGCGGTGAAGGAAACCTCTATGACCACACATGCCACCATTCCCGGGCGCGACGCGCGTGGAGCCACCGATCGGGTGGTGTTGCCGCGTACCCGTGAGACCAGTGCTGGGCGGGGCAAACCACCGCGGCGCCGCCGGCGTATGAGCGCCTTTTGGCAATGGGTGTTATTGATTGTGTTGGGGTCGTTACTCGGCGTCGCCGTCTGGATTGGCATGATGCGCACCACGGTCACGGTGGTGCCTCCGCTTGGCGAGCCACGCGTGGTGTCGTTGCGTGATGTGGATATCCCCATTGTGGCCGTTGGCGAGGGAAGCGGGCTGGCAGTGGAGGCGGTGCGCATCGATACCACGGTCACGGTCAGCGAGGTCGGCGAAGCCGTCACCGAAGTGCCCATGCCCGATGGTCGGGCTCGGGGCACCGTGCGTATCATTAATTTGCTCGAGCAAGATATCTCTCTGCCGGTGGGCACCGAGTTTATTGCGAGTGGTGTGGGCAACGAGGTGCGTCTGATGCTCGATGCCCCGGCGGTGTTGCCCCGAGCGGTGACCACCAGCACACTGACCAGCCGCACCACCGAGTACGGCCAAATCGAAGTTGCAGTGACGGCCCGCTCGGCTGGGGTTGCCTCAAATGTCGCCGAAAATCAGGTGACGACGCTGTTGCTCCCTGGTCAGGGGGCATTGATGAGTAATCAGGGGCAAATCATCATTCAAAATGCCCCGATTAGTGGCGGCAGTGAGACCGTGCGCCGGATTGTCTCCGAAGACGATGTGTCGCGATTGCTCGGCAATGCGCTCGCCAAAGCCTACGCACAGGCCTTGATGGCACTCCAAGCTGACGCCCAACAACGCCTGCTTATTGTCGATGCGACCACCATGCAACCCGGCTTGGCACAGCTCGGTGATCCGCAAATCTACGGGGTACCCCGCCTAGAGCCAGCGGTTGGGGCCGTGCTTGATCCGGCGAGCGCAGAGGTGCGCCTCACCGTGCAGGTGTCGTTTAGTGTGTATGCCATCAAAGCTGACCAGAACGTGCAGAGTCAGATTCAACGGATTGTGCCACAGCGTTTCCAAGGTGGCTCTAATCCGGTCTGTGTGGTCGGTGAGCTCCCCGCAATCCGCATCGATGCATGGCGGATTGTGAGTGGTGCAGTGCGCATCGATGGGACGATTGCGTGTGCCCCACAGATGCCAGTCGATGCGGGTGTGCTAGCGGCCTTGCCTGCACAACTCGCGGCGGCCACTCCTGACCAGGCCTCGGCCATACTCGATGCCTTACAGGAGCAGGGTGTGATTAGTGATTATCAGCTACCGGAGCGGCGCCAACTCCCGCCCGTGCCACAGTTGATTACCATTCGGGTGGGAGGCATCGAATCATGAGTCGACCACAAGGGCGCGTGTTGGCACTCGACGTCGGTGAGCGTCGTATTGGAGTGGCGCTTAGTGATGTGTCGGCCACCTTGGCGTCGCCGTATGCCACGTTGCCTGCTTACCCGGCAGTACAATTTTTTCAAAAACTTACCACCATCCTGCGCCTCGAAGAAGTCGTGCTGGTGGTGGTCGGTTTGCCGCTTTCACTGAATGGCCACGAAGGCCCACAGGCTCAGCGTATTCGGGCATTTATCGCTGAATTGACCACGCATACCGCGTTGCCGATTATTCCCGTCGATGAGCGCTACACCTCGGCAGAAGCACAGCGCATCATGATTGAAGCTGGCCTGCGTCCCGAGCAACGCAAGGCGCGTATCGACGAAGTTGCCGCCTCGATTATCCTACAAGACTACCTCATCTCGACACAGGCGCTCCTCTCGCGTGACGAGTAACTGCAACAATTACCCTCGCACGGTGTAGTGCGAGGGTGAAGTGTATGCGAATTGATGGGCTTGGTGATGGACTTATGGTGGTGAAATCAGCACATCGAAGATGCGTCGAAATTCATCGAGTGGTTGGGCACCGAGGAGCAAGCGCCCGTTGACGATGAATGCCGGCGTGCTACGGGCGCCAAGCTGATCGGCCATGGCGATGTCGGCTCTGACTTGATCGAGGTAGCGATTGCCGGTGAGGCAGGCTTCGAAATCAGCGCCATCGAGCCCGAGTTGCTCCGCATAGCCCACAAAAACGTCGATGTCGTCGAGCGATCCAGCCCCCCAAGCACGTTGTTCGGTGCCGGCAAAGAGTAGCGTGCGCATTTCGAAGTACTGTCCGGCTTCAGCGGCACAGTTGGCGGCCTGCGATGCCATCAGGGCACCAGGATGAATGCTCATCAGCGGATAGTCGTAGACCTCAAGGTAGACCTTGCCGGTGTCGATGTAGAGTGATTTGATACTGGGGAACGTCTCACGGACGAATCGTGCGCAGTATGGTCACTGGTAATCGCTGAATTCTTGCATTTTGATGGGTGCATTGGGGTCACCCATGCTCCGGGAAATCATCCCGGTGGTGATGGGAGGATTTGCGGGGGCACTGCCACTCGGCACGAGCCCGCACGCCACCATGAGCCACAAAGCGACCAACATGCCAAATCGATGGATCATGGTTACATACCCCCATGGGTGTCGCGCATGCGCACTTGGGTGGTGCGTCCGACCAAGCCGGTGCCATCATCGCCACAGTAGGGGCAGATGGCCCAGGTCAAATCGATGACTTTGTCACAACTGATGCATCGTCGGCGCAATGCAGTATGACAGTGTGGGCACAAGATGAAATCGTGGTCGATACCGCGTTGACACTGCGGGCAGACGAATTGCTCTTCGATGTCGTGTCGGAGGTATTCTTCTTCGAGCGAGCGTTCATAGCGTTCTGAAATGGTCTGTCGTGGCCGGAGCATGGTGTAGATGGCCAATCCCGCAAAGGGGAGCAACAGGGCCAACGACACGGCCATCACCTGCAGGATGGTCTCTTCGGTGCGCGCATGAATATCACGATAGGTCCAAATAACGCTTGCCATCCACAATAACAAGAAATACCCTGCAAACACCCATTTCAAGATATCGAGGATGGGCACAATCATTGCCAGCGTACTACCGATACTTTCCACAACGTCTCTCCTCTGCACCACTGCACCGGCGGCAACCGGTGCAGCTGTCGGTCGTCATCAATTAGCTGAGTTGGTTGACCACGCGTGTCACTGCTTCAGCGTTTAGCACAAATACCGTTGCTCCGCCAACTTGTACTTCAACGGGTGTGGGTGGATAGAATTCACCCGATTCGGCGACGGGCGGCAATGGTGAAATATAGCGGATTCGCATATGACAGTGGGTGTGGATGAGGCGCATCACGCTGTCGATTTGCTCGTCTTCGACGGCAATCAAGAGGGTCACATTGCCCTCGCGCAAAAAACCACCTTCGCTACTGATCCGTGTCACACGGTGACTCCGGGAGGTCAGTGCATCGATCAAATCACCAGCATCTTGGCGTTGTACCACGGCAATCATGAGTTTCATCGGGGGCCCCTTTCATTGGTTGGCGCATCGATACGGGTAATCTGATGCAGGTGTGGTTGCACCTGTTGATAAATGAGTTCAGCCAAGTCGGGGATGCTGAGACGTGCATCGCAGACCCGCCACCGCGCCTGGTCGGCGTCAATGAGGGCGCGGTACCCATCTGCCACACGCCGGTGATAGGCAACTTCACGGGCATCAAGGCGATTCCACTCGACGCCACGTGGGAGCTCACCGTTTTTGCGCCGTTGTTTGCGCTCGAGTCCGGCATCTGCGCTAATCTCGAGATAAATGGAGAGGTCGGGCACTAATCCGCTCGTGGCGATGTTTGTCAGTGTACGGAGCTCGTCGAGGTCACGACCGAGGCCGTAGCCCTGGTAGGCGTAGGTCGAATCAGCATAGCGGTCGCAGATGACGATGCCGCCTTGACCTAAGTAGGGGCGAATAACCTCGTGGACGAGCTGAGCTCGTGCCGCAGAAAACAGAAAGGTCTCGGTGGTGGGGTCCATCTCGGTGTGTTGCAAATCGAGCACAATCCGCCGAATCATGTCGCCGATGCGGGTGCCACCCGGCTCGCGCACCAGAATCACGGGATACCCCTCAGCATGCAGGCGCTCGTAGAGTGCGCGCGTCTGCGTGCTTTTTCCACTGCCCTCACTTCCCTCAAATGTAATGAACAATCCCATCATACCCTGTTTTCTGTGATTCTGCTAGCGTGACACCTTGACGCGCCGAAACGGCTCACGACCGCGACTCTCTGACTGTATATTATACCGTTCTGCCATTTGGTGTTGGAGTTTGCGGATGATACTGCCTTGCGGCGTTAATTCCACCGTATTCCGTTCACCATTGAGCACCTGCTGGATGGCCGTCTCGGCTTCGAGTATGGCATCGTTGATTTCCGGGTCGGAGCTGGCCGTGCGTTCGCGGTTACGGGGCAGACTCACATCAAAAATATCGAGCAACTGGCGCTCAATCTGGATGGCTGTTGACGAGCGAAGCACGTAGATGGGAAGTTGCCGATCCTCGGCATGGCGGAGGCGTGCCGACCCTTTGCGGTAGTAGTTTTTGATGGTCATGACCATGGTGGCTTCGCTAATATCACGCACCACTACCGCGGCCACTTTGAGGCTGGCAATGGCTTTTTCCACCTTGTCACGACTCAGTCCATAGGCGTATATGCGTTGACTTGGCACACTACTGACCACCAGCGGCGGGGCTTCGTCTGCGTTTCGTACCGGCGGCGGAGCTCCATTGACACTATTGCTCTGAATGATGCCTACCGGGCGGGTTGCGGGCAGGTTGTGCGCTCCGCCGAGGCGCTCTGATCGCCCACCGCGCCCACGTTGGTCGCCACGATGTGGCTCAGCATGGCGCTGGTGACTACTGCGTATCCCCCAGGCCTGTTGGCCGGCAAGCCCCTCGGGCGGTTGTGATTCGACCATTTCGGTGCGTATGGTGCCGTCTGGATCACGGTGGCGTTGCTCAGCCTGTGGAAGCTCGCCACGGAGGAGTGCATCCACGGATTCGGCCACGTTGTTGTAGACGAGCACATCTTCCCAGCTCCGAATTTCGACGAGGATGTCGAACGTCGGCGGTTGTTTGCGTTCGAGCACGGTCTTTTGAGTGCCACGGCGGCGCGCTTCGTCGTCACCAAGGGTCACTGCTTGGATGCCACCAATGAGGTCAGACAGGGTGGGATTGACCATCAGATTCTCGAGTAGCTGGCCGTGTGCCGTGCCAATCAGTTGTACGCCGCGCTCGGCAATGGTGCGTGAGGCTTGTGCTTCGAGCTCTGTGCCGATTTCATCGATGACGATGACTTCCGGCATGTGGTTTTCGACTGCCTCGATCATCACCGCATGTTGTTCACTTGGACGTTGCACTTGCATGCGCCGTGCCCGCCCAATGCCCGCATGTGGGATGTCGCCGTCGCCGGCGATTTCATTGGAGGTGTCGACAATGACGACGCGTCGGACAATATCATCGGCGAGTACGCGGGCTGTTTCACGGAGCATGGTGGTTTTGCCGACGCCAGGCCGCCCGAGCAACAGCACACTTTTGCCCGATTCGACGAGGTCGCGGATGATGCTAATCGTGCCATGCACGGCGCGCCCCACACGACAGGTCAGGCCGACGATGCGCCCAGAGCGGTTACGGATGCACGAAATCCGGTGCAACGTGCGCGGAATACCCGCCCGGTTGTCTTCGCCGAAGGCACTAATGGCGCCCGTGACGGTCTCGAGATCGGTAAACGTAATTTCTTGGTTGCCGAGGAACACCGAAGTGTGGCGGTAGCGTGCTTCGGGCAATCGTCCTAAGTCCATCACGATTTCGAGCAGAGCATCGCGGGATTCGGTCGTTGTCGCCAACGAATCCCGTAGATGCTGGGGGAGTGTCTGCAACAACAAATCGAGGTTACTGGTGATGTCGTTTTGTTCTGGCATAGAGCCTCGCTTGTTCGCTGGCTGGAATGATGGTCGGCACGGGCGTCCCTTGGTCGCGTTTGGGTTCGAGCACGCTCGCAAAGGCTGGCCGGCGAATCAACGCCACATTGTGACGGACCAACGACATCTGCTCGTCGATGGGTTGGAAGCCGAGATCTTGGGCCGACCAGACCAGGTCTTCCTGGTATTCGCGGAGCACCAGCCAAATTGGCAGGGTGTCAGCGACTTGGCTTATCCCGAAGCGCAACAGGTGGGTGACATCGTCGCGCAGGCTGGGTTGCACCATGAGATGGATGATGTGTGCATCTCGCCCACTGGCGATGCGCAACGATGCCACAACCTGCTCATGATGACGCTGTACCCAAGCCCGATGTTTCACCGTGTCCCACGGTTTGGGGAGTGGCAACATCCAATCGCGAGCTGCTTTCGCCTCGGCGTGTTGCACCGGCTTGGGGGTGGTCTGGCCGTAGAGCTGATGTACACCCCAGACGTCGTGGCGGTGTTGGGGGGTCATCGGGGCGATGCGCGTGCCCTGATCCCAATCTGGCCCGTCGAGGCGGAGCAACAGCTCTTTGCTGAAGCTACTATAGCCGTTTTGGCGAAAAATCTCGAAGGTATCGCTCAGGTGACTCGGCACAGTGGCATACAAGCGTTGTATGTGGTGATGCACGCTGTGGACGACATGGGCTTCGAGCAGACGAAACCACAGATCGTGGTCACTCGGGTAGCGATGAGCATCGCCATAACTGGCAAACGCCACCAGTGCCCGTTCGGGGCGGGTATCACGCCCCACCGCCTGTAGCACGGCACTCACACCAGCCTCGCGGACGATACCGGTGGTGTAGCGACCACTGTTGGTCACCAACGATCGCACTCCGAACCATAGCGGCGAATGCCGGTTGATGAGGGTGCTTTCGTGCCGCATCAGCGCTATGGCACGCGGTTTTCGCCGCAAGGTCAACAAATCGGTGGTACTGAGCAGGCGACTCTCCATGGGTACCTCCTACATGGCGAGAAAGTACTGGTGGATGCGATCGTCGGTGGTCAGCTCAGGGTGAAATGATGTGGCCAACATATTCCCTTGGCGAGCTGCCACGATACGACCATCGTCGAGTTGTGCCAAAACGGCACACTGTGGACCCGGTTTCTGCAAAATGGGTGCACGAATGAAGACCGAGTGGAACGGTGCATCGAGCCCAGTCATGGTGATGTCGGCCTCAAAGCTGTCGAGCTGGCTCCCAAACGCATTGCGCCGAGATTCGATATCCATGACCTGGAGTGCAGGCTGATCGGGTCGCCCGTCGACAATAGAGCGCGACAACAAAATCGCCCCAGCACAGGTGCCCCACACTGGCATGCCAGCTTGAATGCGTTCCCGCAGTGGCTGCAACAGGTCGTACATGACCATCAATTTGCCAATGGTCGTGCTTTCACCACCCGGGATGATGAGGCGCTCCACCTCGGCAAGATCGCGTGGTAAGCGCACCTGACGATGGGCAACGCCCATACGATCGAGCATTTCTTCGTGTTCGCGGAATGCGCCTTGTAGCGCCAGAACTCCGACCGTCATAGTGGCTCCATGTCATCTGGATAGGATGAAAGAGGCCACGTTTGAGGTACACTGCCCTCGCACGTGGCCATGGACGTATTGCTTACCAGCCGCGATTGGCCAACAACTGATCTTGGGGCAACTTGCTGATTTCGATGCCCACCATGGCCTCGCCAAGGTTTTTGCTGACTTCGGCGATGATAGCTGGGTCTTGGTAGTGCGTGGTGGCCTGCACGATGGCACGGGCTCGCAACATCGGATCACCCGACTTGAAGATGCCCGACCCAACAAAGACACCGTCGACGCCGAGTTGCATCATCAGGGCCGCGTCAGCTGGGGTGGCGATACCACCGGCCGCAAAGTTGACGACGGGCAAACGACCGTTTTGGGCGACCTGCTTGACCAATTCGTATGGTGCTTGCAGGTTCTTGGCGGCCGCATACAGCTCGTCTTCGCTCATTGACTGTAGGCGACGAATTTCACCGTACACGGTGCGTGCATGGCGGACCGCTTCGACCACGTTGCCCGTGCCGGCCTCACCCTTGGTGCGCAACATGGCGGCACCTTCGGCAATGCGGCGCAAGGCTTCGCCGATGTTTTTACAGCCGTTGACAAAGGGAATCTTGAAGCGGTGCTTGTCGATGTGGAACTCTTCGTCGGCCGGCGTGAGCACTTCGCTCTCGTCGATGTAGTCGATGCCAAGCGCCTCAAGCACCTGAGCCTCGACGAAATGCCCGATTCGGGCTTTGGCCATGACTGGGATGGTCACGGATTCTTTGATGCGAATGATGAGCTCGGGGTCGCTCATGCGTGCCACCCCACCCTGCTTGCGTATATCGGCAGGGACGCGCTCGAGCGCCATGACCGCAACTGCCCCGGCTTCTTCGGCAATTTTGGCCTGCTCTACGTCGATGACGTCCATGATGACGCCGCCCTTGAGCATCTGTGCCAAGCCCGCTTTGGTCGTCCAAGTTGACTTTTCCATAGCCATTGTCCGCACTCCTTATCACGTGGGTAAAGAAAAAGGGACCCCAAAATATTGCCTGTATTGTACCACAGTTGACCGGTATTGGCCGGATTTCGACACCAAAAGGGGTGGCACGCTCGCCACCCTCTTTGGTGTCAGTGCTGATAACGAGCTAGCGCCCGTATTTGCTGGCAACTACGTCCCAGTTGACCACATTCCACCAAGCGGCCAAGTAGTCGGCGCGGCGGTTTTGATACTTGAGGTAGTAGGCGTGCTCCCACACATCGACTCCGAGGAGTGGGGTCAACCCCTGCATAATCGGGCTATCTTGATTGGCGGTGCTGATGACCTTGAGGGCTCCGCTGGCATCGCTGACCAACCAACCCCAACCACTGCCAAAGCGCTTCATGGCAGCGTCGCTCACTTGCTGCTTCAACTGGTCGACGTCGCCGAAGGCGCCGGTGATGGCGGTTGCCAAGGCACCACTTGGAGCCGTGGCACCACCGGGTGTCATAATCTCCCAAAACAACGTGTGGTTGGCGTGGCCACCCGCATTGTTGATGAGCGCCTGGCGGATGCTGTCCGGGGTATCGTTGATGTTGCTCAACAACTGGTGCACCGACATGGCCTGCAGAGCGGTGTGCCCATTCAAAGCATTGTTGGCGTTGGTCACATAGGCGGCATGGTGCTTGCCATGATGGATCGTCATGGTCTGCGCATCAATGTGGGGCTCAAGCGCTGCAACATCGTATGCCAGTGCCGGTAGTTCGAACGGCATGAGAGAACCTCCTTGAAAGATGGGGCCGAGTTACCTCCACAGTTCGAGTATAGCACTCTCTGTTCCTGACTGTCAAAGAGAGCGCCCCACCACATACACCGATGTAACCTGCTGTTCTAGTGATTTTGACAGGGGTGATATACTATATGTAGTGCTGCAGGTCATTTCGTACATTCCCCAAGTCAAGAGTTTGGTGTTCTTCATCGCTATCAACCACCGCCAGTGTGATACGAGGAGGCAGGAATGCAACGGGTGTTGGTCCTTAATGCGAGCTACGAACCTCTGCAACTGGTGCCGGTGCGACGTGCGCTCGTGTTGTTACTCCAAGAAAAAGCCGAAATGGTTGAAACTGCTCAGTGGATGCTCCGCGGGATTGCCCGTGATTTTGTGGTGCCATTGGTGATTCGTCTGACCCGCTACATTCGTGTGCCCCGCAATTTGCGCTTGCCCTGCTCGCGCCGTGGTGTGCTCATTCGTGATCGTGACACATGCCAGTACTGTGGGGTCCAGCCGGGGCGCAACGTGCTCACCATTGACCATATCCTCCCCCGCTCACGTGGTGGTGAGACCACGTGGTCCAACGTGGTGGCCGCTTGCCGTGAGTGTAATCACCACAAGGGTGATCGCACCCCCGAAGAAGCCCATATGCCGCTCCACACCGTGCCACGGCAACCCCAGTACATCGCTTTTGCACTCCTCATCGAGCTCGAACGCCACGACGTATGGCGAAAATACAGCTACGCGTAATCACCACCGCCCCCGCAGGTGCATGCAGGGGCGGTGGTAGCCAGAGTTGGGGCGCTGTCCTTTATGCCAATGCGGCGGTGAGGCGTTGTTGCGCAGCGCCCGTCAAGAGCGATTGCCGCGCCAGCTCGATGGCATCCCCCCAGTTGTCGACGCGCTCTGCCACCAAGATGGCAGCTGCTGCGTTGAGAATGACCACATCACGTTGGGCCGGAGTGCCGTGCCCTGCCAAGATATGTTTGGCGATGCCAACGTTTTCGTGCAAGTCGCCTCCCCCCAACGCGTCATTACTTGCGCGTACCAAGCCAAAATCCTGGGCATCGAAGGTGTGCCGTCGGGGCGACATGCTCCCACGTACTTCGAAGTAGACGTTGGTTCCGGCCAGCGACAGCTCGTCGATATTGCCGTGTCCCGCAAAGACGATGACATACTCCATGTTGAGCAACGCCAGCGCATTGGCGAGCTTCTCGGCGAGGTGTTCATTGGCCGTGCCAATCACCTGGCGTTTCACGCGCGCCGGGTTGGTCAGCGGGCCCAGCATGTTAAACGCAGTGCGGATGCCGATTTCACGGCGTACTGGCCCCGCAAAGCGCATGGCCGGGTGGAAGCGTGGCGCAAACATGAAACCGAAATTATTGCTGGCAATCTGCTGACCGACGTCGTTGGGGCCTAGCTCGATGTTGACTCCCAACCCTTCAAGGACATCAGCGGAGCCACAGCGGCTTGACATGGCGCGGTTGCCGTGTTTGGCCACTTGCACTCCAGCGCCTGCCGCAATAAAGGCCGCAATGGTCGAAATGTTGAACGTGCCTGCGCCATCGCCACCGGTGCCACAGGTGTCAACCGCACCGGGTGCAGCTTCGACCATGAGGGCGAAATCGCGCATAATGCGCGCCATGCCGGCGAGCTCGGCGGCAGTCTCCCCTTTGAGGTGTAGGGCCGTCAAAAAGGCGGCGATTTGCGCCGGAGTGGCCTCGCCCCCCATGATTTCGCTCATGGCGCTGGCAGCTTCGCTTTCGCTGAGATCGTGGCGCCCGACAAGGCGAATAATGCTGTCACGAATGGTCATGCCGGTATGCTCCCTCTGCTCTGCAATCCTTCACCCAAACAATACGAGAATGATGACCCCAATGCTCATCATGATGGCCCCCACCGTGCGCGCCGCCCCAAAGGCCTCTTTGAGCCACAACCAACCGACGAGGCCGGCAATGATGATGCTGATTTCACGGGTGGCAGCTACATAGCTGACTGGGGTACTTGCGTAACTCCAGAGAATGATGAGGTATGACGCAAACGAAAGCGCCCCGATGATGCTGGCACGTGGCAAGGCCTGGACGATGTCGCTGAGACGAGGCCGTTGTTGCCAAAGTGTGAGTGGTGCCATGGCCACCGCCGTACAGGTCATGCAGACCGCATAATACGCCGCTGGATTGCCACTTTGGCGCACTCCAAAGGCATCGATGATGGTATACCCGGAGATGGCGAGCGCCACAAAGATGGGCAACCAGGGCATGGCGCGTTTGCCGTGCTTGTCGCGGTTGCGGATGCCCACCCAGATGGTGCCTCCTGCGATGCAAATGATGGCACAGATGCCGGCCAGATTCAGATGGTCGCCTAGCCAGATGGTCGCCCATATGGCAGAAAACAGGGGCGCGCTCCCGCGGGCAATCGGGTATAAGACACCGAGATCGTAATGGTCGTAGCCATACGCCAGCAAGAGGTAGTAGGTGGCCTGAAATAACGCACTGAGCGCTGCAATCAACCACATGTCACGCCCAATCTGCGCCCACTGCCACCCGAGCGGTACCAGCCCGGATACGACTACGGCTAACCAGCTACTGAGTTGCCGATGAGTGGCACCCTTGAGGAGCAGGTTCCACCCGACATGGATGCACGCTGAGACCACGATGAGCCCAAAGACGACCAGTGACACGGTGCAGGAGTACCCTTCTTGGTCAACGAGAACGCCCCCATTATAGCCGACTCAGCGCATCTTGTGTCAGGGTTGGCGGCCAATGGGTGTCGGTGACAGGGTCCGGTGCAATGGATAGTGATGGCTCTGCAAGATGTCAAGCACCCGCGTCATGGGGAGGGCTGTGGCGGTCCGCCCCGCATACCCCACGGTTGTCTCAGCGGCACACAAGGCGTTGAGAATCGCTTCTTCGACGGCATCGGCGACCCCGTGAAACAACGGATCCATGGCCGTGGGTGGGACCATTTGGATATGCTCGAGAGCCCGACGGTCATCGACAATCTGGTTGCCGGTGCTGAACGCCACGAAAATATCGCCACTGCCGTTATGACCATATCCGCCGACCCGACCCAGCCCGAGCGTGGCACGTTGGGCTAAGCGGTCACAGCCGGTGGCGGTCAACGGTGCATCCGTGGCGATGACGACGATGATTGAGCCGTCACCCGGCTGATGGTTGGGCTCCGCCCAGCCACTGGGGATGTCGCTGGTGGGGATGTGTCGCCCCACTGGGATGCCGTCGACGCGCAAATCGGCTCGGGCGCCGTAGTTGGCCTGCACGAGCACACCCACCGTGTATGTGCCACCGGCCACGGTGACGCACCGCGAGGCCGTGCCAGTACCCCCTTTGAACTCGTGGCAAATCATGCCCGTGCCACCGCCCACGTTGCCTTCGGCCAATGGTCCGGTATGTGCGTTTGTGATGGCGTTGATGACCTGTGGGCGCCCCACCAATTCACCGAGCCGGTCGCTCAACCAGCCGTCGTAGGTCTCGGCGATGATCGGCAACAAGAAGCTGTTGTTGAGGCCCTCACTGATCGCATACCAACTCAAGGCATCCCAGACCGCTCCCACCCAGGGCGTGCCCGTAATGGCAATCGGGTTGTAGAGGTAGCCACACTCCTTGAGCCACAGCAGACCGGTAACTTCGCCACAGCCGTTGAACGAATGCGCGCCGGCGAATACGGGTTGGCTCCAACTCTCGTGGCCACGGGGCATGATGAGTGTGACGCCGGTGCGTGCCGTGCGTGGATGGTCACTGACCACCGTGTCATACCCGACCAGAACTCCGGGGACGTCGGTGATGGCGTTATGCGGGCCAGTCGGTAAATCGCCGATGATGATGCCGTAATCACGAATACGTGGCATGAATGGGTTACTCCTCTGTTGCGTAAATGCGGTGGTAGTCCGGGTTGCGTTGGCGCCATTCGTCGACAAGAATGCTCATCATCACATCGTTGCTCCGCACACCGTCGCGGTAATCGCTCCCACGCATGACCCCCTCAGTGACAAATCCGACCCGCTCGTACATGCGTCGAGCTGCCTGGTTGCGCTCGAGAACCGTCAGTGCGATGCGGTATAGATTGAGTTCGTTGAACGCATAGCGCAAGATGAGTTGCATGCCGTCATAACCGTAGCCCTGACCCCGGTCGGCTACGTCGCCGATGGCAATGCCCACGTTCGCACTCTGGAGATTCCAGTAGATGTCGTACAAAACCACATATCCGACGAGGCGATCGTCGCTGAGTGTGCGTAGCCGAAAGTGGGTATGCGTGTGTCCGTGCCCGCCGCCCATGTAGGAGGTGCGCGCTTCGTGGTCGTCAAAAGGGCGCACCGGTGCGAGTTGTAGGCGTCGCAACAAGGCTGCATCGGTGCTCCAGCGCGCCACCGTGTCGGCGTCACTCGCAGCGGTAGCTGCGAGACGCACCAGTTTGCCGGTAAAGAGTTGTTGCATTTGAGTCTCTCTAGTCTGTGGTATGCGGTGCAAAACGCCGGGCCACGGTACGTTGGCCGCCGCCAATCAGCGGGCGACCGTGCCCGACTACCATGCTCGCAAATGAGTACGTGGCCAGTAGTTGCCGGCTGTGGGCGGCCTGCTCGGCATCTTCGTGGCCTATAGCATACCACAGCATGCCAGCGATGCGGGTACACGCATCACCGGCGATGAGCACGCCGCCGTGAGCATGCCACAACAACGAAATATGCCCGGCCGTGTGCCCGGGGGTGTGGATAACCTCAAGGCCATCCGCCACATGCGTGCCGTGACTGGCCTCCGGGCTGACCCTGGCTGGGGCCGCCCGTTGCGCGGGGAGAGCGTCGAAGCGGCGTTGCAGGTGGTGCAATGGCGGTGTCAGTTGAAACGGGCGCCGCATCAGCATGCCTTGTGCGGTAGCAGGTGCATCGGCTGGATGCATGACGGCGATAGGTGCGCCGAGCGCCTGCAGGGCTGCGAGACTCCCCACGTGGTCGTAGTGCAGGTGGGTGCCGACACACAGCCGGAGTTGCTCAAGGGAAATGCCCCGCGTGCCCAATGCGGCCACAATGCGCATCTCGTCACCCGGGCTACCGCAGTCAATTAACATGGGACCATCGGCATGCTCAATGAGGTAGGCGTTCACCATGCCGAGTGGGATGCGCCACAGCCCGGGGACAACCGCGTGTATCATGCGTGTGTTTCTCCTGATGGGTGGCGCTCCACCACCGGATGTGGCTCGGCGATGATTCGCAGGTACTCCCAGATGACGGCATCGGGAGTGCCACGGAGCTGGCAGATGACCGCGCCACTGCGTCGTTGGAAATCTTCAATCGCGGCGAAACTTTCGGCATACTGTGCCGCATACACCCAGCCACATACGCCGTCGTTTTGGATGTGCAGTGGTGAACACGTGACCGCATGGTGTTGCGCTAAGCGGCGCCAACATTCGCTGAGTATCTTGCTGTAGACGCCGTCAGGGCGTGCCCGTGGGAAATCGCTCCCGAATTGAAGGTGCATGCGCCAACACTGTAGATCGTCCATTTCATCCCTCCCACACGTTCTACCGCCCGCATGTGGTGGCAGTGTTACTTCGGTTTGTACGTGTAGGACCGTATGTGTGGGGCAAAAAGGTACGCGTTACCCCGTTTTTTTGCCACTTTGGCTCAAAAACCACGTCAGCGCGGCAATGACAAGCGCAATGGGTGCTCCGAGGCGCAACAAATCGCTCTGGCCATCCCAGCCAACCACCTGCCCCAAAAAGATGACCCCGAGGACCACGATGACCACGCTGGTCAGTTTGTTTTTGAGATCGTCGAGTGTGGTAATGTTCAGCCACT
This sequence comes from Roseiflexaceae bacterium, assembly GCA_040396955.1. Lineage (GTDB taxonomy): Bacteria > Chloroflexota > Chloroflexia > Chloroflexales > Roseiflexaceae > UBA965. The sequence continues at coordinate 18,917 of JBBAWX010000023.1, forward strand.
CGGGGACTTGGAGATCGTCGCTAATGAACAGCTCGTAGAGCCCCAGCGCCGTGATGTAGCACACCGTCCCCAGCAAAAAGATGTCGATGACTTCGATGAAGGCAAAAGCCACTTTTTTGCCGATTTTTTCGGGGCTGGTGGCTTGAAATACCTGATTCAACACGGCGTAAATTTCCCACATCCCAAACAGAAATAGCGTGATGGCGCCAATAAGTGCACCAAATACGGCAATAATCACGGCATAGCGGGTCATTGAGAGGATACGTGAAATCAGTCGCGTCATCGGTGTACATCCTTTTGCATAAGCAGCGTGTAGTGACATTTCCATGGGGTATTCATAGTTACGTAGTGGGCCGGTGTTTGGTTTGATGCTTGGCGATGCGCTGGGTGAGGTTGGCTTTGACCGTTGGCCACTCACTGTCGATAATCGAGTAGATGAGTGAATCGCGGATCCGCCCACTCGGCGTCATCAGATGGTTGCGCAGATGGGCCTCAAATGTGGCTCCGAGGGCGACGAGCGACCGTTGCGACTGCATGTTATTGGCGTCGGTTTTGATTTGTACGCGGATACACCCGAGTGTTTCAAACGCATATTGGAGCATCAGGAATTTGCAGTCGGCATTACTGCCATCGCCGTGATGGTGTGGCGTAATCCAGGTGCCGAATTCCACACTCCGATGCGCCTGCCGGATATCGATGAACCGTGTCACGCCAATCACCGCCTGGCGCGCACGATGGACGATGCACAAAGGCACTTCTTGGTGCGTGTCACGCCGGTGGATGAGCTCTGCAACATAGGCATCCATGCCAGCCGGGGTGTCGCCGGGCAAGAAGCGCAAATTACTCCAAATGCTCGGGTCAGACCCCGCCACGATGAGTTGGTCGCGGTGTTGGCTGGGGTCGAGTGCCACCAAATCCACAATCGTGCCGCTGAAGCAGCTCTGGGAAATCCACGGATGAGATGTGGGTGTGCTCATGGTTGCTCCCCGGTCGCCTGATGTCGTTGGATGCGTTGCCAGAGATGCGCTTTGATGGCGGGCCATTCGGCATCCGTGATGGCATAGACCAGCGAATCGCGGATGTGCCCATTTGAGGTGATGAGGTGGTTGCGCAACCGCCCCTCGTAGTGTGCTCCCAGGGCCGTTAGTGAGCGTTGTGATGCCGTGTTGCGCGCATCGGTCTTGAGTTGTACGCGGATGCACCCCAGTGCTTCAAAGGCGTGGCTGAGCATCACATATTTGAGATCGGCGTTGCTTCCGTTGCCGTGGGCTGATGGTGTCAACCACGTGCCCAGCTCCAGACTGCGATGCGCAGGCTGGAGCTCGCGAAAGCGGCTACACCCGATAATCTGTCGAGTACGGAGATCGCTGACCACATAAGGGACTTCGTGACCTGCCTGCCAATCCTGCATGAGTTGCTCCACATGTGCCCGCATCCCTGCCGGTGTATCGGCGGGTGGGCAGAGCATGTACTCCCAAATGCGTGGGTCGGCGCCAGCGGCTGCCAGCCCGACCATGTGGCGTTCAGTGTCGAGGAGCTCAAGATGCACGAATACGCCACTCTGCTGAGGCATGGTAATCCACTGCGAACGCATGCTGACTCCGTCTAGCAGCACCCACAGCCAGCCACCATTTGGTCGGGGGTGTGACCTCGGTCGTGGATGTCTTGCTGGTACGGGCGCACCTGTATCCACGGTGCGGGTGTCGGAAGTGGTGTTTGTGGCATGGCTCGGCCATTGAGGATGGTCAGTTCGTTGCGGAGCAAGTTGCGTCCGACCCGGCTTTGCATGTCGATATCATAAAAATGGAACTCTCCCTCGTGCAGGCGCATCACGGCCACGTCCGCAAGGGCGCCGACCTGGAGTGTGCCGACGTCGCGCAAATCGAGGAGCTGGGCGGGGCGCGCCGTAACCGCCGCAATGGTGGTTTCGAGGGGCACGCCAATCGCCAAAAACTTGCTCATGCAGGTCGGTAAATCGAACATGGGGCCGTGCACACTGAGCTGGTGCATGTCTGACGAAATCACGTCTGGCAAGAGTCCGGCTGCCAACATGCCCTCGGCCACCGCAAAATCAAACGATCCTGCGCCATGCCCCACATCGAGGATGACGCCGCGTTGGGCGGCTGCCACAATGCTGGCATGCGGGACACCACCCTGGCCGGTGACCCGCATCGTACCGCCCGTGTAGCAGTGCGTCAAAATATCACCCGCCTTGAGGTACTCGAGGACGGCGTCGAGCTCGGGTGGACCAGAGCCGATGTGTACCATGAGTGGCAATCCGGTGCGGTCGGCGGCTTGGCGCGCGCGGCGGAGCGGCTCGAGCCCGTTGGCGCCGACCGTTTTGCCCTCAATGCGCGCTTTGATGCCCACGATGATGTCGCGGTGGCGATCGACGATGTCGCAACAGAGATCAACGTCACAGTTATCAAGGTTGACGTGCTCACCAAAGGGCGCAGTCAGACCTACCCCCGAGATATTCAAAAACGTGACGATGCGACTGTCGCATTGCCGCATGATAAATTCACGGAGCCCGGCGAAATTGTACGCACCGGCAGAGCCGACGTCGACCCACGTGGTGACACCGCTCCGAGCCGCCAGTGCATCGGGGGCAATGCCCCAGTAGGTGACACTATGGTAGACGTGGGTGTGCAAGTCGATGAGTCCGGGGAGCACGAGGCGCCCGCTGGCGTCGATGACTTTGCGCCCATGGCGCAGATCGAGTGTGGGGGCGACCGCGGCCACACGATTGCGGCTGATCGCAATATCAAAGTGCCCGTTGCGTCCAGCGAGTGGGTCGATGAGGTGCCCACCATGGATGATAAGGTCGTATTGCATCGCTTTAGGCCCCAAGATAGGCGATAACGTCGATTTCAATCATGAAGCCGTCGAGCTGACTCCCCACCGTGGTGCGCACCGGCTTGGGATCGGGGAAGTAGCTGGCGTAGACCGTGTTGTAGCGGTCAAACAACGCCATGTCGGAAAGATGGACGGTCGCTTTGACGACGTCGCTGAGTTGCGCTCCGGCCGCTTCGAGGAGCAAGCGCACATTTTCGATGGTGCGTGCCGTCTGCTCTTCGATGGTCGTACCCACAATTTCATTGGTAGCAGGGTCGATGGGGGCCTGGCCCGATACGAAGACAAAGTCACCGGCTCGTAGTACTGGCGTATACGCACCACCCGGTTGTGGGCCGTTGTTGACATGGATTGCTTGCTTGGGCATCGTGGACCATCTCTTTCCGTATGCGAACGCTCTCGCCGGCTCCTTGTCAGTGTTATATCACACTTGCGCGGTCCCCGATGCAGGGGCGTTGTCGTACAGATTGCTCTGCTCCAGCAAGACAATGTGTGGTGCACCATCGGCTGCCAGACCGGCGTATTCGGGGAAGAGACCAAGTTGTTGCCAGACGTGCAAGGCGGCGCGATGCGCGGCAGGCACACTGACACGAATGTACGCGTGAGGGTTGAGTTGATGGGCGTGTTGGCAGGCTCCTAGCGCCAAATCGTAGCCGTGGTGTTGCCCGATGAGGTCAGGGCGTAGGCCGATGAGCAGATCAATCGCCGGGCTGTTGCCGTAGGTGATGCCGGCGGTCTGGGCATGTTTGCCGATGACCGCAAACCCGAATAGTGCGTCGTCGGCGTCCATGAACTGCCAGTAGCCGTTTTTGGGGTGGCAGAGCCATTGGCGCTCAAATGGGTCATCCGAAAAATTATAGCGTTCGTATGGTTGCGCGTAGTGCCACTGCTGGAGCTGGCGTACGTGGTGTTCGCTGAGGGGGGTGGCCCGTAAGATGGTTTGTGCCGGACGGCGTTGTAAGATGGTCATGCCTGAATGTCCATGTCGTCGAATATATGCCTGTATTGCTGAGTAGTGTATCATTGAGTGATAAGCTGGTGCATTACACCACGCTGACGCTTTTTGGGTGCTGATGAGGAAGCCAATGCTAACAGCCAAACCGGTGCTCGTCGAGATGATGACCTATCATTACGCCATGAATGAGCGCCTCTACCAACAACTTGCCCTCCTCGATGCGGCCACGTTTGTGCGTGAGGATGCATACTCGCTTGGCTCCCTGCGTAATCACATGGTGCATCTGATGAGCGTCGATGCAGCGTGGCTCAATGGACTCCACGGCCACCCACGTGAGCATTTCACGTGGCTGAATCCGGTCGATTTCCCTACCTTTGTGGTGGCACACGCCTACGCACAACAGGTGGCGACGCAGGTGCAACAGGCCGTGACTGATTGGGATGAGGCAGATTTGGCCACCATCGTGCCTGGCATGCGTGAGACGCGTTGGCAGGTACTCGTGCACCTTGTCACTCATGGTGTCGACCATCGTGCTCAGATGTTGCGGATGCTTCATACGGTGCAAATGCCCACGTTTCCGCAAGATTTCATCATCCATCTGTGGGAAACACTGCCGTAGATTGTTTATACTTATTAACAATGAACATTTAACGTGTCTAGACCGTCCAATATAGAACGTGGACAATCTTGTATCGGGCTCTATTTGCAAGGGGTGTTTTCATGCGTACGCGATATATGAATTGGTTGGTACTCGCCATTGTGCTGGGCCTGGTGCTTCATGTACCAGTCTCGACTTTGGCCATGGGGCGTGACCAAGGGCTGACGTATGTACATCGACCGAAGAAATTTGACGGTTCCACCGATCAGCTCATCGTAACCCTCAAACCTGGAATCCGTCGGAGTGGTGCAGACAGTGTGTTTTGGCGTCAATTCGGTAGCTCTGCCCGCACCAGTACAGCGGTATCCACCCGCTACCAGCGGCAATACGATGCATCAACGCACATCTTACGAGTGTCGCGCAATCTCGACGTCAAGCAACTCAATGCTGTGATTGCGGCATGGCAACATATTCCGGGGGTGGAGCGTGTCGAAGCCGATGCGCGCATGTATAGCACGACCACTCCGAATGATACGTACTACGACAATCAGTGGGATTTGATGGGCTACGGGAGTGTTTTTGACGGCAATAACAACTACGGCATTGGTGTCGAAGCTGCTTGGAATGCCGGGTATACGGGTGCCGATGTGGTCGTTGCGGTGCTTGATACGGGTATCCTCAACCACCCCGATTTGGTGGGGAAAGTCGTCGATCAGTATGATTTCATTCATGATGTTGCTGTCGCCAATGACGGCAATGGACGTGATAGTAATGCAAGTGATGAGGGTGATTTTGTCACACTGGCAGAAAGTACCGATGAAACGGGTGGGTTATGGGGCTGTGATGTCGGTGATAGCTCGTGGCACGGCACACACGTGGC
>JBBAWX010000023.1:24302-27674 GCA_040396955.1 Roseiflexaceae bacterium
TACCAAAGCGCCATTGACGCAGCTGTTGCTGCCGGGACCACCGTCGTCGTCGCGGCTGGGAACTCCAACGACGATGCGAGTGACTACTCTCCGGCCAGTTGCAACAACGTGATTACCGTGGCATCAACTGCAGGCAATGGCAAGCGCGCCTACTACAGCAACTATGGCGTAGCCGTCGATGTGGCAGCCCCAGGCGGTGATTACACCGTAGACACGATGATTTTGTCGACCCATCATACAGGCGCCACAACCCCCGCCTCAGGCACGTATGCGTACAGCTATATGCAGGGGACGAGTATGGCGGCGCCGCATGTGGCTGGCCTGGCCGCATTGTGGTACGATCTTGACCCGACGGCAACACCAGCACAAATTGAAGATTGGATTAAAACAACTACCCAAAGCTTCCCCACAGATACGGCTGCCACGGGATGTGCCTCTCGTGGATGTGGCGCTGGTATTATCAGTGCCGCTAATTTATTGCCCACGCAATCGTTTAGCGCGGTATTGCCGGATACGCTGGCCTATGGCGATACCAGTGATGTGCTTGTAACGCTCACCGACGAAGGTATTGATGGGAGTTGGAGTCGCAATGCGAGCAGTAGCAGCGTATGTCAGCTCAATGGTGATGACACGGTGTCGGCAATTGGGGTGGGGACCTGTGGTTTGACCTACAGCAACGCGGGTAGCTCTTCGTATCGTTCGTTTAGCATGAGCCATACGATTACGGTTGAGAAAGCTGAGCAATCGTTTGCACCGACGGTACCTGCCTCGGTCATCGGTACATCGCTGAGTGCCGTGTTGAGCATTACCACCGACCAGCTGTTGAAAGGCACATGGAAGACGACCACGCCGGCAATTTGTAAAATTTCCGCCAATAAAGTGCAGGGAGTTACTCCAGGAGACTGTGAAGTTGTCTTCTCACAGACCGGTAGCACACTGTACAAGAGCTTTCAATACACCGATACGGTGACTATTTTGCCGAAAATGACGCAGAATTATACGGCGGTACTCCCAGACGACATCATCGGCACCTCGACGAGTGCTACGTTTGCGGCGGCAAGCGACGAGGATGTGTCGGGGAGTTGGAAGAGTGTGACCACCGGTATCTGCAAAATGAAGGGCCGCGATGCGGTGATTGGTGTGGCTCCTGGTGAATGCACGGTGGTCTTTAGTAATAAGACGACCAGCCTCTACGAGAGTTTCGTGTATACCGGTACGATTACGATTTTGCCGAAACTGACGCAGACGTATTCGGCGACCATTCCAGTGAGTGTGACTGGGACTTCGCAGAGCGCAGTGCTTCAGGCACTGACCGATCAGGGCATAAAAGGGAGTTGGACGACCGTAGATCGGACGATTTGTCGTATCGTTGCCGGCAAAGTAGCCGGGGTGAGCCCGGGTACGTGTGTACTGCAATACACCAACAAAGGCAACAGTATGTACGAGCCGTTTCTCAAGGCAGCGCCGTTGACGCGCACCTTGACCATTGCCCCGAAGCTCACACAGTCGTACGGTGGGAGTGTGCCTACAAATATGCAGGTGGGGAACACGCATGCACTGACACTGACAACTGCTGAGGCATTGCCTTTGAAGGTCGCTACCACGCCCACTTCGGTCTGTAAGGTGACAAGTGGGATGTTGATGGCTGTCGCACCCGGGACGTGTACTGTCACACTGAGTAACACGGGCTCGGCGCTCTATGCTCCATTCACGCAAGTGACCGTTGTCACAGTGGCCCCGTAGATCTGGGTTGGGAACGAATTCATGAATTCGATCGTCATAGAGGCATAACACGCTCATATTTGTGAATTGGAGCTGACATGAAACATACATGGCATCGATTGATGATTATCGTCGCCATTGTGCTCTCTGGTATCGGACTCTCGTATGCGCCAGTTGCGGCATGGGTGCCTGACGTGCCGAGTGCCACGTTGAGTGACCCCACCGACCAGGTGGTGGTCACGCTCCGTGCCGGGGTGCAGCGTAGTGCGCTCGATACCAGTTATTGGCAGCAATTCAATGCCTCTGCTACTCGCGCCACGACGGTGGGCGTGCGCTATGGGCGATCGCTGGGCAACACTGCTCATGTGCTCAAGCTTGACCGTGCGGTCGACAGCACCGAATTTGCGCGTTTGCGCACGGCGTGGCGTGGCATTGCCGATGTGGTGAGCATTGACCCCGATGTGATTGTGCGGGCACTCGATGTTCCCAATGACCCAGAGTACTCGAATCAATGGCACTACTTTGCACCGGGCACGCCGAGTGGTGGGGTCGGCATGGATGCGATTGGCGCGTGGGATTTGGGAGCTACTGGAAGCGGGGCAGTGGTCTCAGTCATTGATACCGGTATTATTCCGCATCCCGATCTAGCCGGTCAAGTGGTTGGTCAATACGACTTCATCAGTGTTGCGAGTATGGCCGGTGACGGGAATGCGCGTGATGGTGATGCGCGCGACGAAGGTGACTACGACGGCTATTACGCCAGTTCATGGCACGGCACACACGTGGCAGGGACGATTGCAGCGCTCACCAACAACGGCGTCGGCGTGGCCGGTGTGGCCGGGAACGCCAAGTTGTTGGTAGCACGTGTGCTGGGGATTGGTGGTGGGTATAGCTCTGATATTGTGGATGCTATTCGTTGGTCAGCGCGTTTGTCGGTCTCTGGGGTGCCGTTGGCACCGGTACGCGCCAATGCGATGAATCTGAGTCTTGGTGGTGGTTTGAGCTATTGTCCGTCCTATTACGCCGATGCGATTTCGGCGGCCACGGCTGCTGGCACCATGGTGCTCGTCGCGGCCGGCAACAGCAACACTGATGCGCAGTATTCAACTCCAGCCAACTGTGCGCAAGCGGTGACGGTGGCTTCAACGGGGCCGTCCGGCAAGCGTGCATTCTATAGCAATTATGGTTCCATTGTTGATATAGCTGCGCCAGGTGGGAGCTCGGATCTTTCCGGTTCGTTCCCACTGTCAGGAGCGCGCGTGCGTTCGACCGGGTATTCGGGGACGACCACGTTTGGTAGTGGATCGTACACCTACACGAATATGCAGGGGACCAGCATGGCAACGCCGCATGCGGCCGGTCTCGCTGCGTTGTTGTATGGCGTACTTCCCAATGCATCGGTCAGTCAGATTTTGGCGCTGATGCAGGGGAATGTGACGGCGTTCCCATCAGATAATGGCACGACGCCATGTACTACGAGTCGCTGTGGGAGTGGGATTGCCAATGCACGAGCCGCCGTGGCGGCGGCACAAGTCGGCGCTGTGACTCCGACTCCAAGTCTGACTCCCTCGCCGACGTTGACGCCGTCCGCGACCCTGACTCCCTCGCCGACGTTGACGCCGTCCGCGACCCTGACTCCCTCGCCGACGT
>JBBAWX010000023.1:27774-40558 GCA_040396955.1 Roseiflexaceae bacterium
GACCCTGACTCCCTCGCCGACGTTGACACCAAGCGAGACCTTGACTCCCTCGCCGACACGCACGCCTACACAGTCACGGACGCCGTCGCTGACACGCACCGCTACCCCGCTTTTTGGGCGCGACGTGTTACTCCAGTCAACGTTCGACACGGGTGCCTCTTACAATAGTGCGGGTAAGCGTGGCTACAACGGTATCGCCTGTATCGACTATCGTACGGCCTGTGTGAGTGATGTTGCCGATGGGGTGCGCGGGCAAGCGGTGGCACTCAATCAAGTCAATCAAAACGGTCTCATGTCGTTGCTGCCGCTGAAACCCAAGGCTCCCGGCAACATGTTGGCGAGCATGTGGGTGCGTGTGACTGCCGATACCGTACTCATGCAAAGTCAAGGACGCACTGCGCTCGCCATGAATGTGATTAGTGGCGCAGTGAGTTGTAGCCTCTCCAACACGACAACAACAACAAAGGTTGATGGAAATACTCTCATCAACGACGGGGAATGGCACCATGTGGCCTGTATGGCAAAAGGTGGTGTCAATGGAACGTTGCAGGTCTTTGTCGACGGTCTCGCAGATTCAGTGGCAACGCCAGTCACCGCCAGTGTGGCGCCGGGTCGGTGGTTGATTGGGAAGTCTGGGTCAATGTTTGGCTCATTTGATATCGATGAATTGTGGATTGTGACCGGACCCATGTCGGCGGCTGAGGTGATTAGCCTCTACAACCAACAGGTGCCGGTTGGGAGCGCCCCAATTGCGACATTCACGCCGACAGCGTCGGTGACTCCGACTGCGTCACGCACTGCCACCTCGTCACGCACTGCGACGGCAACACGCACAGCGACGGCGACACGCACTGCGACGCCTACGCAGATCATAGACCTCTCACCCACCATCATTGCCGGTAATGGGGTGGTCAACGGTGCCTTCGAACAGTACCGCACTGGTTGGACTGAAACATCAACTTGGTCGACACCGCCGCCGGTCATTGGCAGCTGGAACATGAGCGGTTGGTTGGGCGGGTATACCGGTTGGTTGGGTACGTATTGGGCTTGGCTTGGCGGGTTAACCAATGAGACGGGTGGCCTCGAGCAGACCGTCACCATTGATGCAGCAAATCCGGTGTTGCACATCCACATGGGGACCTACTCCAATGAGCGTACGTGTGGTAACGATACGGCAGCCCTGTACATCGCAGACACGCTGGTGCAGAGCTGGTCACTGTGTCACACCTATGCCTGGAACGTGTTTACGCACTTCTCCGAGTATGAATTTGATGCTTCCGCATGGGCCGGTCAAACCGTCACCATGCGAGTGCAAGTCGCCAATAACGACACCACGCCAAGTTCGGTTTGGATTGATCAGCTCTGGTTTGGACCGGTAGGCACGAATACCAGCATTGTGACCGGTGATTTTTCAAGCAGTCAGGGGTGGGTGAGCACGAGTCGTAGCAACGGTTTGCAGTCAGGTCAATTCATTGCTGGCGGGGTCGCTCGCCTTGGTGGGCAAAACCCAGTTCGGAATTACGCCAGCGACCGTATCAGTCAGTATGTCACCATTCCTGCTGATACACGATCGCTCCGCTTCGCCTACATTGCGCGCTCCAATGAGATCTGTGGGCGATACTACGACGTCCTTGAAGTCAAGATCAATGATGCATCTGTGGGGCTCATGGATTTGTGTGGCGGCGTAACGACTGGTACAAGTGCGGTCGATGTGAGCGCGTTTGCCGGACAGCGTGTGCGAGTCAGCTTCGCCGTGGTCAGTGATTTCTTGGTTGGGAGTGAAGCCATCATCGATAATGTTGAGCTGAGTACAAGCCCAGTGAGTGCTAGTACCGTTTTGACACCGGTGATTTTCAACAACAGCAGCGCCAAACCAGGTGATGCGGTCATGCTCTCCAAGTAATTGTGCCCCCGTTGATGCCCCACCGCCTGCTCTCACAGAGAGCAGGCGGTGGTCATGTGCTCGACAATAGCACTCGGTTATTCGGGTGGTGAATACTGGCTGATGGTCTCAAGCAAGTCATCGCATTGGTCGAAGTAAATTTGCATATCAGCTTCAGGCATGGTGCCATCGGTCATGTACAGTGCTTGTTGATCAAAGGGTGTGAGGCAGGGTTGAATCCAAGACTGGTACATGGTGAAGATATCACGATTGCGTTGATTGAGCGTCGGGTCGTTCACGTACTGATTGATAAGCGTATTGGTCTGGTCTTTGTAGTATTGGAGGTCGGTTATCGCGGGTTGCAAAACTTGTTCGTATGTGGCTGGATCAACCGGATCGGCGAGATAGTCGCGGTGTTCGGCTTGGATGGAGTGAATAATATCAAGGTAGATGAGAATATCTCGAGTCAACGCATCATTGGAGCTACCATCGCTGAGTAGGGTATCATCTCCGGTCAGGACAGCTGGCTCAGGGGTGGCGGCAATCTCAGGGGTGGCAACACTCTCAGGGGTGGCCACCGGTGTCGGCGCCGCCGATTCTGGTGCGGTTGGTTCCGGGTAGGCCGCATTGTCTTCTGGGTTACCACCAAACATGTCATCGAACGACGGAAACGGGCTGTCTGGTGTGGTGCTCTGTGTATCAGTGGTAGTCGTTGGCGTCGAATTATCGACGAGTGGGGCCGCTGGGGGTTGTGCAGGAGCACCGATGCGACTCAGCAGGGGAATGAGCAGGAGCGCAACTAAGATGAGCCCGACCGCCACAATCAGATTATACGAGGTGCCAAGCGCGGACGGGGCATCGTGAGTAACACGAATGCTGCCGATGATGCTTCGCGGCAACACGCGTGCCCCAGCATCCACAAAGGTGGCAATCATGCGTCCACTACAGGGTGCTACTACCACATATTGCGATTCACCATCGGTTAAGATGGCGATAGCTTCGCCACGGGTCACGTATGAGTCGCGGGGATGAATCCATGTGACAAGCGTGTACACGGCATGGTCGAATGTTTTATCAAGGGTAATATATTGGTCTTGCACGGTGGATGTCCTTATCGTCATCGTTGCAGTTCATTGTAACAAACTCCACAGAAGTGTTTGACGCACCCGTCTGCACATGGTATCATCTTTCTTGTTGCCGGCGTAGCTCAGTTGGTAGAGCAGCTGTCTTGTAAACAGCAGGTCACGAGTTCGAGTCTCGTTGCCGGCTCCAGTGTTCGCCTTGTTTCTACCGAAACAAGGCGATTTTTTTATTTCTCTTCTTGGTCAGCCAAATACAGCGGTAACGACATATCACGGAGTTGCCAGACAATCGTGGTGATGTTTGTGTTTTTGAGCCAGGTAGCAAAGGCCGTGCGATCACGAGGACGACCTGTGCGATACACGGAACTAAACCCGCCTGCAAATCCCGCATCGTGAAGTCGTGCACTAAAGCTATCACCGACTATCAAGAGACTTTGTTGCGGGTACATCACCGGCATGTCGGCCGGGTACGTAATCAGGTTAGCACCCGGGTTGGTAATTTTGCTTCGTTCAATGGGGAGGTCAATACGTCCCTCAAAACTGGGTGGATAAGAGAGATGCTCAGTGAGGAGGGCTGCAAATGTCCGGTCGTGAACTGGAGTTGGGCCAGCACTGATGGTGATGGTTGGTAATTTGACCATGTTGCTTGGTCGGTATTTCTGTAAGTCTGCAAGGATGTATTGCCCGACATAGTAGGCCGCAATGCGGTTCCAGTGGAAGTCTTGCGGGTAGTACAGCTGTGGAACCAGTGGTTTGGTTGTTTGCAGGATGTCGTAGGTGGGTACGATGCGTACCCCATTTTGACGAAGCTCAGCCTCGAAATTAACCATTTGTTGGTACGAGGGAGGAGTGATGTACCAAGGCAGGTACTCCGGATATATGAACTCTTTACTGGGCACAATGATCACATAGCAGGTCAATCCTTGAGCTTCATACCAAGCCACCTGCTCGGTAATCTGGCGCGCAAGTGTGGTGCGTTGTTGGGGGTCTTGTAGGATGTGTGTGAGTGCCGGCAAGCGCTCGTCGTTCCAGCGTCGCAAGAACAGATAGTCGTCCTTGCCGAAATAGACGCGTCGTGAGCTGCGTAGGAGTTGGTAGTCGAGTTCGTTTTTGGCGCGGATCATCAACGAACGCATGCCAATATGATCCATGATCCAGGCTTCAGCTGCCGCACTGTAGTGGACGGGATCTTGCCACGTGGGCCATGGCGCAAGGCGACGGTTTTCAGCAATTGCCCACGGGTCGAATTCTTGTTGGAAGAACGTCACACTCAGAGGAATGATCGTGATGAGCAAATACCCACTGATGACGAAGCGCGGAACGCGGGCTGTTTGGCGCATCCACTTCAGATAGTCGGGTGCCCACCAGCACAGCACGCCAATGAAGCCGATCCCGGCCACCAACCATGCAAGTGTGGTCATCTGCAAGATGTCTCCGATAACGCTCCCGAGTGGCGCAATGTGTGAGAGGGTAAGCGTTGTGACAAGGCTTGATACGCAGATTCCCCAGTGCCATTGTGTTGGCCACCAGCGCATGCTGATAATGGCCATCCCAGCCCAGATGATTAGCCACGCACCGATAATGTGCGGTTGCATGTGCCATGGATGGGTGGGCCGTAGTTGCAGGGTGGTGAATGCCCACCGAGGAGCGCTCCCGGTTGTCTCCATGCGAGCGGTAATCCGTGGAGATGATTCAGGTGCTAGGAGAAGATGCACCACGCGTGGTGCCCGAAAGCTTTGTGTGTCGAGTGGCACACGCAGACGCCCCACCTTGAACGTGGCGGTTTCCACATCTTGGTGCATCCAGGTGTGGGTGTGCAAGAGCATGAAGGGTGACCAGGTGGCGATTGGAATGGAGACTTCACTGGGCATCCAGCGGAAGGGGAGCTGTTGGGCGGTGTACTCGATCTGCCAGGAGCGGCTGCCCGGGTAGTTGTCAGCAATACCGATGTCGATGGTTTGTTGTGGAGCACGATTCAGCAACCAAGGAAACCCCCAGACTCCGAGCGAGCACGTGAGCACAATGGCACAGAAGCGGAGCACGTATTGGGCTGAGTAAAGCTTGATGTGGCGAAAAAGTGCGTCAAACACGTGATGCTCCCCGTCGTATACGTCCCTAAAAATTTGCATAGATGAACGGTGTAAACCCACTGTCGATTAAAGTCATAAGTGCCAGCAGGAACAGACTCAGAATGGCGCCAGACTGCAAGAGGGGACGCCGTGCAAGAAACACCGTCCCACGCTGAAACCAGCGCTGTGGCATGGTAGTGATGAGCACCCCAATTCCGAGGATGAAGAGATTTTTGGGCTCTAATAGCAGGAGTGTGCTTGACACATAGGCGTTCATCTCCCACCCGACCATGGCCTGCCAGAGGTGTAGCGTGCTTGATATGTCGGTGGCGCGGAATGGCACCCACAAGGCCATGACAATCAGGAGTGTGCTCACCTGCCCCCACCACCCGCGCGGTCGCCACCAGCGCATGCGCTCGAGGACCATCCAGATGCCGTGCCCGATACCCCACACCACAAACGTGTAGTTGGCGCCGTGCCAGAGCCCGCACAAAAAGAAAATGACCCATAAATTGAAATAGGTGCGCCAACGGCCGTGCCGATTGCCACCAAGTGGAATGTAGACATAATCACGAAACCAACGTGACAGGCTGATGTGCCAGCGCCGCCAAAATTCGGTGATGCTCTGTGCCACATAGGGACGGCGGAAATTACGTGGGAAGCGGTACCCAAAGATGCGAGCAAGCCCGACGGCCATATCGCTATAGCCCGAAAAGTCGAAGTAGATTTGTAACGTGTAGGCGAGGACTCCGATCCACACGCCACTACTCCCGTAACTCCCCGGATCCGCAAAGACACGATCTGCGATGAGCGCACAATGGTCGCCGATGAGGATTTTTTTGCTGAACCCAATACAAAACGTTTGCAGACCACTACTGATATTATGCGCATTGATGGTGCGATATGGATCGGCAAATTGTGAGCGAATGTCCTTGAAGCGCACGATGGGACCTGCAATGAGGTGCGGAAAGAGCAGAATGTACAGCGCGTAAGACCACCCTTGGCGATCCGGCTCGACCCGTTGATAGGCCACATCCACGAGGTACGAAATGGCGTGGAAGGTGTAAAACGAAATGCCGAGTGGCAACAGGATGCTCGGGGACTGGTCGGTGGTGACGCCGATCAGGTTTTGCCCGACGTGTGCCAAAAATCCGGCGTACTTGTACCACAACAACGGCATGAGGTTGAGCACCACGCCAACGCCTAAAATCCCACGATGATGCACGGTATAGGGCGCAATCACAATGGTCGCTACGATCAACCCCAATAAGAGCAGTGCATACCAACCAGCCCCGCTGATGTAAAACAGACTACTCGCCACCAACAATACGCTGTTGCGCCAGCGCGGTGGAGCAAACATGTAGCTCACCCACACTACGGGCAAAAACACAAAGATGAAGAGTGGCGATGCAAAAATCATAGCCAGACCTTGTGGCCACTTTTGGCGGATTCAATGGCCCCAAAGACCATCGCCAGGCTGTGAATGTTGTCACGGCAATCTCCCATGGGGGTGGCACCAGTGCGAAGCGCATGCACGAAGTCTTGTAATGACCCGGCAATACCCTGGGCAATATCGGGGGCGGCAGTGGCGGTGAGATGATGACACTTGGCGTGGAAGCCACGGGTGTCGACGACGACATCGGCCGCAATAGTGGCATGCCCATCCCATTTGGCGGTGCCTTTTGAGCCGACCGCACGCCACTCTGACTCCCACGAGGTATGCAACCCCTCGGCTGCCCAGCACCCTCGATAGGTGAAACGTGTGCCATTGGCCATGGTAAAAATAGCCGTTGCCCCAGCTGCTCCGCGGTACCAACTCCACGACGGGTTGAATTCTTCGCAGTAGACGGAGACCGGATGCGTGTCGCCAAGCAGGTAGCGGGCTGCATCAAAGGTGTGGATGGCCATGTCGAGCAACAACACGTGCGCCATTTCATCACGAAACCCGCCAAAATGTGCCCCAATGTAGAAATCGGCGTCGAGAACGCCGATGTCACCGATATGACTCATTAGTTCGCGGTAGGCCCACAAGCGGGCGTCGTAGCGCCGGCTCTGACTGACCATGTAGCGTACACCGGTGCGCTCGGCCGTTGCCACCATGGCACGTGCCTGCTCCATGGAAATCGCCATCGGTTTTTCACCAATCACGGGAATCCCGGCGTTGAGACAGGTGAGGGTCACGTCGTGATGCGCCTCGGGGATGGTCACATCGACCACGAAGTCTGGGCGTACCTGTGCTAGCGCTTCCTCGAGCGCAGTCCCGTAGTACCCAGCCGTGATGCCGAGCTCGTGGGCGGCCTGCTCAGCAGCCTGTGGCCGGATGTCGACCCAGCCAGCCAGGTTGACCTCGGCATTGTTGGTGATATTTTTGGCCCAGGTCTTGCCCATGCCGCCAGCCCCAATTAATAGCGCGTTGAGTTGGGTCATCGTGATTGGCCTTGTCTCGCTATGATGTGCGTATTCCTCCCATTATAAAAGATTCATGTGCCCACGGTACAATGACTTCTTCAATCGTTGAGATGAAAAAATGCCGTGAAACGACCACATTTGTGAATAAACGCCCCGATATACTAAAGATGAAAGCCAGACAGACGATGTGGAGGGGAAACACAATGTCGCAGGCACATATCATTGAGCAGCAGGTATTCCAGCGGTGTGAGGAGTGGTTATACGGGCAACAGCAGCAAATAGAGGAGGCGTATCAGATATCACAGTGCCAATGGGAGCTATCACTCTCACACGGCCGCATTACCTACTTTCAGCAGCGGCAGGTGGTCGCTGAGGCGCAGATTGTGATGCTCGGGTCATACCATTTGCGCAAAGGCACTTGGGTGTGGGCATGGGCTAATCCATCGTTTGCTGCGTGTCACACGATAACTCCGGCGCAGGTCAGTGGGTTAACCCGTGCTATGGGGTGGGGGTGGTTGGCGACTTCTGTTGTGCCCGTGTTTCAGCGGCCCGCCTTGTGGCGAGATCAGGTGACAAGCCCAAGTCAAGACCACATCAATCGCACCGCAGTAGCACGCCTTGTGAGCATGGCAGCCTACCAAGTTGGGGGCTCCGGGGTGCATTTTGCGCGGCAGCGTGACGTGTTGGCATGTACGGCGCTGACGCATGTATATCGTCCTGTCGGGTAGTGTTCGTGGAGGGGGGCGGTGCGACACGGAGCGTGTCACGATGCCGTGGTTAATGGTATAGTGTGTGCAACGTGTGTACCGTTGGTGCTGAGATGGAGCAATCTGATGAACCCGGAATGGCCACATGGATATCTGCGTGTCGCAACCGCCTGCCCTGAAGTGCGGGTCAGCGATGTCGACACTAATGTAGCGCGGATTACCAGCCTCTACGCAGAGGCGGTAGCGGCAGGTGTGGCAGTGGTCGTCTTCCCTGAGCTGTGTGTGACGGGCTACACACTCGGCGATGTGGTGCTTCAGCAGGTGTTGTTGGAGGCTGCCGAGCGTGGTCTGGCCCGTTTGGCAGCGTGTACCGCCCAGCACTCCACCTGCATGGTGGTCGGTCTGCCGCTCCGGGTTGGCAATGGCCTCTACAACGTGGCCTGTGTGCTCGCCGATGGGCGCATTCAGGGCGCCGTGCCCAAGCAGTTTTTGCCCAGTTATGCCGAATTCTACGAAAAGCGCTGGTACCAACGTTGGACTAGCAGTGTCACCACTGTGGCCATTGCCGGTCAGCAAGTGCCCTTTGGTGCGGAGTTGATATTTGCTGTGCATGGAGTGCCCTTTGGGATTGAAATTTGTGAGGATTTGTGGGTGCATCAATCGCCGAGTCATGCACTCGTGGATGCAGGCGCCCTGCTCATCTGCAACCCGTCGGCATCACCCGAGTTGGTGGGTAAGGCGAGTTATCGACGCCAGTTGGTGACGCTACAATCGGCCAAACTGATTGCTGCCTACGCCTATGCCGGTTGCGATTGGCATGAATCGACCATCGACGTTGTCATGAGCGGGCACCAGTTGATTGCTGCGAACGGGCGGATGTATGCCGAGCGTCCGCCATTTGCGCGTGGGTCTGCCCTAACATGGACCGATATCGATGTCGCCCATTTACGCCACGATCGCCGGCGCGATTCGAATCGGGTCACACGTACAGACTTCCATACCGTCGACATGGCTGTGCCAATCAGTGCGCCGGCCCTCATACCACAGGTCGATGCGTACCCGTTTTTGCCACAGAGCGAAAACGAAGCCGAGCGACGCGAGCGGCTAGCACACATCATCAACATCCAGGCCCACGGTCTTGCGCAACGCATTCATGCCACCCACGGTGCCAAACTCCACCTCGGTCTATCGGGCGGGCTCGATTCCACGTTGGCGTTTTTGGTGGCCTGCCGGGCTGCCGAAATCGTAGATACCCCTGTACAGGCGTTGTTGCAGACCTACACGATGCCCGCCGTGGCGAGCTCGGAACGTACCCAGCACAATGCGGTGACCCTTGCAACGTTGCATGATGTGGCGAGTACAGTCATCCCGATTGCTGATTTGGTACAACAACAGTTGATGGCGCTCGGTCATGATGGTGTGACACAGGATGTGACGTATGAAAACGTCCAGGCGCGCTTGCGCACCAGTATTTTATTCAATATGGCCAATCTGCACGGGGGCATGGTGCTCGGCACGGGTGATTTGAGTGAAATCGCCCTCGGTTGGTGTACCTTTAACGGTGACCATATGAGCCATTACCACGTCAATGCGGGGGTGCCCAAGACCCTGGTGCGCCACTTGGTGGCGCATGTGGCGGCTGGGGCGTCGCCGGAGATTCAGGCGTGTTTGCACGATATTTTGGCGACGCCGATTTCACCGGAGTTGACCACCACGGGCGATGGCACGGTGAGCCAAAAAACCGAAGACATCATCGGTCCGTACGAACTCCATGACTTTTTCTTGTATCACTTTGTGCGTTGGGGTGACCCACCCGCCAAAATTGCCTGGTTGGCCAGTCACGCCTTTGCGGGTGTATACCCAAAAGAGACCATCGAGCACTGGCTGAGTGTGTTTGTCCGACGCTTTGTGGGCAGTCAATTCAAACGTTCGGTGATGCCCGATGGCCCAAAGGTGGGGAGCGTGGCATTGAGCCCGCGCGGTGATTGGCGCATGCCTGCGGATTTGTACAATGCGGGTTTGTGGCAGTAAGTGAGTGAGGGTATGCAGGAGCTAGGGTATCAGGCACCGATTTTGACGGTCGATGGCGTCATCTTGCAGTTTGTCCAACAACAACTGCAGGTGCTGGTGATTCAACGTGCCAACGAGCCGTTCCAAGGCATGGAGGCCTTGCCGGGTGGCTATATCGTCGCCGGTGAGACGACGCAGTTTTCGTTGGCGCGTATTTTGGACCAAAAAGCCGGCATTGCGCTGACCGATATACGCCTGATTGAGCAACTCTACACCTTCGATACGGTGGCGCGTGACCCGCGTGGCCATGCTGTGTCGGTGACCTACATGGGGCTGGCCACCGCGTTGACACCGCGGCAGCGCGATGCGCAATCACCACGATTTGTGCCCGTAGATGCCCTGCCCGAGCTGGCCTTCGATCATCGTGACATTGTGGCATATGCCTGCGCCCGCCTGCGCAACAAAATCACCTACACGAATGCCGTGTTTGCCCTCCTGCCCGAACAGTTCACGTTGACGCAACTCCAAGACGCCTATGCGGCGATTATGGGGCGGAGCCTCGACAAACGCAACTTTCGCCGGACCTTTCTTGGGCTGAATCTCATCGAAGCAACCCCCTTTCAATATCGCGATGGTGCCCATCGCCCGGCCCGTCTCTACCGCTTTATCGACCAAACACTCGTGGATATCGCCCGCAACCTCGACTAATTCGGTGCAACTAAATGCACGAAATTGCCGTTGAATTGAGTAAGTGTATTTAGTACAATTACATGAAATACGGCAAGGAGGAGTACACATGCCAAAAGAAGCCATTGGAATCATTGATGCGCAGCGGGGATTCATGCCAGCGGCCGAGGGTGAGCGTCTAGGAATGGCAGGTTTTGGTGAGCTTGCGATTGCGGGTGGCGAGCAGGTCGTGGATGTGATAAACCAACTCCTGGCCGATGGGCAGGCCCGTGGTCGCACCCTTTTTACCACGCAAGACTGGCATCCTGCACAGACGGCGCATTTCAGCGCCACCCCCAATTTCACGACTACGTGGCCGGTGCATTGTGTGGCAGCGACTGCTGGAGCCGAATTGCACCCGCACATCCGTCTTCCAGCAGAGGCGGTACGATTTTACAAGGGCGCAGAGGTGCTCAACGACGGTGCCGACGACACGAGCTACAGTGCCTGGTATGCCAGTACCGATGGCCTGAGTTTGCCTGATTTTTTGCGCATGCGGGGTATCGAGACCATTTATTTGGCTGGGTTGGCCTTCGACTATTGTGTCGGGCGCACTGCACTTGATCTTGCGCAGCGCGGTGGCTGGCAAGTGGTTGTGTTCTATGACGCCACCCGTGCAGTCGCCGAGGCGAGTGATGCTGCCATGCAGCAGGCCCTCCGTGATGCTGGGGTTCTTTTGAAGTCTACGACGGCGTTTTTTACTAGATAATCTTAGGAGTATCAAGGCACTATGCCAGAGCAACCATGGTCGGCCGATTGTCTGAGTGCGGGGCTTGACTACTACAAACTCACGATGAGTCAGCTCCAGTACCAGCGCTTCCCGCAGGCCGAAGTCACCTTTGCCCTCATCAATCGCAGTGCGGTGCGGCTGGCCACGTACGTGGATGTGGCATCGTTGCAGGCTCAGCTCGATGCAGTGCGTGCCCAAGGGTTTACAGCGGCCGAATGCGCCTATATGGCCTCGTTGCGTCGGAGCGATGGGCGGCCCGTCTTTGCACCCACATATCTGGCCATGCTTGCCACGGCGCGGTTGCCGGCAGTACAGGTCCGCCTTGGTGCTACTGATCTTCAAGTGGAGACGCAGGGGTCATGGCCACTGGTCACCTTTTGGGAGACGGTGGTGATGGCGCTCATCAACGAAGCCTACTTTCGTGGCTGGTTGGCCGCACATCCACAGCGTGCCGCCGAGGTATGGCAGATTGGCGAGGCGCGTCTCGCCGACATTGTGGCGCGGGTTCGGACCATCCCCGATCTGCGTATCGTGGACTTCGGCACGCGCCGACGCTTTGGCTGGGCGTGGCACCGGCATGTCATCACCACGTTGCAGGCAGAGTTGCCACAGCAACTCATCGGCACCTCAAATGTGGCATTGGCGGCGGAGCTCGGGTTGCGCCCAATCGGCACCTTTGCCCACGAAATGCCCATGGTCTATGCGGCGCTGGCCGAAAAGCAGGGGCGGAATGTGCGCGCTTCGCATCAAGATTTTTTGCATGATTGGTACGACCTGTACGGGAGCGATCTTTCGATTGCTCTGACCGACACCTTCGGCAGCGGGTTTTTCTTCGATACCTTTACGGTGGAGCAAGCGCGGGCCTGGCGCGGTTTTCGCCATGACTCGGGAGATCCTATCGCCTTCGGTGAGCAGGCCATTGCCTGGTATCAGCGTCACGACATTGATCCACGGAGCAAAAGCATCGTCTTTAGCGATAGTCTGACCCTCGACACCATTGTGCAGTTGCACCGCCATTTTGCGGGGCGCATCGGTGTGCTGTTTGGGTGGGGCACCCGCCTAACCAACGATGTGGGGTTGACTCCGCTCAACATTGTCATGAAAGCAGTGGCCGTTGATGGCATTGCCACGGTCAAGTTGAGCGATCATGTTGGCAAACACACCGGCCC
>JBBAWX010000024.1:0-39653 GCA_040396955.1 Roseiflexaceae bacterium
TTACTGATGCACGCCGTTGCTGACGTTGGCATTGGTGTGCATCACGGGGGAATTGGTGGTGCGCCACTGTACTGATGGCAACACCAGCGTGGGGCGTACTGCGTGGCGCAGGTCGTAGACGACACGCATCACGGAGTTCATCAGGGTGTCGCTGAGCAGGTGCGGCTGAAGTCCGAGGTCAATGAGTTTGCTGTGTTTGGCGTTGTAGTAGTGCTCTTCTTTTTCGACACGCGGATTGTCGAGGTGATGAATAAATGTGTTGATGCCCATGGAGCGAGCCGTGTCACGCACCATTTCGGCCAACTGAAGCACGTTGAACTGTTCGGTGAACTGGTTGAAGACGCGGAATTCGCCACGCTCGGCTGGATTCAAGAGTGCCAACTCCACACAGGCCAGGGTATCGCGGATGTCGAGGAAGCCACGGGTCTGGCCGCCTTTGCCGTACACGGTGAGGGGCATGTCGCAGACTGCTTGCACCATGAAGCGGTTGAGGGCGGTGCCGAAGACGGCGTCGTAGTCGAAGCGGGTCATCAGCCGTGGATCGGCCATGGTCTCGGGGGTATCGATGCCGTAGACCACCCCCTGGTTGAGGTCGGTGGCGCGGATGCCCCAGATGCGGCAGGCGAACATGATGTTGTGGCTGTCGTGGACTTTACTGAGGTGATAAAAAGAGCCGGGTTGTTTGGGGAAGGGGAGGGTATCGGTGCGGCCGTTGTGGGTAATGGTGATATACCCCTCTTCGATGTCGATGTTGGGGGTACCGTACTCACCCATGGTGCCCAATTTGACAAGATGGCAGTCGGGGGCATGCTCTGCAATGGCGTAGAGCAGGTTGAGATTGCCGACCACGTTGTTGGTCTGGGTGTAGACGGCATGGCGGCGATCAATCATGGAGTAGGGGGCACTGCGTTGTTCGCCGAAATGAACCACGGCATCGGGAGCGAAGCTTTTAAAGACGGGCTCAAAAAACGAATAATCGCACAAATCGCCGACGAAGAGTGCAATGTGGCGCCCACTCAGCTGTTGCCAAACAGCCACACGTTCTTGGATGGAGGTGATGGCGGTCAAGCTGTGGGCACCGAGCTCGTGGTCGTAACTGCGGCGAACCAAGTTGTCGACGATGGCGACCTCATGGCCGCGTTGGGACAAGTGCAGGGCGGTAGGCCAGCCGAGATAGCCATCACCACCGATAATCATGATACGCATGGGAGACTCCTTGTAGTGAAACGATGTCATAACAAACGACGTGAAGCGCCGACCGTGCTACAATGGTAGCGGGTCTACGTAATCATTGGATTAACACCTGATGGTATTTTAGTGGTTTTGAGATAGGTTTTGCTATGATGCGCATGTCAAGTCAGGTCGAATACGGCCTGCGTGCGATGCTCGACATCGCTATCCACGGCACCACTAGCCCAGTGCAGGCGCGTGATATTCATCAACGACAGCAAATTGATGAACACTTCATCAGCCAAATCTTGTTGATGTTGCGGCGTGCCGGCCTCATCGAAAGTCTGCGTGGTCGTCAAGGTGGCCACCGCCTTGCTCGTTCGCCAGAGCAGATTACCCTGCTCGAAATCATCGAAGCGGTTGAAGGATGTGACGATTCACACGAGCGCCCGCTCAATAGTGCTGTCGTTGATGCGAGTGTGGTACGTGATATGTGGCAGGCGGCGCGTGAGCAGGCACGGCAGATGCTAGTGCATGCGACATTGGCCGATTTACGCGATCGGCGGAATCTGCTACATGCGAATTCCTACATGATTTGATGACCCGGTTGCACCCCTACCCGTAGTGGTTCCTACTACGGGTAGGGGTGTTTTTGGCGTGCTACATCCAGCCCTTGCCCTCAAAGCCGAAGCGGAGCCACGCCATGGCTGCTAATTCGGCACCGGTGATGATGGTGCCGAAAATCAACGGTCGCGCGAGTTGCCAGAGTCGAGATACGTTGTTGTCGTAGCCGAGGGCCACGGCCACCGCAAAGGTGTTGGAGATGAGCAGGATGCCGACGATGCCCAGCCACGAGGTGATGGCGACCGGCCAGTACACCCAGGCCAAATCGCTGTGAGTTGCCCAGGCAAACGCAGCGGCGATGCCCCATAACGCGGGTACCCACAGAGGATGGGCGATAACGGGGCGTTCTTCGCGGACGGCACACAGCACCTTGTTGAACACGGGGATGAACAACGGGGCTGCCGAAATGCCGGCGAGGGCACCGGTCATGGTACGGAGCCAGTTTTGCGGCTGATAGAGAGGCTCCCAACCGAGATCCACGAAGAGCGAATTAAAGCCGTCAACGGCCATTCCCACCACAGGGATGATGAGGGCGACGAGTTGCCAGAGCGGTGGAAAGTGGCTTCGGCGCCCGTGACCGGCCAAGATGACGGCGGCAAAGCTGAGTGTGAGCGCGCCGTAGATGCCAGTGTTGCGGGCACAGAGGGGGAGTTGTTGGCCGGCAATGCCGCTGTTGTGGACTTGTGCGCAGACGCCGTGCACGCTGGCGTACATGTTCCAGGCGATGCGATGACTCGGCCATTCGGGGAGCGGTTGTGATGGCCATGCGATGATGGCGCCGATGATGACTGCATAGAGACCGATGGCGGCGAATGCCCAAGGGCGGAGGGCTGTGTTCATGGGATGCGCTCCAGCTGTACGTCGAGTGCCTCACGGGTCAGGATGCCGTAGTGAATGGCCGCAATCGTACCGTCACGTCCCACAAAAATCGTAGTGGGTAAGTTGCGGGCGCCGTAGGCCAGGCTGACATCGCCATCGGGGTCGCTGACGAGCTGGAAATCAACGCCGAGCTCTTGAGCGAATGCAGGGATGACCTCCACTTGTTGACCTTTATTGATGCCGACGACACGTACATCGTGGCCGTCGACCGCATTGAGATCGGGCATTTCGCTACGACAGGGTTCGCACCAGGTGGCCCAAAAATTGACAACGACGCGTTGGCCGCGGAAGTCGCTGAGACGGGCGGTGCTACCGTCGGCTTGTTGCCAAAAAAAATCAGGGGCTGGGGTATCGACCTGTGCCAATGTGGCGGAGTCATCTTGCAGGGTGGCATTGATGCCGACATTGGCTGGGAGATCGGTGGGTATGGTGGTGGTATCGCGCCCACAGGCGAGGAGCGTGCACATTGCGCATAGCAACAAAAATGAACGAATCATGGTGGTGCCTACTGCATTATCGTCAAACCGACACCAAGATACCACATCTTCGTAAAGGGAGTATGAGAGCCCCCCCTGCACGCTGTGCAAGGGGGGGAGTGTGGCGGATTAGGCGGTGACGATGCGGGCGAAATGACGGCCTTTTTGCAGGATGCATCCTGGTGCAACGAGGGTGTCATAGCTGGTGGCTTTTTCGCCGTCAATTTTGACACCACCACCATCGATGAGGCGGCGGGCTTCGCTTTTGCTACTCGCCAGGCCAGTGCTCACCAGCACTTCGACGAGTGGTGTGGGCTGGGCGATTGCATGTTCGGGGATGTCGCTGGGCATTTCGCGGCGTTGGAATTGGCGTTCGAACGCCTCACGTGCGGCAATGGCGGCGGCGGGATTGTGGAATTGAGCCACAATTTCGCTGGCCAGTTGCTTTTTGATGTTCATCGGGTTTTCTTTACCCGTGCTGACGATGTGGCGGATTTCGGCGAGCTGGGTGAGTGGCACATCGGACAGCACCTCGAAGTAGAGGGGCATGACGTCGTCGGCCATCGACATGACTTTGCCGAACATGTCTGCCGGGGTGAGCAAAATGTCGACGGTGTTGTCGAACGACTTGCCCATTTTGCGGCCATCGGTGCCTGGGATGAGTGGCAACAAAAAGACGTCTTGGGGCTGCATGCCCATCTGGGTCTGCAATTCACGCCCAGCCAAATTGTTGAACTTTTGGTCGGTGCCACCGAATTCGACATCCGCTTTGACGGCCACGGAATCGTAGCCTTGGAGCATGGGATACATCAATTCGAGGATGGTCAGTGATGCGCCAGCCTCGTAGCGTTTGCGGAACGTGTCGTGCGACAGCATGTGCGCCAGTGTAAAGCGGCCGGCGAGGTCGAGGGCGTTTTCGAGCTTGAAGGTGCCAAACCACTCGCTCTGCCAGCGGATTTCGGTTTTGTCGCGGTCGATGACACGAAAGAACTGCTCCATGTAGGTGAGGGCGTTTTCCCGCACTTTCTCGGCCGTGAGGCGGGGGCGGGTGGCGTCACGGCCGCTCGGATCACCGATTTGGGCGGTCCAGTCGCCGACGATAAGCACAATGGTGTGGCCGAGCTCTTGAAACTTGCGCAGTTTGCGGAGCCCGACGGCGTGCCCGATGTGCATGTCGGGGCGGCTCGGGTCGAACCCTTGTTTGAGGCGGAGCTTTTTGCCGGCGGCCAACTTGGCACGGAGCTCTGATTCGACAATGATTTCGGCAACGCCGCGCGTGAGCAAATCCTCTGGAATGGCGGTCATGTTCAACATCTCCTCAGCAAGTGACAACAACACAAACAAACGTTAGCGCTCGGGGCGGCGGGTGGTGCGTTGCGTGGGCAAGGGCACTGATTCAACAATATCGTGGATGATATGCTCTGGGCTTGCTCCGCGCAACCGGGCACTACTCGCGAGCATGATGCGATGAGCAAGCACGGCGACCGCACACTGGCGCACATCGTCGGGGGCCACGTGATCGCGACCGGCAAGTAGTGCGTAGGCTTGCGCAATGCGCACCAATGTGAGCAATGCGCGCGTGCTCCCGCCGAGGGTGATATCGTCGTGACGACGAGTAGTGCGCCCAATGGTCAGCACATATTCATCGATAACGGGATCAACGTAGACCTGGGTGACCACCTGTTGTAGGGCCTGGATTTCAGCCGCCGTCGTCAGGGGAGCGAGTGCCGTAATCGGGTGTTGGGTGCGCTGAGCACGGAGCACGTTGAGCTCATCGGCGAGGCGCGGATACCCCATGGCAATACGCATACTAAAGCGGTCGAGTTGCGCTTCGGGCAGTGGGAAGGTGCCTTCGTACTCCACGGAGTTTTGGGTGGCGATGACGATGAAAGGAGTGGGGAGGCGGTAGGTACTCCCATCGACGGTCATCTGGCGCTCTTCCATGGCTTCTAGTAGCGCACTCTGGGTGCGTGGCGTGGCGCGATTGAGCTCATCGGCGAGGACGACTTGGGCGGCAATGGGCCCTGGTCGAAACTCGAACGAGTGGTCATTTGGTTTGTAAATGGAGGTGCCGGTAATGTCGGCAGGGAGGAGGTCAGGGGTGAGTTGGATGCGATTGAACGAACACCCCATACTCCGGGCCAGGGCACGGGCCAGCATGGTCTTGCCGGTACCAGGGACGTCCTCTACCAACAGGTGGCCTGCGGCTGCGACTACCACGACCGCCGCCTCGACGGCATCGCGCCGCCCGATGATGACCTGCTCGATGTGGTGTGTCATGCGGCGCATCAAGGCACTCGCCGACGTGAAGATGGATGTCGATGCAGGAGATGATGTGTTCGTATCCATGTGCGTCAGTATAGCATATTGCCACGGGTCATGAAGGTGGACTCGCCGGGGAGTGATAGACGGGGTAGCGCTCACCGGTGGGGTGGAAGCCGAATTGCTGATAGAGGGCAATGGCTGCGGTGTTGGTCTGCTGGGTGTTGAGCGTGAGGTACTGAGCATCGTTGTGGTGGGCGTAGTCGATGACGGTCGCAAGGAGGTGTCGGGCCACCCCGTGACGGCGCCACGTGGGGAGTACGGCGATGCGCACGAGATGGAGTGCATTGGCACGGTGGTGCCAGATGGCGATGGCATAGCCGATGATGACGTCCGTTGCGGTGGCGACTAGAGCAATCCCTGGCGATTGCCACATGTCGTTGACTTCGAACAATGACTTGTGCCATTCATGGGTAAATGCGCTTGCGTCAATGGTCAAGATGCTCGTAATATCGTCGGATTGCATGGGGCGGAGCTGAAAGGAATCGTCGCTCACGGGAATCGCGACGGGGCGGATGCGACATTCGAGGGCAATGATGTGTATGTCGATGCGAAATCCGAGGGTGACGAGGAAATCACGGAGCCAGGTATCGTATATGTCGGCAGTGAAGTACCAGTGTTTGCCGGGCAAGTGCTCGTGTAGCCGCTGAAGCATGGCCTGGATTACCGTGTGATGGTGCACCGGGCTGATGAACTCAATGGCAGCACCGCGAATCCAACTGGTGGGACCGGTTATTGGTGTGGCAATGAGAGTGGCCACCGGGGTGTCGTGGTGCCATGCGACCACGATGCAGAGATCGCTGGCCGGCATATGCCGGAGGGTACTGGCAAATTGCAGGCTTTGGTGGTGTGCACGTTGGGTGAATTCCAATAGCCGCAACTGTTGATTGGGTTGCGCAATCGTATAGTGCAGCTGGGCTGGTTCGAGTTGTATCAACATGCCATACTCCTCAAATCATTGTTGTGGGGTTGGGTCGTTTTTTTGCAACAAGTTGTGTCCCCGGAAAAACCGCAGGAGTGCCAGCGTGGTAATCGTACCAATGCCGGCAAAAACAATCCAGGGGGTGGCAGGGAAGTGCCATTGCTCGCCAAGTCCGTACAAGGTGCCCCCACTAAAGCTCCCCATGCCCCCACCGATGGCGATCGCAAGACCGGCTACCCCGAAATACGAGCCCAATGCCGCGTTGTTGGCGAGATTGGCGGCGACGGTCTGTTGACTCGGCGAAGAGAGTAATCCGCCGAGCGAATAGAGGGAGACGCAGATGAGTAGCACGATGATGTTGTCGGCAAATGCAATCATGCCGAGACCAAATGCCATGACGCCGATGCCGAGGATGAGGGTAACGCTCGGTGCAAAACGCTGTTCGGCCCAACGCATCACCGGGTATTGCAGGGCAATACTCATGATGGAGTTGACCAGGTAGACCCAACTGACCGCGGCATGATCGTGGGCAATGGTGGTGGCCTTGAGGGGGATTGCAAGGGTGATTTGTGTCCACAAAAACCAATAGCCGAGGAGCAGAGTGTTGTAGATCATGAAGCGACGGTCACGCAGAGCCAACCCGATGCCATAGGTGAGGTGCTCTTGATTGGTGGCGACGGCCACATCGGGGAGCAACCAGTAGGTGACTACCCAGGCCACCATGTAGCATGATGCTGCCGAAACGGCCACAACCGCAAAGTCGAAATCGAGCAACCAGGTGCCAACCAGAGGACCGATGGCCATGCCGAGGTTGCGTACGATGCCCAAAATCGAAAAATAGCGTGCGCGATCGGTTTGTGTGGTCAACGCGGCAATGGTCGCAGAGCTCGGTGAATCAAAGAGCGCACCACCAAGCGCCGCCAAAATGGCACTGAGAATGAGCAGGGGGAATGTGGTGGCCCAGGCCATGGCAGCAAAGCCGAGGAAGCGCACCACGAGACCGCAAAGGATGAGGAGACGCGCACCAAAGCGGTCAGCGAGCATGCCGCCCACCACGGTGAAACCTTGTTGGAATAATTGGCGCACGCCTAAAACGATGCCGATGGCGGCAGTGGTCCACCCGAGTTGCTCCACGTAGTGAATGGAGATGAGCGGCACCACCATGAAGAACCCACCCCACATCATGAATGAATTGACAATCATTACCAGCATACCGTTGCGGCGTTGGGGGGGACTTAACAGGTCTGGTTGAATCATGGCAGCGCTCCTTGTGTAGAAATGGGTCCTTGGCAGATGATGGCGGTGTGTTGCTCTGCCACACGGGTGAGTACGACGACATACGGGTGGCCGTGCGGTCGTGAAAGGCGGCGTGCGAGGGCGTCACTGTCGACGGCTGAGCCACGTTTTTTGACGGTGACGGGGCCAGCTCCGAGGGCGGCCAAGCGGGCACGAATGGCACGTTCGCTGAAGGGAAAGGAATCGACGATGCGCCAACAACGTGCGAACGGTGTGGCAACTGGAGTGTCATGGGTGAGGTATGCAATCTGGGCATCGAGGAAGTGCGCACCGATGGCGCTTGCAAGATGCTGTACGAGGCCCGCCCGGATGACGGCGCTGTCGGGTTCATACAGGTACTGGAGCGGCGCAGAAAGAGAGGGTGCACTCGGAGTGTGTTGGTCGGTGATGGTGATTACATGGTGCTCGCCGATGAGGGTGGCTTGGCGGCGCCACAGGTGCTGGGCATTGAGCCAGAGCACGGTTTCGCGCATTTCACCGGCATATGACACGCATTCAACGGCGACCGAAGTGGTAAAGGGCACATCGTGGTAGTCGATGCCTGGGGCACATTTGATGGCAATCGTGCGATGGGGGGCAAGCCAGCGCTGTGCCGTGCTGAGTGGCGGTTGGTAGGCGGCGTGATCCATGATGCGGCGGCCCTGGTGACGACGCCCTGGGTCAAAAAAGACCGCATCAACCTCGTCTGTGATGGCGAACGTGGTGACATCGGCGACGACGGTCTGAGCCTGTGCCAACAGTTGGCGTTGGGCAAGATTGGCGTGCGCCATGGCAATGCGCACCGGATCGTTGTCGACCCCAATGCTAGGAGCCTGTGTGGCCAGTGCGAGCAGGTCGCCACCACAGCCACAACAAAGATCGACAATCTGATGGGCACCGGCGAACTGAAGGGCTCGGTGCTGAGAGACACGCTCGTGACTGGCCTGCTCGAGCCCGCTACTGGTAAACCACAACTGATGACCATCATGGAACTTGGTAATGGCCTTTTGGCGCACTGCGACGAGCTCGTAGAGAGCAGCCGCCCGCTCTGGGGTGGTCTGAGCGCGGAGTCGAGTCATGCTGGCGAGATGGTGATCGGTTTGTACCAGCTGACTGAGCGTGTGGGCCTCGGCCGTTTGTAACCACGCGATGCTGTCAAGATTCATGGTTTTATGCTGGGTACACCGTTGTTGCGGAGGAGGCGCCAACTGCCACCAGCAATCAGAATACCCCCAATAATGACCAACAGCCCCACAATGGAATTGGAGGTGATAGGTTCTTGGAGAAAGATGGAGCCGTAGACGACACCAAACGGTGCTACGAGATATGACACCATAGAAACTTTCGTGGCCCCAATACTATCAATCAGGCGGTAGTAGATGATGTAGGCGATGGCTGTGCAAAAAACGGCCAAGATGACCATGGCCACAATGACCCGGGTCGAGGGCATGCTCTGTGGCACCCCCTCCCACAACAAGGCGATGGGCACCAAGAGAGATGCGCTTGCAATCATTTGTCCGGTTGAGGGGACAATCGGTGACATGCCCCCAAAGACGCGGCGGCTGTACAGTGCAGAAATGGCATAACAGAGAGCGGCTCCGAGCACGCACAATTCCCCGAGGATGTTGCCTTCACTGGCCCCATGCAGGCCGATGGCAATCATGACGCCCACAAACCCGATGCCAAGCCCGACGATGCGCTCGGTGTTGATTTTTTCTTCGGAGCGCGAAAAGATGTTGATGAGTGCCGTAAACAGGGGGGTGGTGGCGCCCAAAATGGCGGTTGTGCTACTCGGGATGAGGCGTTGCCCCCACGAAATCAGCAGAAAGGGGACCACGAGCCCAAACACGCCCACAGAGTAAAAATTGAACCAGGTCTGCCGGTCGCGCGGGAGTTGCTCGCCGCCGATGCGTAATGCTCCCCACAGAATCAGTGCGGTGACGACGATACGCACAGCGACGAGTGTGGCTGGAGTGATTTCGGCCACCGCGATTTTGATGAGCATGAAAGCGGCGCCCCAGATGGCTCCGAGCAAAAACAACATTCCCGTTTGGCGCACGTTCATGATTTTTCCTTTGATGAGTGAAGCGCACAGGCATACGTGGTACGATAACGCACCCATCATACCACGGGAGTGTCGGTGCAACAGAACGTCGGGAAGTATGCGATAATGCTTGGCACGGACAGTAATGGCCATCAGTACAAAAGGAATCGTCGTGGATTCGTATCGCACCATTCCAGGCGCTGCCTGGCGTGTTTTGTTGCACAACGTCTTATTTGGGCTCGGTGTGAGCTTTTTTGACGTGTTGTTTAGCTTTTACTTGGTGAGCATGGACTTTGGCATCGAATCGGCCGGTTTGATGTCGACCACGGTGCGTATTGCTGGCTTGGTGTTTGGTATTCCAGCTGGGATGTTCATCGATCGTATTGGTGCGCAACGAGCTCTGGTCATCGGGGTTATCGGCTATGCGATCGGCATGATTGTGTTGTTGTTCATGCCCAGTATCATCTTGCTGATGGTGTGCCAATTTATAGCGGGATGTTTGTTTGCAATGGGCATGTCGGCGTTGATGCCGCTGCTTACGCATGCAACGCCGCCGGCGCAACGCACCTTGGTTTTTGGGTTGAACGAAGCCTCCATGAGCATCGGTCTAGTGGGGAGCATCATGGCGGGCTGGGTGCCGAGTTTGTTGGCGCCGTGGCTGGGGGTTGGTGCCCAAGATGCACCTGCCTATCGCTGGGCCTTGGTTGTCGGGTGTGTGTTGATGCTGGTGGCGGTACTTCCCGTCATTCAAAACTTAGGGGGCGAACGCGGGCGTCACAAAGATGGCGATCCGGTAGCATCACCACACCGTGATGATGATGCCGTCCCCATCAAACCGACGCGAAAACTGGTGGGGTATGCGGTTGCGAGTATTTTTGTGGGGCTAGGTGCTGGCACATTTTTGCCCTTTCAGTCCCTGTATTTTCGCATGCAACACGGGCTCCCCGACCAGCAGATTGGCTTCGTGGTGGCCGGTGCCACGGTGTTGATGGGAATCGGTGCAGTCGTATTTGGGCGATGGTTGGGGCACCGCAATATGCGTGTTTGGGCGGGTGCTTTGCGACTGATTACCGCCCCCGTGTTTGCTTGCTTGATGATTCCCGTCTTGCCGTTGGCCATGTTTGGCGCATTTGGGCGTGCTTTTTTTATGGGCGGGAGTTTTACCCTCAACGATGTGCTCATCATGGGGTTGGTGAATCCACGGCAACGTGGGCAGATGGCAAGCCTGATGACCATGTGTTGGTCGATGGGTTGGGCCATTGCCTCCACTGCGAGTGGGTTTTTGCAAGCATCGCTCGGTTTTGCGCCGTTGATTGCCATGAGTGCTGTGGCATACGTCTGCTCCGGATTGTCGATTTGGTGGTTTGAGCGCGATTAGCGACGTGCAGGGAAATCCCGCACACAAAAAGGGGGCGGTGTGATTCGTTCGTTGCGTATCATTCCAGTGACTGTGTGGCGTGTGTTGATTCACAGCATGTTAATTGGCATTGGGATGAGCTTTTTCGACGTGTTGTTCAACTTTTTTTTGGTGAGCATGGGGTATGCTGCTGACACCGTAGGGGTACTGTCGACCGTGGCGCGTATTGCAGGGTTGGTCTTTGGTATTCCAGCCGGCATGCTCATCGATCGCATTGGTGCGCGCCGTGCGCTCATTGGCGCAGTCATGTTGTATGTGGTTGGGTTGACATGGGTGGTGTTTGCGCCGAGCCAACTGTGGTTGATGATTAGCCAATTTGTGGTCGGGTGTGCGTTTGCGCTCCTCTTTTCGGCGTTGTTTCCATTGTTGACCATGGCGACGCCACACGCGCAACAGCCAACCGTGTTTGGCCTCAACGAAGCCGCAATCAATACGATTGGCTTGGTGGGGAGCATGTTGGCGGGGTGGCTCCCAAGTGTGATTGCACCCTGGCTCAATGTCGATGACCAAAGCACACTGGCTTACCGGAGCGTGTTGTTGATTGGCATTGTGTTGTTAGGCACCTCGATGGTGCCGTTGTGGGGGGATATCGCGAAAGCGCCGGATACCGACGAGCACGGTGAACTCCTGATAGCAGAAGCGCCACAGCGTAGTACGGGACGTATCATCTCGTACGGGATGGTAGATTTTTTGATTGGCGTGGGGAGTGGTACCTTTTTTCCCTTTCAAAGTCTGTTTTTCCGCTACCAATTTGGGTTAACCGATAGCACGGTGGGCACTATTTTGGCCTTTAGTGGGGTCGCGCTCGGGGTTGGTGCGGTCATCATCGGTCATCGTGTCGGGCAGGGCAGTTTGCGGGTATGGGCCAGTGTCTTGCGCATTTTGGCGGCACCGGCACTGCTTACCATGATTGTGCCGGATTTGTGGGTGGCGTTGATTGGTTACTACGCGCGTGCGTTTTTGATTGGTGGCAGTATTGCCCTCAGCGACGTGCTTGCCATGCGCCTGGTGAATCCGCGGCAACGCGGTTTTGCTTCGAGCATCTGGGGTATGACGTGGGCGGCGGGCTGGGCCATCACATCGACGTTGAGTGGCTTGGTGCAGACGCAGTACGGATTTACCCCGTTGCTGATCTTGGGGGCGGTGGCCTATGCTGGGTCGGGGCTGGCCATTTGGTACTTGATGGTCGATGATGCGAAATAATGTGCGTTGAACTGTTTGGAACATGATGTTGCCACACCTCCAAGTACCACGTACCTGGGGGTGTTCGTATGGGTCCGTGTATGGGGGAAGAGTACGAGACTACTCACGATAGTCGTTGTGTTGGCGTGGAGTGATGCCAAGTTACCAACAAAATGTAGGTAGAATGAGATGGACAAATACATAGGCGGAGAGAGGAAGCATATGACCGAGTTGTTGTATCACACTGACGCATACCTGCGTGAATGCACGGCCACAGTGATTGGACATAGCAGTGAGGGAAACGGCATTGTGCTCGATCGCACAGTGTTGTATGCCACCAGCGGTGGGCAACCCCACGATACGGGCATTATCACGGGTGGGGGGCAGCAGTGGGCGGTCACCGAGGTCAAGCGTGGGGCCGATGGCGTAGTGCATCTACTGGCAGGCGAGACGCGCCCCGCAGTAGGGAGCCAGATCATGTGTGTGGTCGATTGGGAGCGGCGCTACCGCTTGATGCGTACCCACACCGCGTTGCACCTGTTGTGCGGGGTGGTGTTTCGTGATTACGGGGCACTGGTCACCGGTGGCAACATGGATGTGGATGAGGGGCGGCTTGACTTCGAAATCAGCGATTTCAGCAACGAATTGGCACAAAAAATCATCGATGCCGTGAACGTGGAAGTGACCGCCGATCGCCTGATTGAAGTGAACATTTTGCCCCGCGAAGAAGCGTTCCAGATTCCCGATCTCATCCGTACCAAAATCAACCTCTTGCCAGAGGGAATTACGCACGTGCGTACGGTCAACATCGTAGGGCTTGATCTGCAGGCCGATGGTGGCACTCATGTGGCACGTACGGGTGAGGTAGGCACGGTTGCACTGTTGAAGACACGGAGCAAGGGCGCCACCAACAAGCGCATCGTGATTGGACTGGCGTGATGAGTGACGCATCGATTAACCAATCCATTCAACAGCAGTTTGGTGCGGTTGCCGCCAATTATGCTACGAGTGTGGTGCATGCAAGTGGTGCTGATTTGCAGGGACTGATTGAGCGTGCTCGGCAAGTCATGCCCGAGGATGCGCAGGTCATCGACGTCGGTTGTGGTGCTGGGCACGTCACGGTAGCACTGGCCCCGTGGGTGGCACACGTGACGGCCATCGATTTGACCGAGGCCATGTTGGCGCAGACCGCACAGCAAGTCACCAACAAGGGATTGACCAATGTGCGGGTGGAGCGCGCCGATGTGGCACAGTTGCCATTCGCGGACGGGGTTTTTGACATGGCAGTGTCGCGCTATGCGGCCCATCATTTCGCCGATCCACTCGGGGCGTTGCACGAGGTCCGCCGCATACTCAAGCCGGGTGGGCGGTGGTTGTTGGTTGATGTGGTATCACCACCCCAGCCAATGGCAGATACCGTGCTGAATGCGATTGAAATCTTGCGGGATCCATCACATGTACGTGATCATAGTGTGAAACAGTGGTTGGAGCTCTGTGCTGAGGCCGGTTTGCCGGCCGTGCATCAGCACACGTGGTCGGTGCGCCTTGAGTTCACCAGTTGGGTAACACGCATGGCAACGCCGGCCTACGAAGTCGGGCAGTTGCAACGTCTGTTGGCACATGCACCGACTCAAGTGAAAGAGGCGCTGGGGATTGAGGCAGACGGCAGCTTCCACATCATGGTGGCATTGATCGAAGGAGTGGCGTCATGACGCGTTGGCAGTCGCTCCGTCTGGGGTTTGTCGACACCATCATTGTTTGGCCGGGGGTGGCACCATTTGGCATGGTCTATGCCGTGAGCGCACTGGCGGCCGGATTGTCGTTTGTGGAGACGTTGGGGATGTCGCTCATCGTGTTTGCCGGTGCGTCGCAATTTACTGCCGTCGGATTATTTGCGAGTGGTGCACACCCGTTGAGCATCATTGCCACCACCGCCATCATCAACGCCCGCCACCTGTTGTTGGCGGCCTCGACAGCCGCATATATTCGGCGTTCACCGGCGTGGTTGCGCGCGGTGGTGGCCTTTCAACTGACCGATGAAACCTATGCCGTGGGGGTGCAGCGTTTTGCACGTCATGGCGGTGATGCGTGGTATCAGTTTGGGTCGAATCTGAGTTTGTACGTGGTCTGGGCTGCCAGCACCATCACGGGTGCGTTGTTGGGGGCATTGATTCCTGACCCGGGTGCGCTCGGACTCGATCTTATTTTCCCGCTGACCTTCATCGCGTTTACCATGCCGATGATGCGCGATGGCGTCAACCGAGCGGTGATTGCGGTGGCCGCAGTCGTGTCGATTCTGAGTGCGTTGTGGCTGCCGGGGAGTTGGTATGTGCTTATCACTGGTCTGTTGGCCAGTGCGGTTGGTGCTCTGCTTGCCACACGGTGGCCACAGCTCGCCACCAAGGAGAATACTGATGCGGATTCCTGATTTTGCCCTGGAGCGATTTTTTGCCCGCTATGAATTTACGACCCCGTATATTTTGTGTAGCTCTGATGTGCAGGGCATGGCCATGCGTGACCTGCTCGCCCTTGCAAGCCCGGCCACTCTCGAGCTCTGGCACAACCTCGAGCTCGGTTACACCGAGACGAGTGGCTTGCCTGCGCTCCGTGCCGCCATTGCGGCCCTGTATGTGGGCATCGATGCAGACGACGTGATTACCTTCTCGGGTGCCGAAGAAGCCGTGTTCGTGGCCGCCAACGTGCTCCTTGGCCCCGGTGATCATTTTGTGACCACATGGCCCGGCTATCAATCGCTCTACGAAGTCGGTCGTGCCTGTGGTGCGGAGGCTACGTTGATTGAGCTCCGCCCCGAGCAGGAGTGGCGCCTCGATGTGGCCGCCATCAAGCAGGCGGTCCGCCCCAACACCAAGATGATTCTCATCAATACGCCCCACAACCCCACGGGTGCCACGATTGCCAGTGATGAATGGCGCGAGTTGGTGGCGTTCGCCGATGCCCACCACATCGTACTGTTTGCAGATGAGGTCTATCGCCTGCTTGAGTATAATCCACAGGATCGTTTGCCGGCGGCCTGTGAAGTAAGTGCGCAAGCGCTCAGTCTGGGCGTGATGTCGAAAGCCTTCGGTTTGGCTGGATTGCGTATTGGTTGGCTTGTCGTGCGCCAGCCCGAGGTGCGCCAGCGCTTGTTGGCCTACAAAGACTACACCACCATTTGTAATTCTGCCCCCTCAGAAATTTTGGCATTGATTGCACTACAATCTGCTCAACGCGTCTTGAGCCGGAGCCGGCAGATGATATTGCGCAACGTGCAACTCTTTCATGAGCTGTGCGCTCGTCATGCCGACGTGCTCTCGATGGTGCCACCGCGGGCTGGGAGTGTGGCCTTTGCTCGCCTCGAGCTCGGGCGCCCGATTGCTGAGGTGGCACAGACGCTCGCCGAACACCACGGCGTGTTGATTTTGCCGGCCTCGGTCTACGGCTATGCGGGCAACTACTTTCGCGTGGGCTTCGGCAAAGCAAATTTTGCTGAGGGATTGGCACGTTTTGACACATTCTTGAGCGCCGAAACACGGAGGGGCTGATGTCGATTTGGTTGACGTATTTGGGCATGTTTGCGGTGACCTATGCCGCTCGTGCCATTCCACTCCTCTTGTTGCGCAACGATCCGCCGCCGTGGTTGGCCACCTGGTTGCGCTATGTGCCGCCGGCGGTATTTACCGCCCTGATTGTGCCTGCCGTGGTCACGAGTTCTGTGGCAACTGGGCGTGTGCTGAGTGTGGGACCTGCCTTGGCGGCGGCCTGTATTGGTGCGGTGGTGGCCTGGCGCACCTCCAACGCCATCTTGACGGTGGTGATTGGCATGGTCGCCTTCTGGTTGATTCGCGCGGTCAGTTAGCGGTGATTCTGCAAAAAAGCGGGGAGTAGGTGCATGGAGTTACGTACCATTACGGTGGGAGCCCGTGAGGGGGATTGGCAACGGGCTGCCACAGCCGCCCATGCGGTGCGGGGAGCGCTCGAGGCCGAGGGGATTGTGGTACAGACCCTGCGGGCTGCCCCCTCGATTCGGGGATTCAACAGTTGTGCTGATTTGGTCAGCGTGGCGCGTGGCATCGAAGAACGCGCCATTGATCTTGGCTTCGACTACGCCACGCTGGGCATTGTGCCCCGTGAGCGCCTCCATCAGCTCGCCGATGCGATGGCGGCGACTCAGGCGTTGTTTGCGAGTGTGCAACTGACGCCCAATGGCCAGATCGACGAAGCCACCATCGTGGAAATGGCCGCCATGACGCACCAACTTGCTCGCGATGTGCCGGGTGGCGTGGGAAATCTGCGCGTGGCGGCCTTGGCCATGGTGCCTGCCGGGAGCCCCTTTTTCCCAGCGGCATGGCACGACGGTCATGCGCCGTGGTTGGCGATTGGCCCGGAGGCGGCGGCACTTGCATGGCAGGCGACACAGCCACTCGCACAACTCGCCGCCGATGCACCCGAACGCCCACAGCTCGTCCATGCGGTGCTCGCGCAGCTGTCACAACGGCTCTTGGACTACGACCGTCGCCTGCGCCAGTGTGCCGAACCCATCTGTGTAGCGCATGGGGTGACCTATGCCGGGTGCGATTGGTCGCTCGCACCCCACCCGCACCCCGAGCGGAGTATTGCCGCCGCCATCGAGCATCTCACTGGGGTGCCCTTTGGTGCGTGGGGGACCATGAGTGGCGTGCGTGCTTTGACCGCCACCATTCGCGAGTGTGACATGGTACAACTCGGCTTTTCGGGCATCATGTTGCCCGTGGTCGAAGATTCACGCTTGGCATTGCGTGCCCGTGAAGGGCGCTATACACTCCGTGATTTGTTGGCTTTTAGTGCGGTGTGTGGCACGGGTATCGACACCATTCCCCTTGCTGGTGACATTGCAGTAGCCACGTTGGCCGGCATGTACCGTGAAGTCGCTACACTGGCACATACGCTCCGCAAACCGCTTACCGCACGTCTCATGCCGCTTGCCGGGCATCAGGCCGGTGATACAACGCGGTTTGCGGAGCTGTTGCCACCCGCCCTTGCACAGTTTTTTTGTGAGGCTAAAGTCTTGGCGTGATGTTACTGCTGGGTGGACGAT
The DNA here is from genome assembly GCA_040396955.1 of Roseiflexaceae bacterium. Lineage (GTDB taxonomy): Bacteria > Chloroflexota > Chloroflexia > Chloroflexales > Roseiflexaceae > UBA965. The sequence continues at coordinate 17,386 of JBBAWX010000024.1, forward strand.
TCGTGGGCGGTCGGCAAGGTGAAAAAGAACGTGGTGCCGAGGCCGACCGTGCTGTTGACCCAGATGCGCCCGCTGTGACCCTCGATGAGATGGCGGGCGATGGCGAGACCGAGCCCGCTCCCAGATCCACGGGTGCGCGCTTGATCGACCTTGTAGAACCGCTCAAAAATGCGCTGCTGGTGCTCGGCCGGGATGCCAGCCCCAGAATCGGTGATGCTGAAGAGCATCCAATCGCCATGAGGGTGATTGGCGGGTATCTGGTGTGAAGCGGGCTGGTGCTGAGGGAGTGATACCATCTCGGCATGGATGGAGATGTGCCCGTAATCGGGAGTAAATTTGACGGCGTTGTGCACTAAATTGAGTAGGACTTGGTCGATGCGGTTGGCGTCGCTGAGCACGAGCGGAAGCGTGTCGCTGACATCATGGTGAAGGTGGATATGGTGCTCGGCCGCCGCTGGTGTCATCCGCTCAATGACGCGCATCACGTGTGTCAGAGGAGGATGTGGCGCAAGCTGTAACGCGATACGCCCAGCCTCGATTTGCGAAAGATCATGCAGGTCGTTGACAAGGTGATTTAGCGTGTCGACCTCGTCGCTGATGCGCAATGCCATCCGTTGCGCAACGTCGGCGGGTGGGTTGGTGGCAATCGTCTCACTCAACAATTTGAGGGCGGCGAGTGGCGTACGGAGCTCGTGCGACACACTGGCGACCATGTCGCGACGTGCGCGCTCAAGCTGACTAATCTGGGTGACGTCGCGGATGATGACGACCATCACCGTGGTGGCCTGTGAGGTGGTCAGTCTCTGGGCGCTCACCTTGAGGGTGCGGGCCGGGTTGCGCCGCGGCAACAGCATCTCGTCACGCTCGCCACGGAGCATGGTTTCGGCCACGAAATCGTCGAGCTGGTGGTCACGTACCACGCTCATGATGCTGTGCCCTCGATTGTGCGGGTGCAAATCTAGGAGTTGTGCGGCGGTTTCGTTGTAGGTGATGATGACGCCGTTGGGATGCAAAAAAAGCACGCCCACGTCGAGTAAATCGATGAACTGTTCGCTGGTGGGGAGAAGCGACACAGTGCTCGCAGTGCTTGCATGCAACGCGACCGCAGGGACCTCCGGTGGGTGCACGGCGACACGCCGCCGCCACCAACTCCACGCGAGCACGGCTACGGTGATAATCCAGGGTGTCCAGCTCCAAAAAGTGGTCATGGGCGACTACTCTTTGGCACGGGGATTGGGGACGTCAAAACGGTAGCCGATGCCGCGCACGGTCTGCACGTATTCAGGGGTGCTCGGGTCAGCTTCGATTTTTTCACGTAACCAGCGAATATGCACGTCGACGGTGCGCCCATCGCCGACATAGTCGAACCCCCAGACACGCTCAAGTAAGACATCGCGCGACAGCGCCAACCCACGATTTCGCATCAGACAGGCAAGCAAATCGAACTCCTTTTGTGAGAGTTGTACTTCGCTGTCGTCACGCCAGATGCGCCGTGAGCCGGTATCGAGCTTGATGGTCCCAATGGTGACAATGTCGCGCTCAAGCCCGGTGGCGCGGTCGGTGCGGCGCAGAATGGCGCGAATACGCGCCAATAGCTCGCCGACACTAAATGGCTTGGTGAGGTAGTCATCTGCGCCGAGCTCTAATCCGGCGATGCGATCGACTTCGTCTTGGCGGGCGGTCAACATGATGACCGGTACACTGCTCTCTTTGCGCAAAATCCGACATACCGAAAACCCGTCGAGTCGTGGCAACATCACGTCGAGCACGACGATGTCGGGGTCCGCACTGCGGGCTAGCTCAAGAGCGGTCATGCCATCGCTGGCGCTGATGACCGTGTAACTTTCACGCTCAAGATTGTAACGGAGCGTGTCGGCGAGGGTGGCATCATCTTCGACAAGCAGAATGGTTGGCATGACCGACTCCCTTTGTATGTAGCTCGGTTACGGGCGAATCCGACCGACGCCGTCCGAAGCCTGGGTGACATAGATGGTCGCGCTTCGACCGGTGCTGGCGAGATAGTTGGCGGCAACTTCGTGGCGGAAGCGCTCAACGGAATCAACATCGACGAGGCTGACAGTGCATCCGCCGAATCCGGCACCGGTTAGGCGTGATCCATGGCATCCGCTGACGCGTTGGGCCGAGGCCACGAGTGAATCCATCTCGGGGATGCTGACTGCGTAGTCGTCACGGAGACTGGCGTGTGATGCATTCATGAGGCGCCCAAATTCACCAATATCGCCGCTCCGCAACGCATTGGCTCCCGTGATTACGCGCTCGTTTTCGCTAATCACGTGTCGTGCGCGCTGGCGGACTACTGCCGGCAACACGTGCCCGTACTTCTCAAGTTGCTGACTCGTCACGTCGCGGAGTGCCTTGATGCCGGGGAGGTGCGCTTTGAGCAACTCGACGGCCTGTTCGCACTCGGCACGCCGTTGATTGTAGGCCGATGCGGCAAGTGAGCGCTCAATGTGGCTGTCACAAATCACAATGGCCGCATTGGTGGGTACGGGCACCGCTTGGTAGCTCAAATCGCGACAATCAATCATGAGCGCATGATTGGCCTGACCCAACGTCACAATGAACTGGTCCATGATGCCACAGTTGACACCCACAAAATGATTCTCCGTGGCCTGCGCCATCAATGCGAGCTCGTCGCCGAGAATGTTTAATTTGTGGAAAATCTGGAATACGTATCCGGTTGCAACTTCAAGAGCAGCTGATGACGAAAGACCGGCACCGCGGGGCACACTGCTTGCCACCATCAGATTGGCCCCGCCGATTTCGTGGCCAGCCACCAACAACGCCCGCACCATGCCCCTGATGTAGTTGCTCCACGGGCGAATGCCGCTACGTTCGATGTGCTCGAGGGAAAATTCGTCTTCTTCGTGTAAATCGGCAGCCACCACAAGCACGCGACGATCGCTCCGGGGCGATGCCGCAATAAACGTGGCCCGGTCAATGGCTGCTGGCAATACGAAGCCGGCATTGTAATCGGTGTGTTCACCGATGAGATTTACACGACCAGGGGCGCGCACAATGAGCTCAGGAGCGCCACCAAAACGAGTTTCAAATTGAGCGTGGATTCGTGCTGCGTCTATCATCTGTACCAACTCTCCTCAATTATGCGTAGTATGCACTGTCCATTATAAGTATTTGTTATATTTCTGTGCTATTTTGTTTAACAAAATCATCACACAAACATAGACAACCGTTACCAACGCTGCCAACCAGGGCTGATGTGTGCTCAAATCTCCCGCCAATGTTAACAACATTAACGCAGGAGCGACCCCGAGTAGGGAGCTCGTCAAGTAGCGCCCGGTTGATAGGCCACTACACCCGGCCGCAAATGACACGAGTGGGTAGGCAGGCCCCGGTAAGATGCGCAAGACGATGATATTGATGGGGGATACGTGGTGGCACAGCGCCATAAACGACACCTGCTCTGCCGGCGATAATCGGCGTTGGATGACCTGTTGCCCCCAACGCCGTGCCATCATAAAACCAATCAGCGCGCCGAGTGCGTCTGCAATCAAGGTGATGCCGAGCCCGACCCAGGGTCCATAAATAACTCCAGCGCCGACCTGCAAGATGGTGGCTGGAATAATCGGAAGCAACAAAATAACCGTGATACTCACCCCGAGAAGGCTTGCTCCCCACCATCCGAGCGGTTCTACAAGGGTGCGAATGCCGTGTGGGCTGACATCAATGAAATACTGAAGCTGCCAGATTCCCACTCCACACAGTGTCATTACCGCCAGCAATCCCGCGAATCGTCGTGGTGGGAAGAGTGTGCGCAGGTGATGCCAAAGCGATAAATCGTGGTTCATAGGTCGTCCTCGGATAGGCGCTGATAAGTGTACCCCTGCGACAACAAAAACTGCTGTCGTTGCCACGCATCATCGACTTCGCGCGTATGTCGTGTAATCACAGTATAAAACACTCCGGTCTGATTGAGCTTGGGGCGCAAAATCCGCCCGAGGCGCTGCGCCTCTTCTTGTCGTGACCCAAAGCTCCCCGATATTTGGATTAACACGGCGGCATTGGGGACGTCGATGGCCTGGTTGCCCACATTGGACAAAATGAGCCGTAGAATCTGCCCACCACGAAAGGCATCGAGGAGCGCTTGTCGCTCTGCAAGTGGAGTATCGCCGCTGATGAGCGGCCATCCGGTGTGCTTGTGCAATTCACGCAGTGGATCCACGTAATAGCCGATGACCAACAACGGCAGCTGTGCGTGCTTGGCGGCGATCCGTGGTACGACGCGTTGCTTGGCGCCGCTGGCCGCCGCTAGCCGCCCCTGTTGTCTGAGCGGCGCTTGTTGGTATGCAGTGCGCTCCGTAGCACTCGGCTCAACGATGACTTCCCAGCACTGCGCCGTGGCAATATGCCCCGCTGACTCAAGGGTGCGCCAGGGCAGACTATACCGTTGCGGCCCAACCAAACTAAAAACGTCACCGATGCGGCCATCTTCGCGTACGAGTGTGGCACTCAATCCAAGGCGTCGGCGGGCCTGTAGTGCGGCCGTCAGGCGAAAGACCGGCGCTGGGAGCATGTGCACTTCGTCGTATATAATCAGCCCCCAATCGGCGGTGTGACAGGGGGTATCCGCTCTGATGAGTTGCTGATAGGTGGCCACCGTGATGGGGGTGAGCGCCTGCCCACGCCGGTGCCCTGAGACTGCACTCGGGGCGATGTCGGTGGCGTGGAGCACACTCTGTATCCACTGATGCACGGCGGTGCGACTCGGTGTGAGGATGAGTGTGTGGCGCCCGAGTGCACAGGCCACCGCCACCCCGATATACGTTTTGCCACTCCCGGGTGGTAAGACGACGATGCCCGTGGGCGCGCCTAATGCCGCCGCTACTGCCTGGTGCTGATAAAAACGTAGCTGCACCGTGTCGCGCCACCCGAATGCATGGTGCGTGCCATCACAGAGCGCGGCCTGGTCATCGACAGGCCAACCCAGTCGCACGAGTTGTTGTTTGAGCGGGCCCCGGTGTAATTCGGCAACCGCATATGTGCCAGTGGTGGTGGCCGGGCCGAGTCGCTCCGTCAACCAGTGATGGATGCGTGCGGGGAGCTGTGGGGCGGACCGCAACTCAAGCTGAGAGACCGTGCCGTGGAGTGTCAACATGCCCCAACGCGCCATCAGCGTGGTAATCGTGCGCTCAATGACGGGGTCGAGTGGTGCCTGTAGGGCGTCACATAGCGCTTGGCAGATGGTGTCGGCTCCCATCCCCTGCGCCGCCGCACTCCACAGCGTGGTACGGTCGATGTGCAGGCGCACAAATCGCCCCGTGTATGCGTCAATGCGGCTATACGGTTGGGCGGCTCGAATAAAAGCGGTGGCATGGGGGTGATCGCTGTCGACAATCACGGTGCCCGTGTGCGTGATTTGAATGACGACGGCGGAGCTCATTAGCGGAGTTCGTGCTGGCGAAAACAACCGACGAGATGATCGTTGACCATGCCGGTGGCCTGCATCAGCGCATAACACATGGTGGGACCCACAAAGGTGAACCCATGCCGCCGTAGGTCGGCCGCGAGTTGGGTGGCCAACGGAGTGACCGTCGGCATCTGATGTGGATGGACGAGGTTGGATTGGATGGGTGTGCCGTCAACATACCGCCAAAAAAACGCATCCACGCTCCCGTGTTTGGCTTGAAGCTCGAGAAATCGCGCCGCGTTGTGCACCATGGCGCGTAATTTGGCACGGTTGCGGATGATGCCAGCATCGTTGGCGAGATGCGCGAGGTCGGCACTCGTGAATTGTGCAACGCGCACAGGGTCAAATTGCGCACAGACCTCACGGAAGCGCTCGCGTTTGCGGAGCACCGTAATCCAGCTCAACCCGGCTTGCATGCTTTCGAGCACGATGCGTTCGTACCAACCATGCTCACTGTGCAGTGGTACTCCCCACTCTTGGTCGTGGTAAGCACAGTAGAGTGGATCGTCACCGCACCAATTACAGCGCTGTATCACCATGGATCTCGCCTATCCAGGTCATGTCGACCGTGTCGAGGAGCTGCTCCGGTTGCGTCGAAATCACGTGGGCTGGGAGCATCTGCGGGCTCCGCCCTGCCATCACCAGGAGCCGATGTTCGTTGAATGTAATCAGCCAGTGTGGTGCATGATGTTGCCAGGTGACGTGTCGTAGTGGCACTGCACCACTCTCAGCAAACACATCACCCTCGTCGACGGGTATCGCTGGTTGGAGACCTGCTTGGCAGACCAAGACGACTGGGTCACCGTAGCGTGCGTTGAGTCGCTGTAGTCGGTGGGACTCGCGTTGCGTCGCATGCGGCTGGAGAAGCAGAGTGCCGATTGGAGTGTCGTCGAATTTGCGCCACTGGATGCCGTATGCACTCCAGCGCATCACCGCCGGACACCCGAACGTCAGCGCATCAACAATGCAATCCGTGATGGCATGAATGACGCGATGACGTTCTTCGGTAGCTGCGTCGGCAAGGCGTATCGCCTCACGATGACCACTCGGCACCATGACCACATCGACCCGTGTCAGGGGGTGTTGGTGGATGTGAAACTGCAACGACGAGCAGTCGATAGCATCGACATCGATGACATCACCACTGACAAGGACAAAAAGGTGGTCGTCACCACGCACACCGATGGCGTGAAACCAATAATCGGGCTGATTCGCAGCTCCTGTGAGTCGCTTACTGGCACTCCCAACAAACCAGTCAGTGGTTGTCATGATTGTCTACCGTGTGTGAAACTGTGGCAACCACTGCTGGTTGGTCACAAGAATATCGTTCCAGACTGCCTCGACCTGCGCTGCCCCTGGCCCGAGTGGATTGGCGAGCAGGGCACTCATGGCCCGCTCGTGACTCCCCGTCATGGCCGCCTCGACGGTCAAGAGCTCGTATGATTTGACCTGCGCCGCCAACCCGTGCATTACCGGAGCCAACGGTTGGTGAGCCAACGCGCGCGCACCGCGCTGATCGACGTGACTCGGAACCTCGACGACGACGTCGGCCGGTAAATCGGGCAACGATCCGTTGTTGCGTACATTGACCACATGAATGGCGTCGTCGCCCACATGGAGCGAGCGGATGAGCGCCGCCGCCGCCGTCGAATAGTAGGCACCTCCGCGCTCCATGAGCTCCGGCGGCTTTTCACAGAGATGCACATCGGCATACCGCTCGAGCAGACGTCGCTCCACATCCATCACAATCTCGGCACGCGTTGGCTCTCCTTGCTGCTTTTGGATGATTTCGTTGGTCAAATAAAAGTAGTCGAGATACCCACTTGGTAGTGCCTGTAGTAAGCTGATGAGGCTAGCAGGAATGTGCAAATGATCACGGTCGGTGGCGAGATCGTGCATGACCTGCTCAAAAACAAGCGTCGTCACGTCACTCTGCCCCACGCGAATGTGCCGGATCCAGTTCAGGTGGTTGAGCCCAACTTGCTCGATGTGCACCTCGTGCGGGTTGACTCCTAGTCGCTTGGCAATGCCACGTTGCGCCGTCATGGCGTTGTTGCAAAGCCCGATGGCGTGGATGCCGCCGTGCCGGAGCAACGCCTCGGTGACGATGCCCGCAGGATTGGTGAAATTGATGAGGGTGGCGTGTGGTGCAAATGTCCGAATGTCCGCACAAATGTCGAGGATGACGGGAATTGTGCGCAGGGCTTTGGCGAAGCCGCCGACGCCGGTTGTTTCTTGGCCGACGAGGCCATTCCGGCGGCCGAGGAGTTCATCACCGTGGCGAGCGGCTTGGCCACCAACGCGGAGTTGGGTAACCACGATATCGGGGGCAATACGCAGGGCCTGAGTGCGATCGGTGGTCCCCCAGACGCGGAAGTGGCCGTTTTGGTGGGCGACCATGCGTTGGGCGAAGGCGGTAATGATGGCGAGGCGTTCGGGGTGGGGATCCACCAGGGCGACCTCGGTCAATGACAATTCCGGGGCAAATGCGATGAGTCCATCGATGAGTTCTGGGGTATAGGTGCTTGCGCCACCGATGACGACGATTTTCATAAGTGGGGTCACTCCTTGGTCAGCGACCGGCGTACGAACTATTGGTAAATAGTATACCCGTGTTTGCGACATGCAATCGGTAGACATCCGGCAATCCGGAGGACTGCGAGTATTTTCTCATATAAATCACAGCATTTTTTAAGTGAAAAAGACACTAAATGTGGACATAAATATTGCGATTCTACGCAACATATGGTACATTTGAGGTGGTTAGCAGTCATTGCTGATAGAAAGTTGGTGTTGTGTGGATAAACCGACCAATCCACCCCAACCGAATACCCAGGGCGATGCTGGTTCTGCCACCTTCCGCCTTGGTATCGATGAATACATTCACGACAACGCCACGCAGCTTCAAGATTACCTTACTGACGAAGAACTCACCTCTATCGAAGCCGACGCCAGCACGACAGCGCCTGAAGGTGATGTCGATGATTCGGTGCGGCTCTACTTGCGTGATATTGGGCGCATTGATCGCCTGAAGTCGATTGTCGAAGAAATTGCACTCGCCTACCGCATCGAGTTGGGGCTCGTAGCCCAGTCCTTGCTTCACAACGCACAATCACCATGTCGTTATTGTGCGGCAGACGTGATGCCGCGGTTGCAGTTGGTACGTGCGGTAATGGCACAGCTCATCGACGCACAGACGAGTCATGTCGATGTGCGTGCGGTAGCCATTGCCGAGCGGGTGGCGACGCGCTACCGGCTTGCCGACCGACCAGAGTCACGGCATTTGAGTGTGATGGCGGCGCTGGTGTGCGTAGAAGTCGAGCAAGATTTCGAGCAGGGCGAGATGGCCACTCCTGATGTGGTGACGCGATTGGTGACCTATGTGGCAGTCGTACGACCACACGAGGCCAAGTTGTTGGTCGATGGTCAGCGTTTACCAGGGAGCATGTTGCAGGTCATGACCCGCGACGGTGATGGTGCGCGTGAGCACTTAATCGCGGCGAATTTACGCCTGGTAGTCGCCAACGCCAAAAAGTACCTCGGTCGTGGCATGTCGATGCTCGACCTCATCCAAGAGGGTAGTATTGGTCTGATGCGTGCCACTGAGAAGTTCGACCACCGGCGCGGGTTTAAGTTTTCCACCTATGCCACATGGTGGATTCGTCAAGCCATTACGCGAGCGGTTGCCGACCAGAGCCGCACCATTCGTTTGCCTGTGCACGTGGGTGAGACCATCAATCGTCTGATGCGCACGGCGGCACAAATCCAACAAGAGACGGGTCGCGACGCCACCCCCGACGATATCGCCCATACGCTCAACATGCCCACCGACAAAGTACGGCGCATTCTTGATGCGTCGCGGCAGACGTTGTCACTTGAGACACCCGTGGGTAATGATGGTGATGCCAACTTGGCCGATTTCATCGAAGATCATCACGGCGACACGCCGGCCGAGTCTGCCACACAGCTGTTGTTGCGGGAGCGCCTCAACGAGGCCTTGACCCGCTTGCCGGAGCGTGAGCGGCGCATCATTCAACTTCGCTATGGCCTCGAAGATGGCCGTTTGCGCACCCTCGAAGAAGTCGGTCGTGAGTTCGGCATTACCCGCGAACGCACCCGCCAAATCGAAGGCGATGCCTTGCGCAAGTTGCGCCATCCGGGAGTGGCCAAAGGGCTGCGAAGCTTCCTCGAGTAGTACGTTGGCAATAGCACATTCATCGTCACGCGTGGGTCTGTATCGGCAGATCTGCGCGTGTGGTGTATACCGATCCTTGGTGCGTGTTTGATTTGGTCTGTCATCGAAAAAAGCAGAGTGGTACTCATGTCACATCCGCCCGATGATCGCGAGCAAGCATATCGTGAGCAAACATACGGCGACTGGCAATATGTCGCAGAGCCTGCTCAACACTTCATCGATGCGCTCAATGATGAGACTCTGTCGTGGGCCGAAAAAGAACGCTTGGTGCTCGGGAATATGCGCCGCCTGAAGTTGAGTATCTGGCAATATACTGAATATTATGGGTTGGATTTGCTCGACCCGAAGTATGATATTACGCGTATCGATCGCACATAGTGTGTCGTCTTGCAGTGCTGTTCATCGATTTCGTCCGGTGAGTATTGCATGACGACCACGAGTATGAGCAAGTTGCGGTATACTGTGCGTAGTAGCGGCGTCGCTCTGAGAGCGACGTCTTTTTTCACATATGCACACAGCACAAGGAGACGAGGCAACCATGCAGATTTATCTCGACACCGCCAATCTGGGCGAAATCCGCGAAGCGGCGAGCTGGGGGATTTTGAGCGGGGTGACCACCAATCCGTCGTTGGTCGCCAAAGAGCAGGGCATCGACCACAAGACGTTGATTACCGAGATTACCAAGATCGTTGACGGGCCCATCAGTGCCGAGGCGATTTCGCTGGACGCGGCTGGGATGATTCGTGAGGGCCTCGAATTTGCCACCTGGCATCCCAACGTGGTGGTCAAGGTGCCGGTCACGACCGAGGGACTCAAGGCGGTCTATGCGTTGGCCAAAGAGGGCATCCGCACCAACGTGACGCTGTGTTTCAATGCGGCGCAGGCCTTGTTGGCGGCGCGTGCTGGGGCGTTTTTGATTAGTCCGTTTTTGGGGCGTGTCGACGACATGGGTGTCGACGGGATGCAGCTCATCCGCGAAATTAGTGGCATCTACCGGCAACACGGCATCAGCACCAAGGTGCTAGCGGCTTCGATTCGCCACCCACGCCACATCATCGAGTCCGCATTGGCGGGTGCCGACGTGGCCACGTGCCCATTCAAGGTGCTTGAGCAGAGCATGAAGCACCCCTTGACCGACAGCGGCATCGAGAAGTTTTTGGCCGACTGGAAGAAGAACCAAGGATAGGTGACAACGATGCCATATACCGCAGTCGATCAGCGTGCCATCAACACGATTCGTGCCCTAGCCATGGATGCCATCCAGCAGGCGAATTCGGGGCATCCCGGCTTGCCCATGGGGGCAGCGCCCATGGCGCACGTGCTGTGGAGCCGATTTTTGAAGTTCAACGCCAACGATCCGCATTGGCCCGACCGCGACCGCTTTGTGCTGTCCGCAGGGCATGGTTCCATGCTCTTGTACGCATTGCTCCACGTGGCCGGGTATGATGTGCCCCTCGACGAACTGAAGCGCTTCCGCCAGTGGGGCTCCATGACTCCGGGTCATCCCGAAGTCGGGGTCACGCCCGGGGTTGAGGTGAGCACGGGGCCACTCGGTCAAGGTGCCGCAAATGCGGTGGGCATGGCCGTGGCTGAGGCGTTTTTGGCGGCCACCTATAATCAACAGGATGCGAAGCCGATCAACCACTGGACGTATGCGTTGGTGAGTGACGGCGATTTGATGGAAGGTGTGGTCGCTGAGGCGGCTTCACTGGCCGGGCATTTGGGCCTCGGCAAGCTCATCTTTTTGTACGACGACAACCTGATTTCGCTTGACGGCCCTACCGATTTGGCCTTCAGCGAAGATGTACTGGCGCGTTTTGCGGCCTACGGGTGGCAGACGTTGCGGGTGGCCGATGGCAACGACTGTGATGCCATCGAAGCCGCGTTGCATGAGGCGCGTGCCGACGAACAACGCCCGTCCATCATTGCCGTGCGCACCATCATCGGCTACGGTAGCCCCAATTATGCGGGTACGAGTCGGGCACATGGAGAACCCCTCGGCAAAGACGAAGTGCGTTTGGCGAAGCAGGCACTGGGCTTGGAGGCCGATGAGAGCTTTGTGGTGCCACATGCAGTCACTCAACTCTGGGCCGAGGTGGCACGGCGCAACGCCAAGCACTACGAGGCCTGGCAAAAAGAAGTCACCGTGTATGCGGCTGCCTACCCAACCCAGGCCGAGCAACTGCGTACCGCATGGGATGGGCGTATGCCCGCGGGTTGGGACGCTGGCCTGGCCGAATCATTGGTGGCGAGTGGAGATATGGCCACCCGCGATGCATCCGGCAAAATCATCGAGTTGTTGCGCTCACGCATCCCGTGGATGCTGGGCGGGTCGGCCGATTTGGCGGGCTCCAACAAGACCCCCAAGGTGAGCAAGGGGAGCTTCCAACGTGACCACTACGCCGGGTCGGTGGTGTGGTTTGGGGTGCGTGAGCACGCCATGGGTGCCATGCTCAACGGGATGGCGGCACACGGTGGCGTGCTGGCCTACGGCGGCACGTTCTTGACCTTTTCGGATTACATGCGCGGTGCCATCCGTGTGGCCGCCTTGTCGCATCTGCCGGTGACGTACGTGTTTACGCACGACAGCATTGGCGTGGGCGAAGACGGCCCCACACACCAGCCGGTGGAGCATTTGGCGTCGTTGCGGGCTCTGCCCAACACGCTCGTCATCCGCCCGGCCGATGCCGCTGAGACGGCGGCCGCGTGGCAGGTGGCACTCACGGAGCGGCATGCGCCGACGGCGTTGATTTTGAGCCGGCAAAAATTGCCCGCCTACGACCGGAACACCTACCCGGCCGCCGATGTGGCCCGTGGAGCATACGTCCTACGGGAGGCGAGCACTGGTGTGCCGCAGGCCATCATCATCGGCACCGGCTCCGAAGTGTCGTTGGCGATGCAGGCGGCCGCCCAACTCGAGGCCGAAGGCATTGCCACGCGTGTGGTGAGCATGCCCTGTCAAGAGTTGTTTGAGCGACAATCAGCCGCCTACAAAGCTCAGGTGCTGCCTGCTTCTGTGACGAACCGCGTGGTCATCGAGGCCGGGGTGTCGTTTGGTTGGGAGCGCTATGTGGGCATCAACGGTGGCCTAATTACCGTGGATCGCTTCGGTGCGTCGGCTCCGGCTGGCGAGATTTATACAAACCTGGGGATTACGGCGGCCGCCGCTGTGGCTGCGGTGAAGGCGCGTTTGGCGTAGCACTGGTCTTTGTAACGCCCCTTTGGCTGGATTTTTTCCCAGTCAAAGGGGCGTTGTTGTGAGTTGATGACGATTTGATGAAATATTAAAAAATTCGTGACAAAAAGAACAATTTTTAGTATACTATCTGCATATGTGATAATTTGCACGAACTCGACTCATCCAGAACCGATGCGAATGCGTAGGAGATGAAGAGGGTTTGAGGCAAGAGGAAAGGGGAGACCATGAGCGTGCGCGTCGAGGCAGTGGCGCCGATTCAGTTGCGCAATGGCTTACAGGTCACAATCCGCCCATTGGCGGAGGAGGATCGGGCAGCGTTGTTGCACTTTGGTCAGCAGTTGCCCACTGATGATTTGATTTATCTCGAGGATGACCTGCAAAATCCCGACATCATCAACCGACTGGTCAATGCGTTTGCGGCCGAGAATTGGCGGCAAGTCGTTGCAATCAACGGTGATGGCGAGATTGTGGCATATAGTGCGGTGCGTCGCCTGGTGGGGTGGTCATCACATGTGGGCGACGTACAACTGATTGTGGGCGCCGACTATCGGCGGAGCGGGCTTGGGCGTGAGATGGCGCAGGCGATTTTTGAGGCGGCGCGACAGCTCGGCGTGGCCAAGGTGATTGTGGAGATGTTGGCGGCGCAGACGGCAGGGCAGGCCATCTTTCAGCGGCTCGGGTTTAGCCGCGAGGGCGTGTTTAGCAAGCATGCGCACGACCGTCATGGCAATCGGCACGACCTGGTGGTGATGGCGTACCACGTGTTGTAAGTGTGCATAGATGCCGACACCGGCAAGACACATTGAGGGCGGATCACGCATGCGTGGTCCGCCCTCTGATGTTGCATGAGGGAGGCAGGATTAGGCGATGACCGCGAGGCCGCCCATGTAGGGGCGCAGGACTTCGGGGATGGTGATTGAGCCGTCGGCGTTCTGGTAGTTTTCCATGATGGCAATCATGGTGCGGGGGATGCCGAGACCGGAGCCATTGAGGGTATGTACGAACTCGGGTTTGGCGCCGGGCTCGGGGCGGAAGCGGATGTTGGTGGCACGAGCCTGGAAGGTCTCGACGTTGGAGCAGGAGCTGACCTCGAGCCATTCGTTTTGACCGGGGGCCCAGACCTCGATGTCGTAGGTCTTGGTTGAGGCGAAGCCCATGTCGCCGGTGCAGAGCACCTTGGTGCGGTAGGTGAGCCCGAGCAGGCGGCAGCTTTCTTCGGCGTCGAGGCGCAGTTTTTCGAGCTCAGCATAGCTGGTGTCGGGGTGCACAAATTTGTACATCTCAACCTTGTCGAACTGATGACCGCGCTTGATGCCACGCACATCGCGCCCGGCGCTCATTTTTTCACGGCGGAAGCAGGGCGTGTAGGCGCAGTAGTGGATGGGGAGTTGGCTGGCGTCGAGGATTTCGTCGCGGTGCATGTTGGTGACGGGCACCTCGGCGGTGGGCACGAGCCAGTAATCTTCTTCGGCATCGTGGTAGAGGTTATCGCGGAACTTGGGGAGTTGGCGGGCGCCCCACATGCACTGCTCTTTGACGATGAAGGGTGTGTAGACCTCGTGGTAGCCCTGATTGCCGTGCAAATCGAGCAACCACTGGATGAGGGCGCGTTGCAGGCGCGCACCTTTGCCCTTGAGGACATAAAAGCGTGAGCCCGAGATTTTGGTGCCACGCTCGAAGTCGATGATGTCGTGCAGTTCACCGAGCTCCCAGTGGGGGCGTGGGGCAAAATCAAAGGTGCGTGGCGTGCCGGTGGTCTCGAGCACGACGTTGCCTTCTTCGTCAGCGCCGACGGGTACGCTGTCGTGGGGCAGGTTGCGCAACTCGAGCAGGGCGGCCATTTGGGCTTCTTCGAACTCGGCGACCTGTTTGTCGAGGGCGCTGATTTGATCGCCGACGGCGCGCATTTCGGCAATTTTGGTGTTGCGGAGATCGGCGTCTTTGAGCTGGCTAATCTCTTTGGAGGTGGCGTTGCGCAGGGCCTTGAGGCGCTCGCTCTCTTGGAGCACGGCGCGGCGGCGTTCGTCGTAGACGAGCACGGCATCGACGAGGGCCGGGTCGACGCTGGCACGGGCCAGGGCGGCTTTGACGGCATCGGGTTGTTCACGGAGCAGACGGATGTCCAACATGAGCAGGTCTCCTTTTGATTGTACGAATAGACGATCGGTGCGAGCGTGTGTATGACTACGACGCGCGGGTGGCGATCTTGGAGTACGACCACGACACCATTTTGCCGTGTTGATAGGGGGCGACCCCGTGGAAAGTAAAGTCGTCGCCGGCGAAGACCATGTCGATCCAGAGGCGATCGCTGTCCCACAGGTTGAGGGATTGGAGATCGGCGACGTTGACCCACTCGAGGGAGCCCTCGGGGTTGCTCGTGAATGGGGTGCCGCTCCAGGCATCGATGCGGAAGACGAAGCCGAACCAGTCTTCTTCGTTTTTGCCGAAACCGGGCCAGTTGAGGGTGCCGCGCAGGGTCATGCGAGTGACGGCGATACCGGCTTCTTCCATGATTTCGCGGGCCATGCCGGCGGCGGCATCTTCGTGGGAGTCGAGTTTGCCGCCCAGACCGTTGTACTTGCCGAAGTGGATGTCGTCGGGGCGGGCGTTGCGATGCACCATCAGCACTTGGGTGCCATCGGGCGACATGATGTAGCCGAGGGTGGCGACGATGGGAGTGTAGGGCATGCGGGGTAGTCCTTTGCTTACCAGGTGCGTGCTATGGGATGTGCTTGGGTGACTTCGGCGATGCGACGCGCACAGCCGGGCTCGACGGTGTCGTCGAGGGTGGCGAAATCGCGGGGGTGGACGAAACGGGCGGCGGCGATTTCAATGGACCAAGGAGATGGGCGAGGGGGCGGGGTCGTGTCGAGCCGAGCCACCACCACACTGACATCGCAGGGATGGACGACGTGGGCCCCACTGAAGATGCCGTGCAGGTGCAGAGTGGTGGCATTGATTGTAACGCCGGCCTCTTCGGAGATTTCGCGGGCAGCAGCGTGGCTAGCGGATTCACCGGCTTCGATGCCTCCCCCGGGGAGGACCCAGGCATGGGGGCCAGCGCGGTGGCGCACGAGGAGCACGGTGTCATCGGGGGCGATGACGACGGCACGTACGCCGAACAGATGGGGGCGGCGGACGGCCCAGTAGAGGTCACGCGCCGCCCGTGCGGCAATGTAGAGCAGGGTCAACAACGATGCCATAGCGGTATCACCTTTGTAATGCGCCCAACGACACACAAAAAACGCCCTCATCCTCGTGTGAGAAGGACGAGAGGCGAATGCCTTCGTGGTGCCACCTTCGTTCGCTGACGGGGTCATCAGCCTTGTTGCGCGCGATAACGGGCGCACCCGATCCGAGTCATCCTCGGCCGCTCCCGAGTGGAACCGTAGCGGCTCGCCCTTGATACCTCGCACCACCCGGCATCTCTCTGAAAAGGTGAGCACGCAGGTGTGTCTCGTTCACTGCGTTTCTTGCCTGTATTATACCGAAAAATACGGCGGTTGCCAATGGTGCTTATGCGGGGAGGGAGGTGACACGTCGAGCCACGTAGGCCACATAGCAGCCGGCGAGGGCGGTGAGGGTGGCAATGAGCCACACGGCACTATTGGTGTGGTGGACATCACTGAGAACACCGATGATGAGTGCCCCCACGGCATAGCCGGCATCGCGCCAAAAGCGGTAGATGCCGACGGTCGAGGCACGCCATGCGGCAGGTGCGGCGTCGGCGATAGCGGCGAGCAGGGTGGGGTAAACCATGGCGGTGCCGGCGCCCATGCAGATGGCGGCGATGCTCCAATTTGTTGGTGTGGTGGTGGCGCCAAAGAGGGCGATGCCTGCGGCTTGTGTCAACATGCCCACGGTGATTAGTGGAGTGCGCCCAATGCGGTCGCTGAGCTGACCACTGAGGAGCTGGCCGATTCCCCACACGGCCAAGTAGCTCGCACCGATGCTTGCCGAGGTTGATAACGAGATGCCAAGTTGGCTAGCACGCAGTGGGAGTAAGCCCCAGATGATGACGTCGTTGAGGTTGTTGACGTGCCCGGCGACGTTGAGGCTTGCCAGGGTGCGTTGATGCCAACTCGCATGCAGAAAGCGTACGTGCCACGGTGGCATGGGGTGGTGATCGTCGGGAGCGGGGGCGGTGAAATGACGGGTATCGCGCACCCAGATGATTGAAATGACGAGACCGAGAGAGACCAAAATGGCACTCACAACGAATGGCCAGGGGCGCGCCCCGAACTGCGTGGCCAGGAAGCCGGCGCCGATGCTCGCAAGTGACATGGCCAGATACCCGGCGAATTCGTTGAGCCCCATGGCGAGGCCGCGTTGGCGCGCTCCGGCGAGGTCTATTTTCATGATGACTGCCGCCGACCAACAGAGCCCCTGATTCACGCCGAGGAGCACGTTGGCAACCACGACCCAGCCCCAACTCGGTGCCCACATGATGAGCCAAGGCACGGGCAACCCGATAATCCAGCCGATGATGAGCATGCGTTTGCGCCCGAAGGCGTCAGCCGCCCAGCCAGTGTAGAGATTGGCAATAGCTTTGACGACGCCAAAGCTGATGATGAAGCTGAGCGTGACTGCGGTGGAGGTGATAGAAAAATCGCGATATGCCAACAACGGCAGTACGCTGCGTTCTACCCCGAGCAGGGCGCCCACAAAGGCGTTGATGATGACGAGTAGGGTGAACTGACGCCAATTGGCGCGGAGACCGGTGGTGGTGTGTGTCATGCAGGGCCGTGTAGTGGTAATAGGATTCGGAGTGATTATGGCATATTTCAGCACGTCGTGCCCGTTTTGTGGAGAATAGTACAAATTTATCAGCCAAATTTGTATATTGCTTTCTTGACCATGAAGCGCAATACGTGCTATATTCACAATGACATAAAAACTAACAACCACGAGAGTGGGAGGAAACCATGCCCAATCAACTCAGGCTGGTGATTGCGGACGACGAGTCCATTATTCGAATGAATTTGCGTGAGACCTTGATTGGTCTTGGTTATTTGGTGGTCGGCGATGCAGGCGACGGCGTGAGTGCCATCCATTTGGCGCGCGAGCTCCGCCCCGATTTGGTCATCATGGACATCAAGATGCCCAAGCTGGATGGCATCCAAGCGGCCAAGGTACTGACCGAAGAGCGCATTGCGCCCGTGTTGTTGTTGACGGCCTACTCGGATCGTGAATTGGTGGACCGAGCCCGTGAGGCGGGTGTGGTCAACTACATCGTCAAACCGTTCCGGGAGGCGGAGTTGTTGCCGGCCATCGAGATTGCCTTGGCGCGCTTTGCGGAATTCAACGACATGGCCAAGGAGCTCGGCGACCTCAAAGAGACGATGGAGACGCGCAAATTGGTGGAGCGCGCCAAGGGCTGGTTGATGGACTCACAGGGGCTGAAGGAACAAGAGGCGTTTCGCAAGATTCAGCAACTTTCGATGAATTCACGGAAATCGATGCGCGAGATTGCTCAGGCCATCTTGCTGACCGCCCAGATCGACAAGTAGGTCGCTGGGGCGACGAGCGGAGTACCGCGAGCGTGAACTTTGCATCTTTCAAAGCGGCCGTGATGCGGCAGCGTCGCCTGATAGGGCTGGCGTTGCCGCATCTGATTAGTGTGGCGGTCAGCCTCGTCATCGGCTGGCTGTGGTGGGGCCAACCACGCACCGTGGTGATGCCGATGCCGAGTGTGCCAATCGACCGGGCACCGGTGGCTGTCACGGTGATTGCGGCGGTGACGGCGACGCCGGTGCCGGCGGTGGTGGCCGATATTTCACGGCAAGAATTGCTCGATGTACAGGCCGAAACACAGGCTCTGTGGAGCGCCGTCTACTTGTCGCGGGCGCTGTTGCACATCAGTGATGCCGAGCTGGCGCTCCAAACGAACGACATGGCGCGTGTGGAGCAAGTCTTGCTGGCGCTCGATGATGCGCTGCTACAAGCGACAAGCTACGCCAACGGCGTATTGCGTGACCCGATTGAGCAGTTGCGCCGTGACGTGATTCTTATCAGGCAGGATTTGTACAACCGACCCGATGGCATGGATGTGCGCTTGCAACGCATCCGGCAGTCGTTGCTGACGCTGGTTGGTGAGCCAAATCGCTTCAACTAAACAAGCATCTCCCCCTCACTGGCGCGCGTCCCGTGCCGGTGAGGGGGCTTGACGCAATGGAGCATCACGCCCACTGGATGTCGTGCAGGCGCCGTAGGCGCTCAGCGGCAGCATCCATGGTGGCGTGTTTTTTGGCAAAACAGAAGCGTACGAGGCGTGGGGCATCGGGGGTCACATAAAACGCCGACATGGGGATGGCCACGACGCCGATTTCGA
Source organism: Roseiflexaceae bacterium (assembly GCA_040396955.1). Lineage (GTDB taxonomy): Bacteria > Chloroflexota > Chloroflexia > Chloroflexales > Roseiflexaceae > UBA965. Next base: position 36,560 of record JBBAWX010000024.1, read on the forward strand.
CGGCGAGGCGTTTGCAAAAGGTGTAGACGTCGTGTACCCCGAGTGGTGCCACATCGACGCTGATGAAATACGAGCCGTCGGCATCGATGATGGGCAGGTTGGTCTGGTGCAGGATGTGCTTGAGGTACTGACGTCGATCGGCGTACTCGCTGGCGAGCTGCTGGTAGTAGCCATTGTGCTCGGCCTGGGTGAGTGCGACTGCCGAGGCCTGTTGCATGGGGGTGGAGGTGGCAAACGTGACCCACTGGTGGGTGGCACGGAGTGCTTGGTTGAGCACTGCTGGCGCCACCGCCCAGCCGATTTTCCAACCGGTCACGCTAAACGTCTTGCCGATGCTGTTGACACTGATGGTGCGCTCCCACATGCCAGGCAGGCTGGCGAGGTGGATGTGCTGATGCTGATCGTAGACGAGGCGATCGTAGACCTCATCGACCACGGCGATGACGTTGTGGTGTTGGCAGAGGTGTGCGATGTGCGTCAGCTCGGCGTGCGTAAACACCTTGCCGGTGGGGTTGTGCGGTGTATTGAGCAAGATGAGCTTGGGGCCTTGTGCAAACGCCTGCGCCAAATCGGCTTCGGCATACCACCAACTGGCGTGCTGGGCATCGGGTGGATGTAGGCGCACGGGGAGCATGGTGCCGCCCGCCATGATGATGTCGGGGAGGTAGGCATCGTAGGCCGGCTCAAAGACGACCACTTTGTCACCCGGATTGATGAACGAAAGCATGACATCGCAGAGGATTTCGGTGGCACCACTGGCAATGCTCACATCGGCGAGGGGGTCGATGTCGATGCCGGTGCGGGTACGCCAGGTGGCGGCAACGGCGTGGCGCAGACTGGGCAGGCCTGGCATGGGCGCGTATTGATTGAGGTCGGCAGTGATGGCATCAACGGCGGCCTGCTTGACAAAATCGGGGCCAGCAAAGTCGGGGAAGCCCTGGCCGAGGTTGATGGCCTGGTGTTGGATGGCGAGGGCACTCATTTCGGTGAAAATGGTGGTGCCGAAAGTGGCAATCCGGTGTGCGGCGGCAGGATGACTCATGGGCTGATCTCTCGGTAAGATGACGTGTAGCTATTATATACGCTGTTGTTGCGTGGTGTGTACTGTGCAGGTGGGTGTGAATTTGTTATGATACGCATCGGAGTAGCGTGGATCGACGAGGGTGTCCTCCCCATGCCCCGAACAACGTGACGACAGGGAGGAGGACGGCGATGTGTGGAATTGTCGGATATGTGGGCCCGCGCGAAGCGGCCCCAATCATCGTAGATGGTTTGGCGCGGCTCGAGTACCGCGGCTATGATTCGGCCGGGATTGCGGTCGACAACGCAGGTGCGCTCGATATTCGCCGTAGCGTGGGCAAATTGAGTGGCCTGATGCGCGTGCTTGCGCAACAGCCCGTGCAGGGGCACCTGGGCATCGGGCATACGCGCTGGGCGACGCACGGCGATGTGACCGAGCAAAACGCACACCCGCACCGTGATGCTAGCGGCCGCGTGGTGGTCATCCAAAACGGCATCGTGGAGAATTACCTCGAGCTCAAGCGTGAGCTGAGCGACGAAGGGCATACCTTTGGGTCGCAGACCGACACCGAGGTGATTGCGCACCTGCTGGGCATGCACTATGCGGCCAGCGGCTCGCTGGTAGAGGCCCTGCGGCGCACGGCGGCCATGCTCAAGGGGGGCAACGCCATCGTGGCCATGGCGCTCGATGCCCCGGGCACGCTGGTGGCGACACGCATCGGTCATGCCGGTGGCGTGGTGATTGGCGTAGGCGAGGGCGAAATGTTCGTGGCCTCGGATGTGCCGGCGATTGTGGACCACACGCGCCGCGTCATCTTCCTCGAAGACGGCGATATTGCCGAGATCGATGCCACCCAGGTACGTATCACCCGCCCGGATGGCGTAGCGGTGACGCGGCCGGTGCAGTCATTGGCCTGGGACCCGGTGTCGATTGAGCGCGGCCCGTACAAGCACTTCATGCTCAAAGAAATCCACGAGCAGCCGCGCGTGCTGACCGACGTCTTGCGCGGGCGGGTCGACCTCGAAGCTGGTCAGGTGCGCCTCGACGACGTGACGCTCGACGATGCGGCCTTGGCGGCGCTCGACAGCGTGGTGCTGACGGCCTGTGGCACGGCCTGGCACGCCGCCCTGGTGGGCAAGTTCATGATCGAGCAGATTGCGCGCGTGCCTGTGCAGGTCGATTACGCCTCGGAGTTCCGCTACCGCGACCCGGTGCTCACTCCGCGCATGGCGCTCATCGCCATCACGCAGAGCGGTGAAACGGCCGACACGCTGGCAGCCATGGAATTGGCCCGGGCGGCAGGAGTGCCCACGCTCGCGATTGTGAATGCGGTGGGTAGTCAGGCGGCGCGCGTGGCCACGGCTGGAGCGTTGATGCTGCATGCCGGTCCCGAAATCGGTGTGGCCTCGACCAAGGCCTTCACGGCCATGCTGGTGGGGCTGTACCTGTTTGCCTTGCGCATTGCCCAAGCGCGCGGCACGCTGACACCAGAGACGATGCGTCCGCACATCCGCGGCCTGATGGAGTTGTCGGGGCAGGTGGGGCAGTTGCTCAACGACGGCACCGATTATGCGGCGCTGGCGGATTCGTTGCAGCACGCCACGAGTGCGCTCTTTTTGGGGCGTCAGATGTGCTACCCGATTGCGCTGGAGGGGGCGCTCAAGCTCAAAGAAATCAGCTACATCCACGCCGAGGGCTACCCGGCGGGCGAGATGAAGCATGGCCCGATTGCGCTGATCGATGACCGCCTGCCGGTGGTGTGTATTGCGCCGCACGACGCCTCGTACGACAAAATGCTCTCGAACGTGTCGCAGGTCAAGGCCCGCGGCGGGCGCGTGATTGCGATTGCCAGTGAGGGTGATGCCGAGCTGGCCGAAAAGTCCGAGGCGGTGATTTACATCCCGCGCACGTTGCCCTTGCTGACCACGGTGCTGGCCAGCATCCCACTCCAACTGCTGGCGTATGCCACGGCCGTGCGCCGTGGGGCGGATGTGGATCAGCCACGCAATTTGGCCAAAAGTGTGACCGTGGAGTAGGTTGGGGGGGGATTGATGTATGGGGCATGGGAGAGAC
>JBBAWX010000025.1:0-37565 GCA_040396955.1 Roseiflexaceae bacterium
TCTTCAAGACTCACTCCCCAGATAATGTTGGCGTTTTCATCGACGAGTTGCTCGAGCACACTCGCCCATTCCATCATCTGCATCAACGACGCATCACCAACGATGTTGGCGATAAAATACGTGGCGGTCTGTACATCCCCGATCAACGGCCGGGCAAATGAGGCACGCACACATTCTCGTGCTATCGCTTCATCCTGCGGTTGTGGCTCATCACTCTCGGGAAATACGGGCAACCCATCTACGACGGCAATCCCCAACATGGGGCGCTCAGCAAACACTGCCAGGATATCTTCCCGCCCAATGGACACCAGCGCATCGCTAGGACCCACGCCGTAGCACGCTTCCACCGCTTTGGACACCAGCGCCGGCACATTGTGCCATTCGGCAACGAGGCCTGCACGCACCAAATCAGCGCCACGGATCCACGCCACCCCGTGCGCATCTCGGCACGTTTCCATGGCGGATGCGGGTAATTCACCGGTGCCGGTCACCGTCGTCGTCACGACAATCACAAGGTAGCCATACGCGCGTAAGGATTGGAGCAGCTCTGCGAGGTGTGGTGCCGTCGGCACAGCAAGCACAATGATTGCACTCACCTGATCAGGCCAAGCCGTGTGGCTGTGTGCCAACGCTCCATAGTCATCGAGATGCCCGACCAAGACACGGTGGTGATCGACATCACGCACAAGCCAACGTCCGTCCGTGCCATAACTCAAAACAAACCAACAATTTTCGCCATTTTTGGGCGTCATCGTCATTTCCTTTTCTGTACCATACTTGCTCTGCAATCGATTTTACCGACGCCGCACACGTTTCATTCGGCGAGCTGCGGCATGCGCCCCTGCCAGACCGGATCAGGCCAATCCACAACATTGAGTGCGGCGAGCATCCATTGCGCCACACTTGCCCGGCTTACCGCCGCCTGCATGGAAAAATCAGTCACCACCCGCACCGGTCGCGCCACGCCATTGGTCAGACGCGTGGGGCGCGGTGCTAACCAATCCACTGTACTTGCTGCCAATACCTGCTCCATTTGCGCCAAATCACGGTATGCGACCCCAATCGAAGATGTCCGCACAAAAAACTGCATGAGTGCGTTCATCCGTGGCGCACTTTCAGCCACCCCAGCCGCACTCACGGCTACAATGCGTGGCACTCCATGTTTGATCATACTCGCCACGATTAGTCGCATGCTGTGTGCACAAAAATCAGGTGGCGACGTGATGGGTGACCACGGATTGGCGACCATTTGCCGGCGAATACCCAACGCCGAAAGCACTGCATCTTGACCAGCCATGACCCCTGCGAGTGTGGCAGGATCAAGTACCGAACCACGGTGGTGTACCACCCCAGGTGATGCCTGATACCCACTTTCAGCTCGTGTCAACACGGTCACTGTGTACCCCTGTTGGCTGGCTTGATGAACCAACTGTTGACCCACCCCACCGCTCGCACCAAGAATGAGTATGCGCATCGTACCCCCCATTTTGTCACCGGTACCGTATGTACAAAAAAAGTACCGTTACAAACTCATTGTACTATATGGCTCCAACACCAGCCTGACTTGACAATTCTCCGATTGCTCCGTATGATGATGGCAAGAGCGATGAAGAGGGAGAGTAGTCGTCGATTGGCGTTTCAGAGAGTTGGCCCATGTGGTGGAAGGCCGACACAGACCAACGATGATGAATGGGCCTTGGAGCTGCAGTCCCAACCGGGTATCAGCCCGCAGTAGCGACTGCCGGAATCTGCCACCGTTATCACGGCAGCCAGTGTTGCCCGTGGTCATACACATGACGACGGATGCATTGAGAGGGCGTCAGAGCGATGATCTGGCGAATTGGGGTGGCACCGCGGATGTACACTCATCCGTCCCCTGCATGAGGGGGCGGTTTTTTGCATGCTTTTTTTGACGGAGACAAGTTTATTATGACAACCAAGAAGCGTATTCTCACGGGCGACCGCCCAACCGGCAAACTGCATCTAGGGCACTACGTGGGATCGATTGCCAATCGACTGCGTTTGCAGGAAGAGTACGAGTGTTTTTTCATCATTGCCGATTTGCACACACTCACGACCAAGCCCAGCAAAGAAGAGATTCAACTCGTCGAGCAGCACATTCGTGACCTCGTACTCGACCAACTTGCGTGTGGGCTTGACCCGGAGAAGGTGACGTTTTATGTGCAGTCATCGGTCAAGGAGATTTACCAGATCAACTTGATTTTTGAGATGATGGTCTCAGTGGCGCGCCTGAGCCGCCTGCCCAGCATCAAAGACATGGCGCGTGCAGCCCAAATGGACGATGAGCAGATGCCATTCGGCTTACTCGGCTACCCGGTCTTGCAGGCAGCGGATATTTTGATGCCACGGGCGCACCTCGTACCGGTGGGCAAAGACAACGAGGCGCACGTGGAAATCACGCGTGAAATTGCCCGACGCTTCAACCACCTGTACGGCGAGGTCTTCCCCGAACCCGATGTGCTCGTACCCGAGACCGGCACGCTGATTGGCACCGATGGTCAGGCCAAGATGAGCAAGAGTCTCGGCAACGCCATCATGCTCTCGGACAGTGCCAAAGAGGTCGAGCAGAAGGTGCGTGGCATGTACACCGACCCGGCGCGCGTCCGCGCCGATATCCCCGGCAAAGTGGAGGGCAACCCGGTCTTCATCTACCACGACATCTTCAACCCGGATGTGGCCGAGGTCAACGACCTGAAAGATCGCTATCGCACCGGCAATGTGGGGGATGTGGAGGTCAAGCGCAAACTGGCCACTGCCATCAACAATTTTTTGGAGCCCATCCGTGAGCGTCGGGCGCAGTACGAAGCCAGACCGGGCATGGTGGACGAAATCATCTACGCCGGCAACGACAAAACGCGTGCTGTGGCACAAGAGACGGTGCGCATGATGAACGACGCCATGGGTCTGACGTATTTCAAGTAAGTCAGCACCTGCGTGGGAGCCGCCGCAGGCGTGCGCGCTCCCACGCACCCACACACGCCAGGTTGACTGGCATGGTCACACAGACAAAGGAGGGCACGGATGCAGTTTGTACCGACGCTGAGCGACATGCAGACACTGACCACACAGGGCAATTTATGCCCGTTATATACCGAGATTTCCGCCGATTTGGAGACACCGGTGTCTGCATATCTCAAAACCGCACAGGGTCCCTGGAGCTTCTTGCTCGAATCTGTTGAGGGTGGCCAACACCTGGCGCGGTATTCATTTATTGGCACCGACCCCTACATGACGTTGCGCTTCAGCGAAGGCAAGGCGCACGCAGTACAGGGCGGCTACAAGCAGACCATTGCCTATAGCGACCCGCTCGAAATGCTGGCCTCGCACCTTGCCGACTACCGGCCGGTGCGCTTGCCCGATTTGCCACGCTTTGTGGGTGGGGCAGTGGGGTATCTGGCGTACGAAACGGTGTGCAACTTCGAGCGCATCCCACGACCGACCGGGTGCGACTACGAAATGCCCGATGGGCAGTGGCAGTTCGTCGACACGCTGTTGGTCTTCGACCATGTGCGCCATCGCATCAAAGTGATTAGCCACGTGCACCTCGACACCCCCGATTTGGCCGACGCCTACGAGCGGGCCAAGCAGCGCATCATCGCCATCGTGAATCGCCTGCGGCAGCCGTTGCCCCCGGGCATGGCGCTGAGTGAAAGCGAGCGCACCACGAGTGTTGAGGCCACCTCCAATGTGTCGTTGGGGGAATACGTGGAACGCGTGATGCACGCGAAGGAGTACATTGCAGCGGGCGACATCTTCCAGGTGGTGCCGTCACAACGCTTTCAACGCCCCATCACAGTGGATCCGTTTACGATTTACCGGGCCTTGCGCACGGTCAACCCGTCGCCCTACATGTTTTACATCACGAGCCCCGAGGGGGTACTGGTGGGGGCCTCGCCGGAGCTGCTGGTCCGTGTCGAAGAAGGGCACGTGACCACGCACCCCATCGCCGGCACGGTGCCCCGTGGCAAGACTCCCGAAGAAGATGAAGCACTGGCGCAACAACTGCTCAACGACGAAAAAGAAAAAGCCGAGCACCTGATGCTCGTCGACCTGGGGCGCAACGATATCGGGCGGGTGGCCAAACCGGGCAGTGTGCGTGTGCCCAAGTTCATGCAGGTCGAAAAATTCAGCCACGTACAACACCTCGTCAGCCATGTCACGGGCGAGCTACGAGACGATATGCAGGCCATCGACGCTTTGCGGGCCTGCTTCCCGGCGGGCACCGTGAGCGGCGCCCCCAAGATCCGCGCCATGGAGATCATCGCCGAGCTCGAGGGCAGTCGGCGAGGTGTGTATGCCGGCGCCGTGGGGCACTTGGGCTTCAACGGCGACCTCGACACCTGTATCGCACTGCGCTCGATTGTGGTGCAAAACGGCGTCGCCTATGTGCAGGCGGGTGGCGGGGTGGTCGCCGACAGCGATCCCGAAATGGAGTACCGCGAGAGTTGCAACAAGGCGGCTGCGCCGTTGCGCGCCATCGATTTGGCCGAGCGGCTACGCACCGAAGGAGGTCAGGCATGATTCTCTTGATCGACAACTACGATTCATTTACCTACAACGTGGTGCAGTACTTGAGCGAGCTAGGGGCTGATGTGCTCGTCAAACGCAACGATGCCCTGAGCGTGGCGGACGTCAAAGCTCTCAAGCCGAGCAAAATCGTTGTCTCACCGGGCCCCTGCACGCCCAGCGAAGCGGGCATCAGCATCGACGTCATCAAAGAGCTCGGCCCCAAGATCCCCACCTTGGGCATTTGCCTCGGCCATCAGGCCATCGGGCAGGCCTTTGGGGGCATCGTGGAGCGTGCTCCATACGTGATGCACGGCAAGCGCTCGGCCATCAACCACGACGACCATGGGCTCTTTGCCGGCTTGCCGCAGCATTTCATGGCCACACGCTACCACTCGCTGATTGTGCGCAAAGAGGGCTTGCCCGATCAGCTCGAAACGACGGCCTGGACCGATGATGGCATCATCATGGGGCTCAAACACAAAAAGCACCCTATTTATGGCCTACAGTTCCACCCCGAGTCGATTATGACGGAACATGGCCACGCCATGCTGAAAAATTTTTTGGCGGTGTAACCGCAGCACATGCCAACCGCACCGTGTGGTACGTAGTCCTGTGACGCGACACACTCCCACACGGTGCGGTGTCCCGAACTGTGTACGTTCCTCAAAGACAACACACCACTGGCACGCCAGTGCCCTAGAAACACGTCTACGCACATGATCACCTACATCATCTGTCGCGACCACGAGCTCGACACCACCCAACTCACCGCCATTCGTGCCCTCCTCGATGCGGCGTTCGACAACGATTTCGCCGACGAAGACAACGACCACGCCGCCGGTGGCACGCGCGTCATCGCCATGGATGGCGCTGAGATTGTGGGCCATGCGGCGCTCGTCGCCCGCACCGTGACAATTGCCGGCACAGACTATACTGTTGGCTATGTGGAAGGGGTGGCAGTCGCCCCAGACCGCCAAGGCCAGGGTATTGGCAAGGCAATCATGCGCCAAATCACTGACATGGCAGCCCGCGATTACAAGGTTAGTATGCTGTCTACTGGTGAAATCGAATTCTATGCCAAACTCGGCTGGCAGCGCTTTGTGGGCGAGAGTTATGTCGATGATCACGGCACCACGGTGCGCACTGCTGACGAAGACGAGGGACTAATGGTGTACACCGAACTCCGCCACCTCAATCATGCCGGAGTGGCGTGGGTGTGTGACTGGCGCAGTGGGGATGTCTGGTAAAAGACGGGCAACACGCTGGTGCTTCACCGGATCATCAACGATGTGCATCATTGGATGTGCCAATAAGCACCAGCGTGTTGTTGCTTAGGGATACGGGTATGCGGTCGGTGTTCTTGTGGCAGTAGGCGGAGGCGGATAGGCGGTCAGCGTAGCAGCCACATGCGTACTCGCCACACTCGTTGCCGTCATCGCAGCCCGCTCGGTTGCGGTAGCAGCGATGTGTGTGGCTGCTTGGCTCTGATACGTGGCAGTAAGGGTTTGAGCTCCCCATGTGGGGCTCAACTTGGCCAACATGGTGCGTGTCATCAGTAGTGGCGTGCGCGTACGAGTCGGCGTCGTTGGTCCGCGCGTGTTGGAGGCAGTCGGCGTGGCACTCGCCGTAAACGTCGCCGTGCCAGCGGCAATGAGCGTACGATTCACGGTGGGAGTAATCGTGGGCGTAAGCGTGCTCGTATTCGTGCGTACCACCGCAATATTTGGTGTCATAGTTGCAGGCAGACGTGTTTTGCTGGGGCCGCGCCGCGGAGTATTGGTAGGCAAACGCACTGCCGTAAATGTGGCCGTGGCGGTGGCACTCCGGTTCGGTGTCACCACCAATGTCGCAATCGGCGCAGGTGGATTGGTGATGTTGTAGATATTTCGGACGACGGCTGCAGGCACCACCGCGTTATATATCATGACATCATCAACCAACCCATTCAGGCCACGTACGTTGGTAATGGTTTGGTTCATACGACCCACGTACACCGTCCCCAGTCCCGCATAATCGGTGGTCAGCACACTGTCGATGAACACACCATCCACGTACAACGACAAGACATCACTCACTCGATTGTAGGTACATGCATAGTGGTGCCATTCGGTATCTGTGGATATCATCGATTTGAGCACCGTGCTATTGATTTGGCAAAATGCCTCTTGATCGGCATAGATGCCCATCACAAACATGCTTTCAATCGTACCCTGCGACAGCACCACCTCATTGGTATTATCCGTTGTGTTGCGTTTGGCCCAATACGCCATCGTAAAGCCGTTGGTCAACTTTACCGTCGGATGATTGAGCTGGAGTTGGTCGGTACCGGTGAGGAGTAGCGCCTCTTCGTTGTGGCTGTCGCGGATTGTATCTGGGCAGGGCACATTGGTGACACACAGTAGCATGGAGCGATTGGGCGAGACCCCTGGGAAGACCATATCGTCGAACGAGACCGTCTCAAGGCGATTTTGCGTGGGAAGTTGCGTGTAGGATTGGAGTTCTGTGGCAGTCAAGGCACGATCGTGCACAACAAAGTTGTCCACAGCACCCACCAAGCCTGCCATGTTATCATAGCGCTCGCCAAACATGATGGGTGACGACGGAATGTTCACTGCGCTCATGACCATATCTTGAGCAATCAATCTGCCATCGCGATATAGCTGACGTATGCGGTTGGACTGATTGAAGGTACACGCATAATGGTGCCAGTTGTAATCATTGAACCATTCCACACTGCGCAAATCATCACCAAAAAAACTGCAGTAGACGCGGTTTTCTTGATCCATCCCCATGGTCAGGTACTGACGCACTTTTGCCAAGGCCCCCATGCTAAACACGACGTCTTCGACATCGCGTTGATCACGACGTAGCCAATAACTCACCGTGAACGATTTATTCCCTAGTGCAATGGGCACATTCCCACTGATTTCGTCGGTGCGGCTCGCACGAAACTGAGCTGCGCGATTTACCACGCCGTTCGGGTCACTTATCGGGCAATCATACGGATTCGGGCACAGATAGCGGGCCACTGATCCGGCATATTCGAGGCGTGATTCTGCACCATCCATGGGGAACCACCCCGACATATTCGCCAACAACCCATTATTCATGGTACGCGGCGTAACCGTAGGAAATACGATGGCGGTTTGTGAGGGCATGCGGGTGCGTGTCGCACTCCCCCCAACAATCGGCGCGCCATTCGTGATGACCGCCAATTTCCCACCACCGGCGACGACTGCGGCGGCGTTTTTGTTGGTGGCAATCGTGGTAAGTTGGCTAGCAGTACTCGCCGGGATATCGCCCCACGCCACCACCACATTATTACTGCGCAGGGCGATACTCATCTGATCGCTGGCGGCCATGGCGACGACGTTGTACATGGCTTCGTAGGGAATATCGGCTTGGCCGGCATCACTTTGTTCTGCGCCCCAAGCCACCAATGTACCATCGTTCTGGAGCGCGAGAATGTGTTGGTCGCCCGCAGCGATTTCGCTGACTGCACTGCTAAAGGTGGGCACCGACAACAACCCTTCGTCGTTGTCTGGAGCTGCCACAAATACACTGCCGTCGTTGAGCAATATCACGGCAAATGTGGGGCCAGCGGCAATGTGCTTCGCTGAAGACACCGTATCAAGTGCAAAAAGATTCGACCAGACTTTGCCATCGATGCTCCGTACGAGCAGATGATCACCGGCAATGGCAATATCGCCCACGTTGGTCAGGAAGCGGGCAGGGATGGTCGGTGCGGCACTCCCCCACACAAACAACGAGTGATCACGTTTAATCACTGCGCCAAACCCATCGCCGAGACCGAGTTGTTGGACGTTGGTTTGGGCATTGGCCGGGAGTGTTTGCGGAGTACTGGCGGTTGATTGGCTGAGCATGACGCTACCATCACTGCGCACGATCCCAATCGTATCACTCGTCATGACCATGCTACTAATGGTGGTCGCACTCACCGCAGGGATGGTACCCAGATCCCAGGCGATGACCCCGCCCAATGCCAGCAGTGGTGCACTTGTGGGCACGACCGGCATTCGCACCACGGGCATGCGTGACGGGGTGGCAGTGCTGGTTGGCACACTGGACACGTCCGCTGACAACGCCACACTAAAATTACTCCCTCCAGTAACCATGTACGGTGACACCAACGAATCAGGCACAGCAAGCTGGTCATCGGTATCAAGCCCCCAGGCGCGCACCGCACCTGCTTTGGTAATAGCCAACACGTGGTAATTCCCGACACCAATGCGCTGAAACGCTTCCGCAGGCACATCGTCTTGATCGAACAGGGGGCTACCAATCACGGCAACCTGCCCATTGGTCTGTAGCACCACGGTGTTGTCGTACATGGCCCAGACATCAGCTGCGCGCATTTCGGCTGGGATGTCGATTTGCCCATAGAGGTTGCGTCCCCATGCCACCATGCTCCCATCACGGATGAGTGCCACGTTGTGATTGGCCGCTACGGTGATTTTCACGACGTTGCTAATCTGCGGTATGTTGAGTTGATTGAAGGTATTATTGCCAACCCCGACAATGGTACCGTCACTGAGCAAGGCCAGTGAATGACGTGAACCGGCGGCCACTTGTACCACATTCGACCAGGCGGTGATACCGGTCATCTGACCACTCTTGTTATCCCCCCAGGCCGCCACCGTGCCATTGGCACGCAACGCCAGGGTGTGATTTGCGCCAGCCGCCAGCATGACCACGCGGAGTGGGCTGGTGACATCACGTGCGACCAGCAAATCGGCAGGTACTTTGGTCTGATTCATGGAGTTATCGCCCCAAGCCACGACGCGACCATCGCTCCGGAGTGCGACCAGATGATCGACCCCGGCCACCACCTGGATGATGGATGTGGTCGCCGACACGGGCACAGTGCGAATCAAATCTGGCCCACCCCAAACACTCAGACGACCGGGAGGGTTCATCTGGGTGGGCAGTTGGAGCATCAAGGGAGCAGGAGTCGGTGATGTGCCACTCATTGTGGTGGTGTCGAGCACACTTAGTGCAACCGCGGCGGAATGATTGGGGTGCATGCCCAGCGATTGTACGCGTTCTGGAATGGTAGCAGGCACGCTGTAGCCACTCCGTGCCATCGCCACCACTTGGCCGGTGCGACGCACAACGGCGATGCCCCAACGGGCGACTTCCACGGTGCGAATGGCACTGGCGTTGGGCATCAACAGACACGGGCAGCCGCTCGTCGCACTACTTATGGTCGTCATGGTCGCATCAGGAGTGACGGTGGCTATGTCACCCCAAATCAACACCTGACCATCGGTTTTTAGGGCTGCAAAAACCCCACCGCTGGCAAAAATGCGCACCACGTTGCTTTGCACGCTTGTGGGAATGACCAAATCACTGCCCCAGGTGTACAAGTCGCCCGTATTGGTGAGTGCCAACGACGTATCGTTCCCTGCGGCCACAGCGACCACTGTTTTGCCAGTCAGGCCACTGGGGAGGGCGCGTTGGCGTGCCAATCCTCCGGCGACAACCACAGCGCCGTTTTGGCGCAACAACACGGTATGACGATTCCCGGTGGCGATTTGTACGACATCGGTGGGCAATGTCACAGTAGGTGACAGCACCAACGAGGTATTTTGCCCCCACATGGCAACACTACCGTTGCTCCGCAGGGCCACACTGTGGGTGATTCCGACACTCACGCTCACCACAACACCCAGATTGGCAGGAATCGTAAGTTCACCGCGTATATTTTTGCCCCAGCCAACGACTCGACCGTCGTTGAGCAATGCCAAGGCGTGGTGATCGCCCACGGCAATTTGGGAGACGTTCCGCATGGTCAGTGCTGGCACATTGGTCAAGTTGGCCGTCGCCAGACCCCACGCAACTGCCTGGCCGTTGAGCTTCGACATGCCCACGCGTTGTGGCACAGGGATTATTTGAGACTGGTTGCCAGCGGCATAACTGACCCCCAACACATACACCTGCACACAGAGCACGAATATACAGATTGCCAGTATGGTGTGTTTTTTCATAGGAACTTCCCCCAGAAACAAGGTGAGCATGCGGCGATAGCAATCATTGAGTACATCTGTGTTAGTTCCATTGCAAATACGGCGCATATATACGGTAGTACTGCCGATTCGTAGTAAAGGTACCCGTGTAGGTGTTGCTCCCCTCACTATTGGCCACCGTGATGTAATAACGGTAGCGCCGCCCCTTCACCAACCCCTGCATCGTGATACTCTTGGAGACCGTGGTGAGCGTGGCATTGGATTCGCTACTCTGAATCACGAAGGGATCGCCGTATATCGCCACAATATGGGTCTGATTGAGGGCCAACGTCATGCCACAACAGGGCGGGCTCACCGTGTGTTGCCCCCATACAATCACTTGACCGGATTCTGTGACGGCAGCACTCGAGTTGGCATTCGCCACAATATGTACCACATTGGTCGCCGAGATTGGCACTGTGGTCTGACCCATCGCATTGTCGCCCCACGCTACCACCGTGCCATCGAGTTTGAGCGCCAAGGTGTGATTCGTGCCCACGGCAATCTGTGTGACCTGCGAGGTGGCCGAGATTGGCACCGTGGTCTGACCCAGGTCGTTTTTGCCCCAAGCGACCACCGTACCATCTCGCACCAGGGCCACGCTGAAATCATCACCGGCGCCGATTTGCATCGCGCCCACCCGTGCAGTCACCGGAATAGTAGTTTGACCAGCGCTGTTGTCACCCCATCCGTATAGTTCGCCCATGCTCAACAACGCCAAATTATGCCGACGACCAGCCGCAATCGTGGTAACCAAGCCGGGCAATGTCACCGTCAGTGCCTCCGTCTCGGTGATGCCATCACTCGCGCGATATTCATGGACAATGCCTGCATTGTTGAGGCTCAACAAGCGTTGTGTCGTGGTAATCTGCTTGCCCATGGCAATCTGCACCACATTCCCGATTGGATTGGTAATCGTCAATGCGTTGGTATTCGAGAGCGGCCAGGTATACACATCCCCTTGATTGCTGAGTACTGCCGCCAACATCCCGTCGATTTCGACCTGTCGTAGCACACCGCTCGTGACAGCTCCGGGGATGGCAGCTTCACGCACGGTATCGTTGGTACCGTCTTGTTGGGTAATGTGCACACTGGTGTTGACCGTGGAGGCCGAACGATCGCCATCGAGCATGACTTTCGTGGTGATACTGGTCACATCGGCACCGGTATCGACCTCAAAATTGAACGTTACAGCATCGTCACTCGCACGCGTGGGGATTTGCAGATTCTGGATGACCGGAGCCACCATTGCACCGATGGTGAATGGATAGGCGGCACTGGTCCACTTGTTCCCCAGCGTATCAGTCACCACAAACTGCACGTTGTACGTACCAGCCCTGAGGTTGAGTGGTCGGTATTGCATCTGCCATGTCCGGCTCACACTGTTGACCGGCACAGTGAGTGACTCCACCAGCCCGGCAGCGTTGTAGATGTTGGCCGTCAATGGTTGTGGCACGCCTTCATCATTGACCAAGCCACTAAACAGGTTGTACGTGTTGCCAGGTAGCAATTCGTTCGCAGTTTGCACCACGGTGGTGGTCGGCGCCACCGTATCGATGTTGAGCGACACCAGCAGTGGTTGTGTGGCGTTCTTGGCGTTGTCGATTGCCAAGATACGCAGATTTCGGCGGACCCCCTTGAGATTGTCGGTATCCGGCAACACGTACGACCACTGGATGGGCTGGTTGATTGGCTCCGTCAGTGCAGTAAAGTTCAGGCTCACCAGCGTAATGTCGCCCTGGTCGGCATTCGGATTGCGGTCACACGCCAACAGATTCCATTCGCCGTTGATGGGTTCACCGGCAAACAAGGACAAGAGGCCATCGGGGCGAATCACACTGACTGTGCTCGTCAATGCGGTCGTACCAGAAATGGCGGTAGTAGTGGCCACCGCTGCGTCGTCAAAGCGCACCACCATGTTGGTCGCACTGTTGCGCACATCCGTGCGCCAGAGTGGCACGATGGTCCCTGACGGTGAACGTAGCCAGAGATCTACTTCGTTGGCGGCACGATGCGACACGACCGTGTCTACGCTGACACTGTTGATACGCTGGTTGCCGCCATTGGAGACCGTAATTGGGTAGGCAGTATAATCGTCAACGTTATGTGAAACACACGGTTGGACGCTGATAGGCACGATAGTGGTCACTGTGGTGCTATAGGTGTTGGTCACCTGAGGCAGTTTCATCTGCTCAGCAACTTCACATCCTCCCACTTGGTCATCACACACCACCACGTTGACAAGATTGTTGGTATCGCTGACCAACCCACTCATGGTAATATTACTGCCCCCAACCGAGCCACTCGCAATGGCATTTTGGGTTGCAGTACTTAGTGCGAGGCTCGGTTTGGTACGATCGACCGTCGCCACATACCAGGTACTCCATGTACTCATCTGACCATAACTATCACTTGCACGCATGCGGTACGACATGCTATTGGCGGTCGTGGGCACCGCAATTGGGCAACTCCAACGGAGTGTGCGAGTCGTGGTGCAGTTCACTACCCGACTCGGTGCCACCTGATTGACTCGATATTCCATGACCAACGCCGACACGGCGGTTTCTTCGCGCACACTGCCGTTGATCATCACCGTCCCGGTGCCAATCGTTGTCTGCACATCGGGGACAATGCTACTCGGTGGGTCTGAATCGACACGGACTGCCGCATTCAGCCACTCCACTGTGCGCGACGGGATGGCATTCGTTGTAACCATTTCGTCGGTCAACCGCACTTCTATTTTGGCAATGGTGTTGGTGAGAATTTGGTCACTGGTGCTCGCTTGCGCTTTGTCGGCATCAATACGAGCGGTAAGCACCAACCGCTTGGTGGTATTCGGTGGGATCGGGGCGATACGCACAATCTGGTAGTCACGGAGATTCGCGAGATTGAGCGATGTGGTGTAGCTGTAGTTGCCACTGGCGATGATGCCTTCTTGTGCAAACGCATTGGCTGGGGTCGTCAACCAAACACCACCATACGTCTGCACAATGCCGTAGAGCGGCTTGGTTGTACGGCGACTCGGGTTGTGCACTTGTAGCGTATAGGTGACGACCGACCCTGTGCCCACATAGGGATCCTGATCACTCGCCAACGAATTCGCCAATCCCTCCAGCAACGAAGTTCCCGCACTACTCGTATTGGCAAGTTGCGCCACGGCCACACACCACGCTTCGTTGGGAAGAGCGTCACACACATCTGCCGTGGCGTTAATGGCTTCGGCAATGGCATCTGGATCGGTATTGGCAAAATTATCGGCGATGGTGTTACGCGATACACCGTTAGGCGTACTCGTCAACGTGGCAACTATTTGCGTCGTATCTGGGTTCATGGCCATGGTGCGCGGACACATGTTGTCGCCGAGCGCCGACCACCCATACGCATTAATCAACGGGGTCAGCGTGATTTTTTGCGTCGTCAGACCCTGGACGGTCGGATTCGTGGTGGGGAATGTCGACCACGGCAAGAGTTGCCCTTCGCGGGTCGCCATCGCCACTAGACCGAATTTTTGACTGCGGTCATACGCAATATCGGCAAACGGAACTCTGATATCGGTGTGCTCGACCCCGTTCTCAATCGAGAACACATACTCAGCGGGGGTACGCGTAGGCTCCCACACGGAGCCGTTCCAGCGTAGCACTTCGGCCACGTTTTCATCCTGGATGTAGACCAAGTAGTCGAAGCCCTCGAGATCACTACTGCGGATGCCCTGTTGGGCGTTGAGCAGGCGTTGTTGCAGGGCATTGATTGATTTCGTCAGCGACATCGAACTACTACTGACACCGCGCGCAGCCGCATTGGCCGGGAGTGTCACAAATGATGCACCGGCGACCATACTCTGCTCCAAAGACGTCACGAATTGATTGGGGCGATATGCGGACACGGTGCCACCTGAGATCGTATCCAGGTAGATGAACAAGTCGCCGTCGACGTTCCAATCGGCACCTTGCCAATTCATGCGCAACGCTTGGCTATCCCAGGTCGTCGCAAAGCGTTGGATGCCCTGCGTAGTACCGGCACGACTATCACTCCCCAGGGTGGCACACGCATTGTTGAGCCAGCCACGATAGATACTCGAACCATCATCGGGGATTAACGTGTAATCGGGTGTTACCGCACTATCGACATACACCGTGGGCAATTTGGCCACGACTTCGTTTTCAAGGGCATCGCGCAAGCGCACCCCCGTAGTCACTCGACTGCCCTCATAGGTGAGTAATGGCGGCGTAAACAGGTCGACAGCCGTGATTGTACCGGTCAGTTCCAACGTCTGAGTCACCGTTTCGACGTCATACTCGAGCTGGCTCAAGACGACCGCGGATTGGTCCTTGATTTGCTTCCACGAAGCGTTTAAGTTCAACGGCACCGTGCGTGTAACCACTGCACCATCACTCAATCGGCGCAATACTCCCTTTACCAGGGCATTCATCTGACCACCGACGAGTTCGGGGGGGACAGAATCAACCTGCACCACCACATCACGGGTAGTCACACGGCGGGCGATATCGGTCGCTGTAATGCGCAGGGGAATGGTAGGTGTTGTGATGGTGGCCATCGGCACAAACACTTTGGCGGTCATAACCCCACCATCCGAGCTCTGCGAAAACGCCAGTACTGAGTTGTCGGCGCTATTGATGACTCTGAGGCTGGGCAGCGAGTTATCGTCGGTGATGACCACACTAATCGACACATAACCATCCACCGCTTTGTTCAGACCGACCACGGTGTCGATGAGCTGGATACGTGGTGCGTGTAAATCGACCGTATACGTGTAGGTGGCGGAGTTCGTCACCGTGCCAATTTTGTCGGTCATCACACTCCGGAGGGTATGTACGCCAGACGTCATCACCACCGGGAAGTTTGTTTCTATCGAATCGATTGTCGTATCGCTCGGGGCATTCCAACTACTCCCGACATTGGCATCGTCGATTTGCAATCGTAGTGTGGCCACCCCTTGTGGTGACTGAGCGCGCACACTCAACACCTGGTTGGTCGTGGTGTAAACGGCGGCCTGATTGAGCACAACGACCGCAGATTGCACCGGGTCGCTCCGCACCAACCGTGACGTACTCCGGGTCGTGGCGGTCTGAGTACCACAGTTCTGGGCACGGTCACAGGCCCGCACCGCCAGCCGGCGATCGCTGATTTGGTAGCCGTACAGGGTCGACGTCGTAGTCTGATTGGTCAACAACAACACGTTATTGTTGAGCGCCGCAATATTGCGAGCTCCGGTACCGCTCCACAACGTGTCACCACGGAGCGTCGCTGTAAGACCAGCCGTGCTCACAATCGAGATTCGATTGTTGTTGAGGTTTTCGCCGTCAGTACTCAACATCAGCACATCACCGTTCACGTAGGGCACCACTGCTTTGATGCGATATGAGCGAAAATCGGCATCGCTGGTCGGTGTCGCATGCACGTAGGTAAGGCGCTCGGTCAAGGTCGTGGTCAGCGTAGCAGTACCAGACACCACATCCGTAATCAAGGGGATGATGCGGAGGGTGTTGGGAGATGTCACATCACCCGCCGCGCTAAAGGGCTCATCATCATCAATGAGGAGCGCATCGAAGTTGTTCATGAAGACTTGGTTGACGTACCCGTTGGTCATATACCGGCTCGAAGGGGTGATTTCACCCGAACCATCCACGTTGTAGATACCGACCCCAAGCTCGCCTTGCGCCAACAACAGCACGTCATAGCCGGCTGCCATGCCAAAAGTTAACTGTTCGAGGGCCAAGGTTGCAACCAAGGTGGGTTGATCGGGATTGGTCACTTTGATGCTCAGAATACGTTGTGTGGCATCATTGAGCAACACCAACACGTTGTCGTCGGTATGGACACCATCGGCAAATTCGGTCGTGATTGCCATCTGCTGAATGTTGGTACTAGCATCGAGCCCAATCGAGATACTTCCACGCATGCTGAGTTGGGCGGCGTTGTTCGGGATATCGTAGATGGTCAGCACTGCTCGGCGCGTCGGGGTGGTGATGCTACTCAACACGTAGAGTCGGTTTTCGGCCCGATTCACCTGCAGTCTACTGACCGTCCCCGACACAGGCACGGTCTGCTGAATCATGGCAATCGGATTTTGCACATCGACGATGAGGATGGTGTTGGTGCCACCCACATAGCCGTAGCGGCTCCCATAATCGATGGCATCGGTACGTGCGATGACCTGGGTAGTTTGGCGACTAAAATCGGGCAATGTGCCGAGTTCACAACCACCATTGAGATTGGTGGTTTCGGCAATGGTACCATCGAAGGCACTGGCATTGGTGCGATACCACAGCGATTCTGGCGCATGTTCGGTATAACGAAAGCGGCCGCCACAGGGAGTCTGAATCTGTGACACGTCCAAGTTACGGTCGACAATTTGCACTGAGTAGCTGTACACGCCGGTATCAGTGATGAGCGATTCTTCGGCGATAATCCGCGGGATGGCGGTGTCGATGCGCCCACTCCAGAGTTGATGTTCGCCAATCGAAATACGGCTATTCCCTTGATTGTCGATTGCGGCACTCTGGATCGCCGCATTCACTTCCAGGCCGCTTTGCAACGGTTGTTGCCAGTCAAAGCCGTCAACGCGAGGAGTCAACGTGCTTTTGCTCCATCCCATGGCAATAAACTGCGTAATATCGCTCTGACTCAAGGCACGGCGATACACGCGCATGTCGTCGATAACCCCCGTGTAGCCGGTCCCAACCACAAATACTGGCGATTGGAGCACCTCTACTTCGGCAATTGACAGGGCCTGGTTGGCGCCGATTTTTTGGATGCGCACGTATCGCCCGGTCACATTGGGGGGTAATACGATGTTGACCAAACCGTCAACCACTCCGGAATAACGATATGTCCACGTCGAATTCAAAATGGCCGTATTCAGCGATGGATCGGTCGTGCTATAGGGCACATCAGCGACCATCACATAAAAATCGCTTAATTCGTCGCGGCAACAGTCGGTGCGTCCATACACACGAATGGCATCGATGAGTGGTTGGGTACTCACACCCACATCGACCTGCCACCACGGACTATTTTCCACATTGGTCTTACTGATACTATTTGAGCTTGAGTTTACCCAGATTCCCGAGCTGTTCCCATCGATTGCTTTGGCGGCTTCGCCGTTCGCGACCGTGCTTGACTGTGTCACGATGCCACCAACAGCCCGATTTTTGATTAGGCTGGCAGGAAGCGGGGTCGTCCCCACGGTTGCGGTGACCACACGTGTGCCGTTGATGTACATGCTTGCAATCGCCCCATCGGAGCTCACGGCGAGATGATAGGTGTCCGATATGGGCACGGTCGGTGCTTGGAGCGTCATGCCCGCCATTTGCAGCGTTGGTCTCCCACCGATGAGTTGCAGGCTATAGAGGTAGCCGTTCGCCACGCCACGCACGACGAAACCGGTACTGCCGCGCGGTTGCAACCAGGTCGACAGTGCCCACGCATCGTTGCCATTGGCAAACGTCATCCCCAAACTATCTCGACTTACCACCCGATCATTGCCATCAAAGCTCATGGCGCTATCACCCACAATCCCGGGCACCATGGTCAACCGACTATCAACGCTCACCGGCATGGTATCAAGGCGGAACGGCGAATTATCGGTGGTCAAGCGGTTGGCTGCCATCGTACTATCGTCGAAGTCGTGGTGAAGCACAGAGCTATAGCCGTACGCAAACGCGTTCAGCTCCGTAGCCGACAGGAGCGCATCAAAGATGGCCACATCATCCACCAGCACCCCTTGGGCTGCTAGGTCATTTCCTACCGCACCGATGACCACATCAGCATTCTGCCAATGCCCTGCCAGCGAACTGAACGCAAACTGAGTCCCGTCAAGGTAGCCACGGAGCACCGAGTTTGTCGCATCATCTTCCAGTGTCACCGCAAGGGTGTGCCAGTCATCGTCGGCGATACCACTACTGAGGAGTTCTGTGGTATCTTCACCGACCTGCAGCATGGCGGTAAGCTGACGGTTCGTCCCGTTGAGCATCACCGTCATACTCAATGGGCCCGTTGCCGATGGCAACGACACAATGCGCCCAGATTGAGCATCGCTGGGAACTCTGAATCGAAACGCGATTGTCGTTGCTGTTCCCGCATCCGTTGACAGTACATAGTTGAGCTTGACACCATCGGTAGGCTGGCTCAGCGCAATCGCATTGGTGGAAAATCCGATGTCAAGTGGTGGACAGGTCACATTTGTACTTGTCGTTTCACCACGGCACAGCTCACTTCTGACCCCATGCATGGCATCAATGACAGGCAACGTATTTTGATTCATCGGTGCAAAATACACTGCTTTCGTACTCAGTGTATCTGGAGCACTAAAACTATCGTCCATGATCTCGAGGCGCAGGGTGTGCGACTTGGTGCCACTCCCCAACGCCAACGCCTTGCCCATCAGATCAACGGGCGTCAACGGCACCGAACTAATGATGATGTCGTCAATGTAGCCGCGGAAGTAATCTTCAAAATTACTCGATCCAATGGCCGAACTAATCGCACCCAGCACTACGTCGGTACCACTACGGGGCACCACGGTGGGAGTTTTCATCAGGCTCGTCAACGTCACCATCGCGGTCAACTGTTGACCATACGACAGGGTCATTTTGTTGCCTACTTCGTTGTAGATGACGAAGTACCACGTGTTTGCATTCAAAATGCCGGTTGTTCGCACCGTGTCAGCACCTCGGTACCCGGTCACGCGGAACCCAGCTCCGGAACGCTCCGCCATCAGACGCAACCGTGGGCTACTCGAAGCGCCAACGCTCAACATGGTGCCTGAATCGCTGATTTTGACGAACATGGCCACGCTGAATGTGTCGGTAATCGTGCTCGCCGCATTGCGGATTGTCAGCATCTGTTGTGGACCATCGATGTTGAAACGGGCAATGCGCCATGCCGGATTATTGGTGTCGTTGGCGGTCGTCGGACAACTGCGACAATCCGTGGTGTAGCGGCTATTCGCACGATTATCGAATTCACGTGCCCCATCCGGTGCCTCGAAATCAAGGCGGACCCGCAACGACCGTTGCAAGGCGGCACGACCATCGTAGTAATCGGACACTCGTCCGCGAATGGTCTGTTTTCCTATTAAAAAGAGATTCTTGGCATCTGGTGATGGCGACACCAACAAATCGTTCGGCGCCGTACTATCGACTTCGATGGGGTTGTTGACACCGGCCAACACTTGTTCGGCACTCACATTGCCCACATTGTCAGTGGTAATGGCGCTCACCAGATAAAAACCGGTCGGGTTAACAAACGGCAGATCAAAGGTGGCCTGCCAGGTACCATTGATGAGCTCGGCGGCCACTGGGGCAGGCACAATGTTGCGCGCACTCATATCGCGCACGATGACCACGACATTCTTGACACCGCTTCCAACCACCCCGCTCACATTGGTCAGATTGGGGTCGTTGACCGCCACATTGAGGGTGAGGAGCTGTTTGTTGGTGCCCAATGGATGCTCTGTGGTATATGTGCCACTGTTGCGCACGAGTGAAGCGACCGGTGCTGTGGTATCGACCAAGACGGTGGATTGGGCAATGCCACGATTCTCAACAACATCGTAGGCCTCGGCCCGCAGGGTATAGCGCCCTTCCACATTTACCGTGGCCGCTTGATTGACCTGGAACGTTGGACAAAAGGCCGAATTGCCGACCGCATCTTCACAAACCGGCGCCTGCACACTCGTCTGGGCACCGCTTGCCGGCACCGTGGTAAAAATGAGGCGTTGGACGTACGACCCGATATCACTGGTACGAATACTAAACTGTGTGGGAATGCGTGATACATACGCCGGATTCATGATGGTCACACGCGGACTATCTGCGTCGACCGTCATGTTGGCAATCACGCGTTTGCTCATTGCCTCCGAAAATTGCGACCGCGCCAAGCGATACACTTTGGTGGCACTCAGCGCCGCAGGAGTAAACGTCACATCATCGACACCGCCCTTGTACGGCTCGGCAATCCGCAATGTGGCCACATCCAAAAGGATGCCACCACCAACCGTGAGACGGTGCGTACTATCACCGGTCAACGCGGCGACTGGCGTGCTCACGTTGATGTCAAGATTACCATTCTGGAAATAGCGGAAACCGTCAGCCCCAAAACTAAACGACAACTGATTCCACGCCGGCGATAACGGTGAGGTCCCCACAAAGACCGCCGCTCCCAACTTGATTTCCACGTTGCCACCGTTGATGAGCCTGACACTCATGACCCGATTACCGCTACTGTCACTGTACGCCATGACCGTCTGAGGGGTTTTGGTGGGAGCGTCAGGGCGAATCATCATCTGCACCGTGCCACCTGCTGCAAGCTCGCCGACCAACGTGTGACCGTTTTCGACCTGCAACAACGTCGTAGCACCGTTGAAATTACTGGCCAATCCGGCCATACCAACGGCTCCCGACGCCGGACATTCCACATTGGCGATGCCGATTTGCTCACAGCGCGCCGCATAATTGATACGGTTCACACCCCAGCGCGCAGGCATATTATCAGGCAGAATGGTACTATCGACCGTTGCCGTTTTCGTCAAACCACTGCTGACCGCGATTTGCGTACTTCGTAGCGCATCTTCAAAGCGCAAGTTCCACGATGGAGCCTGATTCATGATGCTCTGGACGTTGGTTGCGCTCGTAAATGCGAACGGCATGATGATGACCTCGTCGAGATCACCGACATACCCCTGACCAATCACCAGCGCCGCATTGTTGCTTACCACCGAGGTCGCACTTGCCACGCGTGAAACCGGTGTATTGCCGTTCACGTACAGATACTCGTTCCCACCCCCAGCACTTACCGTCACGTGTGACCACAATCCAAGTGGCAGTGTTTCATTCGAAACCAGCGGCCCATTCGGCCAGCAGATACTTACCCCACACCGCATGGCACGTTCGAAGGTTACTCTTCCATCACCGTTGATGCCCACACGCAAATATGTATTGGGGCTGTTGGTGCCCACCAACCACGTACCGTACCGGGTTGGTCGCACCCACATGCTCATCGTCATCTCCGCGGCATTCCCCGACAGCATTGGCGCAACCGAAAGATTGGCTGACGTGTTGAAACTCAACGCCTGATTGCCCGTAAAACGCACGCCACGGTCGTCGCGCCCCCGCACACCACTCACCGGACAATTCACCACACACGACAGCTGAAACGCACTCTCTAACTCATCGCCGAAACTTGACGACATGGCTGGCTCATCAAATGCCACCTTCATCTGCATGAATCGGGTATTGGCCACCTTGGCAATTTGCGCAGCCGAGAGTTCCGTACTATGAATCTGCAGATTGCCCATCAAACCATTGAACTGCGATATATCGTGCCCCAATGGTGGATTATAGACATTCTCTGTGGCACGCCCCACGCCGAGCTGTCGTACTACAGACACGTTGCTGGTCACCGAATCTGAGGCATCAAGCACGCCGTTCACATACAACCGTCGCCCACTAATCCCTTTCACAAAGGCCACGTGATACCACGTATTTGGATTCAACGTGGTCGCACCATTTAAATCATTGTTGAAATACCCGATGTGTAGCTTGCCGCTCCGGATAATCAGGCGCAACAGTTTGTTATCACGACTTGGCTGGTCACATTTGGTTTTGTCTGGGCGCCAACAGTCCACAAAAGCGGTGTTTTTGTCGATGATAATCGCTTGATCGCCACTGTTGGTATTCAAGCGTACCCATGCCATGACGGTATAGTTGCTACTTCCTGTAAATGTGGCCGTCGTAGTCGCCGGATTCAGTGCCAAAAATTTCCCACCCGCAAAATCACTACCACCAGGGCCAATGACCGGGCAGTTCGTACCACACGCCTGCACCACATTGTTGGCGACCACCGCAGTATTTAGGGGCACACATACAACAACCGAGCTCGCCGCACAATCGCCCGGCAGACGTTCAAAATTCGGGTCTGCCTGGATCACCTTGATACGCGTGTCCGACTCAATGGCCACTGTGCCGGAGGTTGGTGGCGCCGTCATGATGCCGGTCTGCACACCTGCCAACTCAAATTGTGCCAACGCCTGTATTGATTCATCGGGGACAGCACGCTGGAAGACACGCAAGCTGTCGAATTCCGCCAAATCGTGTCCCACACTCATCGTGTCGGCGACTGCCAATGTGGTGTCGATTTGCCCACTTACGGTAGCCGTCGTCAGAGCGCCTGCGCCGTCAAGCCCGTTGACAAACAGCGACAATAGGCCGTTCGTATAGCGGGCCGTGACCACGTACCACGCATTCGGCGCTAGTGAGCCCGCGGTCACCGCCGCACTCCCAAGGCTGAATTTAACGGAGCGTGGTGCACTCGTCGAAGTTCCTGGTAGGGCAATCTGCAACGGGGTGGCTCCTTGAGAGCCAAACACCACAGCACTCTGACTCGATGGGAAACTGGCAAAGCGCACCTTGAACATGACGGTGAATTCTTGGCCGCCCAACATGCGCGCATAGCCCTGTGGGAATGCCGCACTACTGGTAAACCGAGTGGTGCCACTACTGCTGCCTACAGTCGTCATCCCACCGGTTGACACCCGTATCCCCTGATCAAGGGCCGTTTGGGCATAATCCACACTTTTGGCCTGCACATTTGCCCCAGCAAACGTGATACAGGTCAAGAGCGTCGCATCATCACAGCTGGTGGCAATCGTACTAATTTGCGTGTTTGAGAGTGCATCCGCATACACCTGGATATCGCGTATGTTGCCAAGTGTGAAGTTGCGGTTGGCATCGGCACCAATCACCGTGCTCCCAATACTCCCCACATATGCAACCACATTGGAATCATTGGCCACCAACGCACCATTCACATAGATGGCACGGATACCACCAGCCATGCGAAACGTCACATGGCTCCATTGACCGATTGGCAACGCACTCGGTGCGGTCAGATCGGCCGTGCTGGTCCCCAATTTGAACCGTGGTCGCTCCGATGCTAAATCGAGCCGGAAAGGCGTCGAGGTGCTGTTGTTGACCATTAACGACCGCGTCACCGTCGGTTGCCCCTGTGGTCGCACCCACATGGCAATGGTGAAATCACGCTGACTAATACTGTCGCCCAAAGCCCGCTCGACCACCACGTTCGGCATGCCGGACTGGCCGTCGAATACCCGAGCACCGCCACTCAACCGTGGGCAGGCAGCAGCACTAAAGACACAGGTGACCGACCGGTTGTATTCCGATATATCGTTGAAAACGCCGTTGGTATCAGTATCGTCTAGTTTCAGACAGAGTTGATTGTTGGCAAACAAACAACGGGCACGAAACAGCGTATTCCCAGTCGTTTGTACCGTCATGCCAGGCACGGTGTACACCATACTGGTGTCGGTGGCACTCCCGGGTCCCAACGAAATGGGCACCTGTACCTCGGGAAATCCAGCGGTCGGTGACTTGAGCACGGTCACCCCTCTCACCGAGCGCCCCAACAATTTGTTGGTCAAGTTCACCTGTGCGACGACGCGGTCTCCCGGTCGCACAATCAGGTCGTTGTTGACCGTGGGCAAGGCGTTTTGCATCAGCGCATTGACTTCAGAGGCGCGCAATGCCACCTGATACAATGCCACATCATCCAAACTCCCCATGTAAGTAGTACCACTCTCGTACGTAATTCCAGGGGCGACCACAATGACCCCACGTGATTTTTGCCAACCGCCGACTCGCACATCGTTGGCCAGCGTATCCGTGTCAACCACGCGCCCATTGATAGCATACCGCGTAGCTTCGGCACCGTTGATGTAGATGATGAGCGTTGCGCCATCATAGGTCAATGCCACATGTGCCCAGGTGCGGAGCAAGAGTCGCACCCCGGTCACGACTTCGTACTTTCCGGACGTCGTATTCATACTGAACGCCAACATGCCGTCACTGCGACGCATCAGCTGAAACTGACCATATTGCCCGATAATCGCATCAAACTGCTGTGAAAAGAACGTGTTCAGTGCCCGTGTTGGATACACCCAGGCCGCCACACTCAATTGCTCACCGAACTGGAACAGACTATTCGTACCCGCATTGAGCTGTTGCGCACCATTGAGGACGACGTGCTTATTGTTGGGGCGATCGCTACCAACCGTGGGGCAGGCCCCCACACACACCAACGGATTCCCAGCAAGCCCACTACTCGGAAATCGATTGGCACTATTCTGCTCGAAATCAGCCACCAGAATCGGGTTCAACCCCTCACTCACGGTGCCGTCACTGGCGACCACCTCGCCGCTATTTTTGGCATGCGGGCTCCACCCCAAGATGCGTTCGCGCAGGTCGATGATGTTGTCACCATCGGCATCACTGCTGGTAGGATCCGATCCCACCCATGTGGTTTGTGCCACACCATTGATGATGGCGTAGGTTACTTCCCAGCCACCCACACGCATCCCATTCACGCTCCGGACAACTTCTTCACCATCCATCAACCCATCACCGTCCGAATCGATGCGCATAGGATCCGTCGCATACCGCAACTCATCGAGATCAGACAACCCATCACTGTCACTATCTGGCTTGCGTGGATTGGTGGCAAGTGCAATTTCACGGCTGTCGTCAATCCCGTCGAGATCACTGTCGTACGTGTTATCGACGGTGCCAGTGGTCAATTCAAGTGTCAGTGGGACACCGTCGTTGTCCGCATCCACAAACACAGGGAAGGTGGGCTGACCATCAACGTCTGGTGACCACTGAAATGTGTACCCGTTCCCCTTGGACTGCATCGTGCTAAAGCCGAGAAATGTCTCTGGGAAGACGTCGAAAATCGTAGTGTCGTCTTCGTTCAGGTTGGTGTATTTGGTATCTTGGTGCGTTTTAATGTAACAAACCGGTATCGGAAACGGGAAAAAGGGCAACGGAATCCATATCGCAATACAGTTTTGTTGGGCCACTTTTTGTGCTTCAGACATCCACACTGGCGGCAACGCCTGATTGATACCACTCTGGGTAAAATCGGTCGTGTACGAGAGATACACCTCTTTATACCACTCAAACCCCTTGTAGTCGTCCGACGTATTCGTGTTCTTGCGCCAATCGTTGAACTGTTGCCCACGACTGATGCTACCGGTCAGATCCACTTGATTGGCATCCAGGGTGTATGCAAATACCGTGTCACGCTCGTCTTGTGCATTCCACTGCCAAAAATACGGCAACGCCATCCACGTGGCAGGAAACGGCATGCGGTCAATGTAATCGACGACCTTCATGTTGGTCGTCCAGCCGTTGCCCACACGGAAGCCATCGCTAGCGGCGGCCAAATTCGGCGACAATTGAATCACGTCTTGTTTGCGCGAGTACGAATCGGCAGGGTCAATCACCAGATTTGCCGCAAACGGCGAGAAAATGTTGGCCAAAATCCCCGATATACCGCCACACAACCACTGCCCTGCCGTACTCCGTTGCTTCTCTGGTGGAATGTTTTTGCAGATGAGATTTGCTAACGCATCGAGCACCCCAATAATCGCCGCAATAATTGCCCCAACACCCGTGGCAGCTAGTACAAACAACAGGACCGCCGTGACCGTTTGCCCGATGGCCTGGGAAATAGCGTTCGCCTTCTGGTAGGCAAATTCGGCGTTTTTAATCGAAATAATCGCTGTCACCCAGGTTGTCGCGATACCAATTGCAAGTCCAACAATGCCGAGTTTTTTGCCCACTGTGTCGGTGAGTGATGCCACCTTGTTCACACTATTTGCCGCCTCAACCGCCGTTTTCCCCGCTTTCACCGCTTCAGCGATGGCCTCGGTGTAGTCTTTGATCGCACTAATCGTGTCGGCGACCGCCATCACCACGGTTACCGCATTCATCACATTATCGACAATATTCTGTGCCTTCGGGCTCATGGCATTGGGGAAAAAGGTTTCAACCCCGCCCACAATAAATGCCCCCGCAGCCACCGCCGTATCGCCGGCACCAATACCTTTTTGGCGACCTGGATCCGCGTCGATGATGCCACCAATACTCGCAATAACCCCCGAACTCAACGATGTCTGGCTATTGATGTTGTCGGCACGACTACTTCCGTCGTCTTCTTCGGCTGGGACACTGGTGTTGAGCGCCTGCACAAATTGGGGCTTATACACGTCAACAATATTGGTGATTTCATTGTTCCAACTCAGCTGAGGCACCGATTGGAAGCTACTCGCCGCCACTCCATTCAACTGCATCCCCAGCGTGTTGGCATAGTAGGTCGCCGTTTCGGGCTGGAAGAACGTGCTCATTGTGGCCGTCGTGACCGCACTATATAATTTTTGCCAATCACTGTTGCTCACAGAGGCCGGTTTCCCCACATAGCCACCATTTGCATCCATGGCCGGTGTGACTTGAGCTTGAATGGCAATCAGCTCTTGCGCCACGTCGAAGTTTTCGTACGGCGCCCACTTGCCATTGGCGACCTTGAACATCTGACCATTCAGGCTCCGTGTAACGCGCTCCCCCACCCCACTAAACGAAATCTGATTCGAGTTTTTGTCCAGCAGTGCAGTGCGCTCACGCCCTTCACTGACAATCACCATGGCCGGTTTACACCGTGGGGTCATGTCGTTGGCACAAGCACTCAGCACTGCACTCATATTTTGTTGCCCACAGCTCTCGGTGGAGGTTGTGGTGCGACAGGCCAGTTGATTGAGAATTTTCGGGATTTCGGTGCTACTAATCTTAATCGACTCAAAGGGCGTCGAGTACTCAAAACTCGTCGCTCGTACCGCAGTCGGATCAATGCCGTAGATCGACAAAGTGGCCAGCCCGGCATTTTTGCGATTGTCAAATAACGTGGAGACCAACTTCGTGGTATCTGTGCCTGCCACCTCAAGGAACGGCGTATTCATGAAGGCGTTGTCCAACACCCGCAACACCTTGCTCATCTGCAGGCGCCGTTGTGATCCGTTTACCGCCGGTTGTGCCACATCTTCGTAGATGACCGTGCTTCTGAACGGCTGGGCCTCAGATACTTTCATCCCGGTGACACGGAACGCCGTGTAGTAGTTTTGTATGGGTGCAGTACGACTGACCCGCTCACTATCACTACAATCCGATTTATCGGGTGGACACACGTCCTGCATCGCACTGATAATCCACATCAATCGAGCTTGGTGGACGTTCTCCCACGCGCGCGTCGATGTTTCGTAGTACATGATGGACTCATACGCCACAATGCTACCACTCACGTCGTACACCGGGTTGATGGGCACCAACAACGTGACTTCGTCGGAGCGTTTTTGCCCCTTCGCTGTAGTCGACCACACCGCGTTAATCCCATAGGGGACAAACTTACTCGTATCCAACCATGCCGGAGTTACATCGCTCGCACTACTCACACAACTGTTGGTTGCCACACATGGTTTGAGCGGGAGATTGCCGTACGAGCTCGCGCTAATTGGCACACGAAGCTCGATCATCCCCGAGACCTTCATGTCGCCGTTGCCCGCACTACTATCGCTCGCCGGATTGTTCAAACTCGCAGCAAACGTCGATGACCCAACCCGTTGTACTTGCCCCTGTTTGTCGTTGGCGGGCCAGTCATAGACGGCTCCATGACTATACAGCAGGCGCGCATCATCGGGACGAAACTGAAACGACACCACCAACGGGAGTGTTTTGCTAGCCGAACTACTGTTGGTGATACTGTAAGTAAACGGAGACTTGTCCGTGTACGGGAGCAAACGCCCCGCATTGGGCACCATGTCGTCTTCGTCGGCCACCCCGTCATTATCGTTGTCAAAGTCAAGGAAGTCTGGGATGGCGTCGCCATCACTGTCACGGCAGGGCTGCGTGCCCGCGTTTAAGTGTTCGGGGCATTCAGCGACATCATCCAATCCGTCACCGTTGGTGTCCATGTCGAATGGTGACGTGTAGTACGTTGCGCTCCCATGCACCGACGGAAACTTGACCTCAATCAGGTCGCTCATGCCGTCACGATCGGTGTCTTTGGCACCCGGGTTCGTGCCAATCTGTACTTCCTGGGCATCAGAAAGTCCGTCACTGTCCGTGTCGGTGTTTTGGGCATTGGTGCCCAACAACGACTCGTCACTGTCGCTCAGACCATCGCCATCGCTATCGGTGGTACTCGTGTTCCGCGTGGACGCCCCGCGTGAGCGCTGTGCCAACGTCATTTGGTCGGCAATCTGCACCCCTGCGGCGGGCAACGTCACCGCGGCGGTGCCTGCCACCTGGTCAATGGGCGAGATAAGTGGATTAAACGGCACTTCGGGACGATTGTCGGTGATGGTCGTTGTGGCGGATGGTGCCGCTGCCAATCTTGGCACCGTCGTCAAAGGCTGGGTCGCCAGGATCCCCACCACCAACAGCACAAACGGCGTCATCAGACGTCGCCCCAGCTTCACGAAGACCACCCATCCCCATACAAACGCCAACACCAATGCACCCATAAAGAGCGCATACGTGCTTACCGCCGTATCGACACCCAGCACCGCACTCAACGCATACAACGGCTGGTTCATCATCCGTTTGAGCGCAATGCCGGTCCGTGCGTAATTCACAAACGTCGTCGTAATGCTTGCGTGCACCTCTCCTGCTCGGTCCGATGCAGGGAGTTTCATGGAAATAGACAGCATGCGCGGGAGACCGTCTTGGTCGATCTGCAACGTGCCGTCACCAATGGCCGCACGCAACTGCTCCGACTGCGCAACCGCATACCACTCCTGGTTGTGTGCAACCCCGCGCGCCTTGTCTGAAATCAACATGCGTGCAAAATAATCGGAAAACTGTGCACCGTCGAAGATGAATCCATATGAGAGGTTTTCGGCATTTTGCAGGGTAATATCACGCATGCCCGACAGGTACGACAAGGCGTTGAGTTGGCTCACATCTTGGCTGGCCTGCACCTCAACCCATTTTCCTCCCTGCTGGCGTACGTACGAGCGCCCCTGCAAGCGTTTTATTTCGAAATCCCCGCCAACATTGGTCTGATTCGTGATTTTTAAGTGCAGAATCTGCTTGCTCTCGTCGACACTCCCCTCCACCAAAAACTGCTCACGCACACTCGGCCGCGCATAATTACTCAGGCGTGGCTGATAATTCGTGGTTTGTTCGACTTCGCTACGGAATTCATAGGACCCACTCAGCTTGGCCATCTGCCAGGCGTCACTCACTTGTCGGTGGGGAGTATACCGTCGAAATGCGTCGACAAGCAATGATCCACCGATGAGGAATACCACCAAAAGAAGGGTGAGGAGGGTTGCAATTTTCAACGCATATTTTGACATCGTAGTCACCTAATTGCTTGTGTGGGTACCATGCGCACCGCATGCATCCGCAAACAACTGCTTCCAAACAGTGCTCACTCGTGCACACGTTGGGAGGTATGTCAGCTCGTAGTTCCCAACGCCCAACAACATTCACACGCATACCAATGCCCTTTTCGTTGATGAAAGCATCGGTACGTGTTACAGGACTATTCGGGCATGTTCTTATACTATCATTTGTAGTCAACTTTGACTCATGACAAATTGTCATGACTTTTGCAATTTTTCGGTGCATTATTCATAATGAAGTCAAATCCACAGCGCTTGTTAGAATGGTCACCGATGCACTCAAATCCCCCATTACACATCATGCTTGTCGATGACGAACCGCTGATTTTATTTACGCTCCAACAAATCATCCAAAACACCCCCGACATGCGTGTCGTAGGCACTGCCGTCGACGGGCGTGACGCCATTGCGCGCCTACAGGTCTGCAAACCAGATGTCATCTTGCTCGACATTCAAATGCCCCACATGAGCGGCATCGAATGCATGCAGTACATTCAGCGCATCCTCCCAGAGGTCGTCATCATCTTGCTGACCACCTTCGACGACGAAGAATACATTATCAAGGGATTAGCCAACGGCGCCCGGAGTTATCTCCTCAAAAGTGCCAAATTCGAAGATCTCATCAAACACATCCGTGACGCCTACAACGGCACATTTGTGATGCCCAATCGTATCGCCGCCAAACTCGCTACCATGTTCCAACAAAAAAAAGAGGAGCACAAGTCGTCGCTCCCAGCCACGCTATTGCAGACCTACGCCCTGACTCGTGCCGAACAACAGGTCGTACTCCTGCTCAGCAAACGATTTTCAAACAACGAAATCGCTGAGCAATTATCGTTGCATGTCGGCACCGTGCGGAATCACTTGGTCACTATTTTTGAAAAAATGAATGTGCACAATCGCCAGGAGGCCATTGCCATCATTGAGGCACATTTCAACGCATAATCGGTACGGTAAAACTAAAGGTACTGCCATGCCCCTCGCTACTACTCACCTCAATCGTGCCACCGTGTCGCTCAATAATCTCTTTGCTAATCGCCAATCCCAATCCGCTCCCAACCGGCAACCCACTGCTCCGCGTGTAAAAGCGCTCAAAAATCATCGGCAAGTGCGTTGACGCAATCCCCACCCCAAAATCAACAATTTCTACATGCCATTCTTCACGAAGTCCGCCCGCATCATGCACCGACCGCACTGTGCTCGTAAATTCAATCGGTTGTCGCGGGTCGGTGCTGAATTTCACCGCATTGTCGAGCAAGTTTTGCACCACACGGTACATCTGGCCACGATCGACCCGCACCACGGCATGCGCATATGCTCCTGTCGGCTCAGCGCACATCTGCGTCAGGTCGCGCCCCTGCTCCTGGAGCATCTGTGCAAAATAGCGATGCATCTCGGCGTATAGCACGTCGGCCGGCACCTCCTCCCATTCGAACTCCCACTGCCGGGATTCAAGTTTCGCTAACTGGAACAAATCATCGACGAGTCGTTTGACGTGATCCACCCGACTAATCAGCAACGCAAACAGGTCGTGTTGGATCTGCGGATTTAGCGTGTTCTCGCCCAACAGATGCAACGACGATTGCACGCCCGACAGCGGCGACCCCATGTCATGTGCGATATTGGCCATCAGACGCGAACGCTGATTGGCGAGGTCGGTGAGCCGCACATTGCTTGCATGGAGCTCTCTGGTGCGCTCAGCCACTTTTTCTTCGAGATGGCGATTGGCCTGCTGAAGCTCGTGGGCGAGTTGCATACTGCGTTGCTGAAATCGTGCATACCGGTACGAGATAATCTGCGCCTGCACCAGCAAAATGATCAACAGCCCATACGGCACAATCTGCACAGAGTCAATGCGTTTTACGTATAAGTAGTAATCGTGAACGATGGCCACGCACACAAACATCAGGCCAAACATGTTCAGAAATGCGCCTTCACGGGTCCGTACCACAGCCACATAACCGACCACGTAGAGGTAGTAACTCAACACCAGGATCATGCCTACCGTCTGCATGTTTAAGGTCACCGATACCACACTCGGCGATACACTGGCAACATAGACCAACGCCACTAGGCATGCAAAGGCACAGCACGCATGAATGATTGGGTTGACATCCTGCCAGTACAACACCCGGATGAGCTGAATGAACATCAGCAACGTCAGAAATTTCACGCCGTACTGTACGTACATTAGCGCACCCCAGCTCAGCTCAGGGGCAATCAAGTAGAGCAAATATTTATTCAAAATCAACGAACGCACTGCCACCAACAGGCATAAACCGAACAACCACAACAATTCGGGGTCGCGGCGACTCGAGATGTACGTGAGGAGATGAAAGAGCCCGATGAAGACAAATACCCCGATAAGGAGTAAATCCTGCACCACGTAGTGCGTGAACACATAGGCCATGGTGGTATTGGCAGTGCCAAATTTGACATCGCCGTAGATGCCACTCTCGCGGAATGAGTAGTTGGAGACCTGCACCACGATGTCGAGATCTCTCGTGGTCGGGAGAATGTGAAAGAGTGCCAGGCGGATATGTGGGACCTCATCAACACGGTCCGATTGGCTACGCTCTACACCGGCCAGTGATCCCAAACCACCGACGAGTTCACCATTCACCCATACTCGGTATGCCGACCCCACACTTTCAAACAGCAACATGGACGGCACACCCACCACTGCCGCTGGCAGTTGTACCCGCTTGCGGTAGGTGGCGACGCCGTAACGCGGCAATGGTTGCCCTGATTGGTCGGTGGCATCCAGTGTGGAACCGCCCCAGCTACTTGGGACCACCATGGGTATACCGGCAGGCATGGAGGATGCCTGCGCTGATGCAAAATCAGCAGGAGACAACAACTCACCCCAATAGAACTGCCAGGTTCCCCCCAGCGAGATGACTGGCGCCCGCACTTCGTTGGGTGGCAGGGGCGCCGTCGTGGCCAGCCGGGCCTCCACCACAATTGTGATACAGACCCCGATGCACAACAGCACAAATAGACTAGACAGCCAGCGTCCCCTGTTCATAGCGTGTCACCTCATGATGCCGTGATGGCCCTTTATCGACTCCTGCCATCCCAGCGCCCGCACTCATCCCCTAATGACTACACCACACACGTGGCGTACTCCAGATCGCAACACGACCAGCAACGGTGCACGCAGCACTCACATCTCAGGTTGGAGCCAGACGTTGCATCGCGTGGGCCACAAGGCACAATGACGCCACCTCTGACTTCCCTTTTTTACTGCGTATGCCTTCTAGCGACCAAATGTCGTCACACACGTATTTGGGGATGCTTCTTATGTAGCGGAATCTGCACAACCTGTCAATTTTTTTATGCTCCACGAGACGACCCACGCAACTACATCCGCGGCGACCACCCGGCGTGGTGGTTGCTGATGCACGTGCCGTACGGCGCCGACGACACACACTTCTGCGCAAGATGGGCTACGCATATTCTCGCAATCGCCCACGCAGTAGTCACTTGCGTGCGACGATCATCTTCCCTCAGTTATTCTGCTGATCTCAATAGACAATCAGTTGCATGCACGCGTGCACGCCGTTTCCGCAGATATTGGGCAACATCCGTGCGCACGACTCCACGCTATACATCAACGGTAATATCTGCTGGGCGCTGTGGGTCGTACCATACCTTTAATGTGCGCCCTGGATGAACATTCGTCACTTTCCAGGCATCAATAGTCACCACACACTGCGCTTCATACTGTGGTGCATTCCTTGGAGACACAACGACGGACAGCTCAACGGGAATACGCCCCACCACACCATTGGGTGTATTCACAAAAATACGGTACTGTCGTACCACACCGATTGCCTGCGTTCCATGCGTCCGGAGGTGTGTGGATCGGCGCAACTGCCACGCAATCCGTCCATATACCCACCCAACAATAACAATGGGAGCCAACACGCAGAGCACCAACCCCGCTTGGAACCAGATATTACACAACAAGGAGACACTCGGAATACCATCTGGACAAAATTCTGGCATGGAACACCTCCATTTCCATTACAGTGCGTTGTTTGATATATGAAAAAATTATTTTGATGACAATTTATTTATATAAAATATCCTGTCATTTTGTCAATTATTATTTCGTACAATAAAGTCACATACCCCGTCTTATTGCACCAGTGAACTGTATGCAACAAGAGCCACAGGAATATGTAGCAGATTCTGACAACTGAAGAGTATAATACCTACTAACATCGCTTTTTCGCGTGCCAAGGAGGTCACATGAGCGATCATTCACACCCACCACGCCCAGACAGCATCCCGCTCGACCTCGGTTGGGTGGAGCGCACCGTGGTCAACCGCAGTGCGGTCGAGCGCCGTGCCGGCAGTCACCCGGGCCGGCGCAGTGTCAAACAACAGTGGCAACTGGCCTGGCTGGCCCGCGCCATCACCTGCATCGACCTCACCACCCTGGCCGGCGATGATACCCCGGGCACGGTGGAGCGACTCTGCGCCAAAGCGCGCCAACCCCTGCGTGCCGATTTGGTGCGTGGGCTGGGCATCGACACCCCCATCACGGTGGGGGCAGTCTGTGTGTATCACGAAATGGTACCCACGGCGGTGGCGGCGCTCCAGGGCAGCACCATCCCCGTGGCAGCAGTATCGACCGGCTTCCCCGCCGGCCTGAGTCCATTCGAGACGCGTCTGCGCGAAATCGAGCTTTCGGTGGCCGCCGGTGCTAAGGAAATCGACATCGTGATTTCACGCCGCCATGTGCTCACGGGCAACTGGCAGGCACTGTACGACGAAATCAAGGCCTTCCGGGCCGCCTGTGGGGATGCGCACCTCAAAGCCATTTTGGCCACGGGCGAGCTGGGCACCTACACCGATGTGGCCCGAGCCTCACTGGTGTGCATGATGGCGGGGGCCGATTTCATCAAAACCTCGACGGGCAAAGAGCCCACCAACGCCACCCTGCCCGTCAGCCTGGTCATGCTACGCGCCATCCGCGAGTACCACGATCGCACCGGGCACATCGTCGGCTTCAAGCCGGCCGGTGGCATTCGCACCGCCAAGCAGGCGCTCGACTGGCTGCTACTGGTCAACGAAGAGCTGGGGCGCGATTGGCTGGACGCCCGCCGCTTCCGCTTTGGCGCAAGTGCATTGCTGACCGACATCGAACGCCAAATCGAACACGGTCTGACCGGCACGTATTCGGCCAATTATCGCCATGCCATGGGTTAGGAGCCAGTCATGACCATCAACGACCTCTTTCATAGCATGGCGCTGGGGCCCGCCCCCGAAAGCGCCGCCCCGGCCCAGCAGTGGCTCGACAGCCACCAACGCCGCTTTGGGCACTACATCAACGGCACCTGGCAACACCCTGCCGACACCGCCACCTTTGCCACCATCAACCCCAGCACAGGTGCACATCTGGCCGACATCGCCCAGGGCGATGCGCAGATGGTGGAAACCGCCGTCACCGCGGCCACGCAG
Source organism: Roseiflexaceae bacterium (assembly GCA_040396955.1). GTDB lineage: Bacteria > Chloroflexota > Chloroflexia > Chloroflexales > Roseiflexaceae > UBA965. The sequence goes on from JBBAWX010000025.1 coordinate 35,302, forward strand.
GCTCTGGCGAGCTGGAGTCAGACCAGTGGCCATGTGCGCGCACGCTATTTGTACGCCATTGCCCGTCACATCCAAAAGCATGCGCGCCTGTTTGCGGTGCTCGAGAGCCTCGACAACGGCAAACCGATCCGCGAAAGCCGCGACATCGACATCCCGCTGGTCATCCGCCACTTTTACCACCATGCGGGCTGGGCGCAAATTGCCGACAGCGAATTCCCCGATTACCAGGCGGTCGGCGTGTGTGCGCAAATCATCCCGTGGAACTTCCCACTGCTGATGCTGGCCTGGAAAATCGCGCCGGCGCTGGCAGCCGGCAACACGGTGGTGCTCAAGCCAGCCGAGTGGACCCCGCTGACGGCGCTGTTGTTTGGCGAAATCTGCACGGCGGTCGGGCTGCCGGCCGGCGTGGTCAACATTGTCACCGGCGACGGTGCCACGGGCGCCGCGCTGGCCAAGCATCCCGGCGTGCACAAAGTGGCTTTTACGGGCTCGACCGAGGTCGGGCGCATCTTGCGCACCGCCACCGCCGGCAGTGGCAAAAAGCTCTCGCTGGAGTTGGGCGGCAAATCGCCGTTCATCGTCTTCGCCGACGCCGACCTCGATGCCGTGGTCGAAGGCGTGGTCGACGCAGTGTGGTTCAACCAGGGGCAGGTCTGCTGTGCAGGCACGCGCCTGCTGGCCGACGAACGCATTGCGCCCGAGCTGACCAAACGCCTGTTACGGCGCATGCAGACGCTACGTGTGGGCGATGCGCTCGACAAAAGCATCGACATGGGCGCGATTGTGGCCGAGCGCCAACTCACACGCATCCGCGAGCTGGTGGCCCAGGGGGTCGCCGAAGGCGCCACCTGCCACCAGAGCGACTGTGCCTTGCCCGAGCAGGGGTACTTTTTTCCACCCACGCTGCTGACCAACGTGGGGCCGGCGGCCACGGTGGCCCAAGAAGAAATCTTTGGGCCGGTGATTGTCAGCATGACCTTCCGCACGCCCAGTGAGGCCGTGGCGTTGGCCAATAATACGCGCTACGGGCTGGCAGCCAGCATCTGGAGCCAAAACGTGGACGTGGCGCTCGACGTCGCCAATCAGCTCAAAGCCGGCGTGGTCTGGATCAACAGTAGCAACGTCTTTGATGCGGCCTCCGGCTTTGGTGGCTACCGCGAAAGCGGCTTTGGCCGCGAAGGGGGCCGTGAAGGGCTGTACGAGTACTTGAAGCCCAAGCCGCGCCCAGCCCCACCCTTGCCCGTGGCCAGCTTCCGCATCTGCGAGGCCCCCGAGTCGCATTTGGTGGGCGTGGACCGCACCCCCAAGCTGTATATCGGCGGCAAGCAGGCTCGCCCCGACAGCGGCTACAGCCGCGTCGTCAACAGCCCCAGCGGGCGCCGCCTGGCCGAGGTCGGCGACGGCAACCGCAAAGACCTGCGCAACGCCGTCGAAGCCGCCCGCGCCGCCGCCAGCGGCTGGGCCAAGACCACGGCGCACACGCGTGCGCAGATTTTGTACTACATCGGCGAAAACATGTATGCGCGCGGCGGCGATTTCGCCTGCCTGCTGGCCGCCCAACACGGCCTCACCGCCACACAGGCGGCCGGCGAAGTCGAAGCCTGCATCGAGCAGTGGTTTCACGCCGCCGCCTGGGCCGACAAGTACGACGGCATGGTGCATCACACCCCGCACCGCGCGGTGGTGATGGCCACCCCCGAGCCCATCGGCGTGCTGGGGCTGATCGCCCCCACGGCGCCGTCGTTGCTGGGCAGTGTGGCCCTCATCGCACCCGCCATTGCCATGGGCAATGCGGTGGTCGTGGTGCCCAGCCAGACGGCGCCGCTCGGCCTGCTGGAGTTGTACCAGGTGCTGGACACCAGCGATGTGCCCGCTGGCGTGATCAACATCGTGCCTGGTGCCCAGCACACCCTCACCAAAACGCTGGCCGAGCACGCCGACGTCGATGCCCTGTGGGCCGTGGGAGATGCCGAGTTGCACACGCTGGTGGAACGCGCCAGCGCCGGCAACCTCAAGCGCACCTGGTGCCGTAGCGATGCCACCAGCGACTGGTTGGCCACCCCGTACCGTGAATCCCTGCGCCAAGCGGTGCAGTGGAAGAACATCTGGGTGCCGTACGGGGCGTAGGATGTAGCGATCAGGAAACAGTAACGCAGGGTCTGTAGCAATACAGTGCCCTGCGTTTTTGCAAGTCAACATGAACAGGAATCACCCCATGACCACCACCTCCAAATGGAGCATTGCCTCCAGCAATTCGTTGTTGT
>JBBAWX010000026.1:0-36525 GCA_040396955.1 Roseiflexaceae bacterium
AATTGACATTATCGTTTCGTACAAAAGTATCAGGTAAGCTAGTTGCATATCTGTCAACCTCAGCATTGTAGTGATTGATAATATGAGTAATTTTTTGGATTAAGTGAACTTTGCTGAAATCATAAACGATGCTATCTCGATTTGTTTTAATTCCGTTTGAAAACGTCCGAAACACCGTTTCAGGCTCTGCGACGCTCGCCTTGGCCGCTTTCGAGCCAATACTGAGCATCTCATCCCAGGCGGCGGCATTTTCGGCCACCAGCCAGGTGTGCTTGCTATCGGGCGTCAGCTCTTGCCACTCGATGGTGTTCAGGGCATTTTTGACGCCATCCTCGCGCACATGGTGGCGCAAGAACTCCCACTTTTCCACGGCGGTGGCAAACTCGGGAGCCCGGTGATAAAAGAGCTTGCGCTCGGTATGCTTGTGCGAACGAATGGCGATGGTGATGCCCACGCCCACCTGAATGCCGAACACGTTGTGCGTGGTGCCCGACAATTTGGGGTTTTGGCGCACGTTGCCGTGCAAATCGAGGTGATACACGCGGCTGAAGTCTTGGAGCAGGTGCTTGCGGAAGCCGTCGAACGACAGCTGATCGACGAAGCTGTTATTGGTCACAAAGACGAGCACACCGTCTTGGCCGTTGAGGCGGTCAATCGACCAGCGGAAGAAGCGCACGTACATGTCGTAGAGGGCGATTTTGTTGGTGGCTTTGCTGTCTTTGACATAGGTCTGTTGGATGCGACCATCGACCTGCGGGTATTTGCGGTTCTTGTTGTTGTCGTTTTCGTTGACCTGGCCCACGTTGTAGGGCGGGTTGCCGATGATGACGGTCACCGGGCTCTGGAGCTGGCGTTGCACGCGTTCGCTGTTGGCCTGGCCAAACATGGGCAGCTGCTGGCCGACGTCGAGGTCGAGGGTGTCGACGAAGCACAGCCCTTCGAAGGGGGCGCGTTGGCCGCGACGCTGGTAGTAGGTGGCCTCGATGTTGAGCGAGGCGATGTAGTACGGCATCAGCATCACTTCGTTGGCAAACAGCTGTGTGCGGTAGAACTGGTCGACGTACTTGGCGCTGACGCGCCCCAGCAGGTTGACCACAAAATTGCCCGTGCCCGTACACGGATCGAGAATGGTCACGCCCGGTGCGCCCAGCTCGAGGTCGAATTCGTTTTTGAGCACTTCTTCCACGCTGGCGCACATGAAATCGACAATCGGCTGTGGCGTGTAGACGATGCCGTGTGTGTCGGCCGTTTTGACGCTGTAGCCCTGAAAAAAGCGTTCATACACGGTATTGATGAAGCCCTGGCGTTCGCTGAAGTTGGCCAAGGCCTGGGCGGCTTCTTCGATGACCGTGTAAAAGCGATCGAGGGCACCGAGGAATTCGCGGCGGTTGAAGCTGGCGCTGGTGAGGGCGGCGATGACGCGTTCGACCTCACGGGCGATGACGTTGTGCTGCACGAAATCCTCGTCGAAGAGTTTGCGCATCAGGCGCTCGGTGAGCATGTGCTGGATGAGCATCTCGTCGACGGCGGCTTGGCTGATATTGGGGTTGAGCGCCTGGCGACAAATCTCCATGAAGGCGGCATGAGCCTGCTGGAAGGCGTGATTGTGCAGGTGAGCGTCGGCGATGCGCTGGGCCAGGCCGTTGGCGAGGGTGGGGATTTCTTGGCTGAAGTAGGCAATGGCCTCTTCGAAGCGCGTAAAAGGGGCGACTTCGTAGTTGATGAAGGCCTCGAGCAGGCGCACGGTGGCGGCCACATCGTCGAAGCGGGCGCGGCCGACTTCGAGGTTATTTTGAAACAAGACCAGCGTGTGCGTATCTTCGAAGAGCATGTTGCCGAACGAATAGCCGCGCTGGCGTTTGTGCTGGATTTCTTTGTCGAGATCGTCGTGGCTGTCTTTGGCCTCCCAGTAGGCGTGGGGCAGGCGGAATTCGTCACACAGCACGCCGTCGTAGTAGATGCTGTGACTGCCCAGTTTGTGGCTGTATTCTTCGATGAGCGTCCACTTTTTGGCTTTGCCGAGGTCACTGAGCAGGCCAGCAAAGGCGCGGCGCAGGGCGCTTTCGGTGCGGGCACCTTGGGCACGCAGGGCGGTGATGGTGGCGGTATAGGTGGTGAGGGCGTGCTCGATGGCGGGGCGTGACAGGGTGGGCATGGGCGTGCTTTCGCAGAAAGATACATGGTGTCCCTGCCATTATAACGTAGTGTGGGAGGGGGCTCGTCGATGTGGGCACGGATGAACTGTGCGCAAAAAGACACGTTTCATAAAAAATTCCCATTGAGTTGGCGGGGTGGCATGGCATAGGATAGTGGTGGGACATCAGAATTTCATCGGTTGACGACATTCCACCACGTAAGGAGAGTGACCATGTTGGCCAAGAAAACGAATCCGTTTTGGCTCACGCTGTTGTGTGTCGCCATGCTGGTGCTTGCCGCTTGTGGCGCAAGTACGCCGGCGGCGAGCGAGCCAACGGCGGCACCGGAGCAACCAGCGGCTGAAGAGCCGGCCGCAGAGCCGACGGCAGCACCGGAGCCAGCCCCAGCGCCCCAGGAATACGTCATCAAAATCATGACGTGGCACGGCCCCGACAGTAACACGGGCTACTACGACGGCTACAAACAGATTACGGACGACTACACGGCGGCGCACCCCAATGTGACGTTTGAGTTTGTCTACCAGCCACTCGACGGCTACAAGGAATTGCTAGATACGCAGTTTGTGTCGGGGAGTGCGCCACACATCATCCAGATGCAACCGTGGATGTACGGCGAGTATGCCAACAAGGGGGTGTTGTATAACCTCAACAACGCCTACAACGCCAAGAGTGCCTATGCAGATGCGGAGCGCTGGATCGACACCTTCTCGGGTGGTGAAGCCTCATTTGCGGGCATCCGATCGACGAACAAGTTCGGCGGCATCTTTTTTGTGCCGAGCGACAGCAATGCGACCATGTCGATTGGTCAGCCGATGTTTTACAACAAGGACTTGTTCCGTGAGGCCGGCTTAGACCCCGAAAAACCGCCGCAGACGTGGACCGAGTACCGCGCTGCCATGCAGGCCCTCAAAGACAAGGGCATCATCCCCGTGGCTGCCGACAACGGCCGTTGGGTGGGGTGGTCGCTGGGGCAAGTGGGCTATCAGTTCGGGGAAAAGTACGTCGACCAGTTTTATGACGCCAAGTACACGAGTGAGAACCGTGGCGTGGAGTACTACTGGGACAAGGTGTATCTGGCGTTGGCCAACGGGCAACTCGAGAATGCCGACTACTACGACGACATGTTGAACATCTGGAAGGACTATGCGCAGTTCTGGCAGGAGGGGTGGACGGGTACGGCTGAAGCCGACGCCCCCAATTTGTTCATGACTGGTCAAGCGGCCATGCTCCAAGCCGGGTTCTGGGACTTCCAGGGGTATTCGGATTTGATCGGCGACAAGTTTGCGTGGGGCATCTTCCCCGTGCCGGTCATCACCAGCGAGACGTCGCAGTACGCCATTGGCAAGTACAATGCGCCACCCAACACACAGGACTACGGCTTCACGGTGAACGCCACGGTCGAGCAGGACAAGGAGTTGGAGGCTGTGGTCGTTGATTTCTTGCAGTACTTCTCGAGTGTTGAGGCGCAGACGAAGTACGTGGGCATCGCCAAGTCCTTTTCGCCGGTCGACGGGGTGCCCATCCCCGACGAAATCAAGGGATTCGTGAATCCCAGTGATAAGGCGACGGCGGTGGAAGTGGTCGGGTCATCGTTCATTGAATGGGGTGATGGCGCCATTTGGCCCGGTTTGTCACAAGACTTCTTGATGGGCAACATCACCCTCGAAGACTACAAGGCCAAGGTGGCTGAGTTGTCGCGCGACGGCTCCAAGGGCTATGTAGAGGGCATGATTGGTGCGGACGGGTATGCGCCACAGATTGCGGCCGCAGAGGCCAAATTGGCGGAAATGCAGGCAGACGGGAGCAACGAGCTCATGGTGAATGCACAGGCGGCCACCGTGGAAAACCTGAAGTTGCGCCTCGAGATGATGCAGACCTACTACAAGCCCTAACCGACCGGTGAGTTGACGTATACGGCAGGGTGGATCGCAAGATCCGCCTTGCCGCTGAATCCCTAACTGAGGTTCAAGATGGCAAATCGGTTGGCGACAAATACTGCGGCGCCACGCCCACCTACGCGACGGTGGCGCAGGCAGATGTGGATTGGCTGGGCATTTGTGGCGCCAGCCGTGCTCCTCAACATCGTGTTTGACTGGTACCCGATGTTTGAAGGCATTTACCGCTCGTTTTATCGTTGGGATGGCTACAACACGGCGGTGTATGTGGGCCTCGAGAACTTCGAAAAAATTTACAATGATACTATTTTTTGGACAGCCGTGGCCAACATGCTCTTCTTCTTGGTGGCCAGCATTGTCTTGATGATTCCGACCATTGTCACCAGTGTGGTGTTATTTCGCATTCGCAACATGCGGGCGCAGTACCTCTACCGCGTGTTGTTTTGTATTCCCATGGTTGTGCCGTGGATGGTCATCATTTTGATGTGGCAGTTCATGTACAACCCGCAGTACGGGCTTTTTAATCATCTCATCGAAGCGGTGGGCATGGAACATCTCACGCAGACGTGGCTGGGTGATAGCGAGCTGGTCAAGTGGTGTCTGGTGTTCATGGGATTTCCCTTTGTGACGACCAATGCGGCGCTCATTTATTTGGGTGGGTTGAAAAGTGTGTCGGAATCGGTGTGGGAAGCCGGTGCGCTCGATGGGGTCGGCCCCATTCAAAAATTCTGGTATCTCGAATTACCGTTGATCACGGGTCAGTTTAGTTTGAATCTGATTGGCACGATTACGGCGGCCATCACGGGGTATACGACCCAGCTGATTCTCACAAAGGGCGGGCCTGGATTTGCCTCCATGGTGCCCGGTCTGTACATGTATTTTTCGGCATTCAAAAGCCAAAAATACGGCTATGCGTCAGCCTTGGGAATGGTCATGTTTGTGCTGTCGTTGGTGGTAACGCTGTTAAGTGTCAGATTTTTGCAAAAAGAAGAGCACGAATCATGAGGATTACGGTATCACGCCCACGCACACCGATGTTTGCGGTTGCCGAATGGAGCAAGCATGCATTCATCGTGTTAATTTCGGCTGCGTTGCTCTTCCCCATGCTCCTGATGCTCGTGATGTCGGTGAAGGACAAAGAGCAGATTGTTTTTGAGTTTTTTGCGATACGACCGCCGTTTCATTTTGAAAACTACCAAATCGCCTACGGATTCATCTCGCCGTTCATCATGAACAGCGTGTGGATGGCACTGTGGTCTACCGTGGTGACGGTGACGGTCACCGCATTAGCGGGGTATGCATTCGGCAAACTTGAGTTTCCGGGCCGCAAGATCTTGTTTTGGATTTTGTTTGCCAAGATGATGCTTCCCGGCATCATGAACCTCATCCCATCATTCACGTTGGCGTGGAAGTTGGGGATTTTGGACACGTCGTTGCCGGTTATTTTGTTTTGTGCGGGCACGTCGCAGCCGTTTTGGGTGTTTGTGATGCGCACGTTTGTGGCGCAGCAGCCACAAGAGCTCTTTGAGTCGATGCGCATCGATGGTGCCAACGAATGGCAGGTCTTTCGGTATTTGGCGGTCCCGCTGTTGCGTCCCATGTTGGCGTTGATGTCGATCAACGTGTTTGTGTCGGTGTGGAACGACTACATCTGGCCGTTAGTCACGATTCAATCGTTCGAAAAGCGTCCGTTGACGGTGGGGTTGGCGTATTTGACATCGGCGCACCCGGGTGATTACGGCATGTTGACGGCCGGGTATGTGATTGCAGCGTTGCCTCTGTTGGTGCTTTTTTTCATCTCGATGAAGCAGTTCATTGAGGGTCTGACCGCTGGTGCGATCAAACTATAAGGGATATATCATATGCACCCCGTGTTTATTGATGATATTGATGCCTTGCGCGCTCGTGTGTTGGGGAGTCATCAGCAAGAAGGGCGGCAACAAGAGCTGTGGCAGCTGATAAAGCGCAGTGCGCAGAGCGCGCCGTTTGCCTACCCATGGTTTACGCCATTTGTGGCACTGATGACGCGTGATCCACAGGATATCGCCAATGCGGCCGAGGTGATGCGGCGCTATGTGGGCAAACTCGACAGCATGTACTTTTCGACGGGTCTGCAGTTTCATTTCTGGTGTTTCGCGTTTCCACACGCCAAGTGGTGTCTCTACTTTCAGTGGCTCTGTAGTGTGGGGGCATTTGCTGAGGCCGAGGCGACGGCAATTGCTGAGCAGCTCATCGAGTACCACTTTGTGAATTTTTTGTACGGGTTGCGCACCAAACCGGAGCCCGAGTGTGTGGATAATCAGGCGCTGTCGTTGGCACTGAGTACCACCCTGGTGGGGTATTTGTTTGCACAGGCGCCGTACCACTCACGCATGGCGGCCATCATGCGTGATGAAGGTTTGCGCCGTTTGCCTGGGATTGTGGGGGATATGCCGGCTTCCGGGTATAGCGGCGAGGGCAGTTCGTACATGGATTGTGTGAATGGGCCGGCGATTCCGTTGGTGGTGGAGCTGCTTGAGCGTATCACCGGCGAGCGTGGGTTGCTGATGCGACCACTACGAGACAACGGTGCGAGTCCATACCGGATACTTCAGATGGTGGCGCGTGAGTGGATGCCGGGCGGTCTGTTGTTGCCGTGGGACAACTACGGCTACCAATTTGGGGTGCGGGCGGCATTGGCCTACGGGGCGCGGCATACGGGTGACCCTTTGTTTGCGGATATTTTGGCGCACGAGTGCATCTGGAGCTACGACATTGGCACCGGGTGGGCCTACGATGATTTGGTGTGGACACTGATTTGGTGGCCGGAGGCAGAGCCCCACACACCGGTGCCGCGGAGTTGGTTTGAGCCGGAGGTGGGCGGGGCCCTCGTGAGCGAGCAACGGCATCTGTATGCCATGCAGATGTGGGATGCGGCCACGCCGGTAGTGCCAACGCGGGCCCACGTGAACCCGAATGCGGTGATATTCAACGGGTATGGCGTGCCCTTATCGGCCGATGGTGCGCCGACGGCACAAGGGGTGCCGCGCTTTCAATTTGCAGACACGGTGCGTCAGGTAAATTTTTTGACGATGGGGCAAATCGACGAGTACAACTACGGCGATGGATGCGGCGGGGCGCATTCGATTGTGTTGGTCGATGATTGGGAGGGGTTGCGGGTCTTTGGGGATGGCGTGCAGTGGAGGGCGGCCACGGCGGATCTCACCGCGCTGACCGTAGCCTGTGATGTGGCACCCACCTACCAGGAGCGTTGGCCCAACATTGGCCGCATGTACCGGCGTACCAGCTTGTGTGCCCAGCGTTTCTTCGTGATTGAGGACGTCTGTGAAGCAGCAGCGGTGCATCGCTGGACGACGCGGTTTGTGCTGCGACCGACCTTTGTGCCGGCAACGACAGGAGCCAAAATCATGACACCCGAGGGGGTAACCCTGCATCTTGTGCCCGTGTATCAACCGGTTGAGGTGGGCACCGAAGAAGTGCTCGGCCACCCGGCCAAGCCGGACGGGCAGTGTGGGGTGGTCGATTTTGTGACGACGGGGCGGCATCATCACCAACTGACTATTGCCTGGATTGCAACAACAAGGCGCATTGGGGCGCAGATACGGCAGTTTGTGGCCGTCGCAGACCGAAGTGGTACCTGGGATGAAGTGCAGGCGCGGCACCAGCTGGCGACGAGTATGCTCCGACTCGATGCCCAGCTGCCGGCGCACATGGAAGCCGATGTGGCCGTGGAGCGGCGCTGGTGGTACCAGGTGCGGGTGCCAATGCCTGCCGATGCGCGCTGGATACGGCTGCCACTGGGCATGATGCAGTGGCAACTATGGCTCAACGGGCTGGCCGTTGATGTATCGCCCTGGGCAATTTCGGGCGAATTGATTGCGCCGCAGGTGCCCATCCCAGAGGCACTCTGGCAGCGTGATACGCTTGACATCCTGTTGCGTGTCGATGTGCCGGTGAGCCACTACGAGGGTGGTGGTGATGGCACGATTGGTCTCAACGGCGGGGTGTGGTGGGTGCATCCCACGCCCGAGGAGGAATTGGTGGAGTGGCAGTGGGCGGAAGGCATGCTGCGAGTGCGTACCACCCAGCAGTGGTATGCGGTGCCGTATCAGCTGGTGGAAAAAGAGGGGGTGTGATGATGTCGAGTCGCTATGGTGACATGGAGGCGGTACTCGCTGATCCGCACCGTATTCCGGAGGCCGCGGTACACGCGGATTGGCGCGTTCGCTATGCGGCAGCGCTGGCGATGGCACAGGACCCCATGCCCCGCTGGTTGCCGTTCCTGCAGCGGATGTTGGAGATTGAGTCGGAGCGTCCGCTGTATGCGCAACCAGCGGTGCGCTTCTCGGTGGGCACGGGTGATACGCGCATGGCCGAGCAGATCGGCCCAATCGAGGTCCTGTTTGATGCGGAGTACGCAGAGGCAACCAAGGAGGCGTGGCGTTGTCGTGGGCGTGTGCGTCAGGCGGTGTTGTTTGCGATTGCCGCCATTGGCACATGCGATGATGAACTCCGCGAAATGCTCCACGGATTTTTGCGTGACCCGGATGAAGATTTTGCGGTAAAGGCGGCGACGGCGCGGGCACTGGGTATGATAGGGCATCCGGATAGTGTGCCCTTCTTGCACATGGCGGTCGCAGTTGATGAATGGTGCACCAATCGCGAGGCGCGTAAAGCGCTACAAAGGATGGGGCAATGACACGACTATTGCGCATTGGCATCGCTTCGTTGGCGTCACAACCAGGTGATGTGGCAGGGAATCTGGATCAAGTGGCTTGGGCGGCTGCACAGGCGGCCCAGGTGCACTGTGATCTGCTACTAACGCCCGAAATGAGTGCAACCGGATATGGCGGCTATGCCGAGGTAGTGGCCTGTGCGGAGGTCGCTGGTCACGGGCCGATTTATGCGCGGGTCGCCGAGATGGCACAGCGCACGGGTGTGGTCTTGTGTGTGGGGTTTGTGGAGCAGAGCCCGCACAAGCGTTACTTGGCGCACTACGTCGTCTACCCCGATGGGCGTTTTGTGGTGCAACGCAAAAATCGTGTGACGCCGCGCGAATACCCGCTTGATCCGGCGGTCCCGCTGTGGTTTGACGACAGCGAGGACATTGGGCACGTGGATGCGGCAGCGGCCGATTGGCAGTTTTTTTGGGTCAACGGGGTGCGCTGTGGCATCGTGATTTGTGCGGATTTGGGCGTGAAATCGTTGCATCAGTATTTTCAACAACAGGGGATTGAGCTGATGTTGTTGCCGACGGGTGCTGGTGGCACGCGTGCGGAGCGTATGACGACGACTGAGATTCGTGCTCCTGGTGGGCTAGAGCGCTACATGGAGGCCATGCACTGGGCCTGTTTTCCAGGCGATGGCGTGAAAGAGTGTGTGACGTATGGGCGGGCCTTGGCGGCCGTGAATATGTGTGGGTATGATGGTCGGCAGTTCTATCATGGTGGGCAGGGCTCTATCGTTGATTGTTTTGGGGATGTGCATGCGCTGATTCCGGGCATTCCCAACTTGGATCGTCAGCGAGCACGCTTTACGCATGCCCAAATCGACTTCGATGAGTGTGCTCCCGAAACAGGTGGCGTACGATGACGACGCGTATTCGTCTGGGCATGCTGGGGTTGAACTTTGGCGGTTGGATGATCGAGCACGAACTGAGTGGTGGTGCCGGTCAAGCGGCAGTCGACATCGTGGCGGTGTGTGATCGTGATGCGGCCAAAGTGGCCATGTGGAGCGCCCGGTTGGGGGTGCCCGGCTACACCGATGTCAGCGAATTATTGGCACATGCGGGTCTGCAGGCGGTGGGTGTATTTACGGGGCCGGTGGGTCGTGCCGACCTCATTGAGCAGATTATTTTGGCTGGGTACGACGTGATGACCACCAAGCCCTTTGATGGTGATTTGCAGCGGGCTACGGCGGTGCTTGCATTGGCACAAACGTTGGGGCGGGTGGTGCACCTGAATTCACCGGCCCCGCAGATGACTCCCGACATGGCGCAACTCGCAGCCTGGGCGACGGCCTACCAGCTGGGGCGCCCGATTGCATACCGTGCAACGACCTGGTGTTCCTACCGCGAACAGCCGGACGGGAGTTGGTACGATGACCCGCACGCTTGTCCAGCAGCGCCACTGTTTCGCTTGGGTATTTACCTGATGAACGATGTGTCGTGGTTTTTTGGAGCGGTGGCGCGTGTTGATGTACAGCAATCGCGCATATTTACACAACGCCCCACTGCAGACAATGCGCAACTTGCGGTGCAGTATGCTGACGGTGCCCTTGGCACCCTGTTTGCCTCGTTTTGCATCGATGATCAACAGTACTATCGCTGTGCTCTCGAAATTAATTTTGCCCGTGGGACACTTTATCGCAATGTCGGGCCAGCTCCAACGACGGTGCAGCAGGTCCAACTCGCAGGTGTGGTCGTAGCCGATGGTCAGGCAGTGCAGTTGTATGCTGAAACGCCTGCCCAAGGTGCCGGGTATCAATGGGCGGTGTTCCGGGAAGCTGTGCTCCACAAGCACGGCATGACTGCGGCCTACAGTGAACGCATCATTGCCGGGTTGCGCATGTTGGAGGCAATGCGGGTAGCGAGCCAGTCAGCGTGAAGGATGAGGAATGCGCATGCACACAATTGGCATCGGATTGTTTGGGAGCAACGGTCATCAACTCGATGCGCATCAACCCCTCGTCGGTGCCCACGTGGTGGCAACGTGTGCGGTGCCAAATGCGCCCCCACATGTGCGGCAATATGCGGAAATCGCCGATTTATTGGCTGATCCAGAGGTTGCGCTGGTGGCCGTGTGTGCGCCACGCCGTGATGCACAAGCGGCCGTGATTCGTCAAGCACTGATGGCTGGTAAGCATGTATATGCAGAAAAGCCGTGCGTGATGACGCACGACGACCTCGTAGAACTCACAGCACTTGCCGCTGAGCGTGGCTGTGAGTTGTTTGACATGGGCGGCACTGCCGATGAAGCCCCCTATGCCGCGATCGCACCGGTGATTGCAGCCGGGCAGATGGGCGTGGTAGGCCAAGTCGTGGTGCGCAAATCGTACCCATATGCTGACTGGCGCCCTCAAGATGAGGGTATCGACGGTGGCTTGATTATGCAGAGTGGCATCCATGCGGTGCGTCTGATTGAGCACCTCCTCGCCACCCCAATTGTGCGGATTTCGGCGATTGCCACACGCATCGGCAACCCACAGCGAGATGGTGAACTGCGTATGGCGGTAAATATGCAGGCACATCTCCACAGTGGTGCTGTGGCGAGTGTGGTGGCGAACTACTACCATCGTCACGGTCAGGCAATGTGGGGAGACGATGAAGTGCGTGTCTACGGCAGTGATGGCTATGTGGTGGCAGGCAGTAGTGGTGAAGCGGTGTTGGTGAAAGACGGTCTGCGCATGCCCGTGGTGTGCGAGCCACAACCGCCGTACATCCAACGGGTCATCGATGTGCTCCGCGGTCAAGCTCTGCGCCCCCGATCGATGGTACATGACCTCCATGCCACACATGTGGTGATTGCGGCGCGTGCGTCAGCAGAACAGGCGGGTGCATGGATGCACGTGCCGTGATTTCCCGTATAATGGGGCAGTTTCTCAGCGAATAACCGTATGAGTTCAACCATGGAGGTACGCGCGATGCCGCACGTCGTACTGGTGGACGACAACATAAAGACGTTGGATGGACTCCAGCGTCATATTCCCTGGCATACCACGGGTTGTGTTTGTGTGGGTACGGCACACAATGGCGTCGATGCGTTGGCGTTGTGTCGTTCGTTGCACCCCGACGTTGTGATTACTGACGTCAAAATGCCCCAGATGGATGGCATCGAGTTGTGTCGTCAGCTCCATGCCGATTATCCTGACATGCATTTAATTGTTATCTCAGCCTATGATGATTTTGGATTTGCGCAACAGGCGATGGCGGTGGGCGTGTCGAATTACCTGCTGAAACCCATCAACGACCACAAAATCAACGAAATTGCATGCATGCTGAGTGCGATTGCGCAACGCTCACAACGACATACGGCACGCTTGGCGGATTTTTTGGCGTCGAGTACCCGAGATCGTCTTGCCCAAGCCCTTGTCCAAGGGCATGGGGAGCATGTCGGGGAGTGTTTGACGGAGATATTTGCGGGGGATGAGCTCACCGTGCGGGCAGCCAAAGAAATAGCCACTCATCTAGTGGCCATGTTGTACCATCAGGCGGGGCAGATTGGCGGTCAACAGGCGCTGGCACAACGGGAATTGACCACCTGTCTCGGCGAAGTACAAATGCTCCAAACGAGTGCTGGAGTACACACCTATGTACGTCATTTGTATGTGATGGTATGCCAATATCTGGTGGAACATCGCAATCCTACGACTGAGCAACTCGTGCAACGCATTCAGCAGTACATTCAGCACCACTACATGGATGCGGAGCTGTCGACATCGCTGATTGCCCAACGCTTTCACATGAGCCAGAGTTACGTCTGTCAGATTTTTCGCACCTACGCGCACACGAGTATGCACGCCATGATTACGCAGCTGCGGATTGAGCGGGCATGTGTGTTGTTGGGTCGCCCTGAGCGCAATGAGACGATTGCAGACGTCTGTAAACAGGTCGGCTATGCGGATGCGCAGTACTTCACCAAGGTGTTTCGGCGCATCAAAGGGCTGACACCTAGTGAATACCGTGATTTGGTGCTCAAACCATGAGCACAATGACCTTGCTTCGCCGGATTTTTTTGCTGGTGAGTGGGGTGTTTTTTGTGCTATTGGCCGGGACCATTGTGGTCATGTATCTGTTTTTTTCGGATCTGCTCATCCGCAATGCGCAGGACTATTTGCATCTAATTGTGCAACAACGCCAACGCATGCTCAACACGTCGTTCCAACGGGTTGACGAGGTCGTTGCTGGATTAACCAACGATCGATTTATTTATGAGCAAGTGGCGGTGCCAGTCAGCAAAAGTTTCGTTGATCAGGCGATTTCGCGGCAAGAATTGAATCGCTACATGGTGCGGTCGTTGTATGTGCCGTTGCGCCGCTATTTTCGCCAAGTCAATTACTGGTTTTTTGTCAATGATGCACTGCCGGGGAGTCGTTTATACGCATCATACTCGTTTCCCGCCAATCGTGTATTGACAATGGCGTTGGCCCGAGAGATGGCGTTTTTTGCAGAAACGGTGCGTGCCCAAGGGCGAGTGCGTTGGTTTATGCAACCCGAAACCCCCACCAAGGTCTATGCGGCTGTGTTGGTGCGAAGCACGTTGAGTGTGGCCAGCATCGCCGATATTGGCATTGTGCTACTAGAATTCGACGTTGCCGATTTGCTTGCGGTCAATCAGCCGGGAGTGACCGCACAATCCGAGTATTTTTTGGTGGATGTGCAGGGTGGGGGTGGGATATATGGCCCGCAGGGCTCTCCCGAGCATGTGGAGACCGTGCGACGATTTTTGCAGGTACATACATGGGTGACCGATCGTAATGCGCTCAATCAGACGGTAGCGTTTGAGAGTCAGTTGTTCAGTGTATTTGCACTGGACTCGGGATGGTTGCTGGTGGGAGTGACTCCGTTTACCGAAATCACCAGTCAGACGCACCAGGTGAGTGCTTTTGTATGGCCGTTGTTGTTTGTGTCGTTGTTGGCCGTCGTCCTGCTTTCGTACGTCATTGCCCGTTCGGTGGCGCGCCCTATCGCACAGCTCTCGTATATCATGCAACAATCGAGCCAGCAGAGCGATTTGGATGTGCCGTTGCTTGATCAACCACAGACCATTGAAATTGCGTTGTTGTACGCCTCGTACCGGGCGTTTGTCCAACGCATCAAGCAGTTGCTCCACGATGTGTATTTGACCGGTATCAGTGTCAAACAGGCTGAAATACGCGCGCTCCAAGCACAGATTAACCCGCATTTTCTCTACAATACGCTCGACTCAATTAGTTGGGTGGCACTCGATCATGGTGATACCGATGTGCCGCGGGTCGTGTCATCGTTGTCGAACATATTGCGGTATAGCATCAATGATTCGGAGCGCCTAGTGACACTGGCTGCTGAGCTAGACATTGTGCGCGATTATCTGGACATCCAAAATTTTTGCTACCAGCTGGATATCCAACTTGTGCTCGCTGATGGAGTGGCCGATGCGACCTTTTTGTTGCCGAAACTTACACTGCAACCGATTATCGAAAATGCGGTCGTACATGGATTTGTCGAGCAGAAACAGACGAATGGTGTCATTCACCTGCGTGTTTTTCGGGATGCGCAGGGAGTATGCTGTGAAATTGAAAACCCGGGAGATGCGGATGTGGTGGCCATGAATGCACTATTGCACGATGGTTCGGAGCCCAAAAAACACGGCATTCGCAACGTTCATCGTCGACTACGGATGTTGTTTGGGCCGGGTTCCGGTTTGCATTTTTATCGTACCTCTGCGAATGCCACTGTGGCGGTGCTGACCATTCATGAAGGGCATTGACGTGATGGAGCGGGGCGCACAGTTGTGAGGTGATGGAGACGGGGGCACAGCTGTGCGCCCCGCTCCATCACCTCGGGTTGGTTAGCCGACGCGGTGGCCGGGCTCGGCGTAGAAGGCCGCAAAGGCCTCACGGTCGTAGCGCAGGATGGGGTTGCGGGCGGCGCGCACTTCGTCGACACGGCGCACCACGGCCTGGGTGGGCGCATGATGCAGGATATCTGCGTCGTGCACGGCCTCGCCGGCGATTTGGCGCATGACGGCGATGAAGTGATCCATGTTCTGCTTGCTTTCGGTCTCGGTGGGTTCGATCATCAGGGCCTCGGGCACGATGAGTGGGAAGTAGACTGTGGGCGGGTGGAACCCGTAGTCAATCAGGCGTTTGGCGATGTCGAGCGTGCGTACATCGGGAGCGCCAGCGATTTGGCCCTTGAGCACGGTTTCGTGCATGCAGAAGCGGTCCACGGCCAGTGGGTAGACGTCACGGAGTTGTGCTTGAATGTAGTTGGCGTTGAGCACGGCGGTCTCGCTGACCAGCCGGAGCCCGGCGGCGCCCATCATGCGGATGTAGGTCCAGGCGCGGATGAGCATGCCGAAGTTGCCCCAAAAGGCTTTGACTTGGCCGATGCTCTTGGCTGGCGTCTGCCACACATACGCATCGCCGTGCTTGGCGGCACGGGGTGCTGGCAAAAAGGGCGCGAGAGCGGCAGTGCAACCGACAGCGCCTGACCCTGGCCCACCACCACCGTGGGGGGTGGTGAAGGTCTTGTGCAGGTTGTAGTGCATGAAATCAAAGCCCACGGCACCGGGTTTGACGATGCCGAGGATGGCGTTGAAGTTGGCGCCGTCGCCGTACATCAGACCACCGGCGGCATGCACGAGGTCACAGACCTCGCGAATCTGCTCTTCGAAGAGCCCGACCGTGTTGGGATTGGTGAGCATCATGCCGGCGGTGCGGTGCGACAACTTGCTCTTGAGATCGGCAATGTCGACGTTGCCCCGCTCGTCGCTTTTGACCTCGACCACCTTGTAGCCAACCATGGCGGCGGTCGCTGGGTTGGTGCCGTGCGCCGCATCGGGCACGAGGATTTCGGTGCGTTCGTGGTCGCCACGGTCGGCATGATAGGCCTTAAAGACCAAAATGCCGGTGAGTTCGCCTTGCGCACCGGCCGCAGGCTGGAGTGACACGGCTTCAAACCCGGAAATTTCGCCCAGCATCAGCTGAAGCTCATACATCAAGCGCAGGGCACCTTGGCTGAGCTCGGCTGGTTGCAAGGGGTGCACCATGGCTAGCCCGGGGATGCGGGCCGCTTCTTCGTTGATTTTGGGGTTGTACTTCATGGTGCACGACCCGAGCGGGTACATGGTGGTGTCGATGCACATGTTGCGTTGCGAAATGCGCGTGAAGTGGCGGATGACCTCGGTTTCGCTCAGTTCGGGGAGCTCGTGGAGCTCGTCCTTGCGAAGCAAATGGGCGGGGAGTGGTGTCTCGGGGACATCGCAGGCCGGCAGACTAGCGCCGATGCGCCCGGGGGCTGCGAGCTCAAATAGAGGTGGTTCAAAGGTATTCATGCAGGGTTGATTCCTTCGTGATGGTCATCGAACGGGTCCGATGTGGCGCTTTCGTGGAGGGCTTGACTCCAACGTAGCACCATTTGGTACAGGGTATGGGCCCGGGTGCGATCGCCACGTTGGCCAGCGTGAGCGGCTTGACGTAACTGCCAGAGCATGCGTTCTGGTTGCAACACGGCTTCCCGCAGTTGATCGGCGGGGCGGGGAGTAAGGGCGTCGTAGTGTTCGCCATAGCCGACGCGGAGCGAAAACCAGTCGGAGTGGTGAAAGCGATCAAGGAGACGGACGTGTTCGGCCACCGGGCGGCTGCCACTCGCACTACTCCAGGCGGTCAAGGCGCTGATGCGCACGGTTGAGCCGGTGCGTTCGACCCACACACTTGCGGGGTCGACGTCACCACATGTCAGCACGGCGATGGTTTCGTCGTGGTCGATGGTGGTGGTGATGACCCGAGCAATGCTCTCCAGCTCTTCGGGGGAGGCGATCCCATCGGCGTGGAGCAGTGCCAATGTGGTGTCGAGGGTTTGGCGACGGAAGGCCTGCCAGGTGGGCAGGAGGTCGTCGTGCCCGAGTCGACCAAAGCCGGGCAGGTGATGGAGGTGGATACGCCCGAGTATTTCGCCGAGTTGCCCACCCAGGGTGTGAAGCTGAGATTGAGACAAGCGGCCCTGGTAGTTGACAAGAGGTGTGCCACGTGGCGCTGTCACGACCACGGCTGGTTGGCCCATGATGCGCCCCGCACTGTCGGCCCCCCACAGGTGAGGAATGGCCGGGTCGGTGTTGAGCAGATTGAGGGCATTGACGACGGTGCGCGCATGTGAAATCTGCCGGTAGTGCCACACGGTCACTCGCTCGCCGCCCGTGAGCATGACGACCCGTTGCATCTCGTCGATGCGTTGGATGTGATGCTCGGGGAGCAGTTGGGTGATGAGCTGGTGCAGATTCGTCATCGCTGGCATTCCTTAGTTGGCGAGCATGTTGAGCTGGCTGACCAGATGGTCGATGTCGGCCTTGGGGGTCATCTCGGTGGCGGCAATCAGCATGTGATTTGCCAAATGCGGGTAATCCTGGCCGAGATCGTAGCCACCGATGATGCCAACATCGGCGAGGCGGCGGTTGATGTCAGCCACGGGTCGTGGGCACTTGACCACGAACTCGCGGAAGAACGCGCCGTTGTCGACGACCTGATAGCCGGCCAGATTGCCGATCTGTTGGGCCGCGTAATGCGTGTTTTGGTAGGTCAGCGTGGCCACCTGGCGCAGGCCCTGGCGCCCCATCAGCGCCATGTAGACGGCAGCGGCCAGTGCCATCAGCCCCTGATTGGTGCAGATGTTGCTGGTGGCGCGTTCGCGGCGGATGTCTTGCTCGCGCGCGCGCAGAGTCATCACGTAGGCCATGGTGCCATCGACGTCGCGGGTGAGTCCGACGATACGGCCCGCAATTTTGTGGACGAATTTTTTGCGCGTGGCAAAAATGCCCAAGTACGGGCCGCCGAAGTTGAGCCCGACGCCGAGGGGCTGACCTTCGCCTGTGGCGATGTCGGCGCCGTTTTCGGCTGGGGTCTGAAAGAGCGCCAGTGCCATGGGGTCGAAGTGATGCACAAACAAGGCGCCGGCGGCGTGGACTTGATCGACCAGCGGGGTAAGGTCGTGCACGGTGCCGAAGAAGTCGGGGCTTTGCACCATGACGGCGGCCGTTTGGTCATCGGCCATGGCGACCACATCGGCCAAGCTGGCAGTCAGGTTTTCGTCACCGACGACCTCGATGCCACTGCCGGTCAATAGGGTGCGGATAACGCGCCGGTAGTGCGGGTGGATACTGGGGGCAATGATGACTTTGCGCCGATTGCGGAGTAGATTGATGGCCATCACGGCGGCTTCGGCCATGGCGGTGGCCCCGTCGTAGTGCGAGGCATTGGCCACGTCCATACCCGTCAGAGCACACATCAGACTCTGGTATTCGAAAATGGCCTGTAGCGTGCCTTGGCTGACCTCTGGTTGATACGGCGTGTAGGCCGTATAAAACTCTGAGCGGCGCAAAATCTGATCGACCGCGCTGGGCACAAAGTGGTGGTAGGCGCCAGCACCAAGGAAGATGCTGTGGGTGTGCCCACCCGCATTGGCGTTGGCCATGCGGTTGAGTTCGCGGCGCACCTCGATTTCGGAGAGGGCGGGTGGCAAATCAAGCGCTGGGAAGCGCACATCGGCCGGGATGGCACCAAAGAGGTCTGCGACTTGGTTGACTCCAATGGCAGCCAACATTTGGGTACGCTCGGCGTCGGTAATTGAAATAAAGTGTGACATGCGTAACTCTCTAGTGCTTAATGGAATCAACGAAAGCGGCGTAGGCGGCGGCATCGAGGAGATCACCCTGGTCACCACTCAACGAAATCTTGATTAACCACCCAGCACCGTAGGGGTCGGTGTTGACGAGCTCGGTCTGCTCGGTGACCTGCTCGTTGATGGCGATAACGGTGCCGCCGGCCGGCACGTAGAGGTCTGACGAGGCTTTGACCGACTCGACGGCGCCGAAGGTGGAGCCTGCGGCAAAGCGATCGCCCACCGCTGGCAGGTCGACATAGACCACATCGCCCAACGAATCCTGGGCATAGTCGGTAATGCCGATGGTGGCCGTGTCACCTTCGATGAGAATCCACTCGTGCGAGTTGAGGTACTTGAGATTGCTCGGGGTCTTGAACGACATGATAGGCTCCTTTTACTTCTTGTAGCGTGACTGATAAAACGGATATTTGACGACGACGGCCGTGACCGGCTTGTCGCGGATGATGACGTGGATGACGGTGCCCTCTTTGGTGTATGCCCGCTCGACGAGGGCAATACCGAGTGCCTTGCCAAATGTGGGGGAGGGCATGCCGGTGGTCACATGGCCGATGCGTTCGCCCTCCTGATTGGTTACCACGTAGTCACCACGGGCGATGCCTTTGCCGGTGACTTCGAAGGCGACGAGGCGGCGCGTGTAGGCGCTTTTGAGGTGGCTAAGACGTTCACTACCCACAAATGCGCCTTTGTCGAGCTTGACTGCCCAGCCGAGGCGGGCTTCGTAGGGGTTGATGTCGTCGTTGAGCTCATGCCCGTAGAGTGCCAAGCACGGCTCAAAACGCAAGCTGTCACGTGCGCCCAGCCCACATGCAGTGGCCCCAGCAGCGAGGAGCGCCTGCCACACCTGGGCGGCATGGTTGTTTTCACAAAATAGCTCGAAGCCATCTTCGCCGGTGTATCCGGTGCGAGCGATGATGATCTCGTGGTTCGTATACGTGACAGGAGTCACCCCATGGAACGGCAGGGTGTGGGCGATGTCACCCACGAGCGTCTGCAGGATCCCTTCGGCGTGTGGCCCTTGGAGGGCGATGAGTGCGGTCGTATCTGATTGGTTGGTGAGGAGCATCTGGTAGGGGCGGGCATGGTCGTTCAACCACTGCCAATCTTTGGCAATGTTGGAGGCGTTGACGACCAAGAGGTATGTCTGGCTCTCGATGTGATAGATGAACAAATCGTCGATGACGCCGCCATCGGGGCGGCAAAGGAGGCCGTAGCCGGCTTGACCGACGGCGAGTTGGGCGACATCAGCGGTGGTGACGTGCTGTAAAAACGCCAGGGCGTCAGGACCGGCGACCCAGAATTCACCCATGTGACTGACGTCGAAGATGCCGGCACGCTCGCGGACGGCGCGATGTTCGTCGATGATGCCGGTGTACTGCACGGGCATCTCCCAGCCGCCAAACTCGACCATACGGGCGCCGAGAGCGAGGTGCTCGGCGTGGAGCACGGTCCGTTTGAGTGTGGTCATAGTACTCCTCTGTGTGCGCAGAGTGCACGTGATGACGCGTGGAGGGTGTGAGGAGGGGCGGGGCACAAAAAAGCGCCAACGACCGTTGCACAACACACAACTTTGTCACATCACAATGCACACGAATATGGTGTGCCTGGTATGACTCTGTCCTGTGACCTGAGAGGTGCCCTGTGGGTAAACAGGTTGCTCCGTCGGTGCCGGTGTGGCTCTCCAGAGTATCGTCAAAACACCGTCATGGAACCTGAGAGATTCATCGCTGGTCGGCTACCAGTGATTTGCTCCTTCGGTGGCTGTGGCTGGTGCACAGCGACTCTTCAGTGTTTCTCATCCGAAACAATATGAACTTACCGGCAGTATACCACGAACTCAATCCGTCAAGTGTGCAATCAGAGCACTATCACGTCGAATTCAGGTGGAGTGTGCTATGATAGTCACAAATGTGAGTCTGTCATGCAGGTGGGGCACCGTCAATGCAACCATGGGAACAACGCGAAGCAGATCGGCAGTTACTCGAGCTGAGTACCACGCAGACACTGGCGACGAATAGTCGTCCAGAGGGTGGGTTTCGCAACGAGCAACGGTTTGTCAGAGAAATTGTCGAGATGCTGGTGTTCATCGTGGTGTTGTTTTTTTTGGTGCGTGGCGTCATGCAAAACTTCCTCATCGAGGGGATGAGCATGGAGCCAACGTTGCACGACGGTCAGTTTATTTTGGTCAACAAATTGGCGTATTTGCACTTTGATTTGCAAGCTCCCCAACGATTGTTGGAGTCAGACGATACGCGTGTACCCGCTGACGTAGTATTTCCATTCGGGTTGCCCAAGTACGGTGACATCATGGTATTTGAGTACCCCAACGATATCAGTAAGGACTACATCAAGCGAGTCATTGGTCTGCCCGGTGACCAAGTCGCGATTCGCGATGGGGTGGTCTTCGTCAATGGGCGACAACTTGCTGAGCCCTACCTTGATGGAGCGCCGACCTACTGTCAATTCAACGAACTCTGTAATGCAGGTGCGGTGGTTGTGCCCCCGGAGCATGTGTTTGTGATGGGCGATAACCGTGAAAACAGCAGTGATTCACGGGAGTGGGGCATGTTGCCGTTTGACCGCATTATTGGCAAAGCGTGGTTTGTCTATTGGCCAAGCGAAAGCATGGGCCCCATCGAGCATTTTGACCCCATGATGTTTCAATGACATGGTGCGACAAAGGTCTCGCGGTACAGTGAAGGTGATTTTGACATGCATGTTGCCATAAATGCGCATCTGCTCGCGCATACCGCCAACTTCCGGCGGGCGGGAGTTTCGCACTACGTCGAGGCACTTCTCGAGCATCTTGGCGCTATCGACCACACCAACGCATACACGGTGTTTACCACCAAGGGCGTCGATGCTGCGGCGCTCGGGTTGCCAAACAATTTCATGGTGCGTCCGAGCCGATTGCACACCATCAATCCGCGCATTCGTATTCCGTGGGAGCAGCTCATTGCGCCGGTGGAGCTTGCTGTGGTGGGGGCGGATGTATACCACGGCGTGCTCAACGTGATGCCGGCATTGGCGACGATTCCATCGGTAGTAACCATACATGATTTGAGTGCGTTTTTGTTTCCCCAGACGTTTCGGCGTATCAATCGTATGTACACCAAGTGGGCGATTCGTTTGTCGGCCAAGCGGGCTGCGCATTTGTTTACCGTGAGTGAGCATGCCAAGCAAGAAATCGTGACGCATCTCGGCGTGCCTGCAGATCGTGTCACGGTTACTTACGATGCTTGTGACGCGCGTTTTCGACCGGTACATGCGGCCGAGTTGGCGGCATTTCGGCAACGTGTCGGTGTACCGGAGCAGTTTTTGTTTTATTTGGGCACACTTGAGCCGCGCAAAAACATCCCACGGTTGCTAGAGGCGTATGCGCGTATTGCCAATGAAATCAACATGCCATTGTTGATTGGTGGGGGCAAGGGGTGGTTGTACGAGCCGATTTTGGCGCAAGCCGAGCGATTGCAACTCGGAGATCGGTTGCGATTTGTGGGGTACATTCCGCAAGAAGATCAACATTTGTGGTATGGAGCAGCGACGGCGTTCGTTTTTCCATCACTCTACGAGGGCTTTGGGATGCCACCGCTCGAGGCCATGGCGTGTGGCACGGCCGTGGTAACAAGTACGGCGAGTTGTCTTCCCGAGGTGGTGGGCGATGCGGCGATGAAGGTTGACCCGTACGACGTAGAGGGGTTGGCAGCGGCGCTGGTACGGGTGGTGCGGGATGTAGAGTGGCGGGCAGAGTTGGAGCGGCGTGGCCCCATCCAAGCGGCGCGGTTTTCGTGGCACGAGACGGCCCGCCGTACCCAAGCAGTATATGCGCGTGTTGCTCGGCGTTGACAGCCGGGGTGTCTAGGGTATAATACGCCTTGTAGCAATATGCGTACACGTTTTTACATGCGATTGAGGGAGAGATACATCATGAGCCTTGGCGTACCAGAGCTAATCATTATCTTGGTCATCATCATCTTGTTGTTCGGTGCGAGCCGCATCACGGGTATCGCCTCGGCCTTAGGTGGTAGCATTAGTGCGTTCCGCAAAGCGGTCAAGGACGAAGACAGCGCTGCCAACAAAGATGGCGAGCAGAAGAAGTCCTAGTCAGCAATTGCAAGGCGACAGCCACACGGTTGTGGCCTCGGTGTCTCAGTGCCAGCGCCGCCTGCGCTGGCATTTTTATCGGATGTGGGTGCAATGACGGCAGATTATTTCGATCAAGCGACGATTTTTTTACAGGCTGGCACGGGTGGTGATGGCATGGCGACCATGCGTCGCGAGAAGTTCGTGCCTCGCGGAGGTCCTGACGGTGGCGATGGTGGACGCGGTGGGCATATTTATCTCGAAGCAGATCCGAGCCTCAACACGTTGTTGCAGTTCCGCGAGAAGCATCGCTATGAAGCTGGCCCTGGCAAAAACGGTGGAACGGCGCGGAAACACGGCTCCGACGGCCGTGATGTGGTGATTCGGGTGCCCCTTGGCACACAGGCCAAAGTGACCATTGAGGGCAAGACGTACGTCATCGACTTGATTGCGCCGCAACAACGCCTGCTTGCTGCTCGTGGAGGCAAAGGCGGCCTCGGCAATGTGCATTTCACCACGTCGGTGCACCAAGCTCCACGCATCGCCGAACTAGGCGAACCGGGCCAAAAGATTACCCTTGAACTTGAACTGAAGTTGCTTGCCGACGTCGGTTTGGTCGGTTTCCCAAATGCGGGGAAGTCGTCGTTGATTGCCGCATTGAGCTCAGCGCGGCCGAAAATCGCTTCGTATCCGTTTACCACGTTGATGCCCAATCTCGGAGTGGTGGGGTACGGTGACGATTCATTTGTGATTGCAGACATTCCCGGGTTAGTGGAGGGAGCGCATCGTGGTGTCGGTTTGGGGCATAGTTTTTTGCGCCACATCGAGCGGACGCGTGTGCTCATCCATGTCATCGACATGGCAGCGGTCGATCAGCGTGACCCGTGGGAAGACTACGTGCGCATCAACGAAGAATTGGTGCAGTATCGTCCCGAGTTGGCGCAACGACCACAGATTATAGCACTCAACAAGAGCGATTTGCCTGATTCCGAGGTCTTCATCGACGCCTATCTGGCGCGATTTCGTGCCGAAAAGCGCCCAGTATTTGTGATTTCGGCAGGGGCACGTACCGGGCTTGAGCCGTTGTTAAAAGGGGTGGTGCAGTTGTTGCAGGATCAACCGCGCCTCATCGACAGTCAGCCGCGTGAAGAAGTCTTGCAGTGGCCGGTTGATGAATTGAACGAGCGTGTCTTTTATGTGGAAGCGGAGCGCAACGGGTTCCGTGTCCGTGGGCGGCGCATCGAGCGACTGGTGTCGATGACCAATTTCGCCCAATCGGAGTCGTTGGGGCGTCTGCAACGGGTGCTGGAGGCCACGGGGATTACTGCGGAGCTCTTGCGGCAGGGAATCGAGGTCGGCCAGACCGTGTATATTGAGAAGGCTGCTTTGACGTGGACCGAGGACTACGTCCCCTAAATCGAACTGATACGATGCTGGTTGTCATGGGAGCGATAGGGAATGGCCGATACATCACTCAATCCAATCAATCGACCTGTGCGCTCGGATGAGTCGTGGCTCTTCTTTTTTGCCATTGACAGTGTTGTCATCTTGGCAAGTGTGGCACTTGCCTACGTATTGCGCTATTTGGTGGTCTGGCCCGGATTCGTCGGGGCCATCATCCGTGAGGTACCCACGGCCTTCTATGTGTCGTGGGATGCCTTTATCCCTATCGGGGTCGTGCTCCTGTTATTGATGCAGGTGCAATTTGCCATACGGGGCATGTATCGCCTGCCGGCTAACGTCGGTTGGGGAGCGCATTTGCGCATCATTTTCAACAGTACGACTGCTGCGGCTGCGATTCTGATTATCATTGTTTTTGCCTACCGCCCACTCTACTATTCACGACTCGTCATCGCCTTTGCGCTCATACTCACGGTGATTTTGCTGAGCCTTGTGCGGCTCATCTTGGTGTTGATTTTGCGGGTTCGTTGGGCGCGTGGCATTGGCCGTGAGCGTTACTTGGTGGTAGGTGGTGGTGATATCAGCCATGCTGTGATGGCCGGGATTGTGGCGCGTCCGCACCTCGGGTATGCATTGGTCGGTTATTTGTCTGATGGTTATGATCCGGCAGATGCAGGAGCCACCGCGCAGCCGTTGCACTTCCACTATCTTGGCACGATTGACGACATCGGCACGGTGTTGCAGATGCATTGTATTGACCATGTCATCATCGCCTTGCCCTTTGCGGAGCATCATCAACTTACCAAGGTCGTCAACGTGTGTCGGCAGTACGCCGTAGATTTCCGGCTCGTGCCTGATTTGCTTGAGTTGAGTTTTGACCGCGTCGATATCGGTGAATTCGACGGGTTACCGCTCATCGGTTTGCGTGATGTGTCGATTCGTGGCTTCAACATGGCCGTGAAGCGAGTGGTTGACATTGCGTTGACCGTGCTTGTCAGCCCACTGGTGTTGTGTGTCTCGGCAGTCATTGCGGTGGCCATCAAGCTTGATTCTCCAGGGCCCATCGTGTTTGCTCAGATGCGGATGGGGGTCGGTGGGCGCACCTTCCCGGTTTATAAGTTCCGCACAATGGTCATGGATGCCGAGGCGCGTAAAGCCGATCTTGTTGCCCAAAACGAGGCGGATGGACCGATTTTCAAGATTCGCAACGATCCTCGGCGTACGCGCGTCGGGCAATTTTTGCGTCGCACCAGTCTCGACGAGTTACCGCAACTGTGGAACATTCTGCGGGGTGAGATGAGTTGGGTGGGGCCACGCCCAGCCACTCCTGACGAAGTAGAACGCTATTTACCGTGGCATATGCGTCGCCTCGAGGCCAAACCAGGGCTGACCGGGCTGTGGCAAGTGTCCGGGCGGAGTGATACCACATTTGAAGAGATGGTGCGACTCGACATCTACTATGTGGAGCATTGGTCAGTGCTGATGGATTTGCGTATTTTGTTGCAGACCATCCCCACCGTGCTCTCTGGGCGAGGCGCCTACTAACGTGACATAAGGAGTGAGGCACATGCGGGTATTGATTACCGGTGGAGCTGGATTTTTGGGATCACATTTGTGCGAACGGTTTTTGGCTGAGGGGCACCACGTGATTGCCATGGACAATCTGATTACTGGCAACGCAGACAATATTGCGCATCTGTTTGGGCACGAGCGTTTTCGCTTCATGAAACACGACGTCACCGATTACATCTATGTCGATGGTGCGTTGGATGCTGTGTTGCACTTTGCTTCACCTGCTTCGCCGGTTGATTATCTCGAACTGCCCATTCAGACGTTGAAAGTGGGTGCGTTGGGTACGCACAAGGCGCTCGGCCTTGCGAAAGAAAAAAAGGCCCGGTTTTTGTTGGCGTCGACCTCGGAGGTGTACGGCGATCCGCAGATTCACCCACAGCCGGAGTCGTACTACGGGCACGTGAACCCGATTGGACCGCGTGGGGTATATGACGAAGCCAAGCGATTTGCCGAGGCGATGACGATGGCGTATCAGCGAAGCCACGGTGTAGAAACACGCATTGTGCGCATTTTTAACACGTACGGACCACGCATGCGCCTGCGTGATGGGCGGGTGGTGCCCAATTTTGTGCAACAGGCGCTGCG
Organism: Roseiflexaceae bacterium; assembly: GCA_040396955.1. GTDB lineage: Bacteria > Chloroflexota > Chloroflexia > Chloroflexales > Roseiflexaceae > UBA965. The sequence goes on from JBBAWX010000026.1 coordinate 26,067, forward strand.
TGGCGAGGCACTGACCATATATGGCGATGGCAGTCAGACACGGTCGTTCCAGTTTGTCTCTGACCTCGTGGAGGGCGTGTATCGGCTTCTGTACAGTGATGTGCCGGACCCGGTCAACATCGGCAATCCGCAGGAACGGACCATTCTGGAATTTGCGCAGGTCATCAATGCGCTGACTGGCAACACGGCGGGGGTGGTATGCCACGATTTACGCACCAAAGATGATCCGCAGGTGCGTCAGCCAGACATCACGCGCGCCCGCACCTTGTTGGGTTGGGAGCCACAGGTCACATTGGAGGCTGGTCTCCAACAGACCATTCCTTGGTTCCGTAGTGAGCTTAAAAAGCGCGGAGAACTGGCGTGAGTGGGGCGTTCCGGTGCTGGCAGGCCATTGTTGCCACACCACTGCTCTTGTGGAGTGTGGCGTATGCCATCGCGGCGGTGCCCATGCAGGATTACGCCATGGTAGCCGGCCTAACGCATTCGCAACTGGCTACGCTGATGTTGCCGGTGGCGGTACTGGTGCATTGGCGCTGGCATCGCGATGTGCGCTGGGCCGTTGATACGACGGCGTGGGCTCGTGGTGGTGTAATTTTGGCCGTGTTGTTGTCGGCTGCGTTTGCTGGCTATGGCTGGCAAAACGGTGTCGACGAACTGCGCCGTTGGGGATTGGCGATGGTGGTCGGATATGCGGTTTTCGTGTTGCCGCGGCATTGGGACGACGTAGTACTCTTGGTGGTTGTCTTGGTGTTGGCACCTTTGGGGGCAGCGCTATTTGCCTTGGCGATTAGTGCCGTGGGGATTGGTCCAGATGCCTTTGCCATCCCCGGGACACCGTTCATGCGGGCGTATGGCACCGTTGGTCAGCCGAATTCCTTTGCCGGCTATCTCAACATGGCGTGGCCGTTGTTGGCGGGATTGGCGATCTGGGGGTGGCAGGGACGGACCTGGTGGCGCTGGTGGCCGACGCTTGCGTTGCTTGTAGTGGCAAGTGCGCTCGTGTTGACGTTTTCACGCGGGGGGTGGCTGGGTGCCGTGGCTGGTGGGCTGGTCATCTTGTGGGGGCTCGGAGGACGCTGGCGAATTCTGCCATTGGTGGTCGTTGTGGGTGCCGTGCTGGTGCTCGCCGGCGGGTGGCGTTTGATACCGGCGCCATTGGGACCACGGCTCGGGAGTGCCAGCCAAATTGTGACTGCTCCGGCGTTGCTCCGCGATGAAGCACAACAGCGCCCCGATGTGTATGCGGCCGTGGAGCGCGCTGCGCAATTCCGCGCCGGCTGGCTGATGTGGCAAGCGCACCCAGTGACCGGTGTAGGAGCGGGCAACTACTCCGACGCCTACCTCGATGTTGCGTATAATGGATGGTGGATTTCACGTGGGCATGCGCACAACGCCTACATGCAAATCGCCGCCGAACAGGGGCTCATCGGGTTGGCCGCCTATCTGTGGTTGTGGTGGGTGCAGTGGCGCCGCAGTGTAGGCGCAGCGACACAGCGCACCCTGCCAACGCGTTGGTTGGGAATTGCGGCCATGGGTACCTTGGTCGCCGTGGCAGTACACGAGTGTTTCGAATATCTGCAGGTTCATTATCTGCCGTTGCACCTAGCTGCGGTGGTGGCACTGGCAGGAGTGGGGCAACGTTTGACGATGGCAGATGAGGAGGCACACTCATGACCTATCTTGTCACTGGAGGCGCTGGTTTTATCGGGAGTCACTTGGTCGATGCCTTGTTAGCCCGTGGTGAATCGGTCGTCGTCATCGACAATTTCAACGATTACTATGCGCCGGATCGCAAGCGGCGCCATCTTGTTGCGTCACTGACGCATCCGCGTTTTCGTTTGTTTGAGGCCGATATTCGTGATGCGCAGGCTGTGCAGACGGTATTTGCCCAAACCAAGCCCACCTACGTGGCGCACCTTGCCGCCATGGCTGGCCCGCGCTACTCGGTGCAACATCCGTTGTTGTACGAAGAAGTGAACGTGCGTGGCACGATGCACATTTTGGAGTGTGCGCGACAGCACGGCGTACTCGGCTTGACGGTGGCGTCGACCTCATCGGTGTACGGCGATTTGCCCACACCGTGGCACGAGGGACTGAGTGCAGATCGCCCACTTTCACCCTATGCGGCCACCAAACGGGCGGCAGAGATGATGGCGTACACCTATCATTATCAGTTTGGGGTGCCGACACGCGTGTTGCGCTTCTTTACGGTGTATGGACCACGAGGGCGCCCCGATATGACGCCGAGTTTATTTGTTGACAAGATGAAACGTGGACAGCCGATTACCCTCTTCAACGGCGGAATCGGGGTCTATCGTGATTGGACGTATGTGTCCGACATTGTGGCCGGGATTGTGGCGGCATTGCACGTAGATCGCCCATTTGCCACCTACAATCTGGGGAATTCAGCGCCGGTCGAATTACGCGCCTTTGTCGACCAACTCGCAGACATTACCGGGTTGCCTGCTATCATCGACACACAACCGTTGCCAGCAGCTGACCCTCCCAAGACATATGCAGATATTACACGGGCCCAACACGAGCTTGGCTTTCAACCGCAGACTCCGCTTGCTGAGGGGTTGACACAATTCTGGGAATGGTATCGAGGCGAATATGGCAGATAATCTGACCTCCGAAGAGCGGAATTTTTCATTGCAAGCGGCGTTGCGTTCACCCCGGACCTGGGTGTCGTTCGCACTGGCCATCATGCTCATCGTCTTTGTCTTTCGTAGCCTCGATATCAGCCTTGCCGAAACCTTGGCGGTGATGAAACGAGCAGAGTGGACGTACGTGTTGTTGGGGTTGGGGGTCTTTTATTTGACCTTTCCGATGCGTGCACTGCGGTGGCGCAGGCTCCTAGAGCACTCCGGCATTTCGACCTCCGCAGATCGGCGTGATTGGGCTTCATTGCCGGCATTGATGGAGTACATCTACTTGTCGTGGTTTGTCAACTGTGTGGTGCCAGCCAAACTAGGCGACGTCTATCGTGGGTACCTGTTGAAGCGCAACGGTCAAGTCTCGTTTGCGGCCACCGTAGGCACGATTTTTGCCGAACGATTGCTCGATATGCTCGGGCTGTTCACGTTTTTGGCGATCTCCGGATTAATGTTGTTTGGCACGCATCTCCCCCACGAAACGGAATGGTTGTTTTGGGTCGGTGCCGGATTGGTAGTCGTGATCATCCTTGGTCTAGTAAGTTTGCGGTGGCTGAGTCCAGTGCTCGTGAAGTTTGTGCCTGACCGTTTGAAAGCACGCTACGATCGCTTTGCCGCCTCCGCCCTGCAGTCGTTTCAATGGCGCATGTTGCCAGGCCTGATCGGCATGACCATGTTGGTCTGGTTGCTCGAGGGGTGTCGGCTCTACTTCGTGATTCTCTCCATGCAGCAGTTGGGCATCGATTTGCCGTTGCCGTTGGTGATTTTTGTGTCACTCGCTTCATCATTACTCACGGTAGTGCCGTTTACGCCGGCCGGCTTGGGGCTTGTCGAAGGGGCTGTAACGGCGGTGTTGGTGGCTGTGGTCGGTTTGGGTCGACCAGAGGCACTTGCGATTACACTACTTGACCGGCTGATTAATTTTTGGAGCATTATCGTCATTGGGTTGATTTTGTATTTGGTGAGTAAACGCCGATGAAGCGTCGCATTCTCATCGACTACACGGCCGGGGCATGGCAAGGGGCTGGCATTGGCCGTTATACGCGTGAATTAGTGCGGGCCGTGTTGGCACAGGCGCCATCCGACTACGAATTTGCGCTTTTTTATGCGGCAGGGTGGCCGTGGCAACGGGTGCCGTATCAGACCGACATTGACGAGGTGTGTGCGGTTCGGCCTGGCACACGCGTGTATCCCATTCCACTGCCGTCGCGACGCTTGACTCAGCTGTGGCACCGCTTGCGTGTGCGTATTCCAATCGAATGGTGGACTGGTCGTGCTGATTTGGTGCATGCGCCGGATTTCGTGTTGCCACCGACGCATATTCCCGGCATTGTTACCATTCACGATGTGTCGTATTTGGTGCACCCAGAATGTGCGGTCCCCGGTGTGGCGCGGTACCTGCGTGAAGCGGTGCCCCCGTCGTTGGCGCGGGCGGCGGCAGTCGCCGCAGATTCGGCATCGACCAAGGCCGACGTAGTGCGCCTGCTGGGGATTCCAGATACGGCCATAGACGTGGTCTATGCCGGAGTCGATGCGCGCTTTCAGCCATTGCCCGGCCGCGACATTGAGCCGGTGCGGGCTCGGTATGGCCTGCCAGATCGGTTCGTGCTTAGTGGCGGTACGCTTGAGCCACGCAAAAACTACGTGCGTTTGTTTGAGGCCTATGCGCAGGCGTTGATGCAGCATGAACTCCCGCCTCTCGTCGTATTTGGGCGGCGAGGCTGGATGTACGAAGATATTATTGCGGCCCCGCAACGACTGGGAATTGCGCACATGGTGCGATTTATTGACTTCATAGATGACAAGGACCTGCCTGCGTTGTATAATCTCGCATGGGCCTTCGTCTATCCGTCGATCTACGAAGGTTTTGGTCTTCCTCCGCTTGAAGCGATTGCGTGTGGCACACCCACGTTGGTCTCCAACGTGTCGAGCTTGCCCGAAGTGGTGGGAGCGGCGGCGTTACAGGTGGCGCCGAACGATGTGGCTGGGTTGGCCGCACAATTGGTGGTGTTGGTGACGGATGAATCGGTGCGCGCAACGTTGCGTGCCCTTGGGCCAATGCAGGCATCTCGGTTTACTTGGCAGGTCGCAGCAGACCAGTTGTTGCGGCAATACGCCCGTCTTTTACATCAAGAGCCGGCATAGTTACAAAGGGACGTGTGGTATGGCACATCAGAATGCTCCGTCAGGCATCATCCTCGAAGCCCATGACACGCGCGATCGGATTGCGCTGTTCTTGTCGAAATATTTTTCTCCGCTTTTTGCCTTCATTGCAGGCCAAATCATTGCAATTTTGAATGCCCCTGTGTTGATGGATGGGGTACGTTGGTCGTTGATTGGTGTCACCATTCAACTCTTGCCCGTCATGGTGCTCTACGAAATCCGTTTGCGTCAAGGGCGTCTTAGTGACCCCGAGATGTCGAACCGCAAAGAACGCAACGAAGCATACCTGCTTGGTGGTATCTCAATGACCACTGCGCTCGGTGTGTTGATATATGCTGAGGCGCCAGCGTCCATTGTGGCGTTGGCCGCGAGTTTTCTGCTAGTAGCAGTGCTGTGTGGCATTGTCAATATCTGGTGGAAGATTAGCATGCATGCTTCGGCCATTGCTGCAGTGGCGACCCTTGCAACGATGCAATCGCGCAGCCTTGGCGCCGTCTTTTGGGTGTTGGTCGTGCTCGTGGCGTGGTCACGGTTGCATACGCGCAACCATACCTTGGGCCAAGTTACTGCAGGCACCATCTGCGCAACGGCGGTCGTCTATCTGGTTCATCGGTTCATCGGTGTATAAGTGACAAAGGAGAATGTGTCGTGACCAAAGTGAAAATGACCAAGGGCAAGTATAACCACTTGCTGGCCTGCTCCGACGACAACGGCGTGATTGCGGCAGCTGCTGCCGACCAACGTGGCTCGTTGCAGAAGGCCATTGCAAAGGCGCGTGGCGCCGATGGCAAGGCTACCTCGCAAGACTTGAGCAACTTCAAGACCAGCGTGACCCGCATCTTGACCCAGCATTCGAGCGCCATCTTGATGGACCCTGAGTACGGCATGGATGCCATCAAGGCCCGCGCTACGGGCTCTGGTGTGCTGGTCTCGTACGAAAAGACCGGCTACGACGCAAGTGTGAAGGGACGTCTGCCCGACTTGTTGCCCGAGTGGAGTGTCAAGCGCATCGTGGAGCTCGGTGGCAACGGTGTCAAGATTTTGCTCTACTACAACCCCTTCGACGATGCCAACATCAACACCATCAAGCATGCGTTCATTGAGCGGGTGGGTGCTGAGTGTGCCGCCAACGACATCCCCTTCTTCCTAGAGCCGTTGGCATATGACGACGAAATCGGCGATGAAAAGGGCTTTGAGTTTGCCAAGGTGAAGCCCAAGTATGTCACCGCCTACATGCAGGAATTCTCGAAGCCCCGCTATGGCGTCGATATCCTCAAGGTCGAAGTGCCAGTCAACATCGCCTATGTAGAAGGAACGCGCGCCTACAAGGGGCAGACCGCCTACACCGTGGCTGAGACGATGCGCTACTTCCGCGAAGCGGGTGAAGCGGCCAGCAAGCCCTTCATCTACTTGAGCGCTGGCGTGAGTGACGAAATCTTCCGCGAGACGCTTGAAATCGCCGCCGAAGCCGGCACGCAGTTCTCGGGTGTGCTCTGTGGTCGCGCCACCTGGCAAGACGGTATCCCCGTGTATGCCACACAGGGTACTGCTGCTCTCGACGAGTGGTTGCTCGACCGGGGTGTCACCAACGTCAAGGCCCTCAACGAAGTACTCTCCAAGGGTGCCAAGCCGTGGTGGGACTTCTACGGCGGCAAAGCCAACATCGAAGTGGTCGACCAGGTCGTTTCGTAGTTTGCTTCGCCACATCCCCTTCAGTCCAGCCGGACCGAAGGGGATGTTTTTGTGCGTTTGGGCGCCGCTACGATGTGAACATTGGTACAATCAGAGAGAAACGAACCGCTCAGTAGATGGACCACATCACCATGCAACGAGCCATACCGGTCGCCGGAATGTACAATATGCGCGATCTTGGAGGATTACCGTGCCAAGATGGAGGCACGACGCGTTTTGGCGTGTTTGTGCGGAGTGACTCCCCACACGCACTCACCGTGACGCAACAGCACCAGCTCATTGAGCGGGGCATCACTACGGTGCTTGATCTGCGATCGTCTCACGAATGTGCACTCCACCCGAATCCCTTTGCCACGCAGCACGCGGTGCACTACACACATGTGCCACTGCGTGCGACTGGACTTCACGCCTATGATCTGCGTCAAATAACTAGCATCGACCGGTATTACACCACCTTGTTGCGGACGGCGCAGCATCAATTTGTCGATATTTTTACGACGTTGCTACAGGCGCAAGCGACAACCCTCTTTCATTGCCGTATCGGCAAGGATCGCACCGGCATGCTGACCGCGCTCATGCTCGATGCGGTAGGGGTGCCTCACGAGGTGATTGTTGCCGATTACGCCCTGACCACCGCCAACATCGTGCCATTAATTGCCCAGTATCAAGCAGAGCGCCCTTGGTATGTGCGGCAACGCTGGTACGAGGGGCTGTTTGAGGCCAATGCGCGCTACATGCAACGCTTTTTGATTGACCTCTACCGGCATCACGGTGGTGCGGCACAGTTTTTGGCCACCATCGGCCTGCCCGATGCGCCGGCATACCTGCGTCAGCGTTTGTGCACGCCACGCATCTCCTAGCTTAGATTGCACAGTGCAGGGCACTGGTATGTAAAATTTTGAGGGGCTCCCCTTGCTCGCAGGGATGACCGTCGGCGACCTGGCGACTCTTGCGCTCAAATACCGCCACCAAGTCGTCGAGCCCGGCGTCGTCGAACTGCGCATGATAGCAACGCAGGGCGGCTTCTTTATGGCGCCAGGTCGCCGTGATGTCCACGATGACGTTTGGTTCACGCGTAAAATAAAAACCAATTCCGGCAATCTGATGCGGCTGGTACGCTGCATCCACGGCGGGATCCGATGAGGCAATGCGGGTCAATCCGGCAAACATGACGGCTTCGCTGGTGGCAAGACCCGTCTGAATGTGGTCACGATGCCCTTCGTAGGTCAACCAGGGGTCGCAGGTCAGCACAAAATCGGGCCGGAGGAGGCGGATGTACTTGAGCACATCGCGGCGCACCGCAAAGTAATCGTAATCTCCGGCATCCGGGTAATCGAGCCAGTATTGTTGTGGGTGGATGCCGAGGATGGAGGCCGCGGCTGACTGGTCGCGTTTGAGTGCGGCGCGAGCCTCGTCATCGTCGGCAAATCCATCTACAACTCCCATCAAATCGTTGGTCACCGTCAGATAGATGACTTCGCTCCCTTGCGCGGTAAGGCGTGCTATGGTGCCAGCCGCCGCGATATCGTTGTCGTCATAATGCGGTTGGATGCAGAGAATGCGTTTGGCCGCAAAGAGGTCGGGAATGGGCAAAATCGTGTCAATCACAGCAGATTCTCCTTCCAGTTATTTCGCGATGTAGACCACGTTGCCACTCTCAGCACTCGCAAAGGCTGCATCCACAATCTGCATGTTTACGAAGCCCTCGGATCCCCCTGGATTGGGCGTTTTGCCGTGGCGCACACAATCGACGAAGTATGCGAGTTGGCTGTCATACAGTGATTGCGGGCAGTGTGAAGGCCGTGGGAAGAGGAACCCGGCCTCAGTGGTGACCACATCAGAACGATCGGCATTTGGCACAACTGTGCGCGTGGGAAAGATCTGCCCGAATCCGTTTTTGCCGTAGAGCTTGGTTGCCGCCTCCGGACCATCCATGTGTGGGTGCCACCACCCCGATTCAATGACCGATGTGGTGCCGTTGGCCCATTCAATCATCAAGATGGCGGTATCGTCGACGTCGTAGGTGCCGTAGTGGGTGCCGATTTTGGCATAGACCGATACCGGGAGTGGGTCGCCAAGCAAAAATCGCACCGTGTCAATGGCGTGAATGCCCATGTCGGCAAGAGCACCGCCACCTGCAAATTGTTTTTGTGTAAACCACCCGCTCGGTCCCCAGTGCGTGTGGATGCCGTAGCCGGTGGTGCGTACGATGGGGCCGAGCTCGGCCATGCGCGCTTTCAGCCAGAGCACATCTTCGTCGAAGCGCCAGCAGTGAGCCACCATCAGAGTGGCGCCACTCTGATGGGCCGCCTGTTGCATGGCCATGGCCTCGTCGGCATTCAGCGCCATTGGTTTTTCTACTAGCACATGGATACCTGCTGCGAGTGCCTGTATGCTCTGTGATGCATGTAAGTAGTTTGGGGTGGCGACGACCAAGGCGTCTACGCCGCCGTCGCGAATCATGTCGTCGACCGACCCGTACTGCCGTGGGATGTCGTAGGTGGCTGCAAAACTCGCCATCGAGGCTGGCTGATGATTGACGACGGCGGCGAGTGTCAAGCCAAGGGTGCGCGCTGCTTGTGCATGAATCTTATTGATGTAGCCAGTGCCGGCAAAACCGATGCGCATCGTAAGAGCTCCTTTCGTCTCATCCGTGAACCATCTACAGAGTATGGGCAATGCCAAATGGCAGATCGTGTTGCCGACAATACGCCGGTAATGTGGCCAACGTTGCCTGTATGGTGGCCGTCGTGATGGTGTTGAGTGGTACATGGCAATCAACGAGCGCCTGTCTCAGCGCACGAGTCTCTTGCCCTTGTCGTTCGGCCATGATGAGAATCCCAGGAGCGACTAGGTCACCGTGTGGCAACCCGTGTCCGACGCTGTTTTCTACCGCATAGGCGAAGTAGTGCTCACTCCCCTCTTCGGGGCGTGAATGCCCGATCTGGTGGCAGAGTTGGACTTCGAGTGCAAGGAGGTCAAACAGCGTTTTGAGCCCACCGCGATCACCACGACCGGCAGTGGCGGCACAAGCGAGCGCTTGGCGTAAGATGCTTTGTGCGACGTCGTCTGCCCATGCGAGGTAGGGCATGTTGGGCGGATTTCGCTCATGCTCGGCGGCGAAGCGCCAATCCCACGCCCCCGTGGCAATCGACAACACGTCGGTGATGCCAGCAGCCCGGAGGTGGGGTGGGGCAGCTGCGAGTAAATCGATGTCGAGTATCAGTGTATCTGGAGCTTTGGTGGGGATGTAGCTGACACACCCGTCGCGGCGGATCCCAGAGGCGGGTGTGAAAAACGCGTCGACGGTGAGCGCCGTGGGCACACAGATGAGCGGAAGTTGATGCTGGTGGGCGAGATATTTGGCGGTATCGACGGCCAGCCCACCTCCAATTGCGTAAATGACCGCACAATCGTGGGTTGGTATGGCATCCCATGTCGCTTGAGTGGCTTCGGTACACATGATAGGGTGGCGGTGACGTATGCCCGCAAAATGCCAGCTGACCGCCTGCCACGCCACCGTAGATGTGACAATTAGGGCTGGTCGGTGTTCCTCTACGTCGCTCCAGCGTTGCTGGATGACCGTGGGGAGATGTGGGATGAGGTGCATGCTGGTGCTCCACATCAACTGCAATGACTCGGTAATATTACTAGTATACCATAGTCATATCGCATAAAAATTTACACCATGTTTATTTTCTTCATGTTTTAACGCATTCTAATAATGAAACTAGACAAAATCAGTACCGTAGTGTAATATCTTGGCACACATCCCAGATTCATCATTCGGCGGAGTACACTCGGCGCAGTGCGTGTCGAGACTCCATAGGTGTATGGCACGTAGGAGGTGCAATGATGCAAACCAAACGTTGGCGTATGATGCTCTTGGCGCTGGTATGGCTGCTCGTCATGAGCGCATGTAGCGCGGCGACTGGTGGTGATGCCGCTGG
>JBBAWX010000027.1:0-7273 GCA_040396955.1 Roseiflexaceae bacterium
GGGAATTCGGGTTGGCCGAAATGCACGTGCTTGCCTGTAAATTGGCCGGCGCCGTTTTTGGTGCGGTCATCAATCAAAAAATCACCGCGTTGCAGATGCTTGTTGTGCGACAAAATCAGGCGCTTGTGCGCAACTCGGTCGAGATGACGCTGCACCCAGATGATTTTGTCGGACCACGCCGATGGGTTGTGCCACGGTGCCGTCGACAAAATATAGGTGTCAAAGCGCTCACTCAGCTCGTGGTAAGCATCAACGGCCCCCGGCATCGGATCCATCAAAGCAAAAATCCCCGGGGCTTCGTCGTAGTTGCCCGCAAATTTGGTCTTGAGATAGGCAGGCAAACGCCGGATACCTGACGAAAAATCAACCAACACGTTGTCCATGTCGACATAGACGATTTTTTTGGTCATCGCACAATGCTCCTTTTTTGTGTGCACAGCCAGTAGCGCATGGATATGACAGAACTGGCCCATATGATTACTTTTTATACATCATACTTCAATTATACCATACATACGTTTGTGTGTCATTTGATTAAAAACCCACACACAAACTACGTTGTGTGTGGGTTCGTTGCGGCAGTACGGGGTTGTGCTACTAGCTGTCGGTGGTACGTGAGCCCATCTCGCGGCGCGCCTCGATGACATCGGGTAGGCGGTTGAGGCGATCGATGAGGCGGGTCAGCTGCTCTACGCTTTGCACACGCACCACCGCCCGCAACAGCGAAATACTGGCGCGCCGCGTCGGCATCTGCTCAAGGACATCGATGTTGATGCCGGCATCCGCAATGGCGCTCGAGATGTCGCGCCACAGACCAACACGGTCCCATGATTCGATTTGTAGTGGCACCAAAAAGCCCTTTTTGGGCATCGCACTGCCCCAATTCACCGCCACGATGCGATTTCGATCCGGCTCATTCAAAATATTATGACAATCGGAGCGATGAATGGTCACCCCGCGGCCCCGGGTTACGTAGCCGGCGATTAATTCACCAACCACCGGGTTGCAACAGCGTGCAATGCGCGTCAACATGCCATCGAGGCCGCGTACGCGGATATCCACGCCTTCGGTTTGCCCTTTGGTGGCGTGCTGTGGCATGGGTGGCTCAACGACTTCGTGTTCACGCATCTGCGTGGCGAGGATTTTTTGGCCGACCATGCGTGCCGACATTTCACCGTCGCCAATTTGTGCCAACATGTCATCGACCGACTTAATGCCGATGATGGTCGTCGCTTCATCGAGTGACACCGCCAAACCGAGGCGTTTGAACTCCTTGTCGAGCATGTCACGCCCAGCTGCAATGTTTTCGTCGCGATCTGCCCGCTTAAAAAACCGCCGGATGTGGTTGCGCGCACCCACCGTCTTGACGAAGGTCAGCCAATCGCGACTCGGTCCCGGTGAGGTGCGCTTGGTCATGATTTCGACCACGTCACCGGTGTTGAGCTGATGGTCGAGCTGCACCATGCGCTGATTGACGCGCGCCCCCACACAGCCGTTGCCCACATCGGAGTGAATACGGTAGGCGAAATCGACCGGCGTCGAGCCAATGGGCAGGTCGATGATGCGCCCCCGCGGCGTAAACACGAAGACCTGCTCTTCGAGGAAATCCGTCTTAAAACGCTCTACGAACTCAGTGGCCACCTCGCCACTATCAGTGACTTCGTTGCGCCACGACATGAGCTGGCGCAACCAGACGATTTTTTCGTCGAAGCGCTGATCGGAGCGTTTATAGCCGTCTTTGTAGCGCCAGTGCGCCGCAATACCGTGTTCGGCCACTTCGTGCATGTCGTGCGTGCGAATCTGGATTTCACACGGTTGTCCACCCGGGATGAGCACGGTGGTGTGGAGCGAGCGATACATGCTTTCTTTGGGGTTGGCAATGTAGTCGTCGAATTCCCCGGGCACGGGCGGCCAGTTGGTGTGCACCAACCCCAACACCTGATAACACTCAGGGATGGTGTTCACAATCACGCGTACCGCCAACTGATCGTAGATCTGCTCGATGCGCACCCCTTTGCGGCGCATTTTGCGGTAAATGGAGTGGATGTTTTTGGGGCGTCCGGTGATTTCGGCGGTGAGATGCTCGTTGTCAAGCATTTCGCGCAGGCGCTCCATGACCCGCTGGATGGTGCGTTCACGCACATCGCGGCGCATCGCCAATTGGCGGCTGATTTCTTGATAGCGCTCTGGCTCCAAAATGGCAAAAGAGCGATCTTCAATTTCCCACTTGAGTTGACCAATGCCAAGGCGGTGCGCCAAGGGCGCATAGATTTCCATCGTTTCCCGCGCAATCCGCTTCTGTTTTTCGGGGCGGGTTGCTTGGATGGTACGCATGTTGTGGAGACGATCAGCGAGTTTGACCAACACCACCCGTGGATCGTCGGCCATCGACACGAACATTTTGCGGTAGTTTTCGGCTTGCGCTTCTTCTTTGGGGCGCACCTCCAGCTCCGACAATTTGGTCACACCGTCGACGAGCTTGGCCACATCGTCGCCAAAGTAGGCACGGATCTGCTCGAGCGTGACTGCCGTGTCTTCGACGACGTCATGGAGCAACGCGGCGATAATCGTTTCGGCATCAATGGCCAGACCAATCAAAATGTTGGCGACTGCGACCGGATGGTTGATGTAGAGCTCGCCCGATTCGCGCACTTGAGGAGCGTGAGCCACATAGGCAATGGCGTAGGCGGCACGAATGAGGGCGATGTACTGTTCGAGATTGGGGTCGTTTTGGGCTACAGCACGAAAGCGGTCACACATGTCACTTGCCTCAGCCGATTGCATCAAATCGGCATCAGGCACCAACGCATCGACCGCGCTGCTCACGTTTTTTCGGCCATCCGACGTCGATGTGTTGCTTGTCATGTTCGACTCCTCGCCAGTGAAAAGTAGGTTATTCAGTGCTACGATGTTTCTACATCATCAAACACCCCACCAGCTGCCACGTCAAAGGTCTCGACGTATAGGCCGGGGACGCCAATCGCCTCACTATCATACTCGAATTGTGTCAACACCACGCCATTGACCATTAATGTGTAGCTGGTGCCCTGTACCGCAAAGTCAATGCGATTATCGCCATCCGGCACAATGACCACACTCTCGGTCACATCCTGGAGCGCCACCCATTGATCGGCCTCGGAGCGAAAGCAGCCAAAGCGTTGCAATGGACTAATCCAGCACACCACGTAATCACGCGTACTATCTGCGCGTTGTTGAAAGCGGAGTGCCGTGCCGATGCGCGCCGTACCCTCAAAACGAGCTGTCACTTGAATGCGCTGATCGGCACGTGGTTCTTCGGCGGGAGCACTCAAGTAATAGCTATCCGTCATGCGCAAGTACATGCGATACACGCCATCTTGGATGGTCATGGCCCGCCGTACGTCATCGCCCACAAACCACCGCCCTTCGTCAGCATCGAAGCGATCAAAGGTGCGCGGGGCCGGGGTGGTGGTCGGCAACGGGGTGGCGGTCGGCAACGGTGCAATGGACAACGACCGTTGCACTGGCTCCACAAATGCTTGGTAGAGGGCACGCTCTTCGGCGGGCACACTGAGTACGACCACTGCCACACTGTCTTCGAACTGGCGTATGCTGACGCGAATCCACAACGGCACCGCCACTCCCTCACGATTGATGCCACTGCCAGAGGCATCCACGACCACCGATCCACTGGCATCCACGACCGGTGCTTGGGTGCTGGTGGCTGCCAACTGTTGCAGGGTGGCGTCGACAAGATCAATCAAATCGGTGGAGCTCAGGGGTTTGGGTGTGCCGATGAGCAACAACGACAACAAACCACGTTGTCCGGGTGCATTCCAGATCCACAGGCCACGTCCGGCTTCAGTGTGCGTCTCCAGTGTCCACCCTTGAGGGACTTGCAACGCAATCCGACCATCTGGGGATTGCCATGCGGTCAAGGCCACGGGCAACGGCGTGGACTGCACACCGCCCCCAATCACTTCGGCAGCCAGCTGCGGTGTGGCGGTCGCGAAGGTGGCAGGGAGTGGGGGTGTCCCACCACACGCCGTCAGTATGAATATGGCCAGAGATACGAGATATGTTTTCACGCCTTGAATTATACAACTGTCGACCACCTCTGTACACAGCGTTTTCCCGGCTCAACGTTTGTGCTAGGATATGCATACGCTCCATTGTCGGCAATGAGGAACAGAGGAAGTATGCAAAACCGTTGGCGTGACGCAGAAGCAGCCGCATGCACCACCCCCCTTGAATTACGCATCTACACATCTCGGCTCCTCGGTGCCGACCCTCAGCTCGTACTCCACGGTGGTGGCAACACATCGGTCAAAGTATCGGTGCGCAACCTCTACGGCGACGACGAAAATCTCCTCTACATCAAGGGAAGCGGGCACGATCTCGGCACCATTGATGCACGTGGCTTTGCCCCGGTCCGCCTCCATGACCTCCAACGTATGGCCCAACTCGCACACCTCAGCGACGCCGACATGGTCAACGCCATGCGATGCGCCATGACCGATAGCAACGCCCCGACCCCGTCGGTTGAGGCCATTTTGCACGCCATTATCCCCGCCACCTTCGTCGATCATACCCACGCAGATGCCGTCTTGACCATCCTCGATACTCCGCATGCTGAAACCATCGTGCGCCGCCTGTTTGGCGACCATTTCTTGGTGGTGCCCTATGTGATGCCCGGCTTTGCACTCGCCCGCCACTGCGCACTCCAACTCGCCGCTGAGCTCAAACCGCACCACCACGGGTTGATTTTGCTCAATCACGGCATCTTTACCTGGGGCGACGATGCCCAAACCAGCTACGAGCGCATGCTTGCTGGCGTCAGCCTGGCCGAGGAGTACGTGGCTAGCCACGGTGTTCACACCGCCCCACCACCCGCGCCCCCCATGGTCAGCGCGCGCCAGGCACGGGCCCAACTCCGCCACGACATCGCCCGCGTCATTGAGGCACCGGTGGTACTCATGCCACGCCACGACGACCACACGGCCGCCTTTGTGGCGCGCCCCGACCTTGCCACTATCGCCCAACGGGGCTGTGTCACCCCCGATCACATCATCCGCACGCGCCAAATCCCACTCGTGGGGCGCGACGTGGCCGCCTACGCCGAGCGCTACCGTCAGTGGTTCGCCACCTATCAGAGCAGTGTGGCAGCGCCCCTGACCATGCTCGACCCAGCTCCTCGCATCGTGCTCGACCCAGAGCTCGGCATGCTGACCGTCGGGCGCCGTGTGCGCGATGCGCTCATCGCCGGCGACGTGTATCGGCAGAGTATCCCTGTCATCGCGGCCGCGGAGCAACTCGGTGGTTATACGCCACTCGGCGATGTCGACCTTTTTGCCATCGAATACTGGGAACTCGAGCAGGCCAAACTGGCACTCGCCGGCAAACCACCGCGCTTTAGCGGTGAAATCGCCCTGGTCACCGGCGCCGCCTCAGGGATTGGCCGGGCCTGTGTCGAACGACTGCTGGCCCAAGGGGCGGCGGTGATTGCACTCGACATCAATCCCGACCTACCGACCATCTTTGCCCGCCCCGACGTCTGTGCCGTGGTCTGCGACATCAGCGACGACGCCGCCCTCTCAGCGGCCATTGACCGTGGCGTTTGTGCTTTTGGTGGCCTCGACATGGTGGTGCTGAACGCCGGCATCTTCCCAAAAAGCCGCGCCATCAACGCCCTCCCCAGCGACGAGTGGCGCCGCACCATGGCCATCAACCTCGACGCCAACCTGAGCATCATGCGCGAAGTACATCCACTCCTCGCACTCGCACCGGCTGGCGGACGCGTGGTCATCATCGGGTCTAAAAACGTCCCGGCCCCGGGACCCGGCGCCGCCGCCTACTCGGCCTCCAAAGCGGCCATCACCCAGCTTGCACGGGTGGCCGCCCTTGAATGGGGCACCGACCATATTCGGGTGAATGTGGTGCACCCCAACCAGGTCTTCGACACCGGCATCTGGAGCACCGACATCCTGCAGAGTCGAGCAGCCAACTACGGACTGAGCGTGGAAGCGTACAAAAAAAACAACTTGCTCCACACCACGATTACCAGCCACGACGTGGCGGCTCTGGTGTGTGAACTGTGCGGCGACGTCTTTGCTCGTACCACCGGCGCTCAGATCCCCATCGACGGTGGCAACGAACGCGTCATTTGACGCATACACCGGCACAGCGTGGCCTGCAGTGTGTATAATGCTCACAGAGATTGATTGCCCGTGGTACAGCCGAGGAGGCCCGTGTGAAGCTGATTGTGCAGATTCCGGCGCTCAACGAAGAAGCCAACATCGCCGAAGTCATTCAGCACGTCCCGCGCCAGATTGCCGGCATCGATGTGGTTGAAGTGCTCGTCATCGACGATGGCAGCACCGATCAGACCGTTGCCGTGGCCAAAGCGGCCGGTGCCGATCACATCATCAGCCACACCGCACGTCGCGGCTTGGCATACGCCTATCAGACCGGCATCGACAACTGTTTGCGCCTTGGCGCCGACATCATCGTGAACACCGATGCAGACCATCAATATCCGGGTGACGAAATCCCGCGCCTCGTAGCACCGATTTTGGCCCGCACTGCCGACATGGTGGTCGGTGACCGCCAGGTGCAACAACTCGAGCATTTTTCCCCACTCAAGAAGTTTTTGCAGTATGTGGGGAGTGGTGTGGTGCGTTGGGCTTCGGGCACCGATGTACCCGATACCGTGAGTGGCTTCCGCGCATTGTCGCGTGAAGCCGCCTTGCGCACCTTCGTCACTAGCGATTTTTCGTATACCATCGAAGTGCTCATCCAAGCCGGTAAACGCAAATTAGCCATCCAGCATGTGCCGATCCGCACCAATATTGTGACCCGTGAATCTCGCCTTTTCACAAACAATTGGAACTTCATCAAGCGCCAAGCTGCCACGATTGCACGCACCTACGCCACCTATGAGCCCCTCAAAAGCTTTTCGTACCTCGCGTTGCCATTTTTACTCATCGGCGTCATCTTGCTTGGCCGCGCCGCCTATGTTTACATTGGCCGCTATTTTGGTGTGCTCGCCACCAATGACCAAGCGTTGACCGTCGGGAGTACTGCGTTGATTCTCGGCTTCATCATCTTTTTGTTCGGAGTTATTGCCGACCGCATCGGTGGAGTTCGGCGCGTCGAAGAAGAAATCCTCTATCGTTTGCGCAAAGCCGAAATCGAACACCCATCCTCTTCTTCTTCCAAACACCCCTAACCACACCACTACGGGTAGTGCGAAGCACTACCCGTAGTGGTCTTTCGTGTCACTATGATTGGCTAC
>JBBAWX010000027.1:7373-36437 GCA_040396955.1 Roseiflexaceae bacterium
GATTGGCTACTATCGGCCACCACTGGTCGTTCATTGCGTTCTTGCAGTGGGCGCGCATTTCCCGTGTAGAGTGCCGTAAACGCAGAAATTTGCGCATTACTCAACTCCAATGGCGCCTGCAACACCAACCAGTGCACCCCTTCGGAGCAGGGCGGGGTCGTCAAACTGCCTAGGTAACGGTAGGTCGTCATATCGGCGGGCACTAGTGCCCGCCAATCAAGGGCCAGCGTCGCTGCCCCATCCACGCCAGCCCCCATGGCCACAACGAGTGGATTCCAAGCCGGATTGGTCGTTTCGACCTCCTGCACCAGCATTCCAATGACTGCCAAGGTGCCATCGGCCGCTTTATGTACAAAATGAAGCTCTAGCGGTGCCGGCTGGCCAGCAATGGTATGCTCACTCGGCGCATGAAAGTGCATTTGCACCAGTGCATACCGTTCACCATCAATGGTTAGGGAATTCCCCGGGGCAGCGTTGGCCTGCACGGTATGTCCATTGTTGACGAGCGTGGCAATCCCCTGCTGGTAGTGGAGCTCCGGATTGGTCAGGGCTTCGCGCATCGTAGGCACAATGTCAATGGGCGTCTGTGCCGTGCCACTGCCGCATAATGCAAACTCTTCGGCAAGCTCGCCCCAGTGCGCGGGCCCCTTTTCACCGGTGTATTCCCAGTGTACCTGATGTCCCCCATGTGCTGTCGGCACCTCGGCCACAAACGGCAATGCACGACACGCGCCACATACGACTGCGACGCATACCCAGACAACCAGACGCCATCGGTTTTGCATGTGTTTTCCTTATGTTATGCGACACGTGTGGAGATCTCACGCCACATCATCCCGCCCATCCTTGTCTCACTCGGTAGTTGCATCAGCTACGGTTGCTTTTTCACAAAGCGCCATCCCACTACCACATCCCATGGCATGCAAACGCTCCGTGAGTTGCACACACACCGCCAAAAACACCGCCCGCTCTGCCTCGGATACATCACTCACTATGGCAATGGTTTGGGTCACGTAGTGCTGCCAAATCTGTTGCGCCTGGGCGCGCCCTGTCTCACTCAACGACAGCTGGCTTGCCCGTCGATCTTGGACAACGACGCTCCGCACCACCAACCCCGCCTGAGTACATTCGTCTACCAATGTCGTCATGTAGGCCTTGGAGATGCCGAGCAGCCGCGCATAATAACGCATCGGCATGTGTGGCACATGCAACAACATCACCAACAAACGCGTCCGCACTCCCTGGGATTCCCCGGGGAGTTGTTGCTCAAGCCACCCACTGTAGAGTGGCCCAAATACCAACAGCGCTGTGGTGATCTGCTCCGCTTGTTGCCTGTTGTGCACACCAACCGCCTTTACTGCCACTTTATCCCTCCATTGTGGCATACTCACCCCCATTTGACAATATTAGTACACTCCTGTACTATTTACAGAAGTAGTTCAATAGTGAACTATATATAAAACAAAGGAAGCATCATGCAAGGACTCATTCGGCGCGCGGCCATTTTTTCGCTCCTCGCAGCCATACTCAACGTAGTTGTATTCATGATTGCCACGCAGGTCAGCGGGCCACTCATTGTGCTGATGCCCACCGAGATGCCTGTCACTCTGGCACAACCGTTCATTTTTTCATTGTTGTTGGGGATCCTCGGCAGTCTCGGTGCTGGCTTCATCGCCTTACGCACGGCGCACCCACGCCGTACCTGGGTACGTATCACCATAGCGGCCATCATCATCTACGGCGTGCCGCCTTTTCTTTCGGCCGGCGTCACCACGGCGATATGGTTCAATGTGATGCATGCCGTCGCTGGGCTCTGTCTCATTCCCGCAATCGCCGCACAGCTCCCCGAGGGTGCGTAGCCACGACGATTCGCCCCACGCCGACATCTTGCCAGAGAGGTCGCTGTGGGGCGTACACAATGCCTGCAGTTGTGCCATTTAGGCGACGGGGGTTACCTCGTTGATAAACGGCTCAAAAAAGGCGTCAATATGCGTTTTCGCAAGATCCGGTGTATCTGAGCGATGCACCGTTTCGCGCAATTTGGCTGTCCCTGGCAATCCCACACCAAACTGACCAATGAGTTGTTTCAGCTTATTTAGTGCCAGCCGATCACCGATTTCATTCCGCATGATGTCCAAGTAGCGCAATAAAAACTCATATTTATCGGCAGGCTGGGGTTCGAAGATGGGCTCACCGCGGCGAAGTTGTGCCGTCTGCATGAAAATCCACGGGTTCTCCATGGCGCCGCGCCCAATCATGATACCACTAGCCTGATAGACCTCGAGGCGGCGCAGTGCTTCGGCGGCATCCTTGACGTCACCGGATCCCAACACCGGAATCGAGACCACTTGGCGGACTTCGGCGACCCGACTCCAATCGGCGCTCCCCGTGTAGAGTTGGGCGCGGGTGCGGGGATGGAGGGCCAGTGCTTTCACGCCCACAGATTCGGCCATACGGGCGGTATCGAGGTAATTGAGGCTCTGTTCATCCCAGCCGGCGCGGTACTTGAGTGTCACCGGGATTTGCACGGCGTTGATGACCTCTTTGAGCAGTTGCTCCATTTTGCCCAAATCTTTGAGGAGTGCCGAGCCATGACCACCGCCGGTCACTTTGGGCGATGGGCATCCGCAGTTGATATCCAAAATATCGGCGCCGATTTGCTCCACGGTCCGGGCCGCATTGGCCACCAACTCGGGGTCATTGCCACTGAGCTGCATGGTAATTGGGCGCTCTTCGGGCAAAAATTCGAGCTGATTGTGGCGCGTGCGCGCCCGTGGGCTCACGCTGGCCGCGTTGGTCATTTCGCTCGACACGAGGCCACACCCGCCAAGTCGCAAAATCATCCGCCGAAAAATACTATCGGTGACTCCCACCATCGGTGCTAGCACGATGTTGGGTTGGATGCGAATATGCCCCACGTAGTAGGTGTCGGGGAGATTTTGATATACACTAGACATGTGTGCAAAGACTCCAAACTTGCATGCAATTGTGCTGTATTATACCAAAACTCCGCTCCAACCACCCGAAGGCGCGTTTATGTACGAACTAACCTCTGCCCAACACGCCATGTGCACCATTGCTCGGGAGCTCGCGACCAGCTTTGCACCGCGTGCTGACGCCTACGACCGTGCCGGCACCTTCCCCGTTGATTTTTATCGCGAGCTCCACACCGCCGGCTATCCGGCCTTTGTAGTCCCGCAAGAATTCGGTGGTCGTGGTGCCTCACTCTACGACATGGTACTCACCCAAGAAATCCTCGCGAGCGGTTGTGGCTCGACTGCCATGGCCATCGACATGACCATCCACGTGGTCGGGCGCATTGGTGAAATCCGCAACTACCCGGCGGAGCTCTATGCCACCATCTGTCACGACATTGTCACCAACGGCGCATTGTTGAATGCGGTCGCCAGTGAAAAAGAGCTTGGGAGTCCGTCACGTGGCGGATTGCCACAGACCACGGCGTGCTGGGATGGCCAGCACTGGCGCATCAACGGCCACAAATTGTTTGTGAGCATGGCGCCAATCTTGCGTTATTTCATCACAGCAGTGGCACTTCCGAGCAGTGACGACATGCCAAACGGCGGCACCGCCAACGCCATTGTGCGCGGCGACAGCCCTGGCCTCGAAATCGTGGATACGTGGAAAGATGCGCTTGCGCTCCGCAGTAGTGGCAGTGGCGATGTCGTGTATCATGATGTGCCGGTAGCAGATGAATGGCTCATCGACCGCAAAGCGGTGGGAGCGCCACCACCGCCCCCCGAGCCACCGACCGGCATGGCCTGGTTTGCCCTCACCCTGGCGGCCGTCTATCTGGGGATTGGCCAAGCCGCCCTCAACAGCGTGGTGAGCTATGCCAAAGGGCGCATCCCAACGGCGTTGGGCAAACCGATTGCCACGTTGCCGCTCATCCAGCGACATATGGGCGAAGCCAGCATTCCGTTGCAGGCGGCCCGTGCTTTGTTGCATGACGTGGCCGCCACCTGGAGCTACCAACCCGCCCAGCGCATACACCTTGCTCCGCGCATTGCGGCGGCCAAATATGCGGCCACCAACGCGGCTCTCGTGGCCACCGATCAGGCCCTGCGCATTGCGGGTGGGTTCGGGATGACACGTGATTTACCACTTGAGCGCATGTTCCGCGACGTACGTGCGGGCATCACCCACCCACCCAACGACGATGCGGCCCTGGAGATGGTTGGCAAGAGCCTATAGTTCACGATAGGTGTACTCCGATTGCGTTGTTTGTGGGAGCTTTCGGCAAAAGTATGCTATAATGGCGCCGCAAAATTGCAGACCTTGTGGGAGCCAGCATGACAACAATTGACGCCGGTGTCCAGTCATCGATGATTGATCCGAACGTCCCAATCGTAAACAACTTTTCGATTGTGGCAGCCACCGAAAATGGCTCGGGTAGTCAGACTGCCAACAACACGCTGATCCGAGCCATTTTCAAGATGGGCATCCCGGTCAGCGGTAAAAACCTTTTTCCATCCAACATTCAAGGATTGCCTACCTGGTACACCATCCGGGTCAGCGCCCAAGGGTATACAGCACGGCGTGAGCACTCCGAGATTTTGATTGCCTTCAATCAGCGCACCGCCGACGAAGACCTCGGCAAGCTGCCGAGTGGCGGCGTCTGCATTCACCCGGTTGACATGAAGTTTGCCAATCTGCGCGACGATGTCATCTACTACCCGGTGCCCGTCAAAGAGCTCGTCAAAGAAATCAACCCGCCGCAAAATCTCCGAGACTACTTGGCCAACATGGCCTACGTGGGCGTGGCCTCGGTGCTATTTGACATCGACCGGGCGCAAATCGAAGCAGCCTTGATGCACCACTTCAACGGCAAACGCAAAGCGGTCGACATCAATCTGCGTATGGTCGATTTGGCCAGTGCATACACGCATGAGCAGTTGCCCAAACGTGACCCCTTCCGGGTGGCGCCCATGAACGAAACCGGCGGCATGATCCTCATCGATGGCAACACGGCCGCAGGCATTGGCGCCGTGGTGGGTGGCGTGTCGGTAGTGGCCTGGTACCCGATTACCCCGTCGACCAGTCTTGTCGATGCCATCACCGAGTATGCCCCCAAATTACGCCCCGCCGTCGACGATCGGGTCAACTACGCCATCGTACAAGCCGAAGATGAGCTCGCTGCTGCTGGCATCATCGTAGGTGCGGGCTGGGCCGGTTGCCGCGCCATGACGGCCACCTCGGGTCCTGGCATCTCGCTGATGAACGAATTCGGTGGCATCGCCTACTTCGCCGAAGTCCCCATTGTCATCTGGGACATCATGCGCATGGGGCCCTCAACCGGCTTGCCGACGCGCGTTTCGCAGGGCGACATCTTGTCGGCCTACTACCTGGGACACGGTGATAGTCAGCATATCTGCTTGCTCCCCGGCTCCATGCAGGAGTGCTTCGAATTTGCGGGCACTGCGTTCGATTTAGCCGAGCAACTCCAGACCCCGGTCCTCGTGCTCAGCGATCTCGACCTGGGGATGAACAACTGGATGACCCAGCCGTTCGACTACCCGGAACAACCACTCAACCGCGGGAAGTTGCTCCATACCGAGTCGTTCGAGCGCTTTTTGGCCGATCACCAGCAGTGGGGGCGCTACCGCGATGTGGACGGCGACGGCATCCCCTATCGCACCATTCCTGGTAATCAGCATCCGCGGGCTGCCTGGCTTGGGCGTGGCACCGGCCACAACGAAAACGCCGTGTACAGCGAGCGCAACGATGACTGGCAGCGCAACATGGATCGCCTCACACGCAAGCACAACACGGCACGCAGCCTCGTGCCAGCCCCCATTTCAGATCGCCGCGCCGGCGCCAAAGTGGGCATCATCTCGTACGGATCGACCTACGACGCCGTGCGTGAGGCCCGTGACACTCTGCGTGACCATGGCATCGAGAGCAGTTATCTGCGCCTGCGTGCCTTGCCCCTCAACGACGACGTCACACAGTTCGTGGCCGATCACGACATCGTCTACGTGGTAGAGCTCAACCAAGACAGCCAGATGCTCCAGTTGCTGTGTAGCCACGTGCCCGCGCATGCCGGTCGCTTCCACCCCGTCAATTTGTGCGATGGTCTGCCACTGACCGCTTCGTTTGTGAGTACTCGCATTTTGCAGCACTCCGGTGCGCGCAACTAGGAACGAGAGTTCAACATGACCACCGTTGCCAATCGGCCAACCAACCTTATCGGCCTGACATCCCAAGACTATCAGGGTGGCACTTCGACCCTGTGTGCTGGATGTGGCCATAATTCGATTACCAGCCAGATTATTTCGGCGTGCTACGACTTGTCGCTCGACCCACGTCAAATTGTCAAGATGAGTGGGATTGGCTGTTCGAGCAAGACCCCGGCCTACTTCCTCAACCGTTCGTTTGGCTTCAACACCTTGCACGGGCGTATGCCGTCGGTGACCACCGGCGTCGCCCTCGCCAATCGGAGCGTCTTGCCACTCGGTATCAGTGGCGACGGCGACACGGGGAGCATCGGTCTAGGGCAATTCAAGCACATCATGCGCCGCAACGTGCCAATGGTCTACATCATCGCCAACAACGGCGTCTATGGGCTTACCAAGGGACAACACTCGGCGACTGCCGATGTCGGCCAACACCTCAAGTATGCCGGCACCAACGAACTCCCCCCCATCGACATCTGCACCGAAGCGCTAGCCTCCGACTGCGGCTTCGTGGCACGGTCGTTTTCGGGCGATGCCAAGCAGGTACGCGAGCTCCTCAAAGCCGCTCTCTGCTTCAACGGCACATCGGTCATTGACATCATCAGCCCGTGTGTGACGTTCAACAACGCAGACGAGTCGACCAAGAGCTACGGCTACGGCAAAGGTCACGAAGAACGCATCCAAGACATCACCTTTGTGCCCAGCTACAACGAAGTCCAGGTCGACTACGAGCCGGGGAGTGAGCAGATTGTCCGCCTCCACGATGGCCCCACCATCAAGTTGCGCAAACTCGACCGCGACTACGACCCCACCGACCGCTGGCAAGCCATCCGCCTCCTCGAAGAGGCGCGTGCCAACCAGGTCTTCATGACCGGGCTGATTTACATCAACGAAAAACGCCCGTCATTGCAACAGACCATGCACCTCTCCGATACCCCGCTGGCCTATACTGCAGAACACGACTTGCGCCCCAGCCGCGAGGCATTCGCAAGCGTCATGGCCGAGTTTTAGGCGCGCCCATACTGCCCTCTCTATCCTGACCGGTGAGAGCTTCGGCTCTCACCGGTATGCGAAAGGCGCCCCAGCATGCACCCCACGCTCATCTACCACATGGCTCCCACTGTGCGCTGGTACACCTGGGCCGCCGATCAGGCCTATCTGCCCGCCGATTACGACCGCGACGGGTTCGTGCACTGCACCGCCGGTGACGAGTTGATGCTCGCCGTCGCCAATCGCTTTTATCACAACGTGCCTGGTGATTTTTTGCTCCTCGTCATTGATACGACGCGCCTCACCAGCCCACTCACATGGGAAGCACCGACACCGGGAGACACCCTTGCACCCCTCTTTCCACATATCTATGGGCCCATCAACCGTGAAGCCGTTGTCTCCATTAAGCTCCTCCAGCGTGACCACTCTGGCACGTTCGTAGCGATCAATTAACGCATACACCCTGTCAAACCATTGATTGACATTAATTATTACAAATGGTAGTATAAGGTACACCTTGAGGCGAGGCCCATGGTATGCCTGAGCGATACATCACCGAATACAGTCCAATCCGTCGCCGCGAGCGGGGTGAAACCCCTGAAATCCCCACTGATGCCTCACTCGACCCAACCCGGGTCGTAGGCAAAGGCATTGCCAGCGCGTCAGACGACGGTATCACCAATGAAATTGAAACCAGCCACACACCGGTCGCCTACATCATCGTAGCGCTGGTGGTTTTGGCGTTGATTACACCGTACATCCTGCCACAATCACAACCAACCGTTGCCAACGGCACTACGCTCCAAGGGCAAGCGGTCGCCGGGCTATCACGTGGGATGCTTGACGCTCGGGTACCCGAGTTATACGCAGATTTTTTGCGCAACCCGGTCACCCTCATGTTCCGTGATCAGAGTTGGCAACCGACGAGCGCTGAGTTGGGGATTTCGCTCGACATCAAGCGCACCAACAATGCGCTCCTCGGGTTGTCGCTTGCCCCCAATCAAGGAGCAATTAGCTGGGTGAGCACGCTATGGCGGCGCTGGCAGGGGGCGCTCGATGTGGGGCCGCACATCGTCATTAATGCGCCTCAACTCCAGAGTTACCTGATTGGTCTGGCGACCACCATCGATCGACCAGCCCGGCCAGCCAATATTCTCATTGACCCACAGAGTGGCACGTCACAGGTTGTGGAGGCCGAAAATGGTCGCCAGTTGCTTGTCGACGAGACGATTTTTGACATTATTCAGGCCACCAAAAGCGTCACACCCGCCACGGTGGCCATCCGCACCCGCGAAATCACCCCTGCGGGCGATGCCCAGCGAATCATGGAAAGTGCGGCCGCCGCAGAACGGTTTTTGAGTGCGCCACTCACCATTCGAGCGGGTGACCAGGTGTGGGAGTGGGGCAAAGACGAAATCATCTATCTCTTCACCGTTGAGCAACGACCCGACGGCGTGGCGGTCACCCCCAACGCAGGAGCCATCGCCCTAGAGGTAGAACGCCTCGCGAAGCGCATTGACCGCCCCAGCCAAGAGCCACGGGTGCGCTTGGTCGACGGCGTGCCCACGTTGTTGGCCGCCGGAGTCCCAGGTGTGGTCGTTGACCAAGCGGCCACAGTCGCCGCTATCCGCGACGCGTTTTATGCGACCAACCGGGTCGTCGAAGTTCCCACCCAAGCAGTAGCACCACAACTCAGTGACAGCGACATCAGCGCCTTGCGCTTTGACGATATCCTGAGCACGGGGCGCAGTCGCTTCCAAGGATCGGCCCCCTACCGCATCACCAACATTCAGGCGGGGGTTGCCCGCATCAACGGGGTGTTGATCCCCCCACAAACGGAATTTTCATTTAACACGACGATTGGCACCATTGATGAGGCCAATGGATTTGTGCAGGGCTATGCGGTGGTCGACAACCGCACCCAACTCGAATGGGGTGGAGGCATCTGCCAGGTATCGACGTCTCTCTTCCGGGCTGCCTTTTATGCGGGGCTGACGATTACCGAATGGCACCCGCATCCTTTTTACATCAGCTGGTACGACGCCGACGCCTTCCCAACGGGAGACGGGCCAGGCCTCGATGCGGCGATTTTCACCGGCGAAGACGACTTCAAGTTTGTCAACGACACCGAGCACTGGATGATGATTGACGCCACCATGGACGAGGCGCAACGCATTCTCGACATTCAGCTGCGTGGAGTGGCCACCAACCGCGAAGTACGCGTGACCGGGCCCATCGTGGTCGACACCATTCCGGCTCCAAGCGACCCGAAGTATGTAGATGACCCAACACTACCACAAGGGGTTGTCAAGCAAAGCGATAAAGCGCGTGACGGGATGAACATTGTCGTCTACCGTGAGATTATCCGCGATGGCAAAGCTGACCCCAGCGAAGAATTTGCGACGTCATTTGCGCCGTGGCCCAACATTTATCTGCGCGGTACCGGCGGACAAAACGGCACGACTCCCGCACCATGATGGTCAACTCTGAGTACAATACCAACGGAGGGTCATACGTTTGACCTGCTTGGATTTACACAGAATACGTGCCCACCATGACATTACATCGTCCAGCCCATACTGCACTCGTCATTCCACACACCCCCACCCAAGCCGGGTGGGAATACTACGATGCGGTCTGCGTGGCTGAGCATTTGCATGCCCTGCGCGACAGTGGCTTCACGCACGTCTGCTTGCGGCCACCGTGGCATTGGCTCCAGCCACGCCCGGGTCACATCCAGCGCCAAAGCATCGACCGCCTCGAGCAACTCCTTGACGCCATTGCCACGCAACAGATGTCGGCCTTTATCAGTCTGATGGATGTCGAACACGAGGGGCGTTTGGCGCTGCCCGATTGGCACAACGCCCCCGACGTCATTGGCTGGATGCAAGGTCAGACCACGCGCCCGTTTTTGCGACGTGGCACCCCTGTGCTCATCAATGGGCGCCTACGCACTCTCAACATGGCCAACCCGTTTACCACCGATACACTGAGCAATGCCCATCAACTCTTGGTGCGAAGTGTGTTGGGGTACTTTGCGGGGCATCCAGCCGCCAACGATTGGCTCATCGGGCATGGCTGGGGGCGCCTCGCCACCGCCACCGCACCACAGATGCAGACATGGTGGCAGACCCTGATTACCCATGCCCGACAGGCACACCCCACAGCACGCCTGTGGGCCAGCATCGACGAACCACAGCTGACCACCTCCCCGCTCAATCTGGCCAGCGTTGCCCCCAGCGTGGATGGTCTGGTGGTAGTCACGCCACAACCACGGCTCCCAGCACAAGCCCAGCGCAGGTTGAGCGATCCCAGCTTGTTTTTGCACCACCTTGTGGCAGGGCTGAGTGAAAAGCCAGTCATCAGCTGGCTGAGCCCAATTGCCCACCAACGCAGTGGCGTGGCCCGGACCCTGCCAATCCAATGGCATCAACAACCCTGGAATCTGCCCAGTCTCCCTCCGGCCGACCAGGCCAGCTACTACGCAACCCTGCTCAGCCGGCTCCAACTGGCTGGATCACACGGAATAGTGCACACTCACCCACTGGGTGCCTTGCCACAACACGACTACGAACAGACGGATTGGTACGTGTTGCTGGCCATGCTCGTTGACGCGCGGGGTGAACGTAGCATGGCGGGCGATGCCATGGCCGACTGCATGCGTCAATGGCACACGGTGGCAGAGGCTCCAGCTCGCCTCGATGCCGAACGCTACTGGCACAAACCTCAGAGCGAATGGATACGCATGTGGCATGAATTTGCGTGAATGAAAACCATACGGTGTCATAGGACGTCAGATTGTGTATATAATGTCCAGATACAGAACGAGGAGCTATGGACACCGAAGAGATGTATGAACGGGGCACGGCCGACGCCTATCGCGGCGAAGCCAACCCGTTTTACTACCAGCATTACGAACCCTACCGCCGTGCCTATAATCTGACTCGGCGACGTGTCAACAAAACCGGCGCTTTACCGGTCGTCGACGTACGCCGGTTTGGTCTCAACCTGGCATTCGTGATTGCCATTGTCTTGGTTGGCCTGATTATTTACTGGTTTGCTACCCGTGAAATCATCACTCCCAACAAGACCAAGCCGACGCCAGTTATTTTGCCGACACTCCCAGCCGCCAACGTCCTCGTCTTTGCCACCAGCACACCGGTGCCGCCGACTCCCGAGCCACTCATACTCAGCAAAGGCGGACGAGCACGCATACAAAACACCGGCGCCACTCCTTTGCGGGTGCGGGTTTCGCCCTCAAAGGGCGCTCAGGTCGTCGGCTACGTACGCGAAGGTGAAGAAGTGCAGGTCGTAGAAGGTCCCATCATCGAAGATGGACTGGTCTGGTGGAACATTGCCGGCAACGATGGAAGCGGGTGGTGTGCCCAAAACGATGGTCAAGGTATCGAGTGGTTGGTACCTGTCCCATAAACATACACATACAAAGGTGACACACGCATGACAAGCACACCCATCGTCGACCCCAAGGTTGGGCAACGCATTGCACAAATTCTGTTCGTGACCCAAAGCCTCGGGTCGGCGGCATTGATTTCCAATGCCACCGTCAATCCCATCATCGGCGTCCAACTCAGCCAAAACGAGCTTTTAGCTGGCGTGCCCGGCACGTTGCTCCTCATCGGGGCGGCGGCGGCTTCATTTCCAGCCGGCATGTTGATGCAACGTCTCGGCCGCCGCCCCGGGTTGGGGTTGGGATTCATGATTGGCGCCATTGGCATGAGTATCGGCGGGTATGCCATTGTCACCCATTCTTTTTTCATCTTTTTGGTGGGGTTGCTCCTCATTGGCGCGGCCCGTGGCGCCGTCGATCAAAGTCGCTATGCGGCAGCCGACGCCAACCTCCCCGAAGGCCGAGCCCGGGCCATTAGCATGGTCGTCTTTGCCGGCACCGTCGGTGCCGTAGGTGGGCCATTGTTGGTCGCGCCGCTTGGTGCCCTCGTCGAGCGCTTGTTTGGCTTTGATGTGTTGGCTGGCCCCATGATTGGCGGCGCAGTCGTCTTTGCCATCTCCGGGGTGCTTATTTTCACCCTACTACGCCCCGACCCACGCGACATCGGGCGGATTATTTCGGCAGCCCTCAAAAACGACGACGATCCACCGCCAGTCGCCGCCCGCTCATGGAGTGAAATCGCGCACCTGCCCGGTGTCCAACTCGCCGCCCTCTCCATGTTGATGGGGCAGGCGATGATGGTCTTGGTGATGACGGTGACATCACTGCACATGAGTCACAACAACCACAATCTAACCGATATTTCGTTGGTCATCATGGCACACACACTCGGCATGTTCGGGCTGTCGTTTGTGACTGGCACCATCGCTGATCGCTTCGGGCGCCCAACGGTGGTAGGCATCGGGGCCCTTGTGTTTGTGCTCGGATGTGTGATTGCCCCGCTCTCCGTGGCCACATTACCCCTCGCCATCGGGCTCTTTTTGGTCGGCGTGGGCTGGAACATGTGTTACATCGGTGGCTCAACCCTGCTCGCGGACAACTTGGCACTCAACGAACGTGGTCGCTACCAAGGTGCCGTGGAACTCGCCGTTAATTTATCTTCGGCGATTGGGAGTTTGAGTAGTGGTTTTATTTTGGCCGGTCTCGGTTTTACGGCGCTTTGTATCATTGCCGGCGTGTTGTCGGCCACCCCGCTCATGTTGGTGCTATGGCAACGCTACACCACTCCACCAGCCCCGCTTTCGGTCAACGTATAAGCGGGTTCACACTCCTCATGTGTTGTTTGTGGCTGTTGGCGGGCTGTGGAAATCACCCGCCAGCAGTCCTTTCGGTCGGTGACCTGCTCCGCATCGGCACCGCCCAGCCACAACGCGTGGCCGGAGTCTTGATCTGGGGAGACGACCAACAGCTCACCATGGTCGCATCGATTGCCTTGTTCCCCGATACCCCTGTCCAAGTCGCCGTTGAGACCTTGCACATCGAATCGGGCACCATTGTCTTGCAGATGCTTCCCTGGCGGGACACCGGCGATCTCCGCTACTTACCCGCCATTGTCACGGTGCACACCGACCCCATCAGTCAGCGACCCACGCTCACCACCATCACCTTCGACATCGGCGAGTACCATCTCAGTCATCTCCCCACCGACCGGGTAGTCCGCATCACCGGACGCTTTGTCAGGCGTGACGGACAACAATTCCTCGTTGCCCGTGAATCTGCGGCACAGTTTATCGCGCTGCAACCCAGCGCACTTACCGAGTTTTTGCCCTCACGGAGCGACATCCTGGTTGAGGGAGTAGCGGTGCAGTCGGTATTTATCCCGCTTGTCATTGCCCCGATTACCACGCACCCCTAAACAAAAAATCCGGTGCTGGCATATGCCAGCACCGGATTTTCGCATGTTGATGCGCAAACATCAGACGATGGCGACTTCACTGTCGCGATCAAACGCATGCATCTTGGACATGTCGACGACCAGGTTAATGTTGTTGTTGATAGCAGCCGAGGTACGCGGGTCAAGACGGCTGACGATTTCTTTGCCACCGTTCTCGACGAAGGCATAGACTTCGCTCCCAAGTGGCTCACGCACGGTCACCTTTGCAACCAACTTGGCACTCTCGTCGACGCCACGAGGCACGTAGTTTTCGTCGTGCACATTCTCGGGGCGAATACCGAAGTAGACCGACTTGCCGACGTAGGCCTCCAACTTGCTGGCCTGAGCGGCTGGCACTGGCAACACGAACGCACCGGCGTCGACCACCAAGCCACCGTTCCCCTTGCCCACCGTCACATCCAAGAAATTCATGGCTGGTGAGCCGATGAAACCTGCCACAAACATGTTGGCCGGATTGTCGTAGAGGTTTTGTGGGGTATCGAGCTGTTGCAACACGCCATCCTTCATGACCGCAATGCGCGTTCCCATGGTCATGGCTTCGGTCTGGTCGTGCGTCACGTAGATGAACGTGGTCTGCAAACGCTGGTGCAACTTCGAGATTTCGGCACGGGTCTGCACACGCAACTTGGCGTCAAGGTTCGAGAGAGGCTCGTCCATCAAGAAGACGGCCGGGTTACGCACAATGGCGCGCCCGAGCGCCACACGTTGGCGCTGACCACCCGAAAGTGCCTTCGGCTTGCGATCGAGCAAATGCCCAATTGCCAGCATTTCGGCGGCTTCTTTGACACGGCGGTCGATTTCTTCTTTGGCGGTCTTGCGGAGCTTCAAACCAAAGGCCATGTTGTCGTAGACCGACATGTGCGGGTAAAGCGCGTAGCTCTGGAACACCATGGCGATGTCGCGGTCCTTGGGGGGAACGTCGGTCACGTCACGGTCACCGATGAAGATGTGCCCGTCGGTGATTTCTTCGAGGCCAGCCAAACAACGCAAGGCCGTGGTTTTGCCACACCCCGATGGGCCAACCAGCACCAAAAACTCTTGGTCGCTGATTTCGATGTTGAGATCTTTGAGAGCCGTGAAGTCGCCGAAGCGCTTCCATACGTGTTCGAACTTAATCCCAGCCATGTGCAACTCCTCCAAACTACAGCTCGTATCTACAAGCCTGCACTTCCACACCTATCACATACCCTTGATGCACAACGCACATCAAGCCGGTCAACGTCGTAGTGGCGTACTGCCACGCACCATCAGCCTTGGAGCCAAAGCAACCGTTGTTGGCACCGTAGCATCACCCTGAATCAACCCCTCAAGCACCGTGATGGCTGCAACACCCAATTCGAACCGCGGTTGCCGCACTGCGGTGAGTGGTGGCTGCAGGTATGCGGCTGGTGGCAAATCATCGAACCCGATGAGCGCTACATCACGCCCAACCGTGCGCCCTGCATCGGCAATGGTACGCATGGCACCATAGGCCAATTCGTCACTCGCAGCAATGACCGCCGTTGGCGCTTGTGGCAAGGCTAACAACTCAGCCATGGCCATCGATCCGTCGACTTCGCGCCGCCCACCAGCCAATACCCCACCCTCCATGACCTCAAGGCCGTGGGCGGCTAGTGCGGCCACAAACCCCTCTACGTACCAGTCGCTGCTCGCGAGGTCGGGATCGGGCGCGATCAAAGCGATCTGCTGATGCCCACCATGAACCAGATGATCCACTGCCAGCGCCATACCAACGTTGATAATACTACTGACCCAGGCTTCACCCTGTTGCCCCACACTCACGTGGGCCACACCAGCATCCGCAAGAGCCGCAATGCGACCGTCAGCATGCTCCGGATCAAAGACCACCACCCCATCAACTTGGCCACTGCGCGCCACCGACACACATCCACGCGCTAAATCGGCACTCATGGGAATCAACAACAGTGCTAACCCGCGTTGTGACGCCGCCTGTGCCATGCCAGCAAGGACTTCGGCAGTGACCGGATCGGCGAGCCGATCGAACCCACTTGCCATCGACACTCCCACCGTGCGACTACGCCCGCGCATCGCCCGCGCTGCATGACTCGGTTGATAATCAAGCTCACGGACCGCCTGCCAAACACGCTCGCGAGTCTCGATCGGGATAGAACCTTGCCCGTTCAAAACATACGAAACGGTCGCTGTCGATACCCCGGCTCGGACTGCCACTTGCCGTATTGTTGCCATGGCGAACCACCGGTACATGCATTGAGTGAAACGTTTAACTTGATTGTAAATGGCAGGTGAGATTTTGTCAAGTATGCGCAGAGAGGGAGCAGACTCCCGTATAATGAACGCACATCGTCGTGCCCGCCAAGGAGTATCCCATGAGCACCCTCATCGATTTGCGTAGTGACACGGTCACTCACCCATCACCAGCCATGCGTGAAGCCATGTACACCGCCGCCGTGGGCGACGACGTCTACGGTGATGACCCCACCGTCAATGCGCTCGAGGCATTGGCCGCCCGCACTGTCGGCAAAGAAGCCGCCCTGCTCGTCACCAGCGGCACACAAGGCAACCTGTGTGGCGTACTCGCACACTGCCAACGTGGTGACGAAGTCATCGTCGGTGACAAATGCCACATCTACAACTACGAGGCCGGTGGCGTATCGGTCCTTGGCGGCGTTGCCATGCACGTGGTGCCCACCACCAGCGCCGGTGAACTCCCACTCGAAGTACTTGCCGGGGCCGTGCGCAACCGTCACGACCCACATTCTGCCATCACACGCCTCGTCTGCCTCGAAAACACCCACGGCGGCACGGGAGGCAAAGTGGTGGCACCGAGTTACATGGCACAGGTCAAGGCCTGGGCAAGTGCCAACGACCTCCAGGTACACCTCGACGGCGCCCGAGTCTTCAACGCCGCCGTGGCCCTTGGCGTCGATGTCACTGCCATTACCCAGCACGTCGACACCGTGCAGTTTTGTCTGTCGAAAGGCCTATCGGCGCCCATTGGCTCGATCTTGGCCGGCAGCGCCCCATTCATTGCGCGCGCCCGCCGTATCCGCAAAATGCTCGGTGGTGGCATGCGCCAAGCCGGCATTATCGCCGCTGCCGGCATCATCGCCCTCAACGAAATGGTCGATCGCCTCGCCGAAGATCACGCCCACGCCCAGATTCTCGCAGCTGGCCTCGCAACCATCCCCGGCATTGCCATCAATCCCGCCGATGTGCACACCGACATCGTCGTCTTTCAACTGACCGACGGGCGCAGTGCCGGCGATTTTGTCACCGCCATGAAACAGCACGGGATTCTCGTGGGCGGCTTCGGCCCAACCAGCATCCGCGCCGTCACCCACTACGGCATCGACGGCAACCACATCGAGCACACGCTCGAAGCCGTCCGCACCGTCATGAATCAGGCCAGTGGTGCCCAAAGCACCAGTAGCGGCCCCTACGGTCACTAAAAACACCCCCCCAATGCACTGCGTGCATTGGGGGGAAGCCTTTCTACCACTGATAAAACCGCTCACCGGGCACTTGCCCGTCAATCGCCGACATTTCACCGAGATGGTACTGCGTATGACCATACAAGTGCTTGAGCAGATACGCACCTTTGCTCATACTGCCCATGTACTGCGCCGTCCCAGCCACATCATCACCTGCCAAATCTGCGTAAGTGGCACAGACAGACTCCACCTCTGCCGGCGTAAACGGCACGGTCAAATCCCACGTGGTCACGGACTGCACACACAACGCGCTCTGCGTGGCCACCGCTTGCCCATAGGCCGCCAACGCGACGATATCAACCGTTTGGCTCAGGTGCGTCACATCGTCGCTACTCATCCCAAAGCCGTCGCCGGTGTAGGGCACCCCGAGGTGCGCATTCCAATTGCCCGCTGTCAACACCTGCACCTTCGGCACCACAAAGCGCGAAATACAGGCATCTTCACTGCGAATCGCATGCCAAATACTCCACACCAACGAATTCATGTCGGCATGCGGACGCATGCGTAAACGCTCTGGCGCCACGTTGCGCAACATCGCCTGCATCTCGGCATGCACACTCGCATGCCCCATCATCACCATCTCAAGTGCCATGTTGTTCCTCTTTTTTTACTGAGCCATGCGCAACTGTGCACAGAGCCCGTGCAGGTATGCAGTGACCGCTTTGGCCTCTGGTACCGGAAAAATCTGGTATGCGTGGAACATGCCCGGTGCTTCCACGTAATGCGCCAATACGGTGGCAGCTTCCGCTTTCATGCGTAGCTCTTGTACATCGGGCAAAAAAATCTCGTGCGTACCCACCCACATCGCCAGTGGCGCCAGCCCGTGCAAATCACCAAACAGCGGGCTCACCCACGGATGCCGTTTATCGAGCTGCCCGGCCCAGTGCTGACCAGCCAATTTCAACCCGGGAATCCCCAACAAGACATCGCGTTCAGCCAACGTCTCCGCCGCCGGGTTGTGAAGCCCAATATCCAGCCACGGTGACAACAAACAGACATGCGCCGGTTGCGGGAGCCCGTGATCACGCAGATCCTGGGCACACGCAAGCGCCAACCCACCCCCCGCAGAATCTCCGGCAATTACGATCTGCGCCGCCGGCGCCCGCTCCAATATCGCCTGATACACCGTGCGCAACGCCGGGATGACCTCACCTGCCTGGGCATTGGGCGCAAGCGGGTAGTTGCTCGCAATCACCGTGGCATGCGTGCGCTGGACGAGTTGATCAAGAAATTGCCAATGAAACTCCGCTGCCTGAAAGATGTATGCTCCACCGTGCAAGTACCAAATCACTTGACCCGATGGTGTTGCCGACGATATCACGACCGCATCCATGCCGCCCACCAGCGTACGCTCCACACGTGATTTAAATGTGACCGCTGGCAAC
Source organism: Roseiflexaceae bacterium (assembly GCA_040396955.1). Taxonomy (GTDB): domain Bacteria; phylum Chloroflexota; class Chloroflexia; order Chloroflexales; family Roseiflexaceae; genus UBA965. The sequence goes on from JBBAWX010000027.1 coordinate 25,778, forward strand.
ACATACGGCTGGGCGTTGCTCTGTCGACACTGCTCGATAATCTGCGCCGTCTCGGCAGGATCGGCAAACATGTGCTTGATGTTGCGCCACTTCATCAGCTGCGCAAACAACCACCCCCGTAGACTGGCCATACCCAAACCTCCTACACCATTAGCTGACATCTTCCCGAGCATCATACCCGAAATTGACCTCCTCTACTCCGCACATCCACAGATCAAGGTTTCGTGCTACCATGTCTCTGCACGACTGTGTACCACCATGCTTTCTTTGTTTCCTATACAACACTCTATTATATGTTGTATTAGTTTTTGTTGTTTCTATGCCATAAACACCGTCTAATTTGTCATATTTTTTATGTTTTTATGGGCACATATGTATCTGCAGGCCGCGTTTTTAGCGAAAGGTGCTCCCTCCCATGACCACTCTCAGTGTTGAGTCACTCACCATGCCAGGTATCGCACTCGGCCCCGAGAACCCGTTGCCGCGATTTCGTGATACTCCGCATCATCTACACGTGGCCACCCTGCCCTCGTTGCCTGCAGGCAAGCACGAATTACTCGGGTGGGCCTGTGGCGCACGCGTGCTCCCCTACCGCATGCAAGACAACTACACGCGTCAGCGCGTGCCCACCACATACACGACCATCGTGCTCGAAAACGACCATCTCAAAGCGACATTTTTGCCAGCTTACGGCGGACGCCTGCTCTCCCTGTTTCACAAACCGAGCAATCGCGAGCTCCTCAACCGCAACCCGGTCTTTCAACCGGCCAATCTGGCCATCCGCAACGCCTGGTTTTCGGGCGGCATCGAATGGAACATTGGGCAGTACGGCCACACGTTCGCCACCTGCTCACCGGTATTTGCGGCGGCCATCAGTGACACAGACGGCACCCCCGGGCTCCGGCTGTATGAGTACGAACGCTGCACCGGAGTCTGCTGGCAGATTGATTTTTACCTGCCAGATGGGTCACCGTGGCTCATCGCCCACACCCGGATCGCCAACCCCAACGACACGGCCACGTCGATGTACTGGTGGACCAACACGGCCGTCGACGAGCGCCCCGACGTACGTGTATTGGCACCATGCACGCAGGTCATCTACACCGATCTCACCGAATCCCCATCACGATTCGGCTATGCCGACATGCCCCATTTAGCGACCTTTCGGCATCAAGACGCCTCGTATTCCACCAACGCTCATGCCGCCAGTGAATACTTTTTCCAACCAGATACGGTCGACATGCCGTGGGAGGCGGCCCTCGGAGCCGATGGCAGTGGCTTCATCGAGGCCTCCACCGCCCGCCTGCGCTACCGCAAAATGTTTTGCTGGGGCATGCACCAAGGCGGGCGACACTGGCAAGAATTCCTCGGACCTGGTGGCAAACCATACCTGGAAATCCAAGCCGGACTTGCGCCATCACAACTCCATGGGCTGGAGATGCCCGCACAGAGCGATTGGCACTGGACACAGGTATTCGGCCACTTTCACGGGGAGGCCACCGTCGTACATCATCCCGACTGGGAGACGGCGTGGCGCGGCGTCGATGCCGCCCTCAAAGCACAGCTCCCAGTTGTGCAATTGGCTGCTCTTGATGCTCACTACACGGCGCTGGCAGAGCGCGCCCCTGGCACCATCCTGTACCACGGCAGCGGCTGGGGCGCACTCGAGATGGCACGCCGACAGCATCTCGGCGAGGCAGCCCTGCCCGTAGCCTGTGCCTTCCCTGACGACAGCTTGACCGACATGCAACAACAGTGGCTCACGTTGCTCACACACGGGCAGTTCCCCGCACCTGCCCCCGATACCGTGCCGGGTGAGTGGATGGTGCAACCTGCCTGGCATCGCCTCCTTCTCGAGCTCCCCACCAGTGCCCACACCTGGTACTCACTCCTGCATCTAGGCGTCATGCACATGGAAGCCGGTGACAACGCGGCGGCGAGCGCTGCGTGGCAGGCATCGATTACCCTACAACCCACGCCCTGGGCCTGGCGCAATCTGGCCATCATCGCCCTGCGAGCTTCCGACACCACTGCGGCACTCACCTGCTACCAACAAGCCTGGCAACTTCACCCCCCTGTGCTCGAAATCGCCCAAGAGTACATCGAGCTGTTGTGCCGCACCGAACAATTTGCACACGCCCTCACCATCTACGACACGCTCTCACGCGCATTCCAAGATAACGATCGCCTCCTCATCATGCGCTGCCGCATCGCCCTCGAACTGGGCGACTATGCCACCGTGGAACGCTTGGTGCACCACGAATATGCGGTCGTGCGGGAGGGTGAAAGTGAGCTCACCGACCTGTGGTTCCGCATGTGGTATCAACGCACATCACCAGATGCACCCCTCAGCGATGCAGAAAAGGCGGCCGTGCGCCAACAATATCCGCCGCCAACACACATCGATTTCCGCATGATTGTCAATTAAACGAGAGCCCATCAATGCGTTTCGTCCCTTCGTCATTTCACCGCACTTCAGCTTTTCGCTTTCGAGGTAGCACCTCTCATTCAAACCCAGGAGAACGCACATGCCGGACTACACCCGACTGCACCAAGACCTCACCGCCCACATCGACGCTGCCATTGCGAGTGGCCACGAAGAAGGCATCCAACTCGCCGTCTACCATGGCGGGCACCTCATCGTCGATATCACCCGGGGCAGCCGTGATGATGCAGGCACCCCACTGCGCCCCAACGACATGACGCTGGTGTGGTCGACATCCAAAGGCATCACCGCCACCGCCATGCATATCCTGGCTGAGCGCCGTCTCATCGAATACGACGACGCCATCGCCGATTATTGGCCGGCCTTCGCCGCTCACGGCAAAGGCAACATCACCATCCGCCACCTGATGTCGCATACCGCCGGAGTCTACGAAATCCCCCGTGATGCGGCTCCCGATTACACCTTCATGCGCGACTACGACCGCATCTGCGCCATCATGGCCGACATGCACCCCATCCACCCACCAGCACAACAGCACATCTATCACGCCCTGACGTATGGCTGGCCACTCGCCAAAGTCGCCGAGGCAGTGACCAACATGCCCTTTGGCGATTTGATTCAGCGCGAAATCTGCGCACCGCTGGGCATCACCGATTTGTTCATGGGGCTGCCGGCACATCGTGCCAATGACGTGGTGCGCCTCACGCACGACGCCACCCCCGAGCAGCTCGCCAACCCCGACAACCCACTCCCCGATCCGACCGTCATGGCCAACGACCCCGGCATTCTTGCGACCTGCATCCCGGCCGCCAACATGGTGGCCAGTGCTCGTGCCGTGGCCCGCGTCTATGCATCTCTCATCGGCAACGGCGTCGATGGGGTTCGTTTGCTGCCACCACACCGTGTGGCCAACGCCACCCGCGCTCAGTACTGGGCCCGCACCGAAACCCCCGATCGTCCCGAAGCCGGCTATGCCCTCGGCTGGGAGCTCGGACGCGCCAACCCACTCTACGGCAGCCGTGACACCGCCTTCGGGCACTGTGGCTACGGCGGTCCCACCGGCTTCGCCGATCCCGAATTCGACATGGCCTTTGCACTCACCAAAACCCGCATGAACCTGGCTCCAGATGCACCGTCACTCAAAAGGACGCTGGCTCATACCGTGCGTGCCTTTCTCAACGAAGCACACATATGACACTCACGCAACGCCTGACCTCCCACATCGATGCCGCCATTGCGAGTGGCCGTGAAGAGGGCATCCAACTTGCCGTCTATCATCGCGGCCAACTCATCGTCGACATCACCCGCGGCACGCGTGACGATGCCGGCACGCCCATGCGCCCCAACGATATGACCATGCTCTGGTCCGCTTCCAAAGGGGTAACAGCGACATGTCTGCACATCCTCGCTGAGCGCGGCCTCATCGCCTATGACGACGCCATTGCCGACTACTGGCCCGCCTTTGCGGCGCACGGCAAAGCGGCCATCACCATCCGCCATCTGATGTCACACACCGCCGGCATCCCCTTTCTGCCTGATGATGTCACCAACGACATCCTCGCCGACTACGATGCCATCTGTGCCATCGTTGCCGATCTTCGCCCCATCAGCCGAGCTGGGCAGGTCGCCGCCTACCATGGACTCACCTACGGCTGGCCCCTCGCCAACGTCCTCGAGGCCGTCGATGGCCGGCCCTTCGGGCAATTCGTACAAGACGAGATTTGCGCCCCCCTTGGCATCACCGACTTGTACTGCGGCCTACCCACCCATCGGCGCCCCGATGTTGCACGCTTCAGCCACGATCTCGGGGCCGACGCCGATGCACATGCCAATCCGTGTGTGCAAGGCAATCATCCCGGCATCCACGCCACCTGCATGCCCGCCAATAATTTCATGGCCAGCGCGCATGCGCTAGCGCGCGTCTACGCATCCCTCATCGGTGACGGCGTCGACGGCGTACGTCTACTGCCGGCTCGCCGGATCGCACAGGCCACCAAGGTGCAACGCTGGGCCATGGATGCAGTCATTCAGGCAGTGCGTGGCTTTGGTCTGGGTTATTTTTTGGGAGAAAGCTTGCCCATCAATGAAACACGTGACACCACGTTTGGCCATAACGGGTTGGGCGGCAATGTCGGTTTTGCTGACCCCGTGCTGGGCATCGCCTTTGCACTCACAAAAACACGCTTGACGATGACCAATCACACCCCGACACTCGCCGCCGAACTCGCCGACATCGTTCGTGATGCGTTGGGAGCTCGCCACACTGCCTCAGCGTGAGGGAGGTTCTTTGTTCATTCTATCGACCTAGTGGACCATACCAAGCACAATCCCGCACGCGCCACAATCACTGGAACTGCGGCAACCCCACTGCTATACCATCGGTCGCACACACGTGCATCAGACTCATGTAGACTACCACCATACCGCCGAACACTCCATGACACAAGGACACATCTCGTATGACAGTCACGCAACGCCTGACCTCCCACATCGATACCGCCATTGCCAGCGGCCGTGAAGAAGGCATCCAACTTGCCGTCTATCATCGCGGCCAACTCATCGTCGACATCACCCGCGGCACCCGCGATGATGCCGGCACCCCGATGACTCCCGATGATGTCGTACTCGTCTGGTCGACCTCAAAAGGTATTACCGCCACCTGCATGCACCTGCTCGCTGAACGTGGACGTATCGCCTACGACGACGCCATTGCCGACTACTGGCCCGCCTTTGCGGCCCACGGCAAAGCGGCCATCTCCATCCGGCACATCATGAGTCACACCGCCGGTATTCCGCATTTGCCCGACAGCGCCACCGCCGACATCATGGCCGACTACGATGCCATCTGCGCCGTGGTCGCCGATTTACACCCTGTCAGCCGTGCCGGTCAAGTCGCCGCCTACCACGGGCTCACCTACGGCTGGCCCCTCGCCAAAGTCCTCGAGGCCGTCGATGGGCGTCCCTTTGGGCAATTCGTGCAAGACGAAATCTGCCGGCCACTGGGCATCACCGACCTGTTCATCGGGCTACCCGATGCACGGCGAGCCACCGCTGCCCGCCTCAGCCACGACCTCGGTGCCGAGGGATTTGCCAGCAATCCCGATGCAAATCCATGTCTGATGGCCAATCACCCGGGCATTCAAGCCACCTGCATGCCCGCCGCCAACATGATGGCCAGCGCCCGTGCCATTGCCCGCGTCTACGCATCACTCATCGGCACCGGCGTCGACGGGGTGCGCCTGCTGCCGGCGCGCCGCATCGCTCAAGCCACTAAAGTGCAACGCTGGGCCATGGATGACACCCTCCAGACGATGCGGGGCTTCGGATTGGGCTACTTTTTGGGCGAAAGCCTACCGGCCATGGGCTCGCGTGACACCACCTTCGGCCACGACGGCTTCGGTGGCGCCATTGGGTTCGCCGACCCCGTGCACGAGCTTGCCTTTGCCATGACCAAAACCCGCATGACGCTCACCCCCAACGCCCCCACGTTCAGCGCAGAATTGGCACACATGGTGCGCGAGGAACTCGGTATCCCCGCCTAACGACAATGCCGCCATGCTCGGGCGATGCCCGGGTATGGCGGCTAGGTAGCATCATTGTCGTGTTCACTGACGGTCGTCTCGACCTGCTCAGTTTTTCATCCCAAACATAAAAAACTGCCCGATGAGGTCGCTCGCATCAAGAAACAACGCATCGTTTCCTCCGGGCCAATCATGCCCACCACCGACGATTTTGTAAAACAACAACGGTGCTTGGCATGTGTCGGCAGTATACACCTCAACGGTGCGGGCATCGAGAGTGTCGGGATTTACGAGCGCCTGCATCCCGAGCACGCCACAGCCGTTGCGGACCCGCCACCATTCGATGACGTCATCCGTGCTCAAATACGCCCCCCAGCCATCGCGATTTTCCATGTCGCCCGCATACCGCGTCGTGGTATCAGCAGTGCCGTTGAATGCCAAGATGGGCACCGCACGGGTGGCACCACAGGTTGCTAGCTCGTTGCGCATCATGGTGCCGACTACCGGTGCCACACCTCGAAAGATGTCAGGGTGACGACAGGCCATCACAAACGACATGTCACCGCCATTGGACATCCCCGTCATGAATGTGCGTGTTGCGCTGAGCTGATAGGTCTGTTGGAGATGTCGGGCAAGTGCCACCAAAAACCCCACGTCGTCGACCGTTTCGCTGACATGGAAATCATAGCCCACCTGCCAAAAACGCTTTCCATTGTGATCAAGCGTTCCACGCGGATACACCACCGCAAAACCGTAGCGATCAGCCACGACATCCATCTGCGTCGTCTCACGAATCCCCGTAGCATCGTCGGTATATCCATGGAGCACAAAAACCAATGGCGCATCGCGACCAAGTCGTTCGGGAATATACAGCGCATATTCGCGATGCAGACCATCATGCACAAATACGCGGTAGTCCATCGGATGCGCCTCCTGTCGTTGCCAAATATCGTGTGGTGTGGGGGAGTGAGCCCATGCGCACGCGCCCAAGAGCCACATACACAGCAGTAACATGCGTGCATACCCGTTGTGGTGCATGTGGCTCTCCCATGTCATGTGCAAACAATACGCCTCACCGCATGTACTTACCACCACTCGGTGCCGCCATCAGCAACGCGTACACGGGCGGACAGCGCCGTATGCGCCCTGCGACAAGCACATCAGCGTCCACCTAGCCCAACAGCATCACACCGGCCACGGCCAATGCAACGACGAGCATCATCGGCATACTGCAACACCCAACCGTTGTGCGATTGTAGATGCGGTTATACAGTGCTCGGCGTGGATTGGTTACCCAGCCCCAGCCACGAGGCGCTTTCAACCCCATGTTGTGCCGCAAATAGCGTTTGACCGAGGTGCGCGCCGCAATGCGTTTCCGCAACGAGGGAATCCGCAAACCAAATTTTACTTTCATGGCACGTTCTCCCACACATAATCAGCATCATACGCTCTCAACCATGTACCGTCATCGTAGCACAAGTAGCGTTGTTACGTACTACGATAGCACTCCCACCTACATGTATCGCGATCACCACACGTACCGTGCATGCGCACCATGCGACCATCAACGCAAGAACTCGCACGGACACACCTGCACATCTCGACTATGATGAAAAAGAATCAGTGCGATACAACCAAGGAACCACCATCATGCGCCTGCAAGACACGCTCCGCCTGCTCGGTCTCGCCCTTCTCTGGAGTTTTTCGTTTTTATTTGTCCGCTTGTCAGTAGGCGCATTTGGTCCTGCCGGAGTTGTCTTCTTCCGGGTACTCATCGCAGCCGTCGTGTTATACGGCTACGCCATGTTCACCCAACAAAACCTGCAATTTGTCACGTACTGGCGACAATACATGGTGCTCGGCTTTTTTCAGACCGCGTTGCCGTTCTTTTTGTTTGCGATTGCCCTGCAAGACATCGGCGCATCTCTCGGTGCCATCATCAATGCCACGAGCCCCATGTTTGGCTTGCTCATCGCCATCATCATCGGCGACGAAGCACCGCGTTGGCAACGCATCCTCGGCATCATCTTGGGCATGGCCGGCGTCGGCGCACTCGTCGGCATCGACACTACACACGACACCTGGCACCACTGGCCAGCCCTCTTGCTCGGTCTCGGCGCCACCATCTCGTACGGCATTGCCAGCAACTACACACGGCGTGCAGTCCGCCAGGCCCCAGCACTTGGCATGGCCACGTTCAGTCAAACCTTCGCAGCTCTCATCATGCTCCCGCTGTTGTGGTGGAATCAGCCCACGGCGCCCATCACGCCCACCGCCATCATCGCCGTTATTGCCCTCGGCGCCTTTGCCACGGGCCTCGCCTACCTGCTCTTTTTCCGCCTCGTCGTCGATGTTGGGCCGGCCGCATCGCTTGCGGTCACCTTCCTCATCCCGCTCGGCGCCATGGTATGGGGCACCCTCTTCCTCAATGAACACATTACGCTCACCATGATACTCGGCTGTGTGCTCGTGTTTGTCGGCACACTTCTCACCACCGCTCAGCCACCACGACCAAGCACCCACACACCATGAACCTCCCCGGAGCCGACAGACCGCCCACATGAATGCCCGTCAGACCCTGAAGTTGCACGAACACCATTTCTTGCTATAATTCGGCTGTCATTTTGGTACGCGCGAATATCGACATGCAACGCACCACACCGTGGTATTATTCGGCGCTCTCCTTCCTGTGCCTGTGTTGCATCGCCACGAGCATGTTTTTTTCTTTGTGGCACAAGTACCGATTGACCTGCCCGGGTCATACACGCACACAAGCACGTTGCAACGCGCCTCTTCGTGTGGTGCCCAGAGACAAACAGCGGCAGCGCGGTTTTTCTACTCGCGACTTCTCGGCACAGTAGACCGCCCCAATCGATCAACGTCATCCACCACCACGTGTTGACTTTCGCTCGGAGCGACCACCTCTATCGCACCATCATGTTGCAGTGTAAAAGGAGTCACCATGGCACACCATCACCACGATCACGATCATCACCACGGACATCATCATCACCACCACGGACCCCATGGTCATTCACACGGCGAAGGCATCTGGGGGATTATCAACACCGTCTTTCATTTTCACGGGCATAGTGAAAAACAACAAGAGCTCGCCAGCGACCCAGCCTTGGCCACCAACGAGGGGATTCGCACGGTGTGGATTGCGTTGGCCGCACTCGGCATCACCACCATCGTGCAAATTCTGATTGTCATGGCCAGCCGTAGCACCGCACTCCTCGCCGACACCGTGCATAATTTTGGCGATGCCCTGAACTCGGTACCGCTCCTGATTGCCTTTTATTTGGCGCGCCGCGCCGCCAACAACCGCTACACCTACGGGTACGGCAAAGCCGAAGATGTGGCGGGGATTTTCATCGTCCTTTCGTTGGTGTTTAGCGCCGGGTATGCCTTCTATGAGTCCATCAACAAACTCATCAATCCGGCCCCGCTCACCAATCTGGGCTGGGTCGCCTTGGCCGCCATTGTCGGTTTTATCGGCAACGAAACCGTCGCCATCCTGCAGATTCGCGTGGGGCGCCGCATCGGCTCTGACGCCATGATTGCCGATGGCATGCATGCCCGCACCGACGGCTTCACCTCGCTCGCAGTCTTGATTGCCGTAGCGGGAGCTTGGCTCGGCTACCCGATTGTCGACCCCATCATCGGCATGTTCATCGGCATCACCATTCTTTTCATCACCATCGACGCCTGCAAAACCATCTGGTACCGGCTCATGGATGCCGTCGAGCCAGCGCTCGTGGATGACGTCATCCACATGATCGGCCACGTCGATGGCGTCCAACATCTGCGCAATGTGCGCGTGCGTTGGCACGGCCATCACATGCAGGCTGAAGTCGAGGTGGTGGTCAACGAAGATTTAACGCTCAAAGAAAGCGACGCCATCCGCGCAGCCATCGTCCGTGAAGTCCAACAGGTCAGTGCACGCATACACACCGTCCATGTGGCACTCACCCCCTGTGGACACGGGCATCAGCACCTGCACCACCTCCCCGCATAATCATTTCGCCTACTCAGCAACGCCCCGCGCAGTCCTGCGCGGGGCGTCTCGTTGCATCTCGGTGTGGTGTCATCACATAGCCATATCCACCAAAAGCGTTCATTACGGTGTAGCAACGCCCCACAACCTTAATTCTATATTTCTCAACTATACGACTATACAACGCATATCTACGCCATGGAGCATCGGTGGCATCGTTTGTCACGACGTCTGTGGCATCGTGGTGGTCGCCAGTGCCTGCCGGAGCAACGCCACAATCTGGGCCTCGGTATCAGCATCCATGTCGACCACGGCAAACGAGGTGGCCCACATACTGCCCGCATCGAGACGTGCTACATCGCTAAATCCCAGTGTGCAGTAGCGCGACTCAAATTTTTGCCCGCTCTGAAAAAAGCACAGCACCTTGCCATCTTTGGCGTATGCCGGCATACCGTACCACGTTCGTGGCCACAACTCTGGCGCATGCGTGCTCACCAGCTCGTGGATACGGCGGGCAATGCGCTGATCGGGCTCGGGCATCTCGGCGATTTTGGCGAGCACATCGGCTTCGCCGACTTCACGCTGCTGTGCCGCTTTGGCCTGCGCTTTGAGTTCTTTGGCGCGTTCGTGCATGGCCGCTTTTTCTTGCGCCGAAAATCCGTCGTTGGCCTTTGGACTCATCTTTTTTCCTTTCCA
>JBBAWX010000028.1:0-8739 GCA_040396955.1 Roseiflexaceae bacterium
TCCGCCGTGATGGTGATGCCCCACGTCCGGGTGGCTTCCGCCGTGATGGTGATGCTCCCCGTGGTGGTGGATTCCGCCGTGACGGTGATGCTCCCCGTGGTGGTGATGACAACACTGGGCCCAACAAGCCCCGACGCCGCTTCTAAATACCACAAAACACCGCCTGCGACCTTTACGGTCGCAGGCGGTGTTTTTGCATACAGCCAATCATCAAACCTGTGGCGGAATGGCGATGTGCACCGCCTGGGCCTGTGCTTGGAGCGACAACTCCGCCGCAGTAAAGGCATGTGCCTGCGTCATCGCGTCCTCGGTGCGGTTCAGGCAATCAAGGATGAGTTGACCGAAGAAGGGGTACCCCACCTGACCACTCACATTCAGATGATGTTCACCACGGCCATCCACCAAATAGATTTGATCGCCACCACCACGCGTGATATCCACGTACTTGCGTAGCTCAATATAGCCCTCAGTCCCCAAAATCAGCGTTCGTCCATCTCCCCAGTTGCTGAGGCCCGACGGAGTAAACCAGTCGACTCGGAAGTAGTTGGTAGCCCCACTATTGCCCACAATGGTAGCATCGCCATAGTCTTCGAGCTCCGGATGCTCGGGATGCGCATAATTGGCCACTTTACTATGGAGCACCTGACCAGCGGTCGAGCCGCTGTAGTACAAAAACTGCTCCACCTGATGACTGCCGATGTCGCACAAAATGCCCCCATAGCGTTCATGTTGAAAAAACCAATCCGGGCGGCTAGGTGCATTCAAGCGATGCGGCCCCAGCCCGAGCACCTGGATGACCCGACCAATGGCGCCACCATGCACAAGTTCACCAGCTGCGATGGCACTCTCGTTGTGGAGCCGCTCACTGTAGTAGACCGCGTATTTTTGGCCACTCTGCGCCACTGCCTGCCGCGCCTGCTCAAGCTGTGCCAATGTCGTGAACGGGCATTTATCGGTGAAATAATCCTTGCCGTGCGCCATCACACGTAGCCCGAGGGCACACCGATCGGCCGGCACTGCCGCCCCTGCAACCAACTGGATGGTTGCAGATTGCAAAATCTCTTGTTCGCTTTGTGCAGGCCTTACACCCGGGTACATCGTCACAAATTTGGCGACTTTTTCGGGGTCAGGGTCATACACTGTGGTAAGCACGCCACCGGCTTCAATGAGGCCATTGCACTGACCGTAGATGTGGCCGTGATCAAGACCAATGGCGGCGAAGACGAATTCACCTGGTTGCACCACGGGTTGCGGTTTCCCACGCGGTGCGTAGTTCATGCCATCACCCACACTCATCGTGTCTGGCTCCTTTCGAGCGCATCAAAGTTGGCTGGCAAGCTGACGCAAGTTGGCGAGGCTCGTCGCCAGACAATCGAGCGGGTTACGATCACACACGTCTTGTTCGACGGCATACCACTCGACTCCGTTGGCCTCACACCACCGCAAAATGGGCAAGAAATCGATGCTACCGGTGCCGACCTCGGCGAAGGTTTGGCGGTCATCGTTGGTCATATCTTTGAGGTGAATGATGGGCATGCGTTGACTAAACGGTGCCAAAAAGCCCAAAGGATCGGCACCGCCTTTTTTGACCCAGTAGGTGTCGATTTCGGCCAAAATCGCATTATCCGCACTCGGTTGCAACAGCCACTCCAGGGCCGATACGCCGGCAATGGTGGTAGCAAATTCGAAGTCATGGTTATGATAGCTAAGGCGGAAACCGGCAGCGTTCAGCGGTTTGGCCAATGCGTTCATGTGACTCTTAAACATCTGGTAGCCGAGTACATTCTGGTATTCACGGGGCAGATATGGCACGATGATGTCACGCGTCTCGTAGAGCAACGCCTGAGCCACAGCACCGGCCATATCGTTCGTGAGTTCGTCGAGCGACACATGCAAGCCGGCCGTTTTCAGGCCATGTTCGCGAAGAAACCCAGCGATTTGCACGGGGGTGTAGCCCCGTGAGCCCGAAACCTGGACCGCCTGCCAGCCTTGTGCTTTGAGTGCTTTAAGCACGCCGTTGTAGTCTTGTTCGAGCAAATCACGGCAGGTGTAGAGTTGGGCAGCACATTTGTGAAGCATACGATTAATTCCGATCTTGTGGCGTACGTCGTTGGTTGAGGTGTGCGAGGAAGGTGTTTTCGTCGAATGGAATATTCACCCAATCATCGGTCCATGTGGACAAATACATTGCATTGACCAGCGTCACTCCATGCAGACCATCACTGCCCGGCGCCAACAACGGCGTGCCGTTGAGAATCGCATTCGTGAAGTTTTGCGTGATACCTGGGTGTTGCAGGCCACTACCACCACTCACCGGAATGTCGATTTTCCAGGTTTCGGGGGCAGCCCACATGCTTTTATTGGTCGCATTGAACTCTGGTTCGGGGACCCGCAAACGCCAGAAGGTGATGCGGTTATCTTCGACGACAATTTTGCCTCGCTCACCGGTCACTTCGTAGCGATTCGTGCCTGGGGCATCACCGGTGGTCGTAATAAACACACCAGTGGCGCCGTTGGCACATTCCATGTAGGCGGTCACATCGTCTTCGACTTCAATGGCGCGATGTTTGCCAAAATGACAAAACGCCCGCACACGAGCGGGTTGCATGCCCAGCGTCCACAACAGGAGATCAACGTTGTGCGGCGCCTGATTCATCAAGATACCGCCACCCTCCTGGGCCCAGGTGGCCCGCCATGAGCCTGAGTCGTAGTAGGCCTGACTGCGATACCAATCGGTGATAATCCAATTAAAGCGCTTAATGGCGCCGAGTTCACCACTTTGAATGAGATCGCGGACCTTTTGAAAAACGGGATTGGTGCGCTGGTTGAACATGATGCCAAAGACCTTGCCACTGCTGGCGGCGACCTCGTTCATCTGGCGCACCTGCTGAGTATAGACGCCAGCCGGCTTTTCAATGAGCACATGAAGCTGATGCGAAAACGCCTGTACGGCCAAGTCGGGGTGAAAGTAGTGCGGAGTGGCCACAATCACGGCATCGACGATGCCTGACTGAAGCATGGCGGTGTACGAATCAAAGAAGTGCACACCAGCGGGGAGTTCTTTTTCGGCCCACTGTTGGGCCATGGGGCTCGTATCACTGACTGCGGTCAACACGGCTCCAGTAATCTGCCCTGCTGCCAGGTACTGCGCATGCCCACGCCCCATACCACCAAGCCCGACAATTCCAAAGCGTACTTCTGCCATGGCGACTCCTTTCTCACCATCATGGTGCAATCAACGCCAACCGGGCCACACCGCCCATCGTCTTTGTTGCCCTCTATCATACACCCAAGTCACCCTACTGCGGACAGCGCGCCGTAGGCAACGGTGTGAACCAATGGCGCACCCAATCCGCATAGACTCCATCGCGACGGGCCGTGGCCAACGTCGTATTGACGACATCACTGAGGGCTACTGCATCTTGTGGCATCACGATGACCAGGGGAGCAAAAGTCAGGGCGGGTGCCAGCACTACGGACTCCAGGGTATGTTGCATGCGCAGTGCGGTGCTCCGAGAAACCACGACATGGCTGACCTGCCCACATACCAACCCATGCCAGAGTTCGACGGGGGTATCAAAATAGGCGGGAGTGGCAATGGTGCCCGCATAGCGTAGACGTCGTGTATAGGTGTCAGCATCAGAGCCAAAGACAACCCCAAGTGTGGATGTTTGCCAACGCATGCCGTCGGCACCCAACGTCACCACCACCAGACCATCGTCGAAGTAGAATTCAGAAAAACGAGCCCGCCAGCCCTGCTCGGGAGCATACGGCATGGCGGATACGATTATGTCAAAATGCCCCTGCTGAAGCTCGTCGTATGCGGCATCGAGCCCAGTGGGCACATATTCCACCGCCACACCGAGGCGCTGCGCCACTGCGCTGGCCACATCGATATCGAAACCAGCCGCCTGATTGGCAATAATGGTCGTAAACGGAAGAATGCCGGGATCATAGCCGACCTTGAGCAAACCACGGGCTTGGATGCGCGTCAGTACCGGGTCGACGGTCACGCCAGTGGCCGTACATTCACTGCTGATGACCGCTACCACGTAGCAGGCGATAATGATTCGGGCCACTCGAATTGTGCTTCTCACCGTTCCCTCATCATAAACGACTTGCCAAATCCACCGATTCTTTTTTATACTACACGGTACGTGGTCATCCACGCGTTGGTTCTTGTCTGTTATAAACCAACCCCGCTTCCCCCGCAATCATGACAGTTGGAGTCGCATATGGCAATTGAACCGTATCGCCCACAAAGCGAGCCTCCCTCACAGGAACAGGTGCTCAACCAACGCCTCGAGCGGTTGTTGGACCGTTGGCCCTACAAACTGATGCGCGGTATCCGCTGGATTGCCATTGCAGTGGCTGCCATCTGGTTGCTGGGCAACATTGTGCCGGCTGCCTGGGAGTTTTTGACGACGCAGGATTTGGCCCCGCTCCTCCTGCAACTCATCACCACGATGGGATATTTGTTCGTCTTTATCGGCTTCCAGTTCGCATTGATGTACTTCTTCATGGCGCGTACACGTATCTACTGGGTGCGCCCAGGGGAAACCGGCATCAGCTTCAACGATTACCGCGGTAACCCGGAAGTCCTCGAAGCCGCACGACGCATCGTCACCTTGCTCAAAGGTGCCAAGCAATTTAAGCAGATGGGTGGTGAGATCACCCGTGGTGTGTTGCTCATCGGCCCTCCGGGCACCGGCAAGAGTTATTTGGCGCAGGCTATTTCGACCGAGGCCGGCGTGCCCTTCGGGTATTTGAGTGCGCCCTCATTGACATCGGTATGGATGGGTATGGGCAACATCAAAGTCATGATGCTGTACCGAAAGGCGCGCAAGCTTGCCAAAGAGTACGGTGCCTGTATTTTATTCATCGACGAAATCGACGCCATTGGTGGTGCCCGAAGCACGTCGCTGATGGGCGGAGCCGCACCGGGTGCCGGCATCGGCTTCGAGCCGGGTGGCAAGGCCAACGTGATGATGGGTATGGGTGGCATGGGGGCCGGTAGTGGTCTCCTCAACGAACTCTTGCTCCAGATGGATCCACCACCCGAGGACCCGAGTTGGTTTGGCAAACTGTTGCGTACCTTCGGGTTGCGGCGCAAGAAGCCCGAAATGCCGGCCGTCTTGACGGTGGCCGCTACCAATTTGGCCGAAACACTCGATGCCGCCTTGTTGCGACCCGGGCGTTTTGACCGCAAAATCGTCGTCGAGCACCCCGATGCCAACGGGCGTCGCGACATCCTTGAGTACTACCTCGGCAAGGTCAAACACGAGCCGATGCCCATCGACCGCATGGTCTCCGACACGATCGGGTACACACCGGTGGCCATTCGTTTCATTGTCAACGAAGCGGTCATCCATGCACATTTCGACAACCGCCAAGCAATCAACTACTGGGACTTCACACATGCCCGTGAAATGCACGAATACGGGTTGCGCCAGCCCATCCGCGGCATGTCGTACGAAGAACGGCGGCGTATCGCCTACCATGAGGCTGGTCACGCCTATGCGGCCGTTAAATTGCTCCGCAAACAGCGCTTGACCAAAGTGACCATCATCCGCCACGGCAACGCACTCGGCTTTGCCGCCTGGAAGCCCGAAGAAGAAATTCACACGAGCACCAAGGTCGAGTTGCTCAACCGCATCCAGATCGCTTTGGCCAGCCGTGCCGCCGAAGAACTCTTCCTCGACATCCAGATGACGGGTGTCACCGGCGACCTCATGTCGGCCACCGGCATCGCCACCTACATGGTGGGCGCGTATGGCATGGACAACAGCTTCTACTCCTACTTGACGTTTGGCATGGATTCCATGCGCAACGCCGAGCTGAAAAAGCAGGTCGAAGCCATCTTGGCCCTCGAGTTCCGCAAGGTCAAGCACCTGCTCGAGCAAAACCGCGAAGCCGTGGCAGCCATCGCCGAGGCCCTGATTTTGCGCAACGAGCTGACCGATATCGACGTCAATGATATTTTGACGCGGGTTGAGGCCCTCACACCGTTTTGCAACACGCCGTTGCCTGACGGGCAAGCCAGCCTCGACAACGTGCCACGTACCACGGTCGTTGATGCGGTTGTCGAGCCAGTGACATCAGGGGTGGTCCACACCGCTCCGCTCAATGAGGCGGGTGCACCCTATCAACGCGAACCCATCGACTAACTGCGACGGTTCCCGCATCTTCCCCTCCACCATTTTACAGGTGGAGGGGTTTTTTGTATCATATGCACATCAGCCACGCCTGCAAAGTGATTTGGTATAGTGAGCAACATGAAGATTCTCATCACCGGTGTCAATGGATTTGTGGGCGGGCATCTTGCCGAACACCTCGGCGAAAACCCGGCATATCAGGTGCACGGCATCGCCCGTGCCCCACAACTGTCGCTCGCACGTCTGCACGACAAGGTGCACTATCAAGCTCTGGATTTGCGCGATTTACCGCGCGTACGTCAGTACCTTGACCAGGTACGTCCAGACGTGATTCTGCACTTGGCGGCACAGGCCAGTGTGGCCAAATCGTTCCAAGACGCCATCAACACCACGCACGACAACCTCATTCCGAGTGTGGCCTTGCTCCAGTATGTGGTCGAACTTGGCATTGATCCGCTCATCATCTTCGCGGGAAGCAACGAAATTTTCGGCACGGTGCCCAGCGCACAAATGCCGATTGGTGAATCGCAACCACTCGCACCGTTGACACCATACGGAGTCAGCAAAGCGGCAGTCGACATGGCCGCCTATCAGTGGTTTGTCTCCCACAAAGTCCGCACCATTCGCCTGCGCCTGTTTAGCCATATTGGACCACGGCAGAGCGAGAGCTACGCAGTATCGGCCTTTGCTGCACAAATCGCACGCATCGAGGCAGGGCTTCAAACACCCGTCCTCAAGGTGGGTAATTTGTCTGCACGGCGCGACATCAGCGATGTACGTGATATTGCGGCGGCCTATGAGGCCCTCATCCATCATGGTGTCCCTGGCGCCGCCTACAACGTGGGTTCGGGAGTATCGCACGAAATCCGCACGTTGCTCAACATGTTGGTCTCCCAGAGTACTGTTCCTATTCAGATTGAAGTGGACCCGGCGCGCCTGCGCCCCGTGGACGTCCCCGATGTGGTCTGTGATAATAGTCGGATATGTGCCGACACCGGTTGGCATCCGCACATCCCAATCGAAACCACACTCAAAGATATGCTCGACTACTGGCGCCAAGCCATATAAGGAGTCATAGGCATGAAAGCCGTTATTTTAGTTGGCGGGCTGGGCACGCGCTTGCGACCATTGACCTGCAACACGCCCAAGCCCATGTTGCCACTCGTCGGCACCCCGTTCATTGAATGGATGCTCACCAATCTGCGCGACCAAGGCATCACAGAGGCCATTTTGGCAGTGCAGTACCTCGCCGATCGCTTCCGGCACTCCCTCGGTGATGGATCGCGCTTGGGCATGAAGGTGCACATCATCGAAGAACCCGAACCACGTGGCACCGCTGGCGCTGTCAAACACGTGGCCCATCTCCTCGACGACACCACCTTCATCTTCAACGGCGACGTGATGACTGACCTCGATTTGCGCGCCATGCTGGCGTATCACCGCCAACGCCAGAGTGAATTGACAATCGCACTGACTCCTGTCGAAGATCCCACCGCCTTTGGGCTGGTCGAAACCACAGATGCCGGACGAATTACGCGCTTCCTCGAAAAACCACGCCCCGAAGAAGTCACCACCAACATGATTAATGCGGGCACCTACATCATGGAACCACACCTGCTCGACTACATTCCGGCTGGACAACACTATATGTTTGAGCGCGGATTATTCCCCACTGCCCTGCAAAACAATCACCCCATGTTCGGATTTGCCAGTGATGCCTACTGGACCGATATCGGCAAACCCCAAACCTACCTTGAGGTGCATCACGACATCCTCAACGGGAAAGTGCGCTTTGGTCTTCCTGGCGCCCAAACACGCCCTGGAATCTGGGTAGCCCCCGATGTGACCATCCCCGCTGATGCGACCATCAGTGGCACCGTTGTCATCGGAGAAGGGGTCTCCATTGGTGCCAATGTGACCATCGAAGGCCCCACCATTATCGGTGCAGGATGCACCATCGCCGATGGCACCACCATTCGTGCCAGTGTGCTCTGGCACGACAACCAGATTGGCGCCGGCTGCACCATCACACACGCCGTCATCGGCCACCGTAACCGTGTGGCAGCCGAAAGCAAAGTGCTCAACGGGGTCATCATCAGCGACGATTGCACGGTTGGGTCACAAAATCACCTCGACCGTGGATTACGCCTCTGGCCCAACGCACATCTTGCCGATCAGATGATTAGTTTTTAGGACTTGTGATAAAAAAACACCCCCCGTAGCGCCATGGCGCTACGGGGGGTGCAATCATTTAGCCACGGAACGGCGGTGGATTGTTGTTCGTATCTTCGTCGTCGTAGTAATACCCGTCATCGTCGTCATCGTTGTCATCGTTTTTCGGGTTGTTCGTGGCCCCACTATTCATGTTCGATCCAAACGATGGTTGACTGTAGACGGGAGTAACCGGCCCAAAAATACTCGAGGCCAGTTTCGAATCACCAGTACCGCTACTACTTGCCGGTGGTGATGAATACGCCCCCGAACTGTTGCTCGGCGGTGTCGCACCAAAACTCCCAGTCATACCCGTCGGACTGTACCCAGACGCCGGACTACTATACGTAGTGCCGCTCGTCGTGCCCGTGCT
>JBBAWX010000028.1:8839-34013 GCA_040396955.1 Roseiflexaceae bacterium
CCGTAGCCGCTCGTCGTGCCCGTGCTGCCGTAGCCGCTCGATGAGCTCGCATACGTGTTGCCACCCGTCAATCCGGTGTTCCCATACCCGGGAGTCTGACTACTGTAGGGACTTGCCCCGGTCAGGCCTGAGATACCGTGGGGCGGAGTAATTCCGTTATTCGACAGGTTATTGGGAGGTGACGTTGGGGCCGCATCTTCTTTGGGGCGAGACATCCAGCCCGTCAAGCGCGACCATGCACTCGGCTTTGCCACCACCGGTGTAGTCGTGGTGGTAGTCGTTGGTGTTGAATATGCGGAGCCATACGGCGACGGAGTAAATCCAGAGGGTGATGTTGTTGATGCCGGGCGTGCAGGCGGAGTATTGGCTGACACGCCACGGAGCTTTGCGATGGCTCGCATCACTTTGCGCACCGATGACCAGCCGAAAATTACCACAAAAATGGTCGCCGTCATCCACGGCAACAGTAACACCAATGTCTGATTTAGCCCGCTTCCAACGATAATCTCGTTGCCCTTGGTGCCAAGACCGCCCAAAGCGCGAATGAGATAGGCCACGAGCAGGTAGGTATTCACGAAGCCAAGGATGCCGGCAAGGATGTTGTCTTGACGTGTTTTGGGGTCTTGGGCTTCGGGGATGAGGTCATCGCAGTAGTACGCAAAAACCCCAGCTACGAGCAGGAGTATGAGCATGCGCACCAAATAGACGACGGTTGCGACATCGCCAGCCACGACGCCGGCCAAGTACAACCCCAAGGCAGGGCCAGCTGAATCTGCGACAAGCATGGCCAGCAATACGCCGAAAAATCCCCAGACACCGTATTGGCGGTGACGAAACGTCCCTAAGGCGGTACCCACCAACAAGGCCAAAACCGCAAGGACACTGACAATCAGCGTCATAATGGCCTACCTTTCCCCATTACACCATAGCGTTATACTTAGTCACGATTATTTCTGGTATTGTAACACAATGCCCCAATATGTCGTCACACGGCAGGGCACACAGCAACCGTATCACAATATGGTATAATCTGCGCAGAACGTAAACGTCCGGGAATGTGTTACCGGGGTCGGTAACATGAACTGAGCACTGTCGCCCAGCCAACGTCCTACGATATTCGTTTTTCAGTGAGGAGTGTGGAACACATGGCACGAGTTGCAATCAATGGCTTTGGGCGCATCGGACGCCAGAGTTTCAAAGCGATGCTTGCCAGCTACGCCGACGATCTCGAGATTGTGGCGGTCAATGACCTTTCGGATGTTGCTACGTTGGCACATTTGCTCAAGTACGACACGAACTACGGTCAATTTGATGGTGAAATCAAGGCCAACGGCAACATCATTGAGATTACCTACTACGACGAAGACGGCAACGAGCGCCAGATGAACCTGCAGGTGCTTGCCGAGCGCGACCCGGCCAAGTTGCCATGGGGTCAGCTGGGTGTCGATATTGTCGTCGAGTCCACTGGTCGCTTTACCCAGGCTGACAAGGCCAAGGCACACCTCGATGCTGGCGCCAAAAAGGTCATCATCAGCGCACCGGCCAAGGGTGAAGACATCACCATCTGCTTGGGTGTCAACGAGAGCAAGTACGACCACGACAACCACAACATCATCTCGAACGCATCGTGCACCACCAACTGTTTGGCCCCCGTCGCCAAGGTGCTCAACGACAACTTCGGCATCAAGCGCGGCATGATGACCACGGTGCACGCCTACACCATGGACCAAAACCTGCAGGACAACGTGCATGCTGACCTGCGCCGGGCCCGTGCTGCCGCCATGAACATGGTCCCCACCACCACCGGTGCCGCTCAGGCCGTGGCGTTGGTCATCCCAGAGCTCAAGGGCAAGTTCACCGGCTTTGCGGTGCGCGTCCCAACCTCGACCGTCTCAATGGTTGACTTCGTGGTTGAGCTCGAAAAGGGCACCAGCGTCGAAGCCATCAACAAGGCCTTCGTGGCCGCCTCCGAGAGCGAGGCGTTGGAGGGTATCTTGGGCGTCACCAACGAAGAGCTGGTCTCCAGCGACTTCTTGGGCTCGTCGTTCTCGAGCACGGTCGACCTGCCGTTGACCATCGGCTTGGGAGACAACTTGTTCAAGGTCATCTCGTGGTACGACAACGAGTTCGGCTACTCGAACCGTGTGGCCGACCTGACCGCCTTCATCGGCGATCACTTCAACGACTAGTCAATGACCAAGCCCCCGGTCGTGCGTGTACGCACGACCGGGGGCTTTTTTATGGAATACATCGGCTACCCACGCCGAAAGAGTGCTGCAATCCCCTGACCACCGCCAATGCACAACGATGTCGCCGCATAGGTGGTCTGCGTGCGGTGCAATTCATGGATGGCCTTCACGGCCACAATGGCTCCCGAAGCACCCAACGGGTGCCCGAGGGAGATGCCACTGCCGTTGGGATTGACTTTGGCGGAATCAAGGCCCAATTCTTGGGTGACCGCAGCTGCTTGGGCGGCAAATGCTTCGTTGATTTCGTAGATGTCGATGGCATCACGGCTCACCCCGGTACGTTGCCAGAGCTTTTGGAGCGCTGGTATCGGCCCAATCCCCATGTAGGCCGGGTCGACACCCGCATGACTATACCCTTCCATGGAAGCGAGCACGGGAACACCGAGACGCTCAGCCATACCCGCCTCCATCAACACGAGCGCGGCTGCGCCGTCGTTGATGGTCGAGGAGTTGCCGGCCGTCACCGTGCCGTTTTCCGCGAACACCGGGCGCAATCTGGCCAACGCAGCCATGCTTGACTCGGCACGTACCCCCTCATCCACGGCATATTCCTGGGTCCCACCTTTGACAGGCACCGCAATCGGCACAATTTGATTGTCGAAATATCCAGCAGACTGTGCGTGTGCAGCCCGCAACTGACTGTTGAGCGCCAGTGTGTCTTGCATGTCGCGCGAAATTCCATAGCGTTGTGCCACACGCTCGGCCGTTACGCCCATCTGGCACCCATCAAAGGGATCCATCAAGGCCCCCATCATCGGGTCGAGCGTGGTGCCGTTTTGCATGCGTTGGCCCCAACGCAACGCAGGCAACCAGTAGGGGGCGCGGCTCATCGACTCGACACCTCCCGCCACCGCCACATCGACATCGCCCAGTAAAATAGCTTGTGTGGCGCTGATAATAGCCTGCAGACCACTGCCGCATACGCGATTCAGCGTCAGCGCCGGTGTTTCAACTGGGCAACCTGCTTGACGCGCCACAGCGCGCGACAGGTACATGTCACGGATGTCGGTGTGGATGACGTTGCCGAGAAATACGTGCTCAACACGATCGGCACCAATGCCGGCCCGGGCTATGGCGGCCGCCACCACTGCGGCACCAAGATCGACCGTCGCGACATCCTTGAGGCTCCCGCCAAACTTGCCAATCGCTGAACGGACGGCGGCAACAACGACAACACGGCGCATGGTCATCAGTACCCCTCATCTTCACCAAAAAAACAGCACACCACGGGGATTATACCGCATCCCCGCGGTGCACCGTCCAGTGGGCAACGTGATTTATTCGACTTCGCCGGCCAAGAATCGCCGGGCTGTTTCAGCCAAAATGGCCGCACCAATCGGCATGGCTCGCTCATCGATGGCAAAAACGGGAGTATGGTGGGCGCGCTTGAAATCTCCCACTGCAGCCCCCAAGTTAATCATGGTGCCGGGTGCCTTTTGTTGCATGTAGGCGAAGTCCTCGGCGCCCATGCCGGCCCGATCACGGATGATGTTATCACTCCCCACAAATTCGGCAGCCACGGCATCCATCCACTTCGTCACCGTGGGGTCATTGAAGCCCGGAGGATAGCCGCGCTCGATTTCGAGCGTGTAGTCACCATCGAAGTGACGACTGAGTGCCACGGCTGCTTCGACTTCTTTGAGCAACTGCTCACGCACTCCAGCATCGTAGCTCCGGAGCGTCCCCTCGAGGTAGACTTCCGCGGGGATAACGTTGGAGACCGTGCCACCGCGCACCACGCCCAGGCTGACCACTGCTGGATGCATGGGGTCGACTCTGCGTGACACGATGTTGTGCAGAGCAGTCATCACGGGGATCAGCATCCACAATGGGTCCGTCCCCTGATGCGGGTACGCGCCGTGGCCACCGGTGCCACGGATCCAGGCCTTGAAGCTATCGACGGCGGCCGTGATATGCCCCGGCTTCAAGCCCACTTGGCCGACGGGCATGGTGGAATCGACGTGGAGCGCAATCATATGGTCGACCCCGTCGAGCGCCCCGTCGTCTATCATCATCGGCGCACCACTCTGATGTCGGCCGTTGGTGGCTTCTTCGGCAGGTTGGAAGATGAAGCGCACATTGCCACGCAGAGTGCCCTTGGCGAATTCCTGCTTGAGCAGGTGCGCCACACCCAGCAACATGGCCGTGTGCGAGTCGTGACCACAGGCGTGCATGGTGCCGTGCGTGGTGGAGCTGAAATCCACGCCACTGTCTTCGATAATCGGCAGTGCATCCATGTCGGCACGGATACCGATGGTTGGGCCATCGCCGGTGCCAATGCTCCCGACCACACCGGTGATGCCAATGTTGGTTTTGACGTCAATGCCGCCGATTTCTCGCAGGGTATCGGCCACGAGCGCCGCCGTGCGTACCTCTTCGAAGGCCAATTCGGGGTGTGCATGAATATCACGACGCAACCGTGACATTTCACCGCTCAGACTCTGTGCCCGATCGAGCATGCTCATTGTTGTATTCCTTTCGCTGATGCACGTTGAAAGTATCGAACTACCGTTTCGGCCAAAATCGCTGCCCCAATCGGCATGGCCGTCTCGTCAATATCAAACACTGGGGTGTGATGGGGGCGTTCCATGTCGCCGACTGCCGCCCCGAGCATCATCATGGTGCCAGGTGCGAGCTGTTGCATGAAGGTGAAATCTTCACTCCCCATGATGCGCGTGGCGCGATCGATGTTGGTGGCACCTACCAGCTCCGAGGCCACTTCATCCATCCACTGTGTCACCGTCGGGTCGTTGTAGCCTGCCGGGTAGCCACGCACCAACGACAGTTCGTAATCACCGCCAAGCGCCCGCGTCAGAGCAAAGGCACGTTCGACCTGCGCAAACAACAACTCTCGCACCGCAGGATCGTAGCTCCGCAACGTGCCACTGATTTCGACCACCGCCGGAATTACGTTGAAGGCCGAGCCACCGTGGATGCGCCCAATACTGCACACCGCCGGCAACATGGGGTCAACGTTGCGGGACACGATGGCGTTGAGCGCTTGCACCACCTGCATCGCCATCATCACCGCATCTGAGCCTGCGTGAGGCATGGCCCCATGGCCACCCGCTGCCAGCACATTGCCCTGAAAGATGTCGCCGGCCGCAAAATTGGACCCGGCGACCAAGCCCACTTTACCCACTGGCATCCCCGATGCCACATGCAAGGCAATCACGTGGTCAACACCTGCAAGTGCGCCGTCTTTGATCATCTCGGGAGCACCGCTCACACCATCCCCACCGACTTCTTCGGCAGGCTGAAAGAGGAAGCGCACTTTGCCCTTGATGTTGCCATTCGCGGCCTCTTGTTTGAGTAGATGCGCCACCCCCAGCAATATCGCCGTGTGCGCATCGTGACCACAAGCGTGCATCACTCCTGCCTGGGTGGAGGCGAATGCAGTGCCGCTTTCTTCGAGGATGGGCAAAGCGTCCATGTCGGCTCGAATGCCGATGGTAGGACCATCGCCAGTGCCAATCTCGCCAACCACCCCGGTTTTCCCTACCTGGGTACGCACCGAAATGCCGCCGATTTCGTGCAGGGTATCGGCCACCAAAGCCGCCGTGCGTACTTCTTGGAAGCCCAACTCCGGGTGAGCGTGGATGTCGCGGCGCAAGCGTACCATCTCGGCATGGAGCTGCTGGGCACGTTTAAGCATATCTGTCATACTTTTGCCGCTATTTTTTGAAGTAACGCACCACCGTCTCGGCCAAAATTGCCGCTCCGAGTGGCATCGCTGCTTCGTCGATATCAAAAACCGGAGTGTGATGCGGGCGGCTCATGTCGCCGACGGCAGCACCAATCATCATCATGCTCCCTGGGGCAAGTTGTTGCATGTAGGCGAAATCTTCGCCACCCATCGTCGCTGTCACACGGTCCACGTTGTCGGCACCGAGCCACTCCGTGGCAATGTCATCCATCCACTGGGTGACCATTGGATCGTTGTACCCCGCCGGGTAACCACGCTTGAGCTCGAGTTGATAGTTGCCGCCTAGGGCTTTGGTGAGGGCAAACGCACGCTCAACCTCAGCAAACAAAAGCTCACGCACCTCGGGGTCGTAGCTCCGCAGCGTGCCACCGATTTCGACTTCAGCCGGGATGACATTGAACGCCGCACCGCCGTGAATCATACCGATGCTACACACCGCTGATTTCATCGGGTTCACCCGCCGCGACACAATCGCATTGAGCGCCTGTACCACCTGTACCGCCATCATCACCGCATCCGAGCCTTTGTGGGGGGCAGCCCCGTGGCCACCAGCCGCCAACACCTTGCCCTTGAAACCATCGGAGGCGGCCGTGTTGGGGCCACGCACCAAGCCGACTTTGCCCACCGGCATTTCGGAGGCCACGTGCAAGGCGATCACGTGGTCAACGCCGGCCATGGCGCCATCTTTGATCATCTCGGGAGCACCACTCACGCCATCACCACCCACTTCTTCGGCAGGCTGAAAGAGAAAGCGTACTTTGCCCTTGATATTGCCGTTCGCAGCCTCTTGTTTGAGCAGATGCGCCACCCCCAACAAAATCGCCGTGTGTGCATCATGGCCACACGCGTGCATGGTGCCGGCGGTCTGTGAGCCAAAGCTGTGCGCCGTGGCTTCGAGGATGGGCAAGGCGTCCATGTCGGCACGAATACCGATGGTGGGGCCATCGCCGTCACCAAGCTCACCCACCACTCCGGTTTTACCGACCTGGGTGCGCACCGAAATGCCACCGATTTCGCGCAGGGTGTCGGCCACCAAGGCCGCCGTGCGTACTTCTTGGAAGCCCAGCTCCGGGTGCGCGTGGATATCGCGACGTAGCCGTGCCATCTCATCACTGAGGCTCTGGGCGCGTTCACGCATGGAAGCAGACATAGAATCCTCTTTTCTTTTCTGACGTACAAAAATACCCAATTATCGTACCACGAGTACGCGCATGACACCGCCTGGAATCGACGCGCCGCTTCGGCCACCAAGAGCACTGTGCGCACTTCTTAGAAGGTCAGCGCCGAATGCCGGTGAACCTCGTGTCACAGACCCGTCAATTCCTCCTGTAAATGGTGCGCTCGGTGCGTGGTGGGGTCACTATCACGGACGCTCCTTTTGCCCCGACACATGCGCCTCGGCAGTCACATGAATGCGGTAAGACTGGAATTTCACATCATCGGGGCCACTCCCCCACCGCATCTGCAAACAATAATCCCCGGATTGCTGGGGGGTCAGGCGCAATGCATCGATTTGCAGGGCCAGCGAATCGGCTGGAATTCGCTTGTGTTGCGTCCGCCGCACCAAATCCACCCCAACTGGATCCGTGAGCCAGACCTCGATGGTAAGCGCCACATCATGCCGAGCATCGTTGACCACCATAATGGGCAAATCCACATTCGTCCCCACCGTGGCGTGCTCGGCACACACACAAAACACGTACTGCGGACTAAACGCGAGTTGCATGGCCGCATACGCACGCTTGGGCACCCGCCAATAATCAAGAATCGACCACGATACTGCCGGGTTGGCATCGTGAAACATGAACGGCACAATGCCACCTGTTGGCCGGTATTTACGCAATCTCAAGCGGTCGATGTAGTGCCGGTTGATGTGGATTTGATACTCCTGCGTCATGTCAATCAAGGCCTGCAAATTCGGAGCAGACCGCCAATCCAGCCAGTACGCCAGCATTTCTGGCTGAAAGCTATGACGCTTGGCTAGATGTTGCCAATCAATGCGTGCAATGTCGGCATCCATGAAGCGCACCGCACTGTCGTAATTGGGGAAACTCTGTGCGCCGAATTCGGTCACAAAACGCGCATTATCGGGGAACATCGTGATGATTTTTTCCCAGGTTGCTAACACCCCATAAATCATGTACCAGCCGTAGTAAAAATGGGCATCTGTGCCACGCGCCAGCAGGGGAATTGCATATTCGCCTGACGATCGCACCACGGGTCGTGTCGCATCGAGCGTGGCCACCGTGCGTTGCAACGCCACATCCAGCACGTCGCGGTTCCAGTTCCACACAAACACCGAGAAGTAGGTCCGTAGCCGCGCAAACCAGCGCTCATCACTCGTACTCCCAATGTGAAACGATTCATTGTGCATGCACCAGATGACCACACTCGCCCGATTCCCCAACAAGAACACCATCTCGTGGGCTTGGGCCTGCGCACTCGCCCAAATATCGCGTCGGTACAACCACTGCAACGGGAAATCCTGCCAAATCAACATACCCTGAGCATCGGCCGCCGCATACAGGGCAGGGTGCGCCACATGGGCGTGCACTCTGAGTACATTCATGTGGCATTCACGAGCGAGGCGCACGTCTTCATCACAGCGCTCACGGGTCACCGTGGCAAGACGTACATCCGTGGGCGGGTAATTGTTGCCCTTCATGAGCATGCGTTGGCCATTGAGATAGGGAATCCAGTTGCGCATCTCGAACGTGCGGATTCCGAAGATGTCGTGCCAGACATCACTCACCGTGCCGTCGGGCAGCACCACGGTAGCACGTACGTCGTACAAGGCGGGATGCCCCATGTCGTGGCACCACCACAACACCGGATCCGGCACATGAATGACACCGCTCGTCATATGAGCACCAGCGGCGAATGAGACCGGCATGCTCCACTCAAAGACACGCCCCGCCATGTTGTGTGGTGTAAACCGCCAACGCACGGTGACCTGCGTGGTCGTACGTGCGTCATAGCGCAGTTGAAAACGGATTTCGGCCTGTTGTTGCGCCACACGCACCGTGCTCAATAACACGTCGTGTAGTCGCACCGCCCCGCTCTGCGTGAGCAGTGGTGGCAACCAGATACCACCCGGGTTCAGCGCGGTGTCCATGCTGTCCCAATGTGAAAAGACGCCAGTGATGAGGCGTTTGCCGATTTTGTTGTGCTCCTCGGGGCAAATCACCTCCACCAGCAATTCATTGTCGCCTTCTGCGTGCACCACGGCTGTCACATCGTAGTGGTGTGGCGCAAAATACCCGACTTGTTGCCCCAATGCGTGGCCGTTGAGCCAGAGACGGGCCGCATAAAAGACGCCCTGCATGGTCAACCACATCCGTCCCGTTGGCGCTGCCGTGAAGCGACAGCGATAGAGCATACGCCCCACATAGTGGGCCAACATGGGGTGCTGTTGCCAATGACCGGGGACTTGGGCTGGTAGCCACTCAGCGTCAGCCTGCGCAGGTAACGACTGCGGATCGTACCCATGCGCTATGGGACGCATCTGCCATGAATCAAGGATATGCGTCGTTGGTGTGAAATGAGGCATGGAGGGTGACCTTTTTTCGAACAACACCGTCATCCCTTACATGCGCAGGAGGATGACAGCGTACCGACCACAAGCAAAGCCGACACGGAGGATGAGCAGAGCCATTGCGGATGCTTTCTCAATCGTATTATACGGGGTGTTTGCCAGCGATTGTCGCATCATGGAGCAAGCATGCCCTATGCCATGGACAAATCGCACATCATGATGGCGCAACAACGATGCAACAATTCCACGCCCCCCTCTCCTCCCTTTATTTGACAGTCCCCCATATGTATGCGAATATACTCGCATCACCACAAGTGTGTGATAGGTGTCGTGTGTGTGGAAATCACCGACCAGAGATACCTGCCACATACCCGTGTATCGATTCGCCATTGCAATGCACCGTTGTTCCATTGCATGATGCTCAGGCACCCTGGCAGGTGGGAAAGAGATCTCAATGACCACAGCACGACCAGTCTACCCGTTTAGCGCCATTGTCGGGCAAGACCGACTCAAGCGGGCGCTCATTTTGAATGCCATCAACCCGCGTGTTGGCGGCGTGTTGATTCGTGGTGAAAAGGGCACTGCGAAATCAACGGCGGTTCGTGGTCTAGCCCGTATTCTGCCCTATATACGCGTCGTTGCCGACTGCCCATACGGATGCCCGCCCGAACAACCGTCGGCCATGTGCCCATCATGCCGTGCCCGCTACGAGACCAACCCCGACTTGCCGGCCGCCGAGCGCCCCACCCGCCTCGTCGATCTGCCAGTGGCGGCCTCCGAAGACCGCGTGGTGGGGTCACTCGACCTAGAGCATGCGCTGACCGAGGGGCATCGCCGCTTTGAGCCGGGTCTGCTCGCACAAGCCAATCGCGGACTTTTGTACGTCGACGAAATCAATCTGCTTGACGACCACTTGGTCGATATTTTGCTCGATGCCGCCGCCATGGGGGTCAACACCGTCGAACGCGAAGGCATCA
Source organism: Roseiflexaceae bacterium (assembly GCA_040396955.1). GTDB lineage: Bacteria > Chloroflexota > Chloroflexia > Chloroflexales > Roseiflexaceae > UBA965. The sequence goes on from JBBAWX010000028.1 coordinate 19,307, forward strand.
GTGTCTCGCACCCGGCGCGTTTCATCTTGGTCGGCACCATGAACCCCGAAGAGGGTGAGTTGCGCCCGCAGCTCCTCGATCGTTTCGGTCTGGTCGTCGAAATTGCCGGCATTCACGAGGTCAACGGCCGCGTAGAGGTGGTCTCACGGCGCATGCGCTACGACCTTGACCCCGACGCCTTTGTCACCGAATGGCACGACACCGAGAGTGACTTGGCCGAGCGCATCGTGCGTGCCCGCGCCTTGTTGCCCATCGTCGAGATTGCCCGGCGCGACATGGCAGCCGTGGCCACTCTCTCGCTCGAACTCGGGGTGGACGGCCACCGCGCCGACCTCGCCATCCTCGAGACGGCTCGCACCCACGCCGCCTGGTCAGGGCGCACACAACTCGCCGCCGAAGACATCCGCGTGGCCGCCGAGTTGGCCCTCCCGCACCGCATGCGGCGCCAACCCTTCACCGAAGTCAAACTCGACGAGGCCCGGGTCGGCGAAATCCTTGATCGGGTGCAATCAGCGGAGGGTGACGAGAGCGCGGTAACCAACGCAGACGGGGTAAAAAAAAAGACCCCCTAAATAGCGACGACGACAGCACTTCTTCCGAAGGACAGGAAGAAAGTGAGGGAGGTGCCGGGGCCACGGCGAGTGCTGGGGCGTCAGATCAAGGCTCCCAAGCCAACAACGAGCAAGGGGGCGGTGAAAAGGCCTTCAAGGCGTCCGAGATGTTCAAGCCCAAGCGGCTCGAAGGTCAGCGTGATCGCCAAGAACGTCGCTCGCCGGGGCGCCGCAGTCGCACCCGCACCACCCGCAAGCAGGGACGCTACGTGACCAGTCGCCCGGCCCACCGGGTCACCGACCTCGCACTCGATGCCACGTTGCGGTATGCGGCACATCTGCAACCGAAGCGCCGGGCCGATGCTCTCGCCGAGGGCAAGCCAGTACGACCGGTGATGCTCAAACGGAGCGACTTACGTCAGAAGGTCCGAGTACGCAAAACTCGGAGTGCCATCTGCTTCGTGGTTGATGCGAGCTGGTCGATGGCCGCCGATGAGCGCATGCGCGCCACCAAGGATGCCGTCCTGTCGTTGCTCAGAGACGCCTATCAGCGGCGTGACCGAGTCGGTCTGGTTTCGTTCCAACGTGACTATGCCACTCTGCTCTTGCCGCTCACCAATAGCGTGGAAATGGCGCAAAAGATGCTCCAGACCATGCCCACCGGCGGGCGCACCCCGCTGTCGCGGGGCCTCATGATGGGATACGAGGTCTTGAAACGAGCCTGGCGCCAAGATCCAGAGGTCATGCCCTTGATGGTGATTTTGACCGATGGCCAGGCAAATGTGGCGATGACCGACTTGCCACCACAGACCGAGAGTTATTCGATTGCCGATTTCATCGCAGCCGACAACATTCGCTCCGTGGTCATCGACACCGAACACCCCGTGTTTGAGCGGGGATTGGCACGTCAATTGGCCCTTCACCTCAAAGGGAACTACTACCGGCTCGATGACCTCCGTGAAGGTGGGCTCGTTGATCTGGTACGATCCGAGCTAAGTCGCTAGTGCGCACTTGGACATACACTGTAGAGGTTGTTTGGTATATACTTGGTAGGGGATTCTTAGGAGGACGTGAGGACATGACCGCAGACCAACATCAGCTTTCGGCACAACCAGAGGCCGGCACCACCGCTGGCGCTCCCGCTCAGGCGGAGCCGGTAGCTGCCACCGAGCAGACTGCAGCCGCAACACCGGCCACCGCCGATGTCAGCGCTGAAGCAACCCCAGGCACCGCCGAAGAAGGCGATGCGACAGCACGCATGCGCATGCAAGACTTGACCGCCGGCCAAGAGCTGACCGGCACCGTCAAGCGCATTGTCGCCTATGGTGCATTTGTCAATATCGGCGTCGGCCGCGACGGCCTGGTGCATATCTCTGAGCTCGCTGATAGCCGTGTCGAAAAAGTCGAAGACGTGGTTGCCGTTGGCCAAACGGTCACCGTGCGCGTCATCGAAGTCAACCCGGCCAAAAACCGCATCAGCTTGAGTATGCGCTCGAGCGAGCGACCGGTGCGCACCGAGCGCCGCCGCCGCCCCGAAGTCAATCAACAGGCGTTGACAGCGCTCAGCGTCGGCGATAGCGTCGAAGGGGTCGTGAAGACGATTACCGCCATGGGCGCATTTGTCGACATCGGCGTGGGCAAAGATGGCCTCGTGCACATCTCCGAGCTCTCAAAGACTCGGGTTGCCAAGGTCGAAGACGCCGTGACGGTCGGCCAAGGCTACACCTTCAAAATCATCGAAATCGATGCCGAGAAGGGACGAATCAGCCTCAGCTTGCGCCGGGCACAGAGCGAGCCAGCTCCGATTCAACTCGACGAAGGGCAGATTATTGACGGCACCGTGAGTGGGCACTCCGACTTCGGTGTATTCGTCAATATCGGCGTTGGTCGTGATGGTCTCGTGCACAACTCAGAAATCCCCGGCGACGCCAAGCCCGAGATCGGCAGTGCGTTCAAAGTGCGCGTGCTCAATGTCAATGCTGCCACCAACCGCATTAGTTTGAGCGGCTATCTCGATGCCAGCGAGCGCCCAGCCACCAGCGAGCGCCCCGATCGTCCAGCCCGTGCTGATCGCCCTGCCCGCTCAGAGCGTGCCGATCGCCCTGCCCGCTCAGAGCGCACCAACGACGGCGGACGCCGCGAACGCAAGAACGACAATCGCCAGCCGGAAATCTACACCACCACCTCGTACCAAGATGAGACCTTCGAGGGGGATGCCTCGTTGGATGATTTGTTGGCACGCTTTGGTGGCGCCAAGCGCGATCGCGGTGCATCACGCGCCAGTGATGATGCCAGCAACGATCTGCGGAGCGCACTTCCGCGCGACGTGATTCGACGCACGCTCAACATCAGCGACGACGAATAACCCATCCTCCCTGCCATTGAGGTCGTTCTGACAGCAATGGCAGGGTTTTTTATCGCCTGCCGCAGATTTGACATCCAGAGATGCGCACCGCTATAATACCCAAATGTATGTGTCGTGTACGCACCTCGGGTCACACACGAGTACCATTCGCCTGACCAGGCATATGAAGGGATAAGACAATGCCCAAACGAACGTGGCAACCAAAGCGTATTCCGCGCCGCCGTAAACACGGCTTTATGGAGCGCATGAAGACCAAAGACGGGCGCAACGTGTTGAAGCGTCGCCGACTCAGTGGTCGCTGGCGATTGACCGTAAGCAACGAACGTCGTGCCGTACAGCGCACCAGCCGCTAATCACGTGTAGAGAGCGGGCCGCCCTATGAAACGGCAGTACCGCTTGCGCCGTCCAGCCCACTTCCAACGTGTCCGGAGCAGTGGGGTATACTATGACGGTGCAAGCATATCGTTGGGGGTCGCGCCCGCTCGGCAACGCACGACTCGATGTGGCATTGTCGTTGCCAAGCGCATCGGTGGTGCGGTTGTCCGCAACCGCATCAAGCGGCGGATACGTGAAGTGCTTCGTGCCCACTACGACCATATGCATCCGCACTATGATGTTGTTTGTATTGCTCGCTCTGCAGAGCTCGCAACCCTCGCATATCCGCGGCTTCTTCAACTGGTGGCCAACTTGTTGCGGCGCGCCGGTGTTTTGGTAAACCCCGATGCAGCGCCCAATTCATTAAAAGGGTGAACTTCATGGCGCTGTGGACATCTCTGGTCTCATTCCTCGAAACCGTCCTGCTTACGTTCTATGCGTGGACTGGCAACGCCGGCATCGCAGTGATTGTTTTTACCGTGATTGCGCGCATTTTCTTGCTTCCACTGACGGTTCGACAATTGCAGTCAAGCCGCAAAATCCAAGCACTCCAACCGGCCCTACAAGAACTCCAACGCAAACACGGCAAGGATCCGCAAAAACTCCAACAAGAGACGATGCGGCTCTACCGAGAAAACAACGCAAACCCGGTATCCGGGTGTTTGCCGATTTTCATTCAGTTGCCACTCTTTTTGGGCATCTACCAGGCGGTCTTCCATTTGACCAGCGTCTCGCCCACCGAGCATGCTGCCGCCAATATGCTCAACGTGCTCCAGTCAGCCAACATGTTGACCGGGATATCGGCGGATGCACTCAATCAACCACCGTTGTCGGGCGGTTTTTTGTGGTTGACAGATCTCGGTCAAACCGACCCGCTGTACATTTTGCCGGTGCTCTCCGTCGTCTTTCAGTTGCTTGTGCAGCTGATGTCGACGCCACGTGTGCAAGATCCCCAACAAAAAGCCATGACACAAACATTGTTGTTCATGCCACTCATTTTCGGGTATATTGGCTTCACGTTTCCATCTGGGGCGGTATTGTACTGGGTGGTTGGGAGCATTCTTTCGGTCATCCAACAATACGTGATTTCAGGGTGGGGGTCATTGGCCAACTACCTGAAGTTCTTGCCCACCGACGCCGGCTTTTTCCCACCCCCAGTCGTTGTGGGAGTCAGTGAGCATGAGGCAGCTGCGAGCCACGCGGAGCCCAGCAAGCATGTTGATTTTTGGGATGTCTTGAAGCCACTCACCGACAAAGACCAAGACAAGCCCGCCACCTAAGCAGTTACTGTCGTACCACGTGCCGTCGACACGTGCAGGGAGATGCCCATGAAGAAGCAGAAGCCCTCCATTGAAATTAGTGCCCATACCGTAGCCGAAGCCGTCGATTTGGCACTTGCACAACTCGGCCGTGATCGTGATGAAGTTGCCATTGAGATTCTCATTCAGGGCAACGACGACGAAGAGGCGCTCGTGCGGGTCACGGTGGTCGATGACGATGCACCTGCCGAAATGAGCGAGGATGAGCTGGTCAAGCATGCTCGCAACATCCTAGAAGAGCTCCTCGAACGTATGGATATTGAGGGATTTGTTTCCGCAGTGCGCACTTCCGCACCAGCCCAAGATGGTGGTGTCGAAGAGACCATCACTCTGCACGTGGAAGGGGCTGACGAAGAAGCCATGGGCTTGCTCATTGGTCGCCGTGGCGACACGTTGCGCTCATTGCAATTCATGGTCAACCTCATCGCCGGTCGTAGTAGTCGACGCTGGCCACAAATCGTGGTGGATGTGGGCAACTACCGCCAACGTCGCCAAGAGATGCTCGAGAGCATGGCTCGCCGTATGGCTGAGCGAGTGCGCCAAACCGGCCGCCCACATCCGTTTGAGCCCATGTCTGGTGCCGATCGACGCTCCATTCACTTGGCCCTCCGTGATGACCCGACCGTCTATACCGAGAGTGAAGGCGAAGGTGAGCGCCGCAAGATTGTGATTCATCCGGCCAAGAAGTAACCGTTTCGATGTCAATCTGGCGACATCAACTGCGGTCAGTGGCGTAGCTACTGACCGCCTACGTATCTATTACGGGGGGGGGATTCCACCATGCACCCACATTACCTGATGCTCGGGCACATTACCAGCGATGTATTGGCCGATGGTTCCACCATCCCGGGCGGCACTTCGTTGTATGCGGCTCGCACCGCCCAACGCCTTGGCATGGCAACCGCCATTGTTTCGGCACAGGCCACCTTACCTGCTGATTGGCCGAGCGAGGTGCCAGTGGCATTTGCACCCCATAGTCAAGCCCCGATTTTCGAAAACCGCTATACCCCGCAGGGGCGGGTGCAGTTTTTGCATGGTGATGCCCTGCCACTTACTATTGCCGACGTGCCCAACGCCTGGCGGAGCCCGGCAGTCGTCCATCTTGGACCGATTTTGGCGGAGACTCCCATCGAGCTCGTCGACGCCTTCCCCGATGCCATCATTGGCATGACCCCGCAAGGGATGATGCGCCGCTGGCAACAGCCATTCCCGTGCCGCATCGCCTATCAGCCCTTCAACCCACCAATCGCCTTTTTGCGCCGCCTCAACCTGCTCGTCATGAGCATCGAAGATGTGCACGGTGATGTGAGTGTTGCCGAGGGATACGCCGAGCACTGCCGGTTTGTGGCGCTCACCTATGGCGCCCGTGGGGCCGATTTGTACGTGGACGGCGTCAAACACCACGTGGCCGCCTACCCAGCCGTTGAGCGCGACCCCACCGGTGCCGGTGATGTTTTTGCGGCCGCCTTGATGATCCGCTACCAAGAGAGCCACGACCCCATTGAGGCCGGCTATTTTGCCGCAGTGGTGGCCGCCGCAAGTGTGGAGGGTCTGGGGATTTCCGCCATCCCAGATCGTGAGACCATCGAAAGTCGCCTGCAACAACATCTTGGGTAACAACGTCTAATTCATACATAAAACATTAATGACACCGTGCAATCTCATGTGAGGTTGTACGGTGTCACAATAACCACATCATACGTTACTGTGAATCTCACGTTGATCGTTGCACATGCACGGTAATCGCACAAACACATCGTATTTGGCACGCCTTACGATATTAATTCAACGGTTACACTAGTAGTCATGTAACAGCCAACATGGATGCCAGACCATTAACAATCGCATCACTGGTGCCTATGATGCTACTCGAAACATTTCTGTTCAGGCTCATCTTTTAGCATATTGTTACATCAATTGCCCCAAATACAGGTATAATCCAAATGACACCCTGAGTTCCAAAATACAACTAGATTCTTATTGTTCTGATTCTGAAGACGTAGTGCTTAGTCATCAACCCTACAGATTGAATCAGCAGCACAGGTCAGCATCATGCGTCGCATAGTTCTTGTCGTTGTCACATACATCTGCATCTTCGGCATATATCTTACATATACTCAACACAATCCCTTACCATCTCGTATACCTATTCTCGACCAAAATGCATATACAACTTTTTTTAATAATGTCGAGCAAAACGACCAAATTGCCTATCGTTGGCTGATGCAGTCACTGCAGGTAGGCATACCATCTATTTCCACGTCATACCGAGTTGTACAGATGGTTGGTACCACTTTCAATGACATCAACACCGTGACATTCAGCATTTCAGCGGGCAAGCCAGTGTCAATATCTGTTCAAGGGCGTGGATTTCGCACCTATCATGTGTTACTCCACGACAACACAGCGAATGCGCTGTTGCGTTCAAATCCAGAGTTATTGATCACTCCAAGTAATGCACAAATTATAGACAACCGTACGATTAGTTTGGCAATTCATTCACTCGTCGTAACCGCAATTCAAACCACACCTACCCTGCCATTATGGGTCATACTGACAGTACTTGGGATGCTAGGCATGGTCGCTATATATGCCAAATTTTTTAGCTCTCAAATTGAGCATGCCTTCTGGTTGATTGTTGCCATTACCATCTACACCTTGGGGGTACTACAAATTATTAGTGTCATCATAGCAGTCAGTGTCATGGGTACCATGCTCGTATTCTATGCAGTGTATCGCTATATGTCGCCGGCATATTTTCAACTAACGCAGAGCCAACCGGAGGTTCCTCACTCGCCGTATCGACGTGATATTGATGGGTTACGTGCTCTAGCAGTTATGGCAGTGGTCATCTATCATGCGTTTCCTGATGCACTACCAGGAGGATTCATCGGTGTTGACATTTTTTTTGTTATTTCGGGGTATCTCATCACGCGCATCATCATCGCAGAAGTATACACACAGCACTTCAGTATTCGCAATTTCTATGTCAGGCGGGTTCGCCGTATCTTCCCTGCACTCATAACAGTGCTGATTTTCACCACAATCATAAGCACCTTCCTCCTATATCAATCTGAATACTTGGCACTCGGCACACAAATTATGGCAGGTGCAGGATTTGTATCAAACATTATTTTGTATCAGGATGTCGATTATTTCGGTGAAGCAGCCATCAATCAGCCACTACTACATTTATGGTCGCTTGGTGTCGAAGAGCAGTTCTACATTGTGTGGCCAATTGCACTCTGGTTTGCGACCAAGCAACCTCGACTACTCGTCCCAACTATTATTGTCTTGTTCACATCATCGTTTTTTATCAACATCTACACCATCACAAACGATCTTCCTGCTGCGTTCTATCTGTTACCGTCACGCTTCTGGCAACTTAGTGCAGGGGGTCTGATGGCAATTCATGCAATCTTCAGCACACCTTCCACAGACGCAAACGTCCGTCGTCAGGCTCTCATCGCACCTGCAATTGGCATATTTCTGTACATCTATGGCATTTTCACTTTAGATGAGTCAATGGCATTTCCTGGCTGGTATGCGATTATCCCCACAGTCAGTGGCATATTACTGGTTCTCCCGCATGCAAGCAACTGGATATCCCAACGCCTGCTAGGGCACCCTCTCAGTGTTTGGTTTGGTAAAATCAGCTTTCCCCTCTATCTCTGGCATTGGCCATTGCTGGCATTTGGATTCATGACGTTCGACATCGGATTTACGACGCCTTTAAAAATAGCAGTTATCGGACTAAGTATCGGGCTCGCCGCTATCACATACGCATATATTGAGCACCCAGTGCGTTTTTCACATACCACGATGGTAAAAACATGGACACTAGCCATCATGATGTTGGGAGTGGGAGCCATCGGATGGGCGGTGCAAAACCAATATATTATCTCGTATATGCCAGAATTTACCATGCCGCGCGCATCACAGATTATCCAACGACAAGATTGTCGTAATCTTTTTTTTCTACAAACAGCGTACACACTCGATGATTGCACGATACGTACTGGTCCTACAGAACAAAGTGAATACATTATTGTTGGTGATAGCCATGCATTCATCTTGGCCAGTGGAATGATTGCATCATCGCCCAATCAAGTGGTGCTCTATGCAAATATGGGGTGTTTGCCACTTATCGGTATTAATAGACCGTCAATGAATTGCAAGAAAACTGATGAACTGCCAAACGTTTTTCAGTATCTTCGCGAACATCCTACCGTCCACAAACACCGATACATCATCATCGCGGGGAGATTTGCCTACATAGAACCACGAAGTCTCAATCACAACGTTGTCATAAACGAACCTCTCTCCATGAATGGCCTAAGTACCGCAGAAACAATAACTCATCCCGAAAAAATCATCGAAACTGGTCTGCGCAACAATCTCACTATGCTCTCTGACCTACCCAACACTACTATCGTCATTTTCCACCAAATTCCTGAACTTCAATTTTCGCCGAAGAATTGCGCTCGACTATCGTTGCTCACTCAATCTGATGCATTACAAACGCTAGATGGCATATGCCAAACCCCTTCTACTGCAGTATTACAACATTTTTCCCGATATCGATATGCAGTACAAAAAGTCCTCGTCGACTATCCGCATGTGAAAGAATTCAACACAGATTCCGTCTTCTGTGACGATACAACCTGTTTTTCTAGTATTAACAACAGTTTGGCGTACTTTGATCATAATCATCTCAATTTAGAGGGAGCAAAACACGTTGCCCAATTATTGATGCGTACATTCCCCTAAACATCTTTCTGTGATACCAAAAATTGATTTATCCGAGAGAACTATGCTATAATCATCCTCCGTGCATGTTTGGTCTTCACACGGCACCGAGCATGTATACAATAAGTCATCTTTTGAGAATAAATATATGACATCACGCACACAACAATCTGGCAAAACAATTGCCGACAACCGCAATGCGTTCCATGAATACTTCATCGAACAACGCTATACCGCAGGCATTGCACTCACCGGCAGTGAGGTCAAATCCATTCGAGCTGGTCGTTGCCAGCTCCGGGGGAGCTATGCCCGCATCGAAGATGGCGAAGCGTGGCTCTACGAAGCTCATATCAGTACCTACGAACAATCGGGCATTCATTTCAACCACAATCCGACGCGCAAACGCAAGTTGTTGCTTCGTCGCAAAGAAATCAACGAAATCTTTGGCAAAATCATGCGCCAAGGATATACGTTTGTACCGTTGCGCATCTATTTCGACAATCAATACGTCAAGGTCGAAGTCGGCATCGCCAAGGGCAAAAAACAACACGACAAACGTCACGCCATTGCCGAACGCGATGTCAAACGTGACATTGACCGCGAATTGAAGCTCCGGAACCGCTAACAGCATACGAAGCCATCTCGTTGCATTGAAGTTACGTAAAAAAATTCTCTGGTATAATTGTAAAGACATTGTGCATGACGTGCATAATCAATCATGACATCACATGCACATATCAGCTGTAGCAATTGGACGTGCCTGAGATGACAATCACACTACTACCATTCGGCGCCACCCCAAGCCCGCGCCAACTTGCCTGGCATGCACTCGAGTACTACGGATTTTTGCACTTCACGGTCAACACCTTCACAGACCGCGAATGGGGGCTCGGCAACGAATCACCGCACCTCTTTCATCCGAGTCATTTCAGTGCCACCAACATCGTCGAAACCGCCCAACTTGGTGGCATGCGCGGATTGATACTCACCGCCAAACATCACGACGGGTTTTGTCTGTGGCCGTCACACCACACCACACACTCCGTGGCCAACAGTCCGTGGCGCGACGGTCAAGGTGATGTCGTCGGCGAGTTGGCACGCACCTGTGCCGCAGCTGGCATGAAATTCGGCATTTATCTGTCGCCGTGGGACCGCAATCATCCCGCATACGGGCATGCCGACTACATCGAGTACTACCACGCCCAGCTCCGTGAATTACTCAGCAACTATGGACCGCTCTTCGAGGTTTGGTTTGATGGTGCCAATGGGGGTGACGGTTACTACGGCGGGAGCTACGAGCGCCGCCAAATCGACAACACCACCTACTACCCGTGGGAGCGCACCTTTGCGCTCGTGCGTGAGCTCCAACCCAACGCCTGCATCTTCAGCGACGCAGGTCCCGATGTGCGCTGGGTGGGCAACGAGCAGGGCATCGCCGGTGATCCGTGCTGGAGCACACTCACCCGTGACGGCCTTTTCCCAGGAGCCGCCGATCCCACACTGCTCAACCAGGGACTCCGCCACGGCGCCGACTGGGTACCCGCCGAATGCGACGTCTCCATCCGGCCGGGTTGGTTTTATCATGCGCACGAAGACCAGCAGGTGCGGACTGCCGAAAATTTGCTCGATCTGTACCTGGCCTCGGTCGGGCGCGGCGCCAACCTGCTCCTCAATCTACCCGTCACACCGGCAGGGCGCATCCATGAGCACGATCGGGCCGCGCTTATCGCCTTTCGGACGCTCCGTGAGCGCCTACACGCCAATGACATGACCCAGCATGCGCGCATCGAGCTTTCATCGGCGTTTGGCGGCAACCGGACCGGTATTGCTGACATCCTCCGCACCGATGAAGATACATGTTGGATACCCGACCCCATTGACACGACCCCGTATGTCGTGGCGCGTTTCGCCCAACCGACCCGTATCAACCTAGTCGATCTCCGCGAGTATCTCCCCCTCGGGCAACGCGTGGATGCGTTCAGCGTGGAGGTCGCCGCACAATCCGGCTGGCACGTAGTGGCGCAGTGTCATTCCATCGGGAATCGCCGCCTCGTACGCATCCCCAATAGCGTGACGACCGGCATCCGCGTGCGGTTTCACCGTAGTGCTGCACCTGTGGCATTGCGGAGCTTCCGCATTTACGATTGCGAGTTGTGGTGAGCAACGCCCAGTCACATGCATCTCACATACGCCAGCGGCGCGGTGCCTGAGCACCGCGCCGCCACGTTGATTGTACCGTTGCTACCCCGATCCGGCGTTGACTACGCTTGTTGCACCGATTTCAACAACAACTCTGCCACATCTTCGCGGGCCACGGTTGCGTCGACACCGGTGTTTTTGGCAGCATCCTCAAACATGATCATGCAGTAGGGGCAAGCCACCGCCACCGTATCTGGATTCTCGGTGCGCAACTGCTCAAGGCGGATGACGTTGGTCTTTTTGTCGCCCCAGCTCTCCATCCAGGCGTTGCCGCCACCACCACCACAGCACATGGCACGTTGGCGATTGTATTCGGGGGCCTCGACCAATTCAAGGCCAGGTATGGACTGCAACAGCTCACGCGGCGCATCAACAATGTCGTTGTAGCGCCCCACATAGCAGGGATCGTGGTAGGCCACTTTTTGGTTGACTTCGTTCTTGGGCTGGAGCTTGGCTTCACGCACCAGCTGTGCCAAATATTCGGTATGGTGGAGTACCTGGTAGTCGACACCTGCGCGCCCACCGAACTGCACGTATTCGTTTTGGTGCGAGTTGTAGCAGTGGGCACAGGTCGTCACCAACGTCTTGAATTTGTACTGCCCGAGTGTTTCCACGTTCGTCTCGGCCTGTTGCTTGAAAAGGAGTTCCTCACCCATACGGCGGGCCGGATCACCGGTACAACACTCTTCACCGCCGAGGATAGCGAAATCGACGTCGGCCTCTTTGAGGAGCTGCGCCATGGCACGGGCGACCTTTTTGGAGCGATCGTCGTAGCTTGGAGCACAGCCCACCCAAAAGAGCACGTCGGCTTCACCCTTGTCAGACATCACCGGGATGTCCAAACCGGCAGCCCACCCGGAGCGTTCTTTTTGCGGCAACCGCCACGGATTGCTGGCACGTTCGATGCCGTCGAGCACCCGTTTGACGCCACTGGGCACTTCGCTCTGGATCATGGTCAGATTGCGGCGGAAGTCGACAATCAGGTCGACGTGGTCGATCATGGCCGGACATTCTTCGACACAGGCGCCACAGGTGGTGCAACTCCACAGCTCGTTTTCGTCGTAGACACCGGCTTCAAGCAGGCCGATGGCATCAAAGCCACCCCGGCCTTCGCCCTCGAGCTGCATCACACTGCCGTTTTTCATGGTGACGGGGTCGCCGCGTTGCATGTCGGCCAGTTTGGTAATCAAAAACTTGGGAGAGAGATTCGAGCCCGAGGCGTGGGCTGGGCAAACCGACTGGCAGCGGCCACAGCTCATGCAGGCGTCGAGATCCATGCGCTGCTTCCAGGTCAAATCGTTGATGGTGGCCACACCCAGTTGTGGCTCGTCTTTTTCGATTTGTGCGTCAAAATCGGCAATGGGAGCGAGTGCACCACGCGGTCGGGTGCGCTTGAAAAAGGTGTTGAGGGGTGTGTAGACTAGGTGACGTAGACCGGTGTAGGGGATGGCCGCCAAAAACGCCATCGACACCACGGTGTGCATCAACCACAGCACCAAGTGCAAATCGAGCCCAATGGTGCTCCCCTCACCCATGCCAATGGCGCGGAACACGACTGCCAGCCCGTAGCCAACAAACGACTGAATGGCCCACGACTGCTCGAACACGGGCACACCGGCAATTTCTTGGTTGGCGAGACGCAGACCCTCGATGAAATACCCGCTGATGCCCACGAAAATCAACGACACCAGGGCTTCGCGGTCATACTGTCGCTCGTGCAGGCGGTCTTCGCGTTGGTGATACCGGCGCCAGTAGGCCCATATCAACCCGCCCACAAACAACAGACCGACGGCATCGAGGATGGTCTCGTAGGCGCGATAAAAGTCGCCGACCAAGATTTTACCGGCATCATGACCAAGCAAGGGGATGGTGAAGTCTTCTTCGACGGCGATGACATCGGTACCGATGAACAACCCGAGGAACCCGAAAAAAATCAGGGCATGCATCATGCCTGGTTTGCGATCTTGCAGGGTCTTTTTTTGACCGAGCGACTGCACGAGGACCTCGCTCACGCGCGATCCAAGCGCATCAAGCCGCGCATCAGGGCGACCTTTACGCCAGGTGGCCACATCGCGCAATATGCCATAAAAAAGCACCAGCATGGCAGCCAGCGCTGACACATAAACAGTCAAACTTCCGAGAATTTCACCGACGTTCCAATAAATTTGGCGTATGGCTTCAGTCATTCGTCCGCTCCATTGCAACACAAGACCGCATGATTGTTTTTATGGTAGCACGGAGGCATAGCCATCGTCAATGATGACGGCACCAACGCACCAATGTCGGTGTGTTTTTATACTACAATAGAGCTAGCCATCAGCCCCACATACAAAGGAGTAGGTACGATGCAGTACACCGACAAAGTCACGATTGTCACGGGCGGAAGCAAAGGGATTGGTGAAGGGTGTGTACGCGTCTTTGCAGATGCAGGTTCGACCGTGGTATTTTGTGCCCGCAACGAAAGCGAAGGGCGCGCGCTCGAGGCCGAAATCAATGCCAAACGCCCAGGTGCCACCTGGTTTGTCAAATGCGACGTCTCCAACACCGACGACATCAAGGCCATGATCGACGCAGTGGTCGCCAAATACGGGCGCATCGACTGCCTCATCAACAACGCTGGCTGGCACCCACCCACCCGCACCATCGATCAATTTTCGATTCAGGATTTCCGTGATTTGCTCGATCTCAACCTCGTCAGCATTTTTGCGGCCTGCAAATACGCCCTCCCGCATATCCGCAAGGTGCAGGGCAACATCATCAACATGTCGAGCCTGGTGGGCACGATTGCACAGCCATACGCTACCACATACGTGGCCACCAAAGGGGCGATTACTTCGTTTACTAAGGCGCTCGCCATCGACGAAGCGGCCCACGACGTGCGCGTCAACTGTGTCTCTCCGGGCAACGTCTACACGCCACTGTGGCAGGCAGGCATCGATGCCTCCGACGACCCGGTAGCCACACGCAAACACGGCGATAATGCGCAGTTGATGGGGCGCATGGGCACGATCGAAGAAGCGGGCAAACTCTGTTTGTTCATTGCCGCTGAGGCCACGTTCACCACCGGTGTCGACCACTACTTGTCGGGCGGTGCCGAGTTGTCGTATGGCCACAAGTCACGCAAGGGCGACATGGGTCCGGCCTGGTAG
>JBBAWX010000029.1:0-33393 GCA_040396955.1 Roseiflexaceae bacterium
GCGCTGATAAACTCAATCGCATCTTTCACCGTGAAAAATCGTTCCGCGGCATCCGATGGAATCACACTCCCAAACTCTTCTTCCAATGCCATGAAAAACTCGACCCGCTGCATCGGTGTGTCCCCCTCGAGCTGCATGTCGGATGTCACATCACTCATATCAATGCCCAAGACCTGCGCCGCAATGTGCGAAACTCTGCGTGCTACATTCGACATACCATACTCCTCGCTATCATCCACGCAAACTTCTCACCCACCACAGGCAATTCCCCCATCCCCCTGCATCCCTCGGTACAGGCCGTTCGCAAACCGCCCATTTCAGCCTCTACCGCCCCCAGGCTTGGGGGTCGGCATACCAGGCCTCGACCGTGGCCCGATCGCTCTCTGCGATATACCCCTCGGCCACCGCCGCTTCTAGTACCGGCATCAGCCATGTCAGCGTGGTGAGTGGCGCATTGGCGGCCGCAAAACGATCGAAGGTGCGTTGCCAGCCATAGGTGAAGATACAGGCACAGGTGACACGTGCCGCCCCTTCGGTGTATAATGCTTCGATAGCCGTGACAGCACTTTCACCGGTCGACACGGTATCTTCGAGCAACAGCACCTGTTGGCCAGCAATCTCGGCGCCTTCGACCTGGCGGCCGCGCCCGTGTGTCTTCGCGCCACTGCGCACATACGCCATCGGCAGTTGTGCCCGCTCTGCCACCCAGGCCGCCCACGGAATCCCGGCGGTGGCAGTGCCCGCAATCACCGTGGCAGCGCCGGCAATGGCCGCAAAGGCATCGCTGACCACTGCACGGGCGGCTACGTTGGCGATGAGCAGGCGATTATCGCAGTACATGGGCGATTTGATGCCCGATGCGAAGGTGAATGGCTCGTGGGGGCGCAACAAGACCGCTTTGGCCGCCAACAACGTGCGGGCAACATCGACATGCTGTGACATAGGAAAAGGCTCCTCATATGTACGTCGGCTTAGACTTTGGTACGACTAATTCTAGTGCATCCATCTACGATGGGCAACACATCACGCTTTTGCCACTCGATCCGGTCAACCCCAACCCCACCGTGATGCGCTCCACGCTGTTCATGACGCGTGAGGGTGAGCGTTTTATTGGCCGTGAAGCCATCAACCGCTTTACCACGGCCAATGTGGGTCGCAAAATCGAATACCGCTGGCAAAACTTCGGTGAATATGAGCTCGTCAACGACAAAGGCGAAATCATCCGCCAGACCATTGGTGCCCTCATCGACTCCAACCAGCCGGGGCGCCTCTTTCAATCCCTCAAGACACTCTTACGTGACGCCGACTACCAAAGTACCGAAGTCTTCGGCAAGCGCTACGAGCTGGAATTTTTGATTGCCATCGTCTTGCGCATGATTGTGACGCGCATCGAGCAGGTAAGTGGCCAAGCCGTGACCCGCATGGTCATCGGCCGCCCCGTCAACTACGCCGAAGACCCTGCCGACCATGCGTTGGCGTTGGCCCGCATGCGCACAGCCTGTGAATTGGCCGAAATTCCCGATTTTGCCTTTTTGCCGGAGCCTAATGCGGCAGCCCTGGCCTTTGCACGCACCGCCCAAGCGCGCCAACGGGCCCTCATCTTCGACTTCGGTGGTGGCACCCTCGACGTGACCGTCATCGAAACCGATGGTGTGGGCGGAAGCCACGTGCTTAGCAACGACGGTGTGCCCATCGGTGGCGATATCATGGATCAGCGCCTCATGAAGGGCAAATTGTTGCCGCATTTCGGATCACTCGCAACCATTGGCCCACAACGCCTGCCATTCCCCGCCGTCATTACCGAGCACCTCACCGAGTGGCAACACATCTTGGAGCTCTCCAAACCCAAATTTCAACGCATCATCGAGGATGTGCTCATCAGCAGTAGCCAGCCCGATAAGGTGCGCCAACTGCAGACCCTGATCTTGCAAAACTACGGTCTCCCCCTCTTCGAAGCGGTCGAACGCGCCAAAGTCGCACTCAGTCAACACCCTCAGGCCGACGTGCGCATGCACGTGCCCGGCATCGACATCGACCAAACCATCGAACGCTGGGATTTCGAACGCCTCATTGGCCCCGACGTACGCGCCGTGGCCGCATGTGTCGACCGCGCCGTAGCCGCCGCTGGTCTGAGCCACACCGACATCGACGTTGTCTTACGCACCGGCGGCTCATCACGCATCCCCGTCTTTGTGAACATGCTCACCAAACGCTTCGGCAATTCGGCCATGGTCGAAATGGACCCCTTCACCGGCGTGGCACAGGGGCTCGGCATCGCCGCCTGGGACGATGCCCTCTTTGCACACCTCAAGGCATAAAAAACCCGGGGGAGAGAGCGATTGCTCTCCCCCCCGGGCCATCATTCACGTTACGACAACGTCTTCTGGAAGCACGCACGGTGGTGGTACGTCTTGTTGCGACGGCGATCGTCCATCAACACGATCATTTCGCGGTCGTTCATGATCTGCTGGCTGCAGTCTTGGCAAATGTGGTCGGTCACCTTGCCGCTCTTGTCACGTGACGTGACGTCGGTCTTTGATTTGCCCTTGGTATCTTTGGCCATGGTCATCACTCCATTCGATGTACATACGCTCCACGCCGGCATCGGCGTGTACATACGTATAGTATAGCACTGTTTGGCGGGCACACGCAATACCGCTCCCACGAGTGGTTGCCGTAGGTACAAATCTGCGGTATACTACTGGTGCGTTGACGAAGACAGGTCGACGGGATGTTCAATCGATCAGCGACCGTGGGCAAGGTGTGAGCCACGGCGATTGTCCCGCACGATATCCCTTCTGAGCAGGAGGCCCAAGCGGCACCATGTGCCGTGTGTAAGCCGACCGGGAGCCCACCGAAAGCAGGGCAGGGTGTGTTGGCACCCACAAGTGGCCGCGCCGTTGGCGTTTGGCAATCAGGGTGGTACCGCGGGGTGCACGTTCGCCTCGTCCCTGTCAGAGGGACGGGTTTTTTGTTGTTTGTTTTTGGTACGGAGGCAGAGCAACACCATGACATTTCGTGCAGTCGATACTCGGGCATCGTTTGTGGCCCTCGAAGAACGCATCAGCGACTACTGGCGCCAACACGATGTCAAGCGCAAGGCACTCGCCCACGGCGATCCGAACAAACCATTTATCTTTTATGAGGGGCCTCCCACCGCCAATGGTCGCCCTGGCATCCACCACGTCGAAGCGCGGGTCACCAAAGACATCATCATTCGCTACCACCGCATGTGTGGTCAGCACGTCATCGGCGCCCGTGGTGGCTGGGATACCCACGGCCTGCCCGTGGAAATCGAAGTCGAAAAGACCCTCGGGTTTAGTGGCAAACCCGACATCGAACGCTACGGTATCGCTGAATTCAACGCTGCCTGCAAAAAAAGTGTGCAGACCTACATCAGCGAATGGGAGAAAATGACCGATCGCATCGCCTACTGGATTGACATGGAGAAGCCCTACAGCACTTTCGATAACTCCTACATCGAATCGCTGTGGTGGATCCTCAAACAGTTCTGGGATCGCGACCTGCTTTTCCGTGACTACAAGGTCACCATGCACTGCCCGCGCTGTGGCACCACGCTGTCGGATGCCGAAGTCAACTTGGGCTTCGAGGACGACGTCGATGATCCATCCGTGTGGCTCCGCTTCCGCGTCACACCGTCTGGCCATGCCCTCGACGACGCCCTGGCTGGGGCTGCGTTTATCGCCTGGACCACCACACCCTGGACACTGCCGGCCAACGTGGCCCTCGCCGTCAACCCAGAGGCCACCTACGTGCTCGCCGAAACCGGCCCCGAGGGCCAGCGCGAACGCGTCATCATGGCTGCGAGCTTGGCCGAAAAAGTGCTGGGAGAAGGGCACACGGTTGTGGCCACCTACACCGGTAATCAACTGGTTGATATGCGCTATACGCGCTTGTTCGACGGTGTACCTGGTGCCGGCGACAAACCGGATTTGACCCAGGCCTACCGCGTCATCAGCGACGATTTTGTGTCACTCGAAGACGGTACCGGCATCGTGCATATTGCCCCCGCCTATGGTGACCTCGAGATCGGGCGCAAGTACAACCTGCCAACCCTGTTCTCCGTCGATCTCAACGGCCGCACCATGGCCGCCTTTGCCCACCTCGGCTTCGCCGACATGTTCTTCAAAGAGGCCGATCCGGTCATCACCAAGGTGCTCAAGGAGCGCGGCGATTTGTTCAAGAGCGGGCGCGTCAAGCACGCCTACCCCTTTTGTTGGCGCTGCAAAACGCCGTTGCTCTACTACGCCAAGCCCAGCTGGTACATCCGCACCACGGCCCGCAAAGAGCGCCTCGTAGCTGCCAACCAAGAAGTCCATTGGGTACCCGATCACATCAAGAGCGGACGCTTCGGCAACTGGCTCGCCAACAACATCGACTGGGCGATTAGCCGCGAACGCTACTGGGGCACCCCCTTGCCCATCTGGGTCTCCGCCGACGGCAAACACATGGAGTGTATCGGCTCCGTGGCTGAGCTCGAAGCCAAAGTCGGCCGCTCCCTCAGTGAGCTCGACCTGCACCGCCCCTATGTCGACGACGTCACCTGGGAAGACCCGCAGCACGGCACCATGCGCCGTATCACCGACGTCGCCGATTGCTGGTTCGATTCCGGTGCCATGCCCGTAGCACAGTGGCACTACCCGTTTGAAAACAAAGAGCTGTTCGAACAAATCGCCGGCCAAGCCGACTACATCAGCGAGGCCATCGACCAGACCCGTGGTTGGTTTTACACCCTGCATGCCGTCTCAACGCTGTTGTTCGATCGCCCGGCTTTCGAAAACGTCATCTGCCTCGGGCACATCCTCGACGGCAAGGGCGAAAAAATGTCGAAGTCGCGGGGCAACATCGTCAACCCGTGGGATGTGATTAACGAATTCGGCACCGACGCCGTGCGCTGGTACATGTTTGCCTCCGCACCACCCTACAACCCGCGCCGCTTTTCTCGCGAGCTGGTGGGTGACATGCTCCGCCAATTCACACTCACTCTGTGGAACACCTACTCGTTTTTTGTCACCTACGCCAATCTCGAGGGCTGGTCCCCGGCTGGTCTGCTCAACAAAGACGGATCGCTGAATCTCGACGTCAACACCCTCACCAACCCGCTCGACCGCTGGGCACTCGCTCGCCTCGACGACCTGGTGCGTACCGTCACCAATGAGCTCGACGGCTACGACATTTATGCCCCCGCCAAAGCCATTGAGCGCTTTGTGGATGAACTATCGAACTGGTATGTGCGTCGCTCGCGCCGCCGCTTCTGGAAAACGGCCAACGACGCCGATACCCAGGCCGCCTACGCCACCCTGTATACCTGCTTGGTCACATTGAGCAAACTCCTTGCTCCGTTCATGCCCTTCATCGCTGAAGAAATGTACGGCAACTTGGTGCTCAACAACGCCTCAGCATCCGGGGAATCCGTGCATACCGCACAGTGGCCCCAGAGCAACCCGGCCTGGCGCGATGACCAACTCGTGGCCAGCATCGACGTGGTACAAACCCTCGTTGGTCTTGGCCGTGCCGCCCGCCGGAGCGCTGCCCTCAAGGTGCGCCAACCCCTGCCGTCCATCTTGGTGCGCGTGCCCACGGCGGTGGCACAGTCGATTACCGCATTCGAAAGTGACATCCGCGACGAGCTCAACATCAAGAGTGTTAAGTGGCTCGAGACCGGTGCCACCTTCATCGACTATCGCTTTAAGCCCAATTTGCGCGTCGTCGGCAAAAAGTACGGCAAACTCGTGCCAGCGTTGACCGAGGCCCTCAAGCAGATGAGCAACGACGTCGCCCGCGCCAACGCTGTGGCTGTCGAAAGCGGCAACTCGTTTGAGCTCGTCGTTGACGGCCAAACGCTCACCATCTCTCCCGATGAGGTGCTTGTTGAAACCTCTTCCCCGGAGGGCTACGTGGTCGCCGAAGAAAACGGCGTGCTCGCCGCCCTCGACACCACCCTTACCCCCGAGCTGGTCGCCGAAGGGGTGGCCCGCGAAATCGTGCGCTACATCCAAGATGCCCGCAAAAACGCCGGCTTCGCCATCTCCGATCGCATCCATGTCTCCCTCGATGGCGTCAAAGGTCATCCCGAACTCGAAGCCACTATCGCCGCCTGGAGCGAATACATGTGCGGCGAAACCCTCGCCGAGAGCCTTGTACTCGCCAAACCAGCCGTCGATGCCCATGTGGAAACCCTCGAGCTCGACGACAAAACGCTCACCATCGCCATCAGCAAAATCGCCTAGCTACTACTCCATCTCCCTCCGCTGTCACGTGTGGCAGCGGAGGTTTTTTGTCCCTCTTGCATTTAAAAACTAATTACATTAGTATAAATATGAATATTAGTAGTTTTTAGAGGAGGAACGGCATGCGCGTGACACCACACGGTGAGCACCTCTGGCAAATCAGGCCCACATGGTTCCCTGTCAATGCGTATTTGGTGAGTGAATCAGATGGATTTACGCTCATCGACTGCCTCATTCAACCGCAGCATGGCAACGAGCTGGTAGCGATTGCGACAACACTCGGATTACCGATTCGGCGCGTGCTATTGACCCATGGGCACATGGATCACATCGGTAGTTTTGATCGGTTGCGCCAACTGCTCCCCGATGCGGAGTTTGTGGTTGGTGCACGAGAATCACGTTTTCTCGCTGGTGACAAGCAACTCGATGTGGGTGAGGCACACTATCCCCTGCGAGGGGGATACAATCCGGTGAAAACCATTCCCACACGACTCATCACCGCGGGTGACATGGTTGGTTCGCTACGGGTGGTTGCTAGCCCTGGCCATACTCCCGGTCATGTGAGTTTTGTGGATACCCGTGATTTGGGGATTATCACCGGCGACGCCCTACATACCGTTGGTGGTGTGACGATTACGAGTGAATGGTCGTGGCGGTTCCCATTCCCAGCGACTGCGACCTGGAGTAAACCAGCTGCCAATCAAAGTGTGCAAATGCTCGCCTCGTTGCACCCGAGTTGGCTTGCTCCCGGGCATGGTGATGTGGTCACACAGCCTGCAACCGCACTGGCACAAGCCGTGGAACGCACAGCCAATAATGCCAGAGGCGGCTCATGACCAAACACCGCATCAACCGTACCCTGGTCATCGAAACAGCAGTACAGTACGTCAATCAGCATGGCTTGGCCGCATTGACACTGGCCGCAATTGCACAAACACTGGATATCAAGCTGCCTTCGCTGTACAACCATATCAGTGGCATAGAAGACATGCACGCTACGCTGGCAGCGTACGGCGCCCAGGCCCTGTTCCGCTGCTGTCAAGATGCAGCGGTCGGGCAAAGTGGGGATGCGGCACTGCGGACGATCGCTAATGCCTATCGTGATTTTATCCGACAAAATCCCGGCATCTACGCCGCCACACTCGTACAATCCACCGTACCCAATGCGGCACTAGCACACGCCAACCAGGATTTAATGCACTTGCTCACACGCGTACTACAGCCATATGCATTAACGCCCCACGACACCATTCACGTCTTGCGCGGTTTGCGTAGCATCGTGCATGGCTTCAGCACACTCGAAGCAACTGGTACATTCGCACTGCCCGTCGATACCAATGACAGCTTTCAAACTGTGATGCAGTGGTTCATCACGAGTATTGCATCGATACCGCGTATCTAACGGGTCCGGTTAATCGCAATCACACCGTGTTATCGGTATGATTGCGATTTGACTTCTTTAAATTAACATTGTATATTTACATCGTAAGTTTATTGATGGAGTGTGGTATGGTGCGTCCCAAAAAACATGAGCAGGTCCCAAACCTGAAGGAATCAATTAAGGAGGTGGCTTGGCAGCAGATGGTGGATGTAGGGGCTGCCGAGTTATCGCTGCGGGCGATTGCACGAGCGATTGGCGTGAGTGCGCCAGCGATTTATAACCACTATGCGGATCGTGATGCGCTAGTGACAGCGCTGATTATTGATGCGTACACATCGCTGGGTGACTATCAGATGACTGCACTTGATGTGGCACCACTCGTTGATCTACGCGCGCGCTTGCGGGCCACCGGGCAGGCATACCGCACCTGGGCACTCGATATGCCACAGCGGTATCAGCTGATTTTCGGCACGCCAATCCCCGGGTATCAGGCACCGCCTGAGGTGATGCCTGTCGCCGGACGATCCTTGTGGGCACTAGTGAGTGTGATTGATCAGCTGTATGCGGCCCGCATGCTCAACACGGCGGCAATCCCGGCGGTGATGCCAGTGGCCATACCCATGTTTGATACATGGCAACAGCATACCGGGGCACAGGTGCCTGAGGCGTTGACGGTGGCCATCATGATTTGGGGGCGGGTGCACGGGTTGATTTCACTAGAAATTAACTGTTCGATTCCACCGTTTGGCGCGACCGGAAATGGCCTATATGAATACGAGATTGATGCTATTGCAAAGCAATATATTTTGCATCACTAGTCATATTTATTGAATATTTTGTAGATAAGGAACGCATATGAGTGCTATATTTGCGGGGCGCTACACCGCCAAAACCGATGAGCCGTTTGTGGTGTTCTTGATCGGCATGCGCATCAACATCTGGTGGCGGTTTGACAAGTGGATGCCGGTGGTAGCTGCGATGGGACCGATGATTCGGACGTTGTATACGCATCCCGAGAAGGGGTTTTTGCATACGGAGTTTTTTTGGAACATGCGCGGGCCGATTTTGGTGCAGTACTGGCGCTCATTCGACGACCTCGAGGCCTTTGCGCGCAACCCGTCAGATCCACATGTGGCGGCCTGGAAGCGCTTCAATCAGGCAGTGGGGAGCGACGGCTCAGTGGGGATTTGGCACGAGACCTACATGGTGAATCCCGATCAGTACGAGTGCGTGTATGGCAACATGCCACAATTTGGGCTGGGGGCAGCCATGGAGCATGTCGAGGCAGTGGGACGCCGTTATACGGCGCGTGAGCGGCTCAAGGCGAATGATTCGTAGTGTGGTATAGAAAGAGATTCATGTCATGAGTGTGCATGTCGTGTTGGGGACTGGTGCGATTGGGCGAGCCACGATGCACGAGTTGCGTGGGCGTGGGGAATCCGTGCGTATGGTCAATCGATCAGGGCACATGGCCGAACTACCGGTTGGGGTTGAGATAGTGGCGGCCGATTTGTATGATGCCAAAAATGTGCGGGCTGTCACTGCTGATGCGTGTGCGGTGTATCAGACGGCGCAGCCCGAATATCATCAGTGGGTCGAGCGTTTTCCACCATTACAACGGGCAATTATTGAGGGTATGACGGGAAGCAACGCCAAGTTGGTGCTCGTCGAAAATATGTACATGTACGGCATCGCGTCAGCGCCACTCACCGAAGCAACACCACACATGGCCCACACCCGCAAAGGGCGGGTGCGCAGTGAAATTAGTCAAGCGGCTTTTGCGGCGCACCAGGCAGGGCGGGTCCGGGTGACGAGTGTGCGTGGGTCAGATTACTTTGGCCCATGGGGGCTGACGAGTATGATGGGCGAGCGCACCTTTATCCCGATGCTGAAGGGCAAAGCGGCCAATCTCATTGGTAATGTGGATGTGCCACACACCCAAACCTATATCCCTGATTTTGCCCGAGCATTGGTTATTGTGGCAGGGTCGGACGAGGCCGATGGCCACGCATGGCATGTGCCGAATGATCGCCCAGATATCACACAGCGTGAGATGGTAACGATGATTGCGCGTGAGATGGGTGTGGAGCCGCGATTCCAGGCCATGGGGCGTACCATGATGCGCATTGCGGGGTGGTTTATTCCAGCTGCCCATGAGATGGTTGAGATGGCGTATGAATTTGAGCAGCCGTTCGTGGTTGATTCACAGCGCTTCGAAACCACCTTTGGCATGCGGGCCACACCCATGCCTGAGGCGATTGCGCATACGGTGGCATGGTACAAGACGCATGCACATATAAAATGATGTGCACAGAACGGAGTACGAGACGATGCGTGTCATTCAGATTCCCCTACGCTATTCCAATGCCTATCTGGTTATTGATCAGCAGGCCATCTTGGTCGATGCTGGATTTCCGGGCGATGCAGATGTCATTGAGCGTGCCATCACCCGTGCTGGTCTCACACCCCGCGATATCACCCTGCTCGTGCACACCCATGGACACATCGATCATGTCGGTGCGACCAGCGTACTGCAGCACCGCCACGGTATTCCTGTGGCCATCCATCAGGCTGATGCCCCCAACCTCGTAACAGGCACAAATGGCGTTGTCAAACCGCGCAACATGGAGGCACGCTTGGTCGCAGCCATGCTGGTCAGACCATTCGATGCCGTAACGCCCGATATCGTGCTCAGCGAGGAAATATCGCTCCACGCCTACGGCATCGATGGTCAGGTGCTCTTTACCCCCGGTCACACCAAAGGGTCACTATCGCTATTGCTCGGCAACGGCGAAGCCATCGTGGGTGATGTGATGATGGGCGGGTGGCTGGGGGGCACCATACGCCCGCACCAACCCAACTATCACTATTTCGTCGATGATTGGGACGATGTGCATCACAGCATTGCACGCCTACTCTCGCATGCGCCCACGCGCTGGTATGTGGGGCATGGTGGGCCGTTGGAGTATGTACGGGTAGCACGCCACTTTGCCCACATCAGTAACAAGTGATGTAGGAATGACATCGGGAGACGCTCCAGCGGAGCTTTCTAATCATGGCGTATACGCTCGGTCAACTACCGATACCGGTCAGGATGATGACGAGTAGTGCCATCGTACTCGTTGAGATGTTCATCAGGAGAAAGGAATTCATCCCATGTTACTTGTCACATTCCTTGCCAGTCTGCACCATATTGCAGCGTTCACGCTGGTCGCGTGTCTGGTCTACGAATGGCTGACCTTCCGGCAGCGACTGACTGCTCACGAGGCACGCGGGCTCCAGCGCATCGACCTGTGGTACGGCGTATCGGCGCTGGTACTCCTGGTGGCTGGCGTGTTGCGCGTCGTCTACGGTGGCAAGGGGTATCAGTTTTATGTGGGAAACGTCTTGTTTTGGGTCAAAATGGCGCTGGTTTTGCTTATCAGCATTTTATCCATCTACCCCACGATACGCTATATTCGCTGGGGGAGTATTGCCGATGACGGCATGGTGGTAGCCGATACGGAGTTCCAGCGCATACGTCGCCTGTTACGCTGGCAGGTCATCGGAGTGTTACTCATCTTGGTGGTGGCGCCGGCCATGGCACGCATGTTTGTGGCGTGGTAGACAAAAAACAACTCCCACAGCACCGCATGGTGCTGTGGGATACTGGTACGGGAGGAGAGAATCGAACTCTCGACATGAGCTTGGAAGGCTCCTACGTTACCACTACGCCACTCCCGCATAGTTCTTTCATTGTACGATTTGACCGACAAGAAGTCAAACCCAACGTCGTTCTCATGATCACGTTGCAAATTCCCATTGCATCGGCTATACTACTTCTCAGGGATGGCGTGACCCCGTGTGAACTGAGAGCCTCGCTCTCGGTTTTTGTTGTTTTTCATTGTGCCATACCCAACAAGTTAGGTAGAGGTAATCCACATGAGCGATCGCATTACCTATCTCACCCGCGAGGGCAAGGCCAAAATCGAGGCCGAGCTCAAGTTCCTCGAGACAGAGGGTCGGGCAGAAGTTGCCAAGCGCATCGAAGAAGCCAAAGAACTGGGTGACGTATCAGAAAGTGGCGAATACGAAGACGCCAAAAAGGCCTCCGGATTTTTGGAGGGGCGCATCAAAGAGATCCGCGCCCAATTGGCCAATCATCAAATCATTGAAGACGAGCCTGTCGGGGATGCCAAGACAGTACGGATTGGCTCCACTGTCGTCATCCGCTACGAAGGCGACGACGAAGATGAAGAGTACCGCATCGTGGGGAGTGCGGAATCCAACCCTGCCAACGGCTTCATCTCCAACGAGTCACCACTTGGTGCGGCATTGCTCGGCCACCGAATCGGGCAAAAGGTTGTCGTACAGGCACCTCGCGGTGCCATGAAGGTGACAATTAAATCGATCAAGTAAATCCCGAGCACACCGACGTGCTCTGCTGTGGTATGCGCCACAACAGGGCACGTTTGCACACCAAGACCTGCGAGAGCGAGCACAACGAAACAGGGGCAGCATGGAACTGAACGATTTGCAACAACAGCGTGCCGAGAAACTCGCTCGGCTCCGTCAGGCTGGGATTGACGCTTACCCGGCGCGCACCCAACGGACCCACCGCATTGCCACAGTCCTGGCCGATTTTGACACCATGATGGCCAATGGCGCACGAGTGGTCGTCAGCGGGCGCATCGTGGGGGCGCGCCGTATCATGGGCAAGCTCGCCTTCGCCCACATCGAGGATGAGCACGGGCGCATCCAACTATGGCTGAGCAAAGCCGACATCGGCGAAGAATGGTTCAAGCGATTCGCCAACGACATCGACACCTTCGACATCATCGAGGCAGGCGGCACGCTCCGGCGCACCAATGCGGGCGAGGCATCAATATATGTCGACCACTTGGCCATCCTCAGCAAGTCCATCAACCCGCCACCGGACAAATGGCACGGACTAACCGACACTGAGGCTCGCCTGCGCGAGCGCTACCTCGACATGATCGTCAACCAAGAGGTGCGTGACAATTTTCGCACTCGTGCCAAAGTGGTGCAAATCATGCGGTCAGTGCTCGATGAGCAAGGATTCCTCGAAGTCGAGACACCCGTGCTTCAGCCCATCTATGGCGGGGCCACAGCGCGGCCGTTTACCACCTTTCACAATCAGCTTCACCAAAACCTATACTTGCGCATTGCGGTCGAGCTGTACCTCAAGCGCATGATTGTCGGTGGATTTGAGCGGGTCTACGAAATCAGCAAAGTCTTCCGCAACGAAGGTGTCGACCGCACCCACAACCCGGAATTCACCATGATGGAGTGCTACCAGGCCTTCGGCGACTATCAGAGCATGATCGATCTCGTTGAGCATATTTGTCGCACCACTGCACAGCGCATTCACGGGAGCAGCGTGGTTGCGTATCAGGGGCATCAGATCGACTTTGGCCCCACCTGGCAACGTGTCTCTATTCCGGGTGCCATCCTCGCACAAACCGGCATTGATGTACTCGTACACAATACGCACGAGGCGCTTGTCCGTGAAATTCGTGCGCGCAAACTGCCGGTGGAGACCAAGCCGAGTTGGGCGAAGCAGGTCGATGAACTCTTCAGTGAAATCATCCAACCGACGTTGATTCAACCGACGTTTATTGTGGATCACCCGGTGGAGCTTTCGCCGCTTGCAAAGCGCAACTCGAGTAACCCGGCCATTACTGAGCGTTTTGAAGCGATCGTGGCCGGCATGGAGATTGGCAACGGCTACAGTGAGCTCAACGACCCATTCGACCAAGAGTCTCGCTTCCTCGGTCAGCTCAAAGATCTAGCCGCCGGCGATGACGAAGCGCATCAGCTCGATGCCGACTACATCAACGCGTTGATGTACGGCATGCCACCGACCGGTGGCCTCGGCATGGGCATTGACCGTATGGCCATGATTTTTGCCAATCAGTCGACCATCCGCGACGTCGTCGTCTTTCCGCATTTGCGCCCGCGCGAATAACGCACATACCCCAGGCACCGTGGTGGTAATCTCCATCGTGCCTGGGATTCGTTTGAGGTGACAGCTATGCCCAAACAACTCATCATTGAGGTCGAAAATCTGCCTGCCGTGGTGCGGGGCTGGCTGAGTGCAGCCAATCTCGGTGAGCTCGACACGGTCGAGCTCGTCTTTACTGACCGCGAAGTATTGTTGCGCAAACCGCGCTCCGCCAAATTCGTCGACTGGGCCAATCCAGTGGTTGACGAGTATGACAAGGCGTTTCGCAAGCTAGCGGGGCTCGAATAACGTGTGGAGCTTTCGCATTACCAAAGACCTGATTCTCGACATGCACATCGTTCTTGTTGAGCGGTATGGCGGGCGCACAGGGGTGCGTTCTAGTGATGTGCTTGACGACATCCTTGCCCTTCCCGACCAGCTGTTTTTCGGCAGTGCCCGCTACACCACCCCACTCCACCAGACGGCAGCCATGGTGTGTGCCATTATCAAGCGCGAGCCGTTCATCAGTCAAAACGACACCACGGCGTTGTTGGTACTCTTACACCTCTGCCATCACATGGGGTACGAGATTGACGCGTCGCACAGCGAGCTTGCGAGTGTGCTCAAGCACATCCACCGTGACGCCGACGAAGAGCCCTTTTATGCCTGGCTGAAAGCGCATGTGGTGCCTCATGCCGACCTCCCCTTCTGATCTGCATCCAACCACGCTACAAGCGCAGTTACCACAGCAACCGTGTGGTAACGCCATCATCTACCAACAACAGGTGGATTCCACCAACACCATAGCCCGCACAGCGGCCCGTGCCGACCATCCTGAAGGCCTCGTCGTCATCGCGGAGCATCAGCAGGCAGGGCGCGGGCAATACGGGCGGCGCTGGGTGGATGCACCCGGCCAATCGCTCCTCGTTTCGCTCTTACTGCGCCCCACTTGGCTGGCACCACAGCATGCCCCCACACTCATCAACGCCTTTGTGGCCGTACTCGCTGAGGCCATTGCCACGTGCATACAGCATCCCGTGGCCATCAAATGGCCGAACGACATCGTAATCACCGACGCAGGCCAGCGCTACAAGGTGGCAGGGGTCCTGTGTGAAGGACAAACGACCGCCACCACCATGCACAGCATGGTGGTAGGCTTTGGCGTCAATGTGCACTTTCAAGCAACTGCCGTGGTCGATGGCAGCGATATGACCCACCGAAGTCGCCCACTCAGCCACTGGTACCCGGCAGTTACCCGCCCACAGGTGCTCGTCGAGACGCTCCGTCGCTTCGATGTCGTCTACCGCATGCTCCAACACGACCCCAACGCCTACCAATCACAGTGGCTCCACTTACTCGGCGACATCACCGGCCAACAGATGCGCATCCGCCAGGGGAGCCAGGTGGTGGTCGGAAGTGTGCAGACCATCAACGCAGACGGGAGCCTCATGATGACGACTGCCACCGGAGTTGTGCGGGTACAATCGGGGATACTCGAGAGCGAGTAGTCACCCCCAGATCAGTCGAGTGAACGCTTGGGAATCCGCATCGCATAGCCGATTGTGGCGATGCCGACGACAAGCAACGACCCCAATGCAATCAGTTTGCCCGTTGCACCAATATCGGCGATGCCCAATACCCCGAAAATCACACTTATCGCATAAAAATACAGCGCAATAGCGCGTGGATGATGCCCGGCATCGGTCAAACGCTGGTGCAAATGGTCGCGCCCACTTGTCGTCGGTGATTTGCCGGCCAACATGCGTGACACAATCAACCAAGCGACATCGAGGATCCACACGCCAAGCACCAACAACACCGTCGCAAATTTGGCCCCCCCAATGATGGCACTTACTCCGAGTACATAGCCGATAAACTCAGCCCCGGCGTCCCCCATGAATACTTTGGCCGGAGGAAAGTTGAAGAGCAAAAAGCCGGCCGTGGCACCGGCCAATGCCAACGGCACCACGGCCACCGTGTATTGCGCCGGTTCGAGGCGGAGTGCATGAATGCCCAACATCAACGCCGCAATCATCGAGACCCCGCCCGCAATCCCGTCGACCCCGTCCATCCAGTTGACCGTATTGATCATCAGCCCAATCCAAAAAATCGTCACCACGATGGCCAACCACGGCGAGAGCGCATAGAAATCTACAGACGACACGAAGGGCATGTTGAAACCCATGAACACGATCCCACGTGGCTCGGTCATAGCACCCAACGCATCCGCATAGAGTTGATGATCCCACAAAAACGGTCCCACCGAAATCGCTCCCGCCAGCACATTGGCGACAAACTTGGGGAGCCAGTGCAACTCGGTTACATCGTCGATCCACATCACAATGAACGTGAGCGTACCACCGATTAGCAACAGCCCAAAGCGCAATTCATCACGCTCACCACGGTGCAATTCGGGCACCCAAAGCCCGATAGCCCAAGCCACGAGGACCGCAATCACAAACCCCGCATAGATGGCAATCCCGCCAATCGTCGGCTTAATCCCCTCGTGCGTACGTCGCCCACCCGGGTGCACCACCCAGCCACGCCGTATGCACAAATCTATCACCGCCGGCATCAACACCCAGGTAGCCACAAACGCCACCAACACGGTGCTGAGTGTGAGGATCATGACCATGCCCAACCCCTTTCATACGTAGTGGGATTAAAAGGTGCCAAACTGACGATCGCCGGCATCACCGAGCCCGGGCACGATGTAGCCGATATCGTTGAGCCGCTCGTCGATGGCAGCCAGATGGAGCGGCACATCGGGATGTTCGCGTTGCATCAGCGCCACCCCCTCGGGTGCCGCAATGAGGCCGAGGAATTTCATGCGTTTCACGCCCCAGCGTTTGAGTACGGTGACCGCCGCGCTCGCCGACCCCCCAGTCGCAAGCATGGGGTCGAGCACCAAGCAGACATCGACATCGGCCTGTGGCGGTAATTTGTTGTAGTAGCTGACCGGCTGAAGCGTTTCATGATCGCGGTACAACCCGAGATGCCACACATGTGCGGTCGGTATCATGTCAAGAATCGGGTCGACCATGCCCAGGCCGGCGCGCAAAATCGGAATCAAGCCGATTTGCTCGTGGAGCCGATGACCCGCATACGACGCCAGTGGAGTTTGGACGTCGTGGGGGCGCAAGGGGAGGTCACGGGTCGCCTCATACATCAAAAATTGCGTGATTTCGCCCACGAGTTCACGAAAAATCTTCGGTGTCGTCTGGTGATCACGCAACAGCGCCAATTTGGTCAACACCAATGGGTGCTGTGATACCTGTACATTGGTCATCGGGGGTCTCTCTTTCGTCCCTGCTTTCTGTCTATTATAGAAGAAACACCGCCGTCACACCGTGGTACAATCCACTCGAAGTTTTCATTCGTATAGCACACAAGGGATACCACGCACATGACACTCAGTTGGGGCGAAATATTCATCATCCTGATGATTGTCGGCTTTGTTGTCGGGCTCAGTTATCGAGCCGGAATCGTGCGTGGGCAGCACGGGCGTCGCCCAAAAAAGTAGAGGCACCTTGTATGTCAATCGCATCGCTCAGTCAGCACGAGTTCATCAATCTCATCAGCTATCGCAAAACGGGTGTGGCGGTTGCCACCCCAGTCTGGTTCGTGCACGATGCAGGCACGTTGTACGTGATGACCGGTCACAACGCCGGCAAAGTCAAGCGCATCCGCAATAATCCGCACATCCACGTCCAACCCTGCGACCGCACCGGCACCCCGCTCGGTGAGCAACTCTCGGCACAGGCGCGCCTGACGGATGCCACGGAGCATGCGCACATCAACCAGCTGCTCAACCAGAAGTACGGCTTCATGAAGCGCATGTTTGATTTCATGGCCATCTTCAACGGGGGCACCAAAAACCGTGCGTTCATCGCAATCACCGATACCACATCATGATTACCACGCTCACCTGCAATCCGGCCCTTGATCGCACCCTGATTGTCCCCGGATTTCGCAATGCCGATGTCTCGCGGGTGCGCGATCGCCACGATGCCGCCGGGGGCAAAGGGCTCAACGTGGCCCGCGCCCTGCAACGCCTCGGTGCCCCCTGCCAGAGTGTGGCACCACTCGGTGGTCACACCGGGCACGTCGTCGCTCGCTTGGCACAGGCCGAGCAGATTCATCTGCACCAGGTCGTCATTGCCGGTGAAACCCGCACCTGTCTGCTCATCACCGATGTGGAAGCTCCCGACCAACTCGTCGTCAACGAACCAGGCCCATCTATGAGCACAAGCGAATGGCAGGCGCTCCACGAGCGCGTCACCGCACTTGCGCGCACGAGTGCGTTTTTGACCATCTCGGGGAGTCTCCCACCTGGCGCAAGCAGTGGCGGATTACGTGCCCTGGTTGACACCTGCTCTCGTGATTGCCCGGTGGCACTCGATACGAGTGGTGAGCCTCTCGTGGCCCACCTCGATGCCGCCATCGCCCTGCTCAAAATCAACGCCAGCGAGCTCGGCGCTAGCCTCGGCATCCCCATCGATTCCCCGGCCGCCGCCGCCTACGCCGCACAACACGTCATCGCCCAAGGACCTCACACCGTGGCGGTCACCCTCGGCGCAGCGGGAGCAGTTGTTGCCACGAGTGATGCGGCCTGGTATGTGCCAGCTCCGACGATTACCGCGGTCAGCCCCGTGGGGAGTGGCGATTGCACGCTGGCCGGCATGGTCATGGCTCGGAGCCAAGGTGCCGATTGGCCGACCGCCCTGCGCCACGGTGTGGCTTGTGGCAGCGCCAACGCCCTCATCCCGCACGCCGCCCATTTCGACGTCACCACCTATGCGCAATTTTTGGCGATGAGCCCTGCTCACCCAATCGACTAGTCACGGCGTGCCTTTTTGGCCTCGTCAGACGGTATCACCTGTGTGAATCGTCTGCCCCATCGCCAAGGAGCACCCCCATGACCATCGTTCTCTCTGTTTCGCCACGTATTCGCGAACTCCCCGACGCCCCACATCCGCGTCAACGCCTGCTCTCACAAGGGGCCGGCGCCCTCAGCGATGCCGAACTCGTCGCCCTCGTCATCGGCAACGGCGAACTCGAGCATGCGCAACAGGTGGCCCAGCGGCTCTTGACCGAGGCCGGTGGCGTGGTCGGGCTACAACGGCTCAGCATCGAAGAGCTCCAACAAATCGACGATATCGGTGATGTACGCGCTGCTCGCATCAAAGCCGCTCTCGAGCTCACCCGTCGTCTCGTCATTGCCGGCTTCGATGAGCGATTCCAGATTCGCACCCCCAGCGATGCCGCCCAACTCATGCTCATCGAAATGAGCCACCTCGACCAAGAGCATCTGCGAGTCATCTGCCTCGACACCAAAAATCGCGTGCAAAAAATCCAAACGCTCTACGTGGGGAGCCTGAATTCCTCGTTGTTGCGGGTCGGCGAAATCTTCAAGGAGGCCGTGCGCCTCAACAGCGCCGCCATCATTCTCGTCCACAACCACCCCTCAGGCGACCCCTCTCCCTCGGCCGACGACATTCAAGTCACCCGCGATGTGACCGCTGCCGGCAAACTCCTCGACATCGACCTACTCGATCACCTCGTCATCGGTCACGGCAAATGGGTGAGCCTCCGTGAACGCGGCCTCGGCTTCCACCAATAGTCGATTCGCGAGCATCGCCCTCGGGCGATGCTCGCCCCTCAGCATCAGGGCATCGCAAGTGCGGCCGCAATCGTCCGCCACCCAATCAAATGAATTCCTGCCGCGCGCACCGCGGCCGCCACTTCAGGATCGGTCATGACCGCATAATCACGCACTCGCCCCGCCCAATCCGGCGCAATTGCCTGTAATTCGGGACTCGCTATTGCCGGATGCCCAATACAATAGCTGAGCCCGGCGGGGAGGCTTGTAAGCATGGCAATCGTATCCTCTACCCCAAAGGTGGCATCGCTGAGTGGCAAGGCCACCATGTGATCAAACAGCGGCCAACCACGGGCTTCGAGATCGGCCAACGCACCCCGTTGATACGCACGTGTCGCCTCGTCAAAACCAAGCCGTTGCAGTTGTTCATCAGTGAGGCGCGGTACATACACCGGCACGCGCTGTTGCATACCGATGGCCACATACGCCTCAAAGATTCCCGCACCAAAGACACTTCCCATGTGAGAATCACAATGGCTCGGACGCATCCCAAAGGCCAATGCACGCTGATACTGCGCCGCAAGTTCGTGAGCGACCGCCACTCGATCGGCCTGCGCAAACACATCCGCCGTACGCCGGTGAAAAAAGCCCGCGTCGTCGTGGATGCCACTCGTGGGCGCATGTGTGGCCACACTCCCCCAGCGGTAGCTCTGCCATTCACTCGTCAGTGTAAAGTGCACCCCCACATCGGCATCCGGATGCGCCCGACACCATTCGGCCGCAACGGCAAACCACGGGCACGGCACCATGACCGAGGCGGCGGTCACCATGCCTGCCCCAAACAACGTGGGGAGCAGACCAGTCGACGCATGACACATCCCGATATCGTCAGCATGCACAATCACGACTCGCTCATGCGCCTGATATCCCAGCCGTGTAAGGAGTGAATTCATCTACGAACCTCCTCAGTTATGGCGCCAGTCGCTCACGCGTCCATGGCGAATCTGCGCTGTCCCGTCGGTAACAGATGCGATCGTGCAGACGACTCGGTCGCCCCTGCCAAAACTCAATGCGATCGGGCTGTACCACATACCCGCCCCAAAACGGCGGTCGTGGCACACGCTCGCCAAATTGCTTGGTGGCCATCTCCAAATTATCGGCGAGCACGTTGCGATCAGCGATGACGCGGCTCTGTGGCGAGGCCCACGCCCCAAGACGACTCCCGAGAGGGCGACTGTGGTAGTAGGCATCCGCATCGGCTGCTGCCACTTTGCACACTGCCCCCTCGATGCGCACTTGGCGCTCGAGTTCGGGCCAATAAAAAATCACGGCCGCCCACGGATTCACGGCGAGTGCCTGCCCCTTACGACTTTCGTAGTTGGTAAAAAACACGAATCCGGCGTCGCTATACCCTTTGAGCAAGACAATGCGCGCCGCAGGGCGGCTATTGGCATCGACCGTGGCCAACGTCATCGCATTGGGCTCATGTACTTGCCCAGCCAAAGCTTGCTGAAACCACGTGTCGAATTGCATTATCGGGTTGTCATGCACATCGGCTTCGTCCAAACCGGCCTGCATGTATTCTTTGCGCATATCGGCGACCATGTCTAGTTCCTTTCTTGTTGCGCTGTCGTCAGCGTCGCCCACCACAATGCTTGCCGCACGGTCTGCTCGATGAGCAATGGCGACTCCGTCACTGCTAGTTGGCGTAGATGCTGGTGCATGGCCAGCTGGTGTTGCAACAACTGGTCAAATAGATGCACAAATTGCCCGCCCAACAAACGCGTGCGGAGCCTGGCCAACCATCCACCTCCAAACAACCGCTGATACAGCGGTTGGGCGCTCGTCAACACTGGCAAGACGGGCACATCAGCCAACGAAATCTGACGATTACCATACAGCTCCGCATAGGCCACCGCCTGCACATTTCCCACCCCCAACACATCACGGAGTGCCTGTGACCACAACGCCGGTGTCAGGTGCGTTTCACGCTGGATTTCGCCAAGCAGGCGGCCCAGTGCCAGCACGCGTTGCCGATGTGCCTCATCATCGGCCCCGGCCTGCACATCGTGACGCGCCACGAAAAGAGCCACCGCCCGGTCGGTGATATTGGTTTGGGTGAGCGCAACGGCTTCGGCTGCCACGAATTGGGGGTCAAGCTGACCACGGTGCCACGCACGCACAATCAGACGCCAACGATTACGATGATAGTAGTAATAAAAGGATCCACTCTGCTTGCCTGTGGAGAGTGATTCGTGATGAAGCAGGGTCGCACCTGGCTCGACCACACACTGCAGACCACGTCCCCGCACGCGCATACACAGGTCGACATCTTCGAAATACGCCGGAAAAAACGTTTCATCGAAGCCACCCACGGCCTGCCAATCACTCCGACGCATGGCAAGACCAGCTCCCGTCACAAAATCAACCGCACCACCGGCAGTGAATTCATGCGCGTGGTTGGTACGCCAAGTCACAGGATCAATAATTCCTCCGGTGTGGGCCAGTACCCCCTCAGCATCCACAATCACACTTCCCACCACCCCCACCTGCGCATCATTCTGCAAGCGAGCAACCAACGCCCCCAGCCACTCCGGTTGTACTTCGGTATCCGGATTCAGTGTCACCACCACCTGCCCACTGCCTGCGGCTACCCCTTGATTGACTGCCGCTGCAAACCCACGGTTCTCGGTGTTGGCGAGGATAGTAGCACCAGCAAACGCCTCGTGTGCCACCGCAATGCTGGCATCGTGTGACGCATTGTCGACGACAATGATTTCGTAGTCGCCATAGGTCGAGCGCGCCAACGCCGTGGCACACGCAGTAAGTACCGTTGCGCTGTTGTATGTCACGATGACCACTGTTGCCCCTACCATAGCATGCTCCTCCCGCTGAGCGGCTTGACCTCACTATTATACCGATTTCGCCTCATCAGCGACCCTACTGCCCAATTTCTCACCTCCATCCCCTTGACATCTGACCCACAACCCGTATAATTGAACATAAGTTCTAACGAACAAATATTCGCATAGCACGAAAGGGAGCGCAATCGTGCAGCCAATTGATACACTGTCGGCCCGTCAACGCGAGATTTTGGGGTATATTGAGCAATTTGTTGAAGAACACAACTACCCCCCTGCTATCCGCCAAATCCAAGAAGACCTCAACATTTCTTCGACCTCGGTCGTCGCCTACAACCTCAAAGTCCTCGAGCAACGTGGTCTCGTACGCCGCGATGGTCGTGTGTCACGGGGTATTTCCATTGCGCGCGCTGAAATCGTACCGTTGAGCAACAATATTGCCCAGGTTCCGTTTTTGGGGTATATTACGGCCGGTCAACCGTTGCCCGATCCCGAGGAACTCACCAGTGAAAGTGCCGAGCTCATCGACATCCCTGCCGAAGTCGTTGCCGCCAACAAACTGGCCAACGTCTATGCGCTCAAAGTCCGCGGACATTCGATGATTGATGCACTCATCAGCGACGGCGACATCGTCTTACTCCGCTACCAAGAGACTGCCGAGCCTGGCGACATGGTCGCTGCCCGCATTGTCAGCGACAACTCGGTGACCCTCAAACGCTTCTATCGCGAGGGCGACATGGTGCGCCTACAACCGGCAAACGTGACCATGGAGCCCATTTATGTCCCTGCGCACAACGTACGCATCCAAGGGCGCGTCGTAGGCGTCATGCGGAGCATGTAATACCTGTGCCATCACACACAACACCCCGCGGCAGAGCCGCGGGGTGTTGTGTGTAACCAATCAGTACCAGCCTACAACACGGGGCGGAATTTATACCCGTACACCAATAACCCATCAGCACCGGTGTCTCCCAACAACCGCGTTACCATTTCGACCGCCATACCAATC
Source organism: Roseiflexaceae bacterium (assembly GCA_040396955.1). Taxonomy (GTDB): domain Bacteria; phylum Chloroflexota; class Chloroflexia; order Chloroflexales; family Roseiflexaceae; genus UBA965. The sequence continues at coordinate 23,049 of JBBAWX010000029.1, forward strand.
TGGACCTCGGTCGCATCACAATCGGTAAGTTGTGCTGTCACCCGTGGGCCCTCGGCCAACTCAATCATGGCCACCAAATAGGGCACTTCGCCCTCGTGGCCGAGTGGCGCCTGGTGGATTTCTGTGTACGTCAACACCTTGCCTTTGCCACTCAACTGATACGCCTGCCATGCATTTCCCTCCCGTGGTGGGAAGACGATATGGCCATCTTGCCGGTGTTGACTGCCTTCGAGGCGATAGCGTGCATTGCGTAGCCGCCAGTGCCGTGCTAGTTCCATCTCTGCTCTCACTCCTCGCCCTGCAATATATGGGTCACCACACTGTTGCCAATCCCCGACATGCACTGTGCCAACGCCACCCGTGCCCCTGGCACCTGGGTCGGCGCCGTGCCCCGCAACTGTGCAGTCATCTCGACCACTTGGTAGACCCCAAGCGCTCCCAACACATCACCACGCGCCTTGCAGCCACCACTCAACGCCAGCGGAATGCTCCCACTCGGCGTGATGGCTCCGGTCTGCCCGAGCAGTACCCCGGTACCGCGAGCCGCAAACCCCATGGCTTCGAGGCCGAGTACCGCAGCAATCCCATGGGGATCGCTGATATCGGCCACATCAATGTCGTCACGATTGAGCTGAGCCTGGGCTAGCGCCCGTGTAAACCCGGTGCGTACCCCCTGCAAATCGAGCAGATCGGGGCGATCGTGGAGTGCAACCACATCGCTCGCCACGGTAGAGGCAACGATGCGCACCTGGCGTCCCACCTGCGCATCCGGGTGCGCCGTAATTATCACGGCTGCAGCCCCATCGGCCACCGTCGAACAATCAAGCAACCCGAGTGGTGCGGCAATCATCCCCGCACTCTTGAGTTTGTCCGCACTAATCGCAAAACGGTAGAGCGCCGCTTTGTTGGGCACCGCATTGGCATGCGCATTCACCGGGAACGACGCAAAATCTGCCGCCTCAACCGCATATTCGTGCATGTAGCGCCGCATGAGCATCGCCCACTGCGCTGTCAAGGTTACCCCGTGGGCCGCCTCCCAGTCGGTATCGGTCGTCAACGCCAATGCCGATTCGCGGCGCTCGTCAAGCACGTCACTGACTTTTTCGACCCCGACCACCAACACCGCTTCGTGGGCGCCGGCGGCTACCGCCAACATGGCCTGCCGAATCGCCAATCCACCTGCTGCTCCACCTGCATCGATCGAAAGCGTCTCCACCCCGGTCAGTCCCAGTGTCGCCGCCACTACGGGTGCCATATCACTCTGGATCCCCAGAGCGGCGCCAAGTGCGTTGGCCACGTAGACGGCCCCCACGGTTGGCGTTACCGCATGTTGCGCCAAGGCCTGCTCTGCCGCCTGTTGCGCCAACGACACCCACGATCGCTGCCAGTGCTCTGCCACCACCGTCTGGCCAATTCCTCCAATATAGACTGGTCGCATTGCTTACCCCATTACCAGCTTTTCACGCCATTTGGCGTAAATGGCATAATCAATCATTTGGCGACGTGCCACATAGCGGGCCGTCATCGGCGCCCGATTGCGCCGTTCTGCAATGGCATCGGTCACCCGCATCACATAGGCGTCTGATCCGGCCCCTGAGCCATAACTGGCCATCAAAATCACATCACCTGGCTGGGCAATGTCGAGCGTGGCACAGAGCCCCAATATTGCCGCCGCCGAGTAGGTGTTACCGATACTCCCAGCAAGCAACCCTGGTGCAATCTGCTCCGGCGTAAACCCCAACTGCTTCGCCACCACTTGTGGAAAGCGTGCATTGGGCTGATGAAAAACCGCATAGGTAATATCGGCCGGCGTCATCCCCAACTGGTGGAGCAAGGCTTGGCTTGAGCTCCGCACCTGCGTGAAATAGGCCGGCTCGCCAGTAAAACGATTACCATGCACCGGATAGGGGCGATCGGCTCGCCTGAAGAAGTCAGGCGTGTCACTGACGTACGACACCGTCTCTTCGATGACTGCCACACTTTCGGTGGCTGCCCCCACAATCACTGCAGCCGCACCCGCCGCCGCCGTGTATTCGAGGGCATCGCCTGGCCGCCCCTGCGCCGTATCGGCACCGATGGCCAGCACGTACGACCCCATGCCACTGCCGACCAAGCCCATTCCTGCCGTCAAAGCTTCGGTGCCCGCTTTACAGGCAAATTCGTAATCCGCACTACTCACAAACGGCGTGGCACCTAGTGCCTCTGCCACCACCGTCCCCGACGGCTTCACGCTATACGGGTGCGATTCACTCCCCACCCAGACCGCATTGAGTGCAGATGCAGCAATATCAGCCCGCGCTAGTGCATTACGGGCTGCTTCGAGTGACATCGTAATGACGTCTTCGTCAGGGCCAGGCACACTTTTGGCGTCCACTGGCACGCCACCATGCCCACCCGTCCATACCCGAGCAATTTCTTTGGCAGCAATCCGATAGCGCGGGATATATGCGCCATACCCAACAATCCCAACTGCCCGTTGTGGTTTCATGCTGTACAATTCCCTGTTCTGTTCTATCGGTGCGACACTAGTGCACCAACGCTCCTGCACGCAACGCGTCGAGCAATTCCACCGCGGTGGTGGCCTTAATACTATCGCGAGCAATCAGCTGTGCCGCAATGGTAGCAATTTCGTCACCTTCAGCACCAGCACTCAGCGCCACCTGCCGCGCATGCAACGACATATGTCCACGTTGGATACCCTCGGTGGCAAGTGCTCGCATGGCTGCCAAATTGGAGGCAAGCCCGGCACACACACAAATCTCGGACAACTCACCGGCGCTACGCACGTTGAGCACGTGCAAGGCGGCTTGCGCCGTAGGATGCACCTTGGTCGCTCCCCCCACAATGCCGACGGCCATCGGCATGGTCAATTCACCACACAGATACCCGGCATCATCACGGTACCAGTGACTCAGCGACGTATATCGCCCTGTGCGGGCTGCCCAGGCATGCGCACCGGCTTCAACCGCTCGCCAGTCGTTCCCCGTAGCCACAATCACCGGATCAATGCCGTTCATAATGCCTTTGTTGTGGGTAGTAGCACGATACACATCCGCCGCCGCAAACGCATATGCCCACAAAATCCGCTCAATCACATCCTCGCCGGTCATGCCATCACGTGCCAAGGCCGCCGGGGCCACACGCATGCGGGCCTTCGCCCACCGACGATCACTGTAGTTCGACAAAATCCGCAACATCGCAGTGCCACCGCTCAACCGCTCCAGCAGTGGGGCAATCGCCTCACACATGGTGTTGATGGCATTGGCACCCATGGCATCACGGCAATCAACGAGTAGATGCACCACCAACATCGGCCCCTGCAGGCTTTCGACAATCGGATGGAGCTCCACGTCGCACGCTCCCCCACCTCGGGCAACCATACTCTGGCTCTGCCGGTTGGCCGCTTCAATAATTTGGAGCCGCTCCGCCGTTATCGCACGCACCGCAGCCGTCATATCAGGCACAGCAATGAGTTGGATTTGGCCAATCATGATTGGTGCACTATGCTCAGCCACAAAACCACCACTAGCCCGGGCCATGCGTGCCGCATAACTCGCACCAGCGACAATGGAGGGCTCTTCGACCACCATGGGAATAAGGCGGTCAACCCCGTTAATCACAAAATTAGTCGCAAACCCTAGGGGCAATTCGTATGTTCCTACCACATTCTCGATCATATGGTCAGCCCGCTCAATGCCGAGTTGACCACCATGCAACGCATGGGCATCGGCGTCGGACAATGTGGCAAATTCAGCCACACGCCGGAGCCGTTGGGCTGGCGCTTGGCGGTATAATCCTTCGAGGCGTGAACTGCGTTGATCCGTCATAGGTGATCCTTCTGTCACACGTTGTACTGTTCGATCATCGGCTCATCTCCATCGTCCGCAGAGGTGCTCCGTGCGGGTGTGATGAGGGTATCCTTTGTATGATAGGCAGAAAAGACTTTCAATTACATACAAAAGACTGTCAAAAGCTATCAAATCAGCAGAACGAGCAGGGGATGGGGAAGCAACGGGATGGGTCAAAGTGTGCAGTCGCATCCTCAACCTGCAACGGTTTATGCTATAGTAGTGGTGTTCATCTCGGCGCGATGCGGACGTAGCTCAGTGGATTAGAGCAGCGGTCTTCTAAACCGTTGGTCGTGGGTTCGAGTCCCGCCGTCCGCGCCATTCAGTGCGGTACCAACCAACGTATCATGAGGTTGCCCCATGCCCAATCACGACGCCAACCACATTGCAGGGCTCAACCAGTACCAGGTCGCCTCACGGCGAACGTGGAGTCTCATTCACACCGATCACGCCATCGTCTATCCTACTTTGGGGCTCACCAATGAGGCTGGAGAAGTCGCCGGCAAAATCAAAAAAATCTTCCGCGACCGTGGCGGGGTGATTAGTGACGCCGACCGTGAAGCGCTCAAACACGAGCTTGGTGATGTCTTGTGGTATCTCGCCCAAATCTGCACCGAGCTTGATTTGACCTTGGAAGAGGTCGCCACGACCAACATCAGCAAACTTGCCGACCGCATGGCGCGTGGCGCCATCGGTGGCGATGGCGACCAGCGCTAGTTTTTTATGCATCACATGGAGCCAGTCATGTCAGCACCCGAAATATCCGTTGTCATCCCCTGTCTCAATGAGGCCGAAACCTTGGCCAAGGTCATCCGCAAAGCGCGTGCTGGGTTCGAGCGTATGGGTGTAATCGGGGAGGTGGTTGTTGCCGACAACGGCAGTAGTGACGGCTCGCAACAAATCGCCATTGATGAGGGGGCGCGCCTCGTGCATGTGCCGCAACGTGGCTACGGCGCCGCCCTGCATGGTGGGATTTCGGCAGCCTACGGCGAATACGTGGTCATGGGAGATGCTGACGACAGCTACGATCTCGGGAGCATTGATGCATTTTTGACGCATCTGCGAGAGGGTGCCGATTTGGTCATGGGCAACCGCTTTGCGGGGCGCATCATGCCCAATGCCATGCCGTGGCTCCACAAGTGGCTGGGCAATCCGGTGCTCAGCTGGCTGGGGCGCGTCTTGTTTCATTCCACCGTCGGTGACTTTCACTGCGGGTTACGCGCGTTCCGCAAATCGGCCTGGGAGGCCATTGCGCTCCAGACGAGTGGCATGGAGTACGCCAGCGAGATGGTCATCAAGGCGGCCATTTTCGGGCAACGCATTGTCGAAGTCCCGATTACTCTCTACAAAGACGGTCGCTCACGCCCACCGCATCTACGTACCTGGCGTGATGGCTGGCGCCACCTACGGTTCATGCTCGCATATGCTCCCAACTGGGTCTTCTTTTTTCCCGGTGCCTTAATGAGCATCATCGGCGCTCTTACCGTCATCTGGTTGGTGCCCGGGGTACAGGTCGTCGGCAATGTCATGCTCGACATCAACACCATGGTCATCGCCGCCAGCGTGTTTTTGTTGGGCATCCAGATCATGCTGTTCGGCATCCTGGCCAAGCAGTACATGACCACGCGCGGGCTCATTCCCACATCGGCGCGTTTCGCCCGGATTAACCGTGTCATTTCCCTCGAGTACGGGCTCATCGCCAGTCTCTTCATTTTGGCGACCGGCATCTGGTTCATTGCGCAAGTATTCGGCGTCTGGCAATCATCCGGCTTTCAGTTCCTCAATACGCAGGCGAGTGCCCGTATGACCCTCATCGGGGGTTCATTGATGATTCTGGCCGGCCAAGTCGGTTTTACTAGCATCTTGGTCAGCATCTTGGGGCTCGACATTCGCCACGGCAAGTAACCAACCCATCCTCCGCTCTCCGCATCCGTTCATGAAAGTGAACCAACCGACATGTCACAACCACTTGAACTCCTCTATGTGGCCAATACCCCGGCGTGGCAAAATCCCACCCTTACCGGCATCAATCGCCTCCCCCCCCATGCCACCCTCTACCCACATGCTGAGCTGACCGCTGCGCTCAACCGCGATCGTAATCAATCACCGTGGGTACTATCACTCAACGGTACCTGGGATTTTACGCTGTGTGCCAATCCCGATGCGGTCACATCCGACCACCTTGCACAGACCACCTGGGCCAGCATGCCGGTGCCCGGGCTCTGGACCATGCACGGGTTTGAGGCACCCCATTACCTCAACATCAAGATGCCGTTCGATCATGCACCACCGCTCGTACCCGCACACAACAGCACTGGCGTGTTTCGCCGTACCTTGACCATCCCCAAAAAATGGGATCATCGCCGCATCGTGCTCCACTTCGGCGGTGTCGAGGGCATGTTGTGCGTCTACATCGATGGGCGCGCCGTCGGCATGGGCAAAGATGCTCGTACACCGGCCGAGTTCGACATCACTGCGTACGTCAAAGCCGGCCAGAGCCACGAACTCATGGCCGTAGTCGTGCGCTGGAGTGATGCCACCTTCATCGAAGATCAAGACCAGTGGTGGCATGCCGGCATCACCCGCGAAGTGCTCGTCTACAGCACGGGAGTGCCCTATTTGCGCGACCTTGCGGTGGTCGCTCAGCCCGATGCCGATTATGTCGGTGGTACCCTCACGGTCACCGCCTACGCCAATACCCCCGGCGACATCCGCACCGATTGGTACGTCTCTGTGCAACTCTACGATGCCGACCAGCAAGCGCTGTTGAGCAAACCACTCGTTGCCAAGCCGGCCATTCGCCGCGACAAGTGGGGAGCCCGCACCAATGCGGTCGACATGGCCACGGTCAGCACCCAGCTCCGGCGGGTCGAATGTTGGTCACACGAAAGCCCCACGCTCTACACCGTCGTAGTTACCCTGCACACCAGTGCTGGCGACACCTACTACAGCACCCGTACCGGTTTTCGTGATGTCAAAATCGCCAACCGTCAACTCCTCATCAATGGTCAGGCGGTACAAATCAACGGCGTCAATCGCCACGACCACGACGACACCCACGGGCGTGTCATCAGCGTCGAGCTGATGCGCCAAGACGTGCTCCTCATGAAGCAGTTCAACATCAATGCGGTCCGGTGCTCTCACTACCCCAACGATCCCGTTTTCTACGACTTATGTGATGAATACGGGCTGTACGTCGTCGACGAAGCCAACATCGAATCCCACGCCTTTAATTTCGACATGTGCCGTGATCCGCGGTATACGGAGGCCTTTGTCGACCGTGTCCGTAACATGGTCGAGCGCGACAAAAACCACCCCAGCATCATCGCCTGGTCGCTGGGCAACGAAAGCGGCTACGGTGCCAACCACGATGCCGCTGCCGGCTGGGTACGCCACACCGACCCCACCCGTGTGTTGCACTACGAAGGTGCGATTGCGCGTGAATTCGGCCGTGATTGGGATCAAGGGCATCTTGCTACCGATCTCATCTGCCCCATGTACCCCAGTCTCGACAGCATCATTGCCTGGTCGAGTGCAGGCGCGCACGACCATCGCCCGCTTATTTTGTGTGAGTACTCACACGCCATGGGCAACAGCAACGGCACACTCGCTGAGCACTTCGCTGCCTTTGCATCACTCCCCGGCCTACAGGGCGGGTTCATCTGGGAGTGGGTCGATCACGGCATTCGCCAGACCGATCAACAGGGCACCAGCTACTGGGCCTACGGCGGTGATTTTGACGATGTCCCCAACGACGTCAATTTTTGCGCCGATGGGCTTATCTGGCCCGATCGCACCCCGCATCCCGCATTGTACGAATTCAAGTACCTCGCACGCCCGGTCACCGTCACTCCGAGTGCGACCGCACCGAATCAATACACCGTCACCAATCGGCGCTACTTCACCAACCTTGACGACCTCAGTGCTGAGTACACCATCATGGTCAACGGCGATGCCGTCGAATCCGGACCACTCAACGTGCGTGGCATCGCCCCCCTGAGTAGCCGCGACATCACGATTGCCAGCGTCGCCCAGTTTGTCGACCAACACCCATTTGGTCTCGTCAGCGTCGATTTCCGCTTTCGCAAGCGGCGCGCTTCAGCCAGCGCACCCATCCGCCACGAAGTCGCCTGGGATCAACACGTGCTCAAACACAACTCCCCGCCGCACGTCCATCAACGTGGCGCCCGTATCAAGGAGAACGCCGACGAAATCATCCTTCAGGCGAACCGCATCCGCGCCCGCTTTAGTATGCGCACCGGCGAGCTGGTGAGCTACGGCACCCCGCGGCGCAACTACCTCACCAGTGGCCCCATGCTCAGTGTGTGGCGTGCCGCTCTCGACAACGACGGGCTCAAGTTGTGGCCTGACCACCCCTCCAAATTGTTGCCGCGCTGGCGCCAACTCGGTCTCGATCAAGTCAATCTACTGCTCACCGACATCGAACGCATCGGCACGCGACTCTCGTTTACCTACCGCGGCAGCGGGCGTGGCAATCCGACCGACATCCGCCATACCCAGACTTTCACCATGAACCACGACGGCAGCCTACACATCGAGCACTACGTCAAGTTCGGCGAGGAGCTCGTCGACCTGCCACGTGTCGGCATCCAGTGGAGCATCCCCCTGCAATACCGCGACATCCGCTGGGTCGGACGTGGCCCGTGGGAGAATTACCCCGATCGCAACGCCAGTGCCATGCTCGGTCACTACCAGGCCGATGTCGCCGAGTTGTACGTGCCCTATATCATGCCCCAAGAAAACGGCCTGCGCACCGACGTGTCACAGGTGTCGTTTAGCAATCCACGTGGCAACACCTTGGCAGTGCAATGCGAATCCCCCATGGCCTTCTCGGCAAGTCGCTTTCATGCCGCAGACCTGTTTGCCGCCAAACACACCAACGAACTCATCCCACGCAACGAAATCATCGTCCACCTCGACCATCTCCACCGTGGCGTGGGTACCGCGAGTTGTGGCCCTGACACCCTCGATACCTACAAAATCCTCACACGCCGCCACCGCTTCGCCTGCACCCTTTCGGTCTCCCAAGACGACGAATAAGTACGCCCCGTGTCACAAAAAACCCCACGGCACCAGTTGGTGCCGTGGGGAACATCATCACGTACTAGGCATGTGCGACTGCATATTTGGCGTTGTAATCACTCATCCCACCAGGCACAACCACGGCCACGACCTGCTTGCCGTGGTGGAGCAAAAACGACGCCGCAATGGTCGCCCGCGTACCACTTTCACAGACGAGATGAATCGGCGCATTGGGAATGGTGCTTAGCTCAGCTGCCAATCGCAAATGCGGAATCGTCACAGCACCCTCGATGGTGCCCTTGGCATGCTCGTGTGGATCACGCACATCGACCACCGTTGCGCCATTCAACACCGCCCGATGCAGACCATCGATATCAATCGTCGGCAATACCTCTTTGTGCGGCAACGGCACATTGCTCACCCCCAGCACCGTGTACCCAGCAGTTTTCGCCAGCTCGGCTGCACTCTCGGCCGTTGCAATGTTGTCACCATACAAAATCACCGGCTGAGTCGTTGGGATGAGTGCCTGCAGGCGCGTTAGCAATGAATCACGCACAAAGGGAATATTAACAGCCTGCGCCAAATAGCCATGCCCAAACAACGTAATCGGGCGCACATCGACAACCACTGCCCCAGCGGCTTGGGCCGCCAAGATGTCACTCATAAGCATTGCGGTCGCATGGCTCCCGTAATAATCGGCTGGCAACGGCAACTCACCTCGATTCGTGTTGCGGTGCGTCAAAATGCCCTCGACCGCTTCACGCACATCGTGCGACATCCATGCCGTAAATGTGGCCAAATCGGGCGCCTGAAGTGCCCAGTTGAAGCGCCGCTCAAACCCGATCGTGCTCGAGGCTTTGCCACTCATGGCGCGCCCACCACAAGCCGAGCCACCGAAATGCCCCGGGTAGACTTCTACGTCGTCGGGTAACGCAAGTAATTTTTGCATGCTGGCATACATGATGTCGGTACCGGTCCCTGGCAAGCTCACCAAATCGACCCGCGCCACATCGCCCACAAACAACGAATCTCCGGTCATCACAAACCAGGGCCGCTCCGTGCGTGGCGTGTCACTGACCACGTAAGCCGTGTGCTCGGGCGTGTGACCCGGAGTGTGTAGTGCACGCACCACCAGGTTGCCGATTCTGATTTCATCACCATCGTCGATCGGCTGATGAGGAAACTGTACGTCGGCGAGGCGCGGCACATACAGGGTGGCGCCCGTCAACGCCTGCAATGCGCGCCCCGTCGAATAGTAATCGGCGTGCATGTGCGTCTCAAAAATCGCCGTAATCTGCAACCCTTTCTCGGCCGCTAAGGTGGCATATGTTTCGGCTGGCAACGCAGGATCAAAGACCGCAGCCTCGCCTTTGGCAATACACCCGATCACGTACGATGCTGCTGCAATCCGCTCGTTGAACAATTGTCGAAAAATCATGACCAACCTCCTCACT
>JBBAWX010000030.1:0-32729 GCA_040396955.1 Roseiflexaceae bacterium
AATCTCATCGTGCACAACGGCACCATCCTCACCATGGACGCCACCAAGCCCCAGGTCTCAGCAGTGGCCAGCCTCAACGGGCGCGTCGTTGCCACGGGAAGTGACAGCGACATCCTCGCACTAGCTGGACCACATACCAAAATCATCAATCTACACGGCGCCATGGTGGTGCCCGGGCTCAACGACGCCCACAACCACATGCTCGAAGTGGGCATCAAGATGACCCGTATCGCCCTCGACGAGTGCAAATCACTCGCCGAAATGCGGGATTTGATTGCCGATGCCGCCAAAAACACACCTCCGGGACAGTGGATTATCGGCGAAGGCTGGAACGAGTCGTTCTTAGCCGAGAACCGCCCGCCTACCTGCCGCGACATCGACGCCGCCACCGACCGGCATCCCGTCTTGCTCAAGCGCTTTTTCAACATGGACACCGTCAACAGCGTGGCGCTGAAGCTGGCCGGCATTGATGCCCACACCCCCGATCCCGCCGGTGGCTCCATTGAGCACTACCCGGACGGGCACCCCAACGGCATTCTCCGTGCGGCTGCCAAACTGCTCTGCCGCAACCTGTTGCCCGCTGTCACCCAAGACGAGGCAATGCTCGGCATCGAAAAAGCCTCGACCGCCTATCTCAGCTACGGCATCACCAGCATCCAAGAGCCAGGCCTCTACCCGTGGGAAATGCGCGCCTACATGGGCGCTCACCGTGCCGGTCGCATGCACGTGCGCACCTCACTCATGCCCTCGTGGCACGGCTTCCGCGAGGAAGAAATCGAAGCAGAGCTCGACGACCGCGCCGCTAATTTGGGTCTGTGGAGTGGCCTCGGCGATGACATGCTCCGCCTGACCGCCCTCAAAATGGCCGTCGACGGCGGCACCACCAGCCGCACCGCCTGGATGTTTCAGCCGTTTATCGGCGAAAGCGTGGTGCGCGACTTCAACCGCCTCAACCCCGATGATCTGCGCCGCTACTTCACCCGCGGGCACGGGCTCGGCTGGGATATCGGCATCCACGCCATCGGCGACCGCGCCCACCACGAGTCGGCCATGGCCTTCGCAGACGTGGTGGCCGCCAATCCCCACGAACACCGCCACAATCTCATCCACGCCTACTTCGCCACCGAGGAGTCGCTCCAAGCCATGGCCAAGTATCAAATCGGCGCGGTGATTCAGCCCACGTTTATTTACTTCGAGGGTGATGATTTGTTTCGCGATGTCGGCGAAGAACTGGCGCACCGCTACAAGCCGGCCCGTACCTACCTCGACCGTGGCATCCCCATGATTGCCTCGAGCGACATCCCCAGCACCTTCCACTACAATCCGTTCATCAGCTTGTACAGCTTGGTGACGCGCAAAACCCACAAGGGCACCGTGATTGCCCCCCAAGAGGCCATCAGCCGCATGGAGGCCCTGGCTTCGTACACGGTGACCCCACCGTGGCTGACGCGTGAAGAGCACCTCAAGGGCAAGCTCATCCCCGGCATGTTGGCCGACATGGCCGTGCTCGATCGCAATTACTTGACCTGCGATGCCGAAGAAATTCTGCAGATCAAGGTCACTATGACGATTTTGGGCGGCCAAGTGGTCTACGAGCGCTAGCAATCCTCCCCACTCGCATCACGGAGATGGTGTTGGTGGGGAGGATGTTGGCTCTTGCGCGTCGGTGATTCGCTAGATTTGTGTATGACTCGAGCACACATGAGCGCCGACACAGACGCTTTATGCTATACTTTGCTGTAAATGTTGGTTGTGCAGTCGTGCACAAAGGAGGGGACCATGCCAGTAATTCCGAGTGTCGTAGAACGCACACCACGCGGCGAGCGTGGGTGGGATTTATATTCTCGTTTGCTCCAAGAGCGTGTCATCATGCTGGGGAGCCCCATCGACGACGAAATTGCCACCTCCATTGTGGCGCAACTTCTGTATTTGCAGCACCAAGACGCCAAGCGCGACATCTGGCTCTACATCAACAGCCCAGGTGGTAGTGTGCGTGACGGCTTGGCCATCTACGACACCATGCAAATCATCTCACCCGATGTCAACACCGTGTGTGTCGGTCGGGCAGGCAGCATGGCCACGATTCTTTTGGCCGGTGGCACCCGTGGCAAGCGCTATGCCTTGCCGCATTCGACCATCCATTTTCACCCGGCTGGTGGTGGTGCGCAGGGGTATGCCCCGGATGTCGAGCGCATGGTGCAAGAGTTATTGCGGCTACAGACGGTGGGCAACGGGCTGTTATCACACGATACCGGACGTACCCCCGAAGAAATCAGCAAGGATTTCAGTCGTGATCGCTTCATGACGCCCCAAGAGGCCAAGGAGTACGGCTTCATCGATCAGATTTTGGATTCACCGGCACGTTAGCCTACCCCGTCCATTGGGGTCTGCATACCCATCCCGTAGAAGTTTCGTTGTGACAGAGGAGAGAGTTGTATGGGTCTACTCACCGGCAAACGCGCGCTCATCATGGGGCTCGCCAACGACAATTCGATTGCCTGGGGGATTTCGAAGGCGCTCCACGCCGAAGGTGCCGAACTGGCATTCACCTATGTGGGCGAGGCCATCGAGCGGCGTGTCCGCCCCTTGGCGACCAGCCTTGGTGCCACCCTCATTTTGCCGTGCGACGTTGCCAGCGACAGTGACATCGAGCAGCTCATGGCCAGCGTCAAAGCAGCCTGGGGTTCGATCGACATCATCATTCATGCCGTCGCATTCTCGAAAAAAGAGGAACTCAGCGGCGACTACTTGAACACGAGCCGCGAAGGGTTCCACATTGCCATGGACATCAGCGTGTATTCGCTGACCGCCGTCGTCAAAGCGGCTCGCCCATTGCTCAACGATGGTGCCTCCATTGTAACGCTGACCTATCACGGTTCACAGCAAGTCGCCCAAAACTACAACGTCATGGGTGTGGCCAAAGCTGCCCTTGAGGCCAGTGTGCGCTACATCGCCAACGACCTCGGTCCCCAGAACATCCGCGTCAACGCCATCAGTGCCGGCCCGATTCGCACCCTGGCAGCGAGTGGCATCAGTGGCTTCCGCGAGTTGCTCAAGTCGTTTGCTGGAGTTGCACCACTGCGCCGCAACGTCACCCAAGAGGATGTCGGCAACACGGCGGTCTTCTTGTGTAGTCATCTCGCCTCAGCCACCACCGGCGAAGTCATTTATGTGGATGCTGGCTTCCGCAACGTGAGCGTCAAGGTCGATAGTTAAGCTGAGTCTGTGCATGACACGGCGGTGGAGACGAGCACGTCTCCACCGCCGTGTTGTTGTGTGAGCAATCTGTTTACATGCTCGGCAAGGTGCGATCGTCGATGAGTTTACCGTACAACCAGCGGAGCGCGTATTGGAGCACCGAAGTCACTGGGATTGCCAAGAAGAGCCCCAACACGCCACCGACAGCAGCCCCTGCCAAAATGGCCGCAATCACCAACACGGGGTGAAGGTGCACGGCAGGTCCGACAACTGCCGGGATGATGACGTAGTCTTCGAACATGCGCAAACCGAAGTAGATGCCCCCAATCACCGCCGCCACAATCCAGGCCTCCCCGCCAAAAAGTGCAGGTTGTTGGAAAATCGCCATCACAATGGCAAATGCCGCCGCCGACCAGGGCCCAATGATGGGAAGAATCTCGACCACTCCACTGATGATCCCAATCAACAGCGCATAACGGACACCCAACAACCACAATGCGACGGTCGTCAAAACCGCCATGATGGGAATAAGCAACAAGGTGCCACGGATGTAGCCACTCAAAATGCCGTGTACCTGCGTGCCCACGTGGCGCACTTCTGCGCGATATTCCTGAGGGACGAGATGAAAAATATTGCGCACCACGCGCTCCCCGCGCAACAAGAGATAGAACGTGGCAATCACGAACGCTAGAAGGTGCAAAAATCCCTCAATGACGCCCACGAATAAACGGGGGACACGTGCAGGTAACGACAACAGCACCGTGTCGATGTTTTTGCGAATCTCGGCACCCACAGCTACTTGTTCGGATCCGACAGCCACAACGATGGTGCCCAACTGGTTGAGCGCACTCGGAAGTTCTTGGCGGAGCAACAGGTACTGGCGACTGATGATGGGCACAATCCAGATGAAGAACCCGGTCAACAGACCAAGGAGCACCACATGAAACAACAGCACGGCCCACATACGTGAGCCACGCAGATAGGCAGTAAGCCACGTAATCACCGGATAAAAGATGTATGCCACGATGATCGAGCCCACAAAGACCAGAGCGACTTCGTGGATTTTTTCGAACAGCACGAAGGCGAATGCACACACGAGCAAAACGGAGAGCCACTTGATGAACGGCGTAAAACGAATACTTGCTGGCGGCGCTTGCATGACATCCTCATTCCGTGAACACGTCGAATCGACGCCGTCCATGATAGGTGATTCTCCCTGTGGGTATGCGACACAAACAAGTGCTAGACGCTAACGATTTTTGATGGGGAAGCTGGTCACCAACTGCTCGGTTTTGTCATCGCCTTGGGTGACGCGCACCTCAATGTCGTTGAGGTTGATGTCAGGCACATAGCGCGCAATCACGGCCGAGAGTTCCTCTTTGAGGCGCGCCAAAATTTCGGGTGTCAATTTGACACGGTCATGAACAAGCACCGTCAACAGGCGCTCACGGGCTACCACGGCCGAACCCTTGTTGGTCTTGAAAATATCGAGAATCGACATGATACAGCTCCTTTTGCACAAACCTAGGCTGTTACCGCCCCCCGCGGAACATCCCAGAAATACGCTCTAACAATGATGGATTGTCTTCGATTGGATCGATGGGCACCTCTTCACCGGTGATACGCCGTGCGATATCGAGGTAGCACTTCCCTGTACGCGATGATTTATCTCCGACCAACACCTCCCCTTTGTTGGTGGCAGTAATCACATCTTCGTCTTCGGGGATGATTCCGATGAGGTCGATGGCGAGGATTTGCAGCACATCTTCGACACTCATCATCTCCCCCGAACGCACCATTTTGGGGCGCAAACGATTGACAATGAGGCGTGGTTGGCCTTTTTCGTGGGCTTCACACAGTCCAATAATGCGATCCGCATCACGCACCGCCGACACTTCGGGCGTCGTCACAATAATCACTTCATCGGCCCCGGCAATGGCGTTTTTGAAGCCACTTTCAATGCCAGCCGGGCTATCGATGAGCACATAATCGAAGTCTTCACGCAACTGCTCGACGAGCTCTATCATTTCTTCTTCGCTGACCGCGTCTTTGTCTTTGGTTTGCGCAGCTGGAAGCAAAAAGAGCTCTGATTGATGTTTGTCTTTGATGAGCGCCTGACGGAGGCGACAATTGCCCTCGATGACATCCACCAAATCGTAGACGATGCGGTTTTCGAGGCCCATGACCACGTCAAGGTTGCGCAAGCCGATATCGGCATCCATGACGACGACCTTTTTGCCGAGCATGGCCAATGCCGTGCCCAAATTGGCAGTCGACGTCGTCTTGCCTACTCCACCCTTGCCAGACGTCACGGTAATTACTTTCGCCATATGCGTACTTCTCCAGTACAATCCCATTAACGACGATATGTTTCCCACTCATGGACCACGATGCGATCGCCCTCAATGCAGGCAATTTCGGGGACTTTGTCACCCTGCTCCTCGGGGGAACGCGCTCGCACATCGGCGATGCGAATCTGCGTCGCAGACAAATCGATAGCGCAGATAATCGCCTCACGATTGCCGGCTGCGCCTGCGTAGACCATGCCACGCACTCGCCCAAAGACCACTACGCTCCCAGTCGCGACGACTTCGGCACCACCGTTGACGTCGCCGAGGAGGGTCAAATCACCGTGATGCTTGAGCACCTGACCGTTGCGCAGATTGCGCATCACAATGCCACCCAGCGGGTCACTCGTGCGACTCTCGGTCCGCAACCCCATTGGTCGGGCAGTAACGCCCAGCGACCGAGCAAGCTGACGGAGCTCACGGGAATCGGTTTGGAGTTCAAAATCTGCGACATGGTGCTGGGAAATGACCGCTTGCAACGCCTGCATGTCGGTTTCGGCGAGCATACGCCCACCAAGCTCGAACGATACTTTTACGCCGTTGAGGAGGGCCGCATTCTGTGTCAGCTGATGCTGAATGTCGTTGAAGGCATCGGTCCAGCTACATGCCTCGTCAATTACGACACGCACGCCCCCACGAGCGCCTTTGATTGCTACACGGTCGGTCATAACATGTTCTCACGGGTATGCGATGTTATGTGGAGTTCATTATACCACATCCATCAAGATTCTGAACAAATTGTGTGGAGCGTGGTACATCGCTACCGCGGGTTATGGTTGTGGGGAGGCCTCAGTACCGATTGGTGGAGTTACCCGCTCATCCGGTGATGCGACGAGTTGGGTCGTAGCTGAATCAACGGCCGTCTCGGATACTTCGATCGCGGGCACCTGCTCAGCAGGAGCGATGACGGCATCGCTGAGTTGCACGGTATCGGTATCTTCGGGCAGTTGTGCGGTAGGCACCAGCTGCGGAGCCCCATGAGAATCGGGCTGATACACCTGTGCGGCAGCGCCGATACGAGCGCTCAAGTGCTGGAGTTGTTGTTGCAACGAGCCGAGAGTTTGCACATCCGCACTGTGGTGCTGGGCCTGTGTATCGACCCACATCTCAAGTTGGAGTTGGAGCGCATGTACCCGCTCGCTGAGTTGGCGAATGCCGATGAGGACCCCTTCGTCGACAATTGTCGAGGTGTCACGGACCTGCACGTGCAACGCATCAAGGCGGAGCAACACGGCATCGATGCTTTCGCTAATTACTCCGCTATCGAGGTTTGTGGGTGCACTACCACTCCGTTGTTCAGACCAATTCTGGAGCGTCTGCTGGAGTGCATTCATGCGGTCGATCATCGCAATCGTATCGCCACTATCGGGGGTCACCACATCGAAGCGAGCTTGCAATTGTGCAATCGCCGCCCCGAGTTGAGTTTGCCGGATGGTGACGGCCTCTTGCTCGCTGAGCAAGTCAAGCAACATTTCGCGCAACTGTGCAGATTCATCCGATACACGCACGACCTGTTGTTGGAGGAGACGAGGCACAAACCACAGTAGAAGCGTCAATAACGCTAACACCATGATACCAAGTGCGACAAACAGTGCAGTCATGGGTTGCCTTTCGTGAATGTCTCTGTGGACATTATACGCAACAACAGTAAAAATGGTCAACCCTATACACTCATACCAGCAGAGTACTGCCCTACCACCACCTAAAATATGCTATTATTGCTGTAACTATGGTGTTTACCCGCTGTACTGAGGGGAAGTTGATGATGAAACAGGCCCGCAGACTATTCATGGTGCTTTTCTTGTTCATCAGCACGAGTTGTAGTGTATTTGGTGACCAGACGTTGCATATCGCCGATGTCACCAATAGTATCGACACGTACGTCGGCAAAGATATCACTGTTGCTGGCGCCTACATTCAACGCACTGGTGAAGCGCCCATTTCGATACTTGCGGCGGGGGTAAGCACCCTCGACACAGGTCTCGATGCGCAGCCGCTGGGCGATGCCATCTGGGTCGATAATATCAGCACTGCCGTCACTGATAATTTGCATCGTCCCGGCGATGCCATCTACGGCTTTGTCAAATTGACCGGACGCATCGAAGCGGGTACGTATGGCCCCAATGGCGCCTATACGCACCGCATTGCAGTGACTCAATCTGAAGCAATCGAGCAAATTGAGCGCATCGAAAACCGCATTGAAAATGTGGCATTAGGTGACGGCAAAGTCAGCTTCTTCGAGTTGGTCGACAACGGTGGCGCCTACAACAATCAGACGGTGACCACACAAGGGTACTACTTCTGGAATTCGGCCATTTATGTGCTTGCCGAAGGCATTGCGGTCGAAGAAGACGGTGGCAGCCCGCAACCAATCGGCAAAATCATCTGGATGGAAGGTTTCCCACCCGATAAATCGGCCGAACTCAACGTGGGACCAAACAACAGCTTTGTGTGGGGGAAGGTCGAAGTCACTGGTTCGTTCCAGAGCGGTGGCAACTTTGGGCGTGATGGTGCGTACGGCGCCGTCTTGTACGTCACCTCGGCCGAGGTACTCAAATAACAAACCAATGACGCGGGCGTACTTCTACATTGACCGTATGGTCGAAGACGATCTTGAGCAGGTGCACGCCATCGACAAGGTGAGTTTCCCGGTTGCGTGGTCACTCAGCACCTACCAAAAAGAACTCCGCGCCACACAGAGCAACCGCTATGTTGTGGCGCGTGTTTCTGATGTTCTTCCTGGCGAAGCGAGTAGCCACACCGGCGTCCGCCGCATCGTTGAGCGGTTCTGGCCGGTTGCGGTGAGCGCCCCACAACGCCATCCCGTGGTTGGTCATGGCGGGGTCTGGTCGGTGCTCGACGAAGGGCACATTACGACGATTGCGGTGCACCCCAACTACCGACGCATGGGTGTCGGCGAGCTTATCTTGCTGGGGCTCATCGACCAGGCGTACGAGCTTGATGTACAGCAACTCACCCTCGAGGTCCGAGTATCAAACGTGGCCGCACAACAGCTGTACGCCAAATACGGCTTTTCGTGTGTCAACATCCGCAAACGCTACTACACCGACAACAACGAAGACGCCATGATTATGTGGACCGACGACATCCGCACCCCCGAATACCGCCAGCGCACCAGCGAACTCCGCACCCAACTCTACCAACGCCTGCAACACTACGCCCACCGCACTTCACCCACATAGGGGTCAGTACGATGGGCGCATTAATATGACTCAAGTGCCGCTCGTGCGCGTTATACCTCGGTCACGATGGGCAAAATGACCGGGCGACGCCGGGTCTGTGTGAACAGATGCTCGCCCACCACATCTTTGATTTTGCGGATGACGAAGGCGGCATCGAGCTCGGTCTGATCGCTGCCGTTTTGGAGCATTTTGCGCACAACCTGCCGCGTTGACTCCAACAACTCTTCGGATTCACGCACATGCACGAACCCACGACTCAGGACCTCGGGGCCACCCACGAGCTCGCCGGTATGACGATCGATGCTGACCACCACAATCATCACGCCATCACGAGCCAACAACTGGCGATCACGCACCACGATTTGGCTGACATCGCCGACCGTCGCGCCGTCCACGTAAATGTAGCCCACGGGGACTTTGTTGACCATACGTCCAAAGTTGGGGGCAAATTCGAGCACCGAGCCGTTTTCCACCACAAACACATTTTCTGTCGTGTAGTGCATCCCCATGCCCACCGCCAACTTGCGATAGAGCATCATATGGCGATAATCGCCGTGGAACGGAATCACGTGCTGGGGGCGGAGCATGGCCAACAGCATCTTGAGCTCTTCTTGCGCCGCATGCCCCGAGACATGGACCCGTACATCGCTGCCATAAATCACATCCGCCCCGATACGGAACAGATTATTGATGACGCGTGACACCGACACTTCATTGCCCGGGATGGGGGTCGCTGAGACCACCACGGTGTCACCCTGTTTGATTTTGAGGTGCGGATAATCACGATTGGCCATGCGTGCGAGTGCCGCCATCGGCTCGCCTTGACTGCCAGTGCACATCACTGCCACCTGGTCATCGGGCAGACCAGCTGCTTCATTGGGGCGCACAATGGTACCTGGTTGTGCCCGCAGATAACCGAGCTCCATGGCAATGCGCGTATTGTTTTCCATGCTCCGGCCAGCGAGCATCACCTTGCGCCCGTAGGCCTCAGCCGAGTCAATGACCTGTTGTACGCGCGAAATATTGGAGGCAAAGGTTGCCACGATGATGCGGCCCGGCGCAGTCGCAAAAATATTGTCGAATGTTTCACCAACCACCCGCTCACTGGGGGTAAAGCCGGCCGCTTCTACACGCACACAATCGGTGATAAGCACCAACGGATTGCGGGTGGCGAGCTTCGAGATAGCAGCGATGTCAGTAGGCTTTTTGTCGACCGGTGTATGATCGAACTTCCAGTCGGTCAAATAGACGGCCATACCAGCTGGCGAATTAATGGCCAAACCGACCGTATCCGGGATGGAGTGTGCCACTCGGAAGGTCTCCACCGTGAACACCCCGAATTTCAGCTCATCGCCGGCCTCGAAACGATTGATGGTGGTGCGGTCGAGTAGGCGGTGTTCTTTGAGCTTGTGCGTAATCATACCCGCTGTCAGTGGAGTGGCATAAACGGGTGGAAAATCAAGCTCGGGGAGTACATACGGCAACGCACCAACATGGTCTTCGTGGCCATGGCTCAAAATAATGGCGCGCACCTTGGACATATTTTCGCGCAGGTACGTGATATCAGGCAATACCAAATCAACACCGAGCATCTCGGCTTCTGGGAACATGACGCCACAGTCAAGCACCAAAATATCATTACCATACTCAACAACCCACATGTTGCGCCCAACTTCACCGGCGCCACCGAGTGGGATAACCCGTAAACGTGAAGGTTTTGTCATTTGTTTCACACCGGCACCCTGCGCATCTGCGTGGGGCTACTCGGTGCTCCTTTCTACATCATAAAAAACACTACTCAGCATATGCCAACGGCGTCAATGCCGTCTTGCTCAACATCACACAAAACCTGCGCAGAGCAAAGAGCGCTCCACGAACCACACACCACCAACAATCCGTATAGACGTACCCGCACATCAAGCTGCTACGATTCCACTACGACGACGGATTTCGTCGATGAGATCGTCACTCTGGTCGACGCCATGGTGTACCGGCAGCGATGATTTCCCGTAGGCCTGTACGAACAACAGTCGCAACAGCGGGTTCCCGATTTGCCCGGTGGGGTCGATTTTGAGGCGTAACTCGTGGCTCGGCTCATCGCCATCGGCGTCAATCAGGCGCACATCGGCGATGGTGCTCCACGCGATGGTCAACTCAATGCCAAGGGCACGGTAGCGCAGGCCATCGGGGGTGGGAGTGTAGGTAGCAGCCCATTCAAGTGCCATATTCCACAGGGTGAGCGGGGCGGCAACCATGAGCACCACCATGAACAAGAGAGGCACGGTGCGATTCACCGTGAGCCCTTCATTCCACACGGCGGTAAGTGCCAGCGAGATTTGCGGTGGATCGACCTGTAAAAACAGCAAATAACGGAATGTCCAAATGGCAAACAACCAGACCAACAATGCACCCACCATCAACAGGATGACGTTCCAGCGGCCTGATCGTGATAGACCGTAGCTCTTCATCAATACTTCCTTACCCTTCTGTACACCAACTTCTATCTGCACCGCGCTTTGGCGGCATATACACAAGACGCGCTATGCGGTTAATTCTGCCAACACTTGCCCCAGATGGCGAAAATCGGCTTGCAACAGCGGTAAATTACTCGGTTGGTAGAGCGCCGTCGCCGGATGGAGCATGGGGATGACCAGACGTTGACCAACCCGATGGACCACTCCGTGTGACTGGGTAATCTTGATACCGGGCAACCAACGCCCTGCGGCATGCCGGCCAAGCGTGACAATCACAGCAGGGTGAATGAGGGCAATTTGGCGCACCAAGAAGTGCCGACAGGCGGCGATTTCGGCAGGGAGTGGATCACGATTGGCGGGTGGGCGATGCTTGACCACATTGGCAATGAACACCTGCTCACGTGCCAGCCCAGCAAGTTCCAACAGTGTATCGAGCAACTTCCCAGAACGCCCCACAAACGGACGACCGAGACGATCTTCTTGTTCGCCGGGTGCTTCCCCAATGAACATCACCCGAGCATCGGCTGGACCTTCACCGGGGACTGGATTGGTGGCAGCCTCACACAACACGCACGCACGACAGTGCGCAATCTCTTGAGCGATGGTGGCGAGTGTATCCATTGTCAGCACCACGTAGCCGATTTACTCTCTGTAGTATACCACGAACCATCTTCCGTGTGAGGCAACGGGGCGTGACCGTGCATTGCTAGGGGTGCCACCAGATGACCACGTTGGGGGGAGCAAGTTGGGGCACGACCACTGCGCCGTCGGCATCAACATGCCATTCACGTTGAATCAAGGCCGCAATCTGCTCTTGATGGGGCGCATCATAGGGTAGGCGCAGGCGAAAGCAGGTCTCCGCTACCGCTTCGGCCAGGCTCGCATAGCGAATGGGTGGATTGGTGGGCAACACGGCGGTATGCGCCGCAATTCCCAGTTGTGCCAGGGCTGCCAGGCATTCGTAGGCGGCGGGCAACGGTAGCCGCGCCTCACCATGGACCATCTGCCAGAGTGGGAGTACGGGGGTTGTGGGGTGACGGGCGCCCAACAACAGCACACACATGCGCCGAGCGGCACGATGCATGTGCATCAAAAACGGTGCAATGTCGCGCACCGCATACAACACGTGTGCGGCAAAAACCACATCAGCCGCAATCGGCGTCTGTGTTGGCCAGGTATCGGCGACCACATCAACCGCCACGAGGGCTTCTTCGGCAACCCGAGCCTGCATTTCGGCGCGCATGCTTGCTGAATGCTCCACAGCAATAACCGCATGCCCGGCCTGAGCCAGGGGCGACACATACCGACCGCTGCCAGCGCCAATGTCAAGCACCGATTCTCCGGGTTGGAGCATGGGCAACATCCACCGCATGAAGGCATCTGGTTGCGGGATGCGTTTGGCGTTGCGCGCAAACCGGGCCGCCGCGGTTGCATAGTGGTCGGCACTCCGCGCCATGGCGGGGTGCGTAGCGGCCTCTCCCTGGGCCCGTTCAGCGTCGTACATGTCGCGCCAGATGTGCAGCCAATCAAGGCCGGCCGTGTGCCAGGCAAATCCGTCACTCATTGGAGCACCTCCACCCACTGCGACGCCTGTGCGGCGCTCGTGCGGGCTGCTTCGATGACACTATCCACGGCCACTCCGGCGCTACCATCGCACACCTGGCGTGCTTCACCAGCAAGATGAGCCAGTGCACTCTCCCAGGAGGCGGCATGCCACGCCAACGAGCCCGTGGATGTCTCAGCACCAGGCACGGTGGGCTGGGGCGATTGCCGATTCCACTGTTGCACGCGTTGCATGGCAGCGGGAGCATCAGCGCGCCCAGTTTGCAGGGCATTGACATCGGCCATGTCAAAGACGAATGACCCCTGATCGCCATACGCTTCAATGCGGATATCGTCGGCAGCACCGGGCACGACTTTCGAGGCCTCGATGCTGATGCGCATGCCATCGGCCAATTCAGCATTCAACCACGCCACATCATCACTCGTCACTGTGGTCAGCACACCGTGCGAATCGGGGCGTTGGGGCCAGACCGTACGGAGCTGTGCTTGCACCCGCACGATACGCTGATCGAACAAGTAATGGGTGAGATCGATGAGATGTGAGCCAAGATCGACGAGCACGCCACCTGCATCGCCACTGAAACGCCACGTCACGGGACGATCGGGGCGCACATTACTTGAGCGAAAGTAGCGCAAATGGGCGCTCATCCCGCGCCCCAGCTGGCCATCTGCCACCCACTGTCGCGCCTGCTGCAGGGCAGGAATCCGGCGGAAATGGTGATTCATGGCTAATAGCAACCCCTGAGATTGCGCCTGATGCCATAGCGCCAGCGATTGACTCCGGCTGACGGTGAGGGGTTTTTCACAGACCACATGCTTACCAGCTGCGAGTGCGTGTGCCACATGCTCGGCGTGGCTCCCTGTGGGGGTGGCACACAAGACCAGGGCAATGGTGGGGTCGGCAAACAGCTCTGGAGCGCTGAGTTGTGGCACATCGGGCCAATCACGACGGGCATTGGCCTGACTCTGGGGACCGCCCGCACATATGGCGGCAAGGTACGGGCGCACTGGCAGGTGCGGATAGAGCTGCGGGAGCATTTGTAACACGGTCGCATGTACGCGTGCAATCGCGCCATACCCGATGATGCCGATGCGATACATACCGAATTTACTCCGTCACAAAGGGAAACTGACGCGTGTGTACCAATGATTCAAGTTGCTCAAGGGCGCGCCACCCGTGCTGATAGATGTCGGGGTTGGTGTGTTGGTAGTTGCGCGCCTCAAATTCATCGACATCAAGGCGAAGCACCTGTCGACAATCGGGGGACACAAACAAATCGAGCTCGACATCGATTGAGACGATGTGAGTGGGCGTGATATGTGCTGGCTGGCTCACGTTGCAATACCAACCACGCAACACACCGTCTTGACGATACACGGCAAAGATGTTGTACCAGTGGTGTGCGTAGAAGTGCTCGTCGAGATAATCACCCGGTGCAAATTGCATGTAGCCGAGGTCCACTGCTGGTCGCGACCACCACGCACGCACACATGCGTAGTGTTCGGTAGCATGGCGCACCTGCGCCACATAACTGACGGTTGTCTGTCGGGCGGGTTTGATGAGATGCACAATCATGCATGCCTCATATCAGACGTAGCTCCGTCGCATCAGGCGGCGCAAACGATTCCGCAACGAGGCCGGGATGGCACGCGCCACTGTGATCATCACCAACATGCCAAGCAGGCGCAACGGACCGACCCGCGGGCGTACGAGCTCTTGGAGGAATTCCGGATCGTTGAGGCGCAACGGCGACTGATCGCGAACTTCCACCCGTAAACTCCCGTGCCATTCTTTTTCGACCCAAAACAGATGCGGCATACTGCGTTGAAACAGGTAATAGGCCGGGTTGTAGGCATACATGTAATCGAAAAATTCACCAAACGGCTCGTGGGGCTCACGCGGATGCAGGATGATGGTATCGTCGATCAAATTGACATACCAACGATGGAACGACCAGTGAAACATGCGCTCGGCGATTTCGGCAGGGCTTTGGATGTAGCCAGCCTTGGCCACACGTGTCAGCTCGCCGACAAACTGCACCGGATCGTCCATGTGCTCGAGGATGTGTGAGCAGATGGCATAGGCAAAAACCCCATCTTTGAAGGGCAAATGATGGGCATCAGCGACGACCATGGGGCGATCGATGATGATATCGCCACCACGCTCCGTGTTGTCAAACAAAAACTTATCAACCAAGATATCGGCGCGCGGATTGGGGTTATCACCACTCCCAATTTCCAGCACCAGCCCGGTTTTCGGGGGATTTAATCGTTGTTCCATTATGTTAATTCAGTTCATCACCAGAGAGGCTATCACGCAACACATCTAGGTATTCAAGGGCCATGCCGGTGCCAATTGCCACACAGTTGGCGGGTTGGTCGGCCACATAGCAGGGCACACCGGTAAATTCAGTCAACAGGTCATTGATGCCACGGAGCATCGAGCCACCGCCTGTCATGACCATGCCCTTGTCGATGAGGTCTTCGGCAAGTGCTGGCGGGGTATCGGCCAACACACGGCGCACCGCATTGACCACCTGTTCGAGAGGTTCTTGGATGGCCTCGGTGATTTCGGTGGAGCTGACTTCAATGGTGCGGGGCAAACCGGCCACTTGATCGCGCCCACGCACTTGCATCTGCAGGGGGCGTGCCATCGGCACGGCGGAGCCGATTTCGATTTTGACACTTTCAGCCATCCGGTCACCAATCACAAGGTTGTACTTGCGTTTGATGTACTGGATGATGACTTCGTCGAAACGGTTGCCACCCACACGCACTGAGCTCCACGCCACTACATCGTTGAGCGAAATAACAGCTACTTCCGTGGTACCACCGCCAATGTCGATAATCATATTCCCAGATGGCTTGGCAATGGGAATATTGGCACCAATGGCCGCCGCTAGTGGCTCACGGATGAGGTAGGCACGACGTGCCCCAGCGGCCAAGGCTGCTTCACGCACCGCACGCATCTCGACCGAGGTAATCCCTGCCGGAATGCTAATCATGACATCGGGTTTACTCAAACTCAGTCGACCGTTGGTCTTGGTAATATAGTGCTTCAGCATGGCTTCGGTGATGTCGTAGTCAGCGATGACGCCATTGCGCATTGGGCGCACCACCTCAATGCTCTCCGGCTCACGACCAAGCATGGCGAGGGCATCCGAACCAACCGCTTTGATGCGATTATCTCTGGTAGAAATCGCCACAATTGAAGGCTCTGAAAGGACGATGCCGCGATTGCGCACATATACGAGCACATTGGCTGTCCCCAGGTCTATTCCTATTTTGCGAGCCATAGACTCCCCGCCATCACAATTGAAATACTCACATCTTGTGCCATTGTACCATACCGTATCACTTTACAGCAGTCAGAAAACTGACAAATGGCTCGCAATACCAACACACCAGGTACACCCATGGTGTACCTGGTGTGTTGCATTCGCATGTCACTGCGGTGCAATCCGACAGAACCAGTTGCACTACGCGCCGGGAGCGCGGCGTGCTTTGGCCATCTTGATCTGCAACAACGCGCGGCGCAGGTCGGCCTCAGCGAGTGCCATTTCTTGGTCTGACTTGCGCGATGCAATCCGCTCTTCGGCACTCTTGCGAGCAGCTTCTGCTCGTTCAAGGTCGATTTCGTCGGAGCGATCACACGTATCGGCCAAAATGGTGACACGATCGGGCAGAACCTCCATGAATCCACCAAATACGGCGAATTCAGTGCGCTCGCCCCCTTTGATGATGCTCAATTCGCCTTCAGACAGCACCGTCAAGAGTGGCATGTGACGGGGTAGGATCCCCACACGACCATCCTTGGTCGGAGCATTGACCTGGTCGACATCATCAGAAAGAACCAAACGCTCGGCCGTGACGATTTCGAGATGTAATGGCATCTCGGCACCTCCATTGGGACGTTACTTGCTGGCCTCGTAGGCGGTAATCACTTCGTCGAGCGAGCCCTGCAAGAAGAAGAACTGCTCGGGAATGTGGTCTACCTCGCCGGCCAACAGGCGTGAGAAACTGCGCACGGTATCGGCAACTGGCACGTACTTCCCTGCACGACCGGTGAATTGCTGCGCCACGGTGAATGGCTGCGAGAAGAAGCGCTCAATTTTGCGGGCACGGGAGACCGTGAGCTTGTCTTCGTCGGACAATTCTTCGACGCCGAGAATGGCGATGATGTCTTGCAAGTCTTTGTAGCGTTGCAACACACGTTGCACTTCACGGGCTGTGTTGTAGTGCTCAACCCCGACGATGTTGGGGTCAAGAATACGGCTGGTCGAAGCCAGCGGGTCCACGGCCGGGTAAATACCCTTGGCAGCGATGCTCCGCTCGAGTGAGATGGTCGCATCGAGGTGCGCAAAGGTGGTCGCAGGGGCTGGGTCGGTGTAGTCGTCGGCGGGCACGTACACGGCCTGCATCGAGGTAATCGAGCCCTTGTTGGTCGAGGTGATGCGCTCTTGGAGCTCACCCATCTCGGTACCCAGCGTGGGCTGATAACCTACCTGCGACGGCATACGGCCAAGCAAGGCTGACACCTCAGAACCGGCCTGCACGAAGCGGAAGATGTTGTCGATGAAGATGAGCACGTCGCGGCCTTCGTCGCGGAAGTACTCAGCCATCGTCAACGCCGTCAAGGCCACACGCAAGCGTGCACCCGGCGGCTCGTTCATCTGACCGAAGACCATCACCGTCTTGTCAAACACGGTGGTGTTTTCGTCGATGCGAGCATCTTTCATTTCGTGGATGAGGTCGTTGCCTTCACGCGAGCGCTCGCCCACGCCAGCAAAGACGGAGTACCCCGACTGTTCTTTGGCGATGTTGGCGATCAGCTCTTGGATGACGACGGTCTTACCGACGCCTGCACCACCGAAGATGCCGGTCTTTCCACCGCGGGTAAAGGGGGCAATGAGGTCGATGACCTTGATGCCTGTCTCAAAGACCTGTGCGGTAGTTGACTGCTCTTCGAGCAACGGTGGGCGCTGGTGAATGGGGCGGCGCTCATTGCTGGCGTCGACCGCAGCTTCACCGTCGATGGGCTCCCCGGTCACGCTAAACACGCGCCCCAGGGTTACAGGGCCTACGGGCACGGCGATGGCACGGCCGGTGTCGATGACCGGCACACCACGGCGCAACCCGTCGGTGGTACCCATGGCTACCGCTTTGACATAGCCGTTACCCAAGTGCTGTTGCACCTCGGCCACCAGCTTGCTGCCATCAGCCATTGGGATTTCGATTGCGTTGTAAATATTGGGAGTCTGTTGCTCCGGGAACTTGGCGTTAACTACCACGCCAATAATCTCGGTGATCTCCCCTGTCACCTGAGCCATATACCTTCCTCCAGCACGTGTCGTATGGCGTATCGCCACACGCAGGGCATTAACTATCCGCGAGGGCTGCCGCACCCGAGGCAATCTCAGAGACTTCCTTGGTAATATTGGCCTGACGAGTCTTGTTGTAGGTCAGCGTCAATTCGCGGCGCAACTCTTTGGCATTATCGGTGGCGTTGCGCATCGCAACCATGCGAGCGCTATGCTCACTGGCAATCGACTCCAACACCGACTGATAGATCTGCATTTCCGCAAAACGGGGCAACAGCTCATTCAACACGACATCCTGGTCGGGTTCGTAGTTGTAATCGCTGCCCTTGGCGGTGGGGTCGGCCTGTTCGGCCTCCACCGGCAAGATGCGTCGTACGGCGGGTCGTTGCACCAGAGTATTGACGAACTGACTATAGACGACATAGACTTCGTCGAACTCACCCTTCAAAAAGCCTTCGATGACGTTCGTTGTCACGCCGAGGACATCGACGAGTTTCGGATAGTCACCGAGCTTGGTCACTTCGGCCACGAGATCTTGACCACTACGAGCCAAGAAGTCACGCCCTTTTTTGCCAATGGCCAACACCTTGACTTTGCGACCACGTTCGCGCTCATCGAGCACAAAGCGGGCCGTGCGGCGCAGTACGTTGGCAACAAGGCTCCCGGCCAAACCACGATCGGGGGTGATAATAATCAGCCCAACCGTCTTGACCTCGGGGCGGACTTCAAGGAGCGTGCCCTTACGCGAGCCAGAGGCGCGCGCCATCAGGCTGCTCATGACATCGCGAAGTCGGTCGGCATACGGCCGAGTGGCAAGCACGTTCCGTTGGGCACGACGCATTTTTGACGCCGATACCATCTCCATGGCGCGCGTAATCTGCGCCAGGTTGCGTACGGAGCTAATGCGTCGTCGGATTTCACGTGTACTTGGCACCGTTTCCCTCTTCCGTCTGATGCTCCGGAGCAGTGAGGCCCCGGAGCTACGACCTACGCGCTATAGTTACTCGTCTGGTTGAACTCTTTGATGGCAGCCTCAAGGCCAGCGCGGACATCGGCAGGTGGGAACTTGCGGTCGAGCCGATTTTCGTAGATTCCCTTGCCGACTTCTGGGTGCACCGTGCGCATGAACTGCAAGAACTCAGCCTTCCACATGCCGACCTTCGCCACCGGGACTGTGTCCAAGAAGCCGTTGGTAGCCGCGAAAATGACCATGACCTGCTCTTCGAGTGGCATCGGTTGGAACTGGGGCTGCTTGAGCACCTCTTGCAAGCGGGAACCGCGGTCGATCTGCGCACGCGTGGCGGCATCCAAATCGGAAGCAAACTGCGCGAAGGCGGCCAAATCGCGGAACTGGGCAAGATCCAACTTGAGGCGGTCAGCCACCGAGCGCATGGCACGGGTCTGAGCCGAACTCCCTACGCGGGATACCGACAAACCGATGTTCAAGGCGGGTCGAATACCAGCATTGAACAGGTCTGACTCGAGGAAGATCTGACCGTCGGTGATGGAAATCACGTTGGTCGGAATGTAGGCCGACACGTCGTTGGCCTGGGTTTCGATGATGGGCAATGCCGTCAACGAACCACCGCCCTTTTCGTCGCTGAGGCGGGCTGCGCGCTCAAGCAGACGTGAGTGCAGGTAGAAGACGTCACCAGGGTATGCTTCGCGGCCTGGTGGGCGGCGGAGCAACAACGAAACCTGACGGTAGGCGGTCGCATGCTTGGAAAGGTCGTCGTAAATAATCAATGCATCGCGAACTTCTTCGCCGTTGATCATCACACCGTTTTCCATCACTTCTTCACCGATAGCACAACCGGCGTACGGTGCAATGTACTGCAACGCAGCTGATTCTGATGCGGTGGCGGCCACTACGGTCGTGTATTCCATGGCCCCGAAGCGCTCGAGGTACCCAACAATTTGGGCGACTTGGGCACGCTTCTGACCAATGGCGACGTAGATACAATACAGGCCCTTACCCTTTTGGTTGATGATGGTGTCGATGGCGACAGCGGTCTTACCCGTCTGACGGTCACCGATAATCAACTCGCGCTGACCGCGCCCAATCGGGATCATGGCATCGATGGCGATGACACCGGTCTGCACCGGCACATTCACCGACTGGCGATCCATCACGCCAGGAGCGATACGCTCAACCGGGCGCAACGCCTCCGTGTTGATGGCACCCTTGCCGTCCACCGGCTGCCCAAGCGCGTTGACTACGCGCCCGACAAGTGCCTGGCCGACTGGCACCGAAATAATACGCCCGGTGGCGTTGACTTGGTCACCCTCTTGAATTGAGAGGTAGTCACCAAGCACAATCGCACTGACGCTCTCACGCTCAAGGTTCAAGGCGATGCCATAGACCGCTTCGCTGCGCCCCGCCTTCACGGGGAATTCCAACAGCTCCGAAGCCATGACCTGCTCAAGACCGCTAATGCGCGCCACGCCGTCACCGACCGAAATCACCGTACCGACGTTCATCATCCGCGGGCGGACGTCGGCACCTTCTTGAATACTCTTCAGCAGACGCTGATAAATGTCGTTTGCTGCTACGGCCATGTCTGGCACCTCAATCGTTGTGTCGCGACGAAGGTCGTCTCCGCCCTCCGTCTGCTGCCGTTCCATTTTGGCGCTCTGCCTAGCTGGTCAACATACTCCGTTGCACCGCACTCAAGCGGGTCCGCAAGCTGTTGTCAAGGACTTGATCACCAACGCGCACGATTAAGCCACCAATCAGTGACTCGTCGATGTCGAAGTGAACCACCAAGCTTTCGCCATACTTCCCACGGAGGTCTGCTACAATCGCTGCCTGATCGGCATCACCCAACACCACTGCACTCGTCACATTCGCATCAAGCACCTGGCTCCCACCACGGCTGGTGGCGCGCTCGTATGCTTGAAGGACGGCGGGCAAGGTGTTGAGTCGCCCTTCGGCGGCTAACGCCACAACTGCGTTGCGGACCTCACGTGGCGCGTCGGCCCCCAACGTTGCCGCTACAGCATCACCACTCGTCGCACCTGCTTTGACTGCCTCAGCAGCGGTCTGCAAAGCC
The DNA here is from genome assembly GCA_040396955.1 of Roseiflexaceae bacterium. Lineage (GTDB taxonomy): Bacteria > Chloroflexota > Chloroflexia > Chloroflexales > Roseiflexaceae > UBA965. The sequence goes on from JBBAWX010000030.1 coordinate 21,161, forward strand.
TTGAGGGTGGCACCAGTGAGCGCATCTTGGATGGCGCGCGCAATCATCTGTGCATCAGATGTAGTCACGATATACCTCGCTCGGTCTTCGCCGTGTAGCGAAGCACCACGCTCCGAACGCTAGTTGTTGCGCCCTAGTCGGCCCAACGACTCGTCGATCAACTGCTTATGATTGCCCTTGAGCTCGGCACCAAGTACCTTTGTGGCAGTCTCAACTACCAACGAAGCAGCCTGATTCTTGAACTCACCAGCCAAACGGTCGAGCTCCTGCTCGGCGCTTGCACGAGCGTCCGCCTTGATTCGTTCGGCTTCGGAACGGGCCTGGTTGATGATTTCTTGCTCTTGGACACGTGCACGCTCCTGAGCCTGCGCCATCACAGCTGCAGCCTCTTGACGCGCCTTGGCCAACTCAGCTTCGTTTTCCTTGCGCTGAGCTGACATCTGCTCACGAACCTTGTCGGCTTCCTGCAGGCTCTCTTCGACCCGCTTGGTGCGCTCTGACAAGAGATTAATCAGTGGGGTATACAAGAACCGCGACAGCATCCACACCAAAAAGATGACGTTGAACATCTGCGCGATCAACAAGCCCCAATTAATGCCTAGTTTTTCCAAAGCACTGCTCCTTTGACGGTGCATGGTAGAGACACCCCTACCAGTCCCACCAAAACTAGATAATACCGAAGCCGATCAGCAGACCGAACACCAACGAAAGAATGAATGGCACTTCAGCCAACGCGAAGCCCAAGAACATGTACGTACGGAGCATGCCCTCAGCCTCTGGGTTGCGCCCCATGGCCTGCAATGCACCACTGAACACCACACCGATGCCAGCGCCGGGTCCGATGGCGCCCAAACCAATGGCCAATGCCATGGCAACAAAACGAAGCCCCTCGTCAGTCATGACAGTTCTCCTCTGAAATTTCACTGATTCCGATTACGGGTTCCTAGTGAGCTGCAGCCTCGTGCCCCTTGTCGTCATGACCACCGCCATGGGCCTGTGTGGCCATCGACATGAACACCAACGTCAGCACCGAGAAAATGATCGCCTGCATCGCCGCCACAAAGAGCTCGAATGCATAGAAGGGCAGCGGCAACATGTACGGGAAGAGGCTTGCCAACACGACAAGTACCACCTCGCCGGCAAAAATGTTGCCGAAAAGACGAAAGGCGAACGAGATGATACGGATGAACTCCGAAATCAACTCAATAAAGCCGATGACGGTGAACATGGGCCCCTCTTTGAAATTAAAGAAGCGCACCAAGTACTCAGCACCCAAAGCCCGAAGACCAAAGTACTGAATCAATACCACCGAAATCAACCCCAACGCCAACGTCATGTTGAGGTCAGCCGACGGCGCACGCAAATACGGCACCAACAACTCACCTGCCCCACACGTGAGTGGCCAATCTGCATAGATACTCGCCGTGTGTGCTGCTTCAGCTCCAGCCTCAGCTGCTTTGGCGTATGGCTGACACATGCCAATACTCCCTGCTCCGGGGATGAGCCCCAACAGGTTGGATAGCAAAATCAGCAAAAACGCCGTTGCTGCAAAGGGAAAGAACTTCGCAACATTCTTCTTGTCCACCCCTACGGCAAAATCGTAGAAGGTTCCCACCACCAACTCGACGACGTTTTGGAATCCGCGTGGCACAATTTGCGCCTTGCGTACCCCAAATACGACCGCCAGGATCAACAACAGATCAACAATGACTGTTGTCACCAGTGAGTTCGTAATTGGAAAACCGGATGCACATTCGCCAGGGTGTGCCGCATCAACCTCACCACCTACACACATCAATGCTTCGGCTTTGACCGAGATGTGCAAGTCTTCGCGAGGAAAGCTCAACCCCAACACAAAATACATCACAGCGCCAATTGCGAGGGCCACTAGTACGGCATTTCGTATCCGCATGAAACACGCCCCTCTGACTTAATGAACGCTTTCACAAAGTAGTATACCGACTTCGGTTTTGTGTGTCAAAAAAGATCTTGACGCATTCACCGAATGGTCGTTGTACTACTCCAACGCTAATGGTAGCACAAAACACGGGACTGGACGAACAATACTGCACAACTTTTGCAAATTGCAACGTTTTGTAATCTCACACCACACTACTCCAACAAACCACCATGCCCAAGCGCATAGATTTCAGCCGCTGTCGGCCAAAAACCAGCCATGATGCGGGGCAATACCAAATCGACCACGTTGCGGTGGGCACTGCGCACACACCCTGGCGCACCCACAAACGGCACCGCGGCGACATGCCCGAGCAACAACAAATTCCCCGGCTCAACCGGCGCACCGTAGCAGGTCACCTCACCCCCAGCCAACCGCAACGCCCGCGGGATGACATCGTCACCATCCATGATGGACGTTTCACTTACCGATATCACCAGTTGGCACTGCGTGACCAGCTGCCGGATCTGTGCGGCAACTTCTCCCTCCACAAACGCCACATCCACGACCACCGTTGGCGCCGCCCCCAGAGCGCGTAGCCGCGCATCGAGCGCTGGCAGATGGCTGTGGCGCAGACGTTGACACACCTGTGGCGATGACCCGATGACCAGCACCCCCACCTGATGCACACGAAACGGGTGCACCGATATAACGGCCCCCGGGGTATCCGTAAGGAGGTGGCGTGGCAGCGCAAACGGTAATATTTTGACGGTCGCAATCCGTTGGTGTGCTGCTACTGCACCATACGAACGCAACGTGGCAATCGTCACTCCACTGCGCTGGTGCCATGCACCAAGTCGCATTTCATCAACTACCACCACTCCCGCCTGTTGCGCCACAATATCGGCACGCCCATGGTGCGGCGCGTGCGCACCTGTACCCACACCTGCCGCTTGTGTGGCCACAAAAGCGGCGGCCGCGTGTTCGTCGACATCATCGGGCGCTAACCGCACAATCGCCACCTCAACAATGCCAGCATCCAACAACGCCTCGACGTCGCTCGCCTGGATGACGCGCCCTTTGGAGACGAGGCGACGCCCGTGTCCATCACTGATATGGTGGCGGGCAATGCCCCCCAATGCGTCATTCGTTGCGACGATTTGTGGTTGCATCGTACTCCAATACTCGCAGATAATCAGCTTCATCGTCGACATCGAGCAATAACTCGGGGGCAGCCAACTCGTGCCACACCGGAGTCACCCGTCCACGTTGGAACAGCACCCGCCCACCCTGCTCACCACTGAGCATTGCCAGCTCTGCCCACGTATCACGGCGCCAGATGACCGGGTTGGTCGGCGTACCTGCCACCTGCGGGATGAGCACTTGCGCCCGAGTCGTCTGCCAGGCTGTCACACACTGTTGAATATGCTGCGGGCGCAACAAGGGCTGGTCACAGACAATCACCATCAGAGCTTCAGCGGTGCCGTCGATTGCCCAACGTGCTGCGGCTGCCACCGAGGTCCCCTGCCCATCCGCATAGTCGGGATTCAGCACAGGTACCACGGCGAGGTCAGAAAGCGCCGCTATCACGCCCTCTTGGGCATGACCCACAATCACCGCCACCTCGCCTACGCCACTCGCCAAGGCCGTTTGCGCCATGGCATGCACCAACGGGCGCCCACGCCAATCGAGCAGTTGTTTGGGGCGCCCGAGACGGCGCGACAACCCGGCCGCAAGCACCGCAATACACAGCGCAGACGCAGAAGAATCACCCATTACGCACCTGGCGTTCATTGCGCACCGCCACGATTTCGGCCATGATGCTCAACGCGATTTCGGCAGGAGTGCGCCCGCCAATGGGCAAGCCGATGGGCGCATGCAAACGCGCAATCACGTCGTCGGCGAGACCGTATTCACGCAGACGCTCCACCCGAGCCGCATGGGTCTTTTTGCTGCCGAGTGCCCCCACATAGCGCGCTGAACTGGGCAGGGCCACTTGCAACGCTGGATCATCGAGCTTGGGATCATGCGTCAGCACCACCACCGCCGTGTTGACGTGCAACCGCCCCTGCAAGGCCTCATCGGGCCAAGCATGCACGAGCTCATCGGCATGGGCAAAGCGTTCGGCGGTGGCAAATGCACCACGCGCATCGATGACCACCGTGCGGAAACCGAGTATGTTGGCGTAACTCGTCAGATCCACCGCAATATGCACCGCCCCCACCATAATAATGGTCGGTGGTGGTGGATAACACTCCACAAACACGGTGGTATCACCGTAGGTCAGCTCGCCATGAATTCCCCGATCGAGCAACTGCAACGCATCAGCTGTTATCTGCGCTGTCAGCGTTGACTCACCACTCGTGGTCAGGGTGGGAAGCTGCGGGCGAATCAACCATTGGCCGCCGACACCAGCTCCAGCAATCACCGTGGCCACAGCCACCGGTTGCTCGGCACGTAGAGCGTGTTGGAGGGGTGCGTACAACGTGCTATGCATGCGTGGGCTCCTCGAGCAGTGGCTCCACGAAAACGTCGATGGTGCCACCACAAGCCAACCCTACCTCCCAGGCGGTTTCATCGGCCACACCGAAATGCAACAGCGCCGCCTCACCACTGACGATGGCCGCTTGACAGGCGTCGAAAACGGCCCCCTCAATGCATCCACCACTCACCGAGCCGGTCATGTTGCCGCGATCGGTGACGATCATTTTGGCACCAATGCCACGAGGAGACGACCCCAAGGTACGCACGACCGTGGCGATAGCCACACGTTCACCGCGGGCGCGGTAGGTGGCAATGGCGTCGATGACATCACGCATATTTTGTTCCTCCGATGTGGTGCGTGGCATCATCGAGCAAGGCACATGCCTCGGCCAACGTGGGCTGAGCAGCCGTGCCACCGGCGGCGCGGGTCGACAACGAACCACAAATGGTGCCGAGGTGCAACGATCGCTCCAATGGCCAGCCCGCCAACATGCCGTACACCACCCCCGCATTAAACGAATCGCCCGCACCCACCGCATCAACGAAGTCGGTGGACACGGCGGGTGCGCGCACCACCTGTGCACCCTGTTGGGCAATCCCACCTGCACTGCCACACTTGATGGCAACCGTCTGTACCTGCTGGGCCAGGTGCGCACACGCCGCTTCGATATCCGCCTGCCGACTGATGGCCAGCGCTTCGGCATCGTTGGGCAAAAACACACTGGTATGCGCAAAAATATCGCTCAGCCCACTCCACTGCTCACTCGGATCCCAGTTGGTGTCGAGGGAGGTTGTGCCACCTTGGGCTTGCATCTGCGCAAACAAGTGTGGCAAGCCGGGACGGAGTGCGTGTTGCAGATAATAGCTCCCCACGTGAATGTGCCGCGCACGCGCTACGAGCGTGGTGGGCACCATGGCCGCACTCAACAGGGGAATACCACCTTCATAGGTCAACATGGCGCGATCGGCTGGTTTTTGCAACACCAGCGTCAGACCGCTACGAATGCCGGGGTCGATGATGCAGTGGCTGGTATCAACGCCTGCCGTCTGCAACGCCGTTAGACAAAAATGCCCGATGGTATCGTCACCACAAACCCCAACATATGCTACCGACAAACCGAGACGCGCAGCACCACAGGCAAAAATGGCGGCCGACCCACCCATGACCAATGCCATATCCGAGACGATTTTTTCGTGTTGTTGCCACACCGGCTCTACATCACCACTCAGAATTAAATCGGCATTGAGTTCACCAAGCACCAAGAGATCGTAATGTGTCATGCGCGCGTTCCTCTCCACATTTCTCTCATATCTTTACATTTCATTATACGGTACTCAAAAGGTATAATCCTACCATTTACTTCAAACAGCATCATCTGAACACCAATCAACGCCGTCAGATTCTCGTGAGGTACAACATTCCCTGATTCTGCGTCACAGTGATGTGGTGCAGGATTATCTCAGATGATTGAGCTACATCTCATACTATCGTGTCTATCCAGCTCACATCTTCCCAATCGATGCACATTCTCTGATTCGAGTCGACAACAACAACTGCGGTCCGCATAATACTTGACAATGACGATACATAATTTTTTGTGAAGATATCAACATTCATTCCACCACTGTAACGGTTAATGGCAACCGATATCCCAATAACACACACCCTAGCAATCCTAAACGATGAACATGCACAAAGAATGTAGTTCATCACACTACGTCCATATTGATTCCGATACATATTCCATCTTGTCAATATGTATGGAATTTAGTACGATATGGGCAAGCTATCTCGTAACAAAAAATCAATCAGATTCGCAAGTATTGATGGGAGTCATGACACAAAAGAGGTACATATGCGCACCACGACTGGTTTGTCCATATTCGCACTCCTTTTTTGGTTACATCTGTACAGTTCATTGGCAAGGCCCTCAGTCGCGCATGCAGCGCCCAAAGGCAGTACCATTTCCACTGGGAATACACATGCCTGCGCCGTCATTACAGGTATGGTGTACTGTTGGGGCAACAACGACAATGGGCAACTTGGCAATAATGATGTACCAAACGATTCAGATAGCGCAGTACAAGTGCTCAAAGAATCAGATGGACTCCCGCTCACCGGAGCAACCAGTGTCACGAGTGGGTTCAACCATAGCTGTGCAATTGCAACGGGGACGGTGTACTGCTGGGGCGACAATACGCAAAAACAACTCGGCAACAAAAATTACGCAGCGATATACCGCGCCGTCCCTGTGTTACAAAGTGACGATACCCCATTGACTGGAGTCAGCTTTGTAGAAGCGGGGCAGTACCATACCTGCGCCATACGTACTGGTCAAGTCTACTGCTGGGGCTTTAACCTGCTTGGTCAGCTGGGGAACAACAATGCACCAACGAATTCACCATTCGCCGTGCAAGCAAAATTCGACTCCTCAGACATCGTACTCAGCGGCGCAACGCAACTGAGCAGTGGCAATCAATCAACATGCGCCCTCATCAAAGGTGGTGCCTATTGCTGGGGAAACAATAATTTCGGGCAACTTGGGAACAACGATTTAGGCACAGCACGAGGAGGGGCAGTACCTGTCGAGTATGCGGATGAGACCCCACTAAAGAGTGTTAGCAGCATTAGTGTGAACGGGGGCCACGGATGTGCAATCGTACAAAAGACTGCCTACTGCTGGGGCTACAACTCACACGGTCAACTCGGTGATACCACGGATACAGACCGAGCATATGCGGTAAAAGTACTCACAGATGCTGGCGATGCCTTTGTTGGAGTGACTCACATCAGTGCGGGAATAAGCCCTCTCACCTGTGCCATAGCACAAAAAACCGCATACTGTTGGGGGTCTAGTTATTTTGGTGAAGTTGGAAATAATACAGACAACTCTGACTCAACAAGTGAATTTCATGGAGCAGTAGCCGTCAAAACGAACTCATTGACCCCATTCACTGCGGTCACAAGTATCAGTGCAGGGAACTTCTTCGCATGCGCCATAGCGCAAAAAATTGCATACTGTTGGGGGAAAAACGATCAAGGACAGCTTGGAAACCAAAACACCGGAAATAACAGCAAAGTAACCGCCCAACCAACCTACCTACAACCCAATGTACTGAATGGTTTTCAAGGGATCAATGCGAGCAACCATACATGTGCGCTCCGCAAAGGTGCTGTCTATTGCTGGGGAAACAACACCAGTGGGCAACTTGGCGATGGTACTACCACCGATCGTGACGGCGCAGTTGCTACGATGCTCAACGCTAGTACACCGCTCATCAATGCATCATCTGTTGATACCGGTAGAAATCATAGTTGTGCAACAGTAAAAGGGAACGTCTATTGCTGGGGAGCAAATGGGAATGGTCAACTCGGCAATAATAGCACCGTTGATAGTACTACCCCCGTCCTCGTCAAGACATCCATCGGCAGCCCTCTTACTGGTGCGACGCACGTAGCAACAAGCTCCTCACATAGCTGTGCGATTGCCAAAGGTCAGGTGTACTGTTGGGGAGATAACTCATCTGGGAAGCTCGGGAATAACACCACAGACCCATCACTCGTTGCAACACCCGCACTCATGCATACAAGCCTTACCCCACTAAAGAGTGCGAAAGCGCTCACCGTTGGTGCATCTCATAGCTGCGCACTCATTAGCGGAGTCGTCTACTGCTGGGGATTAAACGCGAGTGGCCAACTCGGTAACAACTCGGCAGTGGATTCTTCCGTTGCAGTAGCCGCACAATTTAATGACGGCAGTGCATTTACTAAAGTCACTGCTATAAGTGCTGGGGCCAATCACACCTGTGCACTGGCCACGGCACAAGTCTATTGCTGGGGCGACAACGAATATGGGCAACTCGGTAACAACGCCGTCCCAGATACCGATGGTGCAGTACTTGTCGAGCTTGATGATGGAAGTGCGTTGATGGGTGCAAATACTCTATCCGTGGGATCGTCTCACAGCTGTGTGGGTACAAAAGCCAAACAAATTTACTGCTGGGGATTAAACTCGAGTGGCCAACTCGGCAACAACTCTTACACCGACACGAATGGAGCGGTGCCCGTGCAATTCGATGGTGGAAGTGCGATTGACCTGGTCACTCGCATTGGGAGCGGCACCGCACATACCTGTGCGGTGCGCTCCACTCAAGTCTATTGCTGGGGAGGCAACAGCGCCGGTCAACTCGGCAACAAAGATGTTCTCGTTGCACCAGATGGTGCGGCACCAGCCTATTTTTTCGTTACCTTTTTGACGGGGCTACAATAATACCCCGGCCATCACACAGGTGTCTCGCTTTCCTTGGATCTCTGGATATGAACGATGAATTTCGGTGATATATCACATGAAAAAGAGGTCATCATGCGACATTCACATCCATTTGCCCACATCTGGTTGGTGATCTGGGTGTTGGGGAGCTTGGCGGTGAGCGCTCAACTCTCCCCATCCACTGTTCAGGCAGCAAGTAAACCTGCACCACTTTCAAGCACCTGTGTCATCGTCAAAGGGGAAGTCTTCTGCTGGGGTGGAAATTTCTGGGGGCAAGTGGGGAATGGGACAAACGGCAATAATTGGAACAAAGCCGTCAAGGTACAATTAGCGACTGGTGCGCCGCTCACGAACGTAACTGCTATCACTTCAGGATCAGATTTTGCCTGTGCTGTCAATAAATCTGGAGTTGTCTATTGCTGGGGCAATAATTCTTCATACGCATTGGGAGATGGCACAAACGTGAATTCTTCCGTAGCCGTCATGGTTAAACTCCAAGACGGCATTACTCCGCTCACCAATATTACAGCACTCACAGCCGGTGCCGGACACACTTGTGCACTGAACAAGAGTGGGGCAGTCTTTTGTTGGGGATCCAATTCCGATGGCCGACTCGGCATGAACGATGATACGTATACCCACTTGTCCTACCCCACACAAGTCAAACTAAACACTGGGGAATTTCTCAGTAACGTAAGCATGATTACCGCTGGGTATAGTCATACCTGTGCATTGACAAAAACCTCACTCGTCTATTGTTGGGGTGATAATTCTTTATACGAATTGGGAGATGGTACCTTTGACGATCGCTTTGGTGCAACGAATGTCATCGATAACGCAACATCCTTGCCACTCACCGGCATACAATCCATATCGGCGTATTTTTTCCATACCTGCGCCCTCCGCAAAACCGGTAGTGTCGTATGTTGGGGCAACAACGACGATGGTCAGCTTGCTACTGGTGATACAGTTGACCGTTCCAAGGCAGTCCCTGCCCTAACGGCAGCTGGCGTCATGTTATCAAATATTACAAAGGTCAGTGCCGGCTCTGACCACACCTGTGCAATCACGAAGGCGAAATCTATCATCTGTTGGGGTGCGAACAGCGTAGGACAACTCGGTGATGGCACAGGAAACATCGCAGATCTGGTGTACGCCACTGGAGTCGTCGTATTGCAAGGTGGGGCACCGCTGACCAACATACAACACCTCGAAAGTAGCGCTGACCGCACATGTGCGGTCGACAAAAGTGGTGCATTGTACTGTTGGGGAGAAAATGGCTTTGGGCAACTCAGCGATGGCACATTCGTAGATAAAAACGTTGCTACACCGTCGTTATTTCTACAGTCGACACCGCTGTCTGGGATAAATGACGGAACAAATGGGGGGCAGCACAGTTGTGCACTCATCAAAACAGGTACCGTCATGTGTTGGGGGAGAGGTGCTGACGGTCAGTTGGGTGATGGTGCTACCGATCAACGCACCGGTGCTGTTGTTGCAAAGATGGCGGACAGTAGCGCGCTCACTGGGGTGACCAATCTTGCGGCCGGTGGATTTCACACCTGTGTCACTACCAAAAGCGGCCAAGCATATTGCTGGGGCACGAACACCTATGGGCAACTCGGTGATGGCACTACTGATCAACGCCTTGGGGCAACGCTCGCAGAATTACTCAATGGCGACCCATTGCTCAATGTAACAGCCATTGTTGCAGGATATAACCATACCTGTACCCTCAACAAAACTGGTTCTGTCCTGTGTTGGGGAGATAATCAATATGGGCAACTCGGTGATGGCACTACTGATCAACGTGAAGGTGCCGTATTAAGTGGGGGAGGCGTATTACCCACAATCACCGCCATCGCAAGTGGAAGTTTTCATACCTGCGCACTTGCAAGCACCAAACAAGTCTACTGCTGGGGAGCAAATAGCGTTGGTCAACTCGGTAATGGCACAGATTCTCTTTCAATGACGCCCGTATTAGTCACAACTGCCCCCGGAGTAACGCTGACGAACGTTACCGCCATCTCTGCAGGAGAAGCCCATACCTGTGCGCTTACATCCACCAAAATGGTCTACTGCTGGGGCGATAATTACAATGGTCAAGTAGGTATCAATGAAATTGAGAATCAAGTGTACCGTGCGACCCTTGCAGAACAAGATAACGAAACTGCGCTGACCAATATTACTGCGATTGGTGCTGGTGGAGATCACACCTGCGCAGTGTCATCTCTTGCAACATATTGCTGGGGGAAAAACGCGAATGGCCAGCTCGGTGACAAGACTTTGTTAGACCGTGATGGAGCAATCATGGTCAAACAACTCAGTGATAGCAATCTTGTCGGTGTAAGCAAGATTCGGCTCAACTATCAACACACCTGTGCAATCACAAAAACCGGTCAAATCTATTGTTGGGGTCTCAACGATGATGGTCAATTAGGCGATAATACCACGACCAAGCGCAGTGGGGCTGGCTTGGTTCGTCTCAATACACCACTGAACATCACCGGTGTTAAATAGGCATATACGGTACAAGTGTTCTTCCGTACACAAACATACGGGTGTTCCGCATAAAGCCACACAACAGGTATCTAGGCATTGCGATAAGATCATCAGTACGGTCTTTCATGCACTGTATCGGTCAGTAGTCTGCTGTCCATGATGCGGTGCACGCATTTTCCCTGTCACTACCACACATCATTTCGTTCTATTTGACATCACGGCAAAAAACAAGGTAAGTTATAGAGTGTTGCGGTGGTGAGAGCACATGCTCATACGACCATCCTCAGCGTCGTCATCACGAACCTTCACCATGACGACAGTGGCATTCTTTGCCGCTCATTACACTGTAGAAAGAGCACTCATGTCAGACAGCACAGAAAAATGCCCATACCACGGTGCGACCACCAAGCCCAAC
>JBBAWX010000031.1:0-17362 GCA_040396955.1 Roseiflexaceae bacterium
CACCCCATGACCACCACCTCCAAATGGAGCATTGCCTCCAGCAATTCGTTGTTGTGCATCGGCTGCAAGAATTCATTCATGTCGATTGGGTCGGTCGGGTCTGCGTTTTCGATTGGCTCCATCGGTTCGTTCGGCAGCATATTGGCCATTGGCTCGTTTGTCAGTGCCGTCAGCATCATGTCGGGATTATCCGTGCTGGGGGTGATGGCGTGGCGGCGCCGGCGCAGGTAGGCAGAGCTTTGTATAATGATGTGGGGAGTGTTTTATGTACCAAAAAGGACATCCACATCATGCAGACCATTGCCGTCACGGGCGGCTCGGGCAAAGCCGGGCGCGCCACCATCAAAGAGCTCATCAGTGCCGGGTACGCCGTGCGCAACCTCGATATCACGGCGCCCAGCGAGGCGCTGTGCGAGTTCCAAAAGACCGATTTGAATCAACTCGGCGAGACCATTGAGGCCATGCACGGCTGCGACGCCGTGGTGCACCTCGCCGCCAATCCCGACCCGCGCGGCCGCACCGAAGAGGTCATGTTCCGCACCAACACCGGCTCGACGTACAACGTCTTCCGGGCCGCTCAGGTGCTGGGGATGCCGCGCGTGGTCTGGGCCTCGAGCGAAACCGTGCTGGGGTTGCCGTTTGATCGCCGCCCACCCGCTCAAGCCCCCGTCAACGAAGAGACCATTGCCCCCGAGAGCAGTTATGCGCTGTCGAAGCTCATCAGCGAAGAAATGGCGCGCCAATTTGCCAGCTGGAGCGGCGCCACCTACGTGGGACTGCGCTTCTCCAACATCATGGAGCCGCACGACTACGCCCGCTTCGAGAGCTGGCAAGACGATCCTCATGCCCGCAAGTGGAACTTTTGGGGCTACGTGGATGCCCGCGACGTGGCCCAGAGTTGCCGCCTCGGCCTCGAGACCACCCTCAGCGGCGCCGAAGTCTTCGTCATCGCCGCTGGCGACACCTGCATGCGCCGCAGCAACGCCGAGCTGATGGCCGAGGTCTTCCCACATATTGCGCTGCAACCCGGCCTCGGCGCCAACGACACGCTATTGTCGATCGACAAAGCACGGCGCATGCTGGGCTACCAGCCACGCTTCTCGTGGCGCGGGTAATCTCGTCCGAGTGCTTGTGATAGCGCAGGGGGCACAGCTGTGCCCCCCATCTCCCCTATGCTATACTAGCCCTATCCAGCACGGAGGAGACCGCGATGACCACACTTGCCCCCGCTTACCAGCAGCTCATCGGCCAACTCGCGCAGGCAGTTGGCGAGCGCTACGTCTTGTGGCGCCCCGAAGAGCTGATGCTCTATGAATACGACGGCAGCGCCCTCGACATGGCCCGCCCCGACATCGTGGTGGTGCCCAGTAGCACGGCCGAAGTCGCCGCCGTGGTGCGCATCGCCGCCGCAGCCGGCTTCCCCATCGTGGCCCGCGGTGGTGGCACCGGCCTCTCGGGCGGATCCGTGCCGGCAGCCGGCGGCGTGGTCATTTCGACCAGTCGCATGCACCGCGTGCTAGCCGTCGACGACGTGGCCCGCACCGCTCGCGTGCAACCCGGGCTCATCAACACCGACCTCAGCGAATACACGCTGCCGTGGAACCTGCACTTCGCCCCTGACCCGTCCAGCCAAAAGGCCTCGACCATTGGAGGCAACAGCGCCGAAAACGCCGGTGGGCCGCACTGCCTCAAATACGGCATCACCACCAACCATGTGCTGGCGGCCACCGTGGTACTCGCCAGTGGCGAGATTGTCGACATCGACAATACGGCGCCCGATCGCCCCGGCTACGACCTGCTAGGCGTGATTGTGGGCAGCGAGGGCACGCTGGGGCTGGTCACCGAGCTCACCGTGCGCCTGATGCCCAATCCCGAGTCGGTCAAGACCTTTTTGGCCATCTTCGACGACCTCGACAGTGCCTCGCAGACCGTGTCGGCCATCATCGCCCAAGGCGTCATCCCAGCCGCCCTCGAAATGCTCGAAGGCCAGGGCATTGCCCTCGTGGAAGAGTCCGTGCACGCCGGCTACCCGCTCGACGCACAGGCCGTCTTGCTCATCGAAATCGACGGTACCGACGAAGAAATCGAAGACGAAACGCGGCGCATTGAATTCATCTGCCAGCACTTCGAAGCCCGTGAGCTACGGGCCGCTCGCGACGAAGAGCAGCGCAAAAAACTCTGGGCCGGCCGCAAGGGGGCCCTGGCCGCCTGTGCCCGCCTGGCGCCGCACTACCACATCCAAGACGGCGTGGTGCCCCGCTCGCGCCTGACCGAGGTGCTCCAGCTGACGCGCGACGTCGCCAAAAAGCAACGCGTACACATCGTCAACATCTTCCACGCCGGCGACGGCAATTTGCACCCGCTGTTGCTGTTCGACATCCGCGAAGAGGGCATCATCGAGCGCGCCATCGCCGCCAGCGAAGAGATCCTCAAGGCCTGTGTCGACGCCGGTGGTACCATTAGCGGCGAGCACGGCATTGGCATCGAAAAGCGCGATTACATGGCCTGGTTGTTCAACGAAGACGATTTGTGGGCCATGCGCCACATGCGCGCCTGCTTCGACCAGGTGGGCGTGATGAACCCCTGCAAGCTCATCCCCACCGGCGCCTCGTGCGGCGACATCAAGGCGGCGCGTGGCGCCGCCAAAGCCCTGGCTGCCGGCGCCTGGATTTAGCCATCACATTCTCAGCGCATGGCGCTTTTTGCATGACAAAGGAACGTGCATGCTCCAGCCTACTTCATTGAACGAACTCAGCGCCATGGTGCGTGAAAGTGCGGGGCCACTCACTCCCCGCGGCGCCGGCCTGCACCAGCATCTCGGCAACCCGGCCCACCCCAATAGCACCGTCATCGACTGCACGCGGCTCAATCAGGTGGCCGATTATGTCGCCTCAGACCTGACCATCACGGTGGGCGCCGGCATCACCCTCGGTGCCCTGCAAGACATCCTGGCCGCCCACCGCCAGTGGCTGCCCTGGGATGCACCGCAGTACCGCGAGGCCACCGTGGCCGGATTGCTGGCGGCCGGCCTCAGTGGGCCATTGCGCCACGGCGCCGGTGCCCCGCGCGATTGGCTGCTGGGCATGAAGTTCGTCATTGGCGATGGCCGCCTCATCAAAAGTGGCGGCAAAGTGGTCAAAAACGTGGCCGGCTACGACCTGCACAAACTGCACCTCGGCGCGCTGGGCACCCTCGGCATCATCGGCGAAGTGTCGTTCAAGGTGGCCCCCATGCCACCATTTGATGCGTCGTTGCGCTTCGCGTGTGCATCGCTGGCCGAGGCCCATCGGGTGGCGTATGCCCTGCGCCAACGCCCCTTCAACCCTACCGCGCTGATGACGGTGGCGCAGGCGGGGACACACACGCTGTGGGCGCGCTGGCAAGGCGTCGAGGCCGCTGTGATGCGCCAAATCGCCCATGCCCGTCAGCAATCGCCGCATGTCGAGGAAGTGCCTGCGGCAGACTGGGAAGTGCTCAGCAACGAGCCCTTTCGCACCGCACAACGCACCCAAGTGCGCATCGGCGTGCCGCCACAGCACATGCTGGCCGTCTACCCCCTCCTCAGTCAATACGGAAGTGCGGCCCACATCCAAATACTGCCCACCGTGGGCCTCATCCGCATCTATGCGCCACAATTGCCCGATATGGTGGCACTACGTGCGGCACTTGCGCCCATGCAGGGCTATGCCGTGGTCGAAATCGGCGCGCACGCCGATCGTTGGGGAGCTGAGCCAGCTGGGGCGGCCATCATGCGCCAACTCAAGCTGACCTGGGACCCCACCAACAAGTTCAATCCGGGGCGCTCCATCATCGGCTGACACCAGCGGCACCGGCACTTGGTTCCATGCTACAATTCCTCTTGTTTGGTATTGCCACAAGAGGAACAACCACGTCGATGCGCTCACCTGCACGCATTCTAGTCCTCGGATTCGCCGCCTGCATGGTGGTGGGTTCGCTCCTCCTCACACTCCCCATGGCAACCCGCGACGGGCAGGGTCTAGCGTTCGTTGATGCGCTCTTCATGGCCACATCCGCCGTCTGTGTGACTGGTTTGGTGGTCGTCGATCCCGGATCCGTGCTCACCACCTTCGGACAACTCGTCATCCTGCTCCTCATCCAGGTGGGAGGGCTGGGGTTCATGACGATTGCGTCGTTGTTGGCCGTACTGCTCGGCAAACGCATCACCATCAAGGAACGCCTCATCCTCAAAGAAGCCCTCAACCAAAACTCCCTGCAAGGCATCGTGCGTCTCGTACAGTCGATTGTGGTGGTCGCCATCGCCATCGAAGTGGCCGGTGCGCTACTGCTTGCACTGGCCTTTGCCACCCACATGCCCATCAGCCAGGCCCTCTACTACGGGCTATTTCATGCGGTATCGGCCTTCAACAATGCCGGATTTGACCTCTTCGGTAATAGTCTCATCAACTACCAGCGTCACCCATTCGTGCAATTCATCGTGGCCACGCTCATCATCACGGGCGGGCTCGGCTTCATTGTGCTCTTGAGTATCGCTCAACACCGCCGCCAACTCCGCCGTGTTTCGCTCCACACCAAGCTTGCAGTAACCACATCACTCGCACTCCTCGGTGTGGGCACGTTCAGCATTTTTGCCATCGAATACGGTCAACCGGCGTTGCAACACCTCCCTGCCATCGAGCAATTCCTCAACAGCTTTTTTCACAGTGCGGCCGCGCGCAGTGCCGGCATGAACACCGTGCCCCTCACGCAGTTCAGTGACGCCACGCTACTACTCATCATCCTACTCATGTTCATCGGCTCGTCACCCGGATCCACTGGGGGCGGCATCAAGACCACCACGTTCGCAATCGTCGTGCTCATGGTCTGGCACACCCTCCGCGGGAAATCAGACATCAGCGCCTTTTATCGCACCGTGCCACCGGCCACCATTATGCGCGCGCTCGTGCTTGTCACTCTCTCCGTGACGTTGGTCTTGGGCGTTACCATCGTGTTGAGTATCAGCGAGCAGGTGCCGTTTTTAGCCTTGTTGTTCGAAAGCGTCTCCGCCTTCGGCACGGTCGGACTCTCGCTCGGCATCACCGCTGGGCTCAGTGAATTCGGCAAGTTGGTCATTATCACCACCATGTTTACCGGCCGGGTTGGCATCCTCACCCTCTTGTTTGCACTCGCCAGCCGGATCGACAGCCAGCCATACCGCTACCCCGAAGACCACGTGCTCATCGGTTAGTCACTCGATCGGCCACATCGTACACAGGGAGATTGCCCCATGATTGTCAAACAAGTCGCCGTCATCGGATTAGGGCGCTTCGGGTCAAGTGTGGCTCGCACCTTGGCGCAACAGGGTCATGACGTACTCGGCATCGACATCGACGAAGCCCGCGTCACGGCACTTTCCCGGGTCTTGACTCAAGCCATTACCGTGCGCGAAGTCAACGAGGAGGTCTTGCTCTCACTCGGTGTCAAAGAATGTGACGCTGCCGTTGTGGGCATGGCCAACCTCGAATTCAGCATCACCATTTCGCAAATCCTCAAAGATTTCGGCATCAAGCTGGTCATCAGCAAAGCCGCAAGTGAGCTCCACGGCCGCGTCCTCCAGCGCATCGGCGTCGATCGGGTCATTTTCCCCGAACGCGATATGGGCATCCGTCTGGCCCACAGCCTCGTCACCAACACCGTCATCGACTACATTGAGCTCTCACCCGACTACAACATTTACGAGCTCGCCACCCCCGCCGATTTTGTGGGGCAGAGCCTGGCGCAAACACAACTCCGCGCCACCTACCACATCAATGTGATTGCCATCAAACGCGCCGGGAACGTGATTATTTCACCGGGAGCTACTGAGGTTATTCAGGCCAACGACATTCTCGTGGTCATTGGTCACAACAACGACATCAATCGTTTTTATCGGTAGTAGGTCAAAACGACCGAACGCCGGTCAGGGCCGGTGTTATAATGCAACTGAATGGTCGGTCTGCAGATTGAGGCATCACGCCCCACGACCGCGATGAAGGGAAATTCCATGGCACACGCACGTACCACGCTTCTCAACCGCATTGCAACCCGCGAAGCCCGCATCGGCATCATCGGTGTCGGCTATGTGGGATTGCCGCTCGCCGTGGTCTTTGCCGAAGCTGGGTTCCGTGTCACCGGCTTCGATTTGAGTGCAGAGCGCGCCGCTACCATCAATCGTGGGGTCAGCTACATCGAAGATATCCCCAGTAGCACCCTCAGCGATCTCGTCTCTCGTGGGCTCATCGAGGCCACCACCGACATGACGCGACTGCACGAAATGGACGCCATCAGTGTCTGTGTGCCCACCCCGCTCAGCAAAACCCGCGACCCCGACATGTCGGCCGTGCTCCAAGCTGCCGACGATATTGCTCGTGCCCTGCGCCCCGGCCAACTCATCGTCCTCGAAAGCACCACCTACCCGGGTACCACCCGTGAAATCTTCCAACCACGCTTCCAAGAGCGCGGCTTTACCATTGGGCAAGAGGTGTTTCTCACCTTCTCTCCCGAACGCGTCGACCCCGGTCGCACCGATTGGACCACCAAAAACACCCCCAAAATCATGGGTGGAATGACCCCGGAGTGTCTCCACGTGGGGCAGGCCCTCTATGAATCTGCCATTCAACGCGTCGTGCCGGTGAGTAGCCCGGAGGCCGCCGAGATGGCCAAACTGCTCGAAAACACCTTCCGTGCCGTCAATATCGGCCTCGTCAACGAAGTCCAACTCATGTGCGACCGCCTCGGGCTCAACGCCTGGGAGGTCATCGAGGCGGCTGCCACCAAGCCCTTCGGCTTCATGAAGTTCACCCCGGGCCCCGGCCTCGGTGGGCACTGCATCCCCATTGACCCGTTGTACTTGTCGTGGAAACTCAAGACGCTCGACTACACGGCACGTTTCATCGAGCTCGCCAGCGAAATCAACACCTCCATGCCCCGCTACTGGGTGCAAAAAGTCGCCGATGCCCTCAATGACCGTAGCAAAGCCATCCGTGGCAGTCGCGTGCTCGTGGTGGGCGTGGCCTACAAAAAAGACGTCTCTGACGTCCGTGAATCACCCGCCCTCGACATCATCCATCTGCTCCGCGAAAAGGGCGCCGTGGTTGCCTACCACGACCCGCATGTCGCCAGTATCCGCATCGACGACGAACGTCTGCACGGCGCCACCGACCTCGTAGCCGCACTCACCGCAAGTGACTGTGTCATCATTGCCACCGATCACAGCGGCTACGACTGGGCAGTGGTCAAACAACATGCCGCACTCATCATCGATACCCGCAACGCCCTCAAAGCCTAAGTCTCCCTCCCCCAACCACGTATGCGCACGGTAATGTTATGTGGTTGGGGGGAATCGATGCCGATCAGGCATCGATTCCTTTTTTCTTTATACATTCTTGATACAAATAATCATTCAGCTATGCTAGAATGGCGCAATTCACCTTCATTGTGAGTTGCACATGCCACTTTCGCGTCGTGAATTACGCCGGTTACTCGCTTTTGGATTTGGGACGACGCTCCTCGCAGCCTGTATGCGCGATCAGCCACCACGCCCGCCGCGCCCCACCCAAAGCACCAACAATCCACCGCAACCGCAGACTGCGGTGCCCAGCAGTCAAGCAAGCGCTACGGCCCGAGCCACCACTGCCCCCACGCAGACCCTCATGCCAGCCTCCCCGACCACACTCGCCACCCGCGCAAGTGCGCCGGCGGCTACCTCCACGCAGTTGACCAGTGCGCAGGCGATTTCACCGACGACCCAGGCCCAAGCCCTGCGTGCGCTGGGGTTTGATGCGTTTGCGGATGTGGTCACCACCTCACGTGATGACACGTACCTGTATGTTGAATCAAACGGCTTGCCCCGTCATCCCATGATGATTGGTATCCGCAGTTGGCAACAACAGCTCCCCCTCGCACAACCCTATCGTGGCGGCAATGCCTGGAAGGTGCCGTTGCATCCGCACCCAGCGGTCAATCCGGTGTCGGCACGCAACGCACTCTATCGTGGGGCCATTGCCATTGCCGTCAACGGCGTGCCGATTTTCAACGCACTCAACAACCGCGGTGACGATGCCTATCTCGCCGGCGAGCTCGACAACTGGGGTGGCCACGCAGGGCGGGCCGATGATTACCACTATCACATCGCCCCCCTGCACCTGCAGGCATTCATTGGTGCCGATCAGCCGATTGCCTACGCCCTCGATGGGTACGCCATCTACGGGCTCCTTGAAGCAAACGGCAGCGAACCGGTCGGGTTGGATGCCTTCAATGGCCATATCGGCCCCGATGGCGTCTACCACTACCATGCCTCCAAGACGTACCCCTACATCAACGGCGGCATGTATGGCGCAGTCACGGTGCAAGACGACCAAATTGAGCCACAACCACGCCTTGACCCCATTCGGCAACCGCAACAACCGTTGCCCGGCGCAGTCATCACCGATTTCATCACACACGATGCCACCCACAGCACCCTGGTGTACACGCTCAACGGTCAAACCTACTCCATCGACTACGAACACACCACGAGTGCGCTCAACCTGCAATTCCACGATGCGAGCGGTGATCATGCCGAGAGTTACCGGGTGCGCCCAGCAACTACTGGCTCTTCTACCGGCTCTGCGCCCCCTCCAGCCCCACAACCAACGGCCAGTGCAGCCCAACCAGCCCCTGCCTCCACGGGAGGATTCGTGCTCCGTAGCTCGGCGGTGGCCAGCGACCTGGCATTGCCCGCGCAGTATACCTGCGACGGTGACGGCATGTCGCCGCCCCTCGCATGGGCCAACGTCCCCAGTGGCACCCAATCACTTGCACTCGTCATGCACCACGTCGCCGGAGCCGGCGATGTACATTGGTACTGGGTGGTCTACAACATTCCCCCGACGATTACCGCAATTGCAGCCAACGATCGCAGTGTCGGCACCTACGGCACCAATAGCGTGAACCCCAACCTGGCCTATGCGCCACCGTGCTCCAAAGGGCCTGGGCGCAAAGAATACACCATCTCGCTCTACGCACTCAGTGCCGCTCCGCAGTTCAGTGCCACCACCAAGGTCGACCGTGACACCCTGCTTGCAGCCATCGCCGATCGCACCCTTGCCGTTGCCACACTCCCCCTCAATTACACGCGCTAACCCGGTTATTTGGCCGCCTTGCCCACCAGTGCCCCCCGCCTGATGCAGAGCCCTGCATCAGGCGGGGGCCGTGCTCCTCAGGCTAATACTGCTACACCCACAATAAGGGCGCTCCGTTGTCATCAAAAACGAGATGTCCACGCCTCATGTACCACCACAAACACGTATAAGCAACTCACCATCGCTGGCACTTGATGTATGATAAAAACAGCATCGGTGCGCAAGATATGTGGGCACATCCGCATATCTTTTGTGGGTGTTCATGATATCTTGAAAGCACCCTAGGGGATATTTCGACGAAGCACCGTATGCGTGCTACTTCGTGGCGTGGGCGCGTTCAGCACCTTATCGTGCCACCCATGCCGCAGAGCACAATGCCACGTGCACATGCGCCGCTCAGGCGTCCGCAGAAGCATGCCGAATATCGTTGCGGCATGCGCATAGCAGTGTAGGAGAGCCCTTCATGTCTCACCCACCGCATCCCGTAGTCAAGCACTACGACCAGGCGCATCTCCGCGCCATCGCCATGCCCATTGGCGGTATTGGCACCGGCACGGTCTCTCTTGGTGGCCGTGGTGATCTCCGCGATTGGGAAATCGGCAATCGCCCCGCCAAAGGATTCCGCCCCGATGTGGCTTTTGTGGCACTTCGGCTCCATTCCCCGGTCCAAGGGAGCACCACCATTGCTCTCGAGGGGCCCCTTGATGCCAGCGAATATCAAGGTCCCTTTGGTGCCACAGCCGCCCACCACGGTCTGCCGCGCTTCCGCAACTGTCACTTCGATGCCTGCTACCCCTTCGGCACCGTCACCCTGAGTGATCCCGAGGTGCCCGTACGTGTGGTCATCACCGGCTTTAATCCGCTCATTCCTACCGACGCCGATGCCAGCGGCATCCCGCTCGCCGTCTTGACCTACACCATTACCAACACGGGCACCAGCCCACTCGACATCAGCCTCGCCGCATCCCTCCAAAACTACCTCGGCAATGCTCCCACCAGCGGCGCCTATTCTTCGGCCATCGTCAACGACTTTTTTCAACAAGACGAAGCCGAAAAAGCCCGCCGCCGCAATCACATCGGCTACATCGCCGCCGATCGCCTGCACGCCCTCATCTACACCGCCGCCCCCGCTTTACAGGACAGCGAACACGACGGCTCACTCGCGCTGGCCTGGCTTGACGCTACCGACGTCACCCATCGTACCGGCTGGGCCGACTACACCTGGGGCGATTCCCTGCTCGACTTCTGGGATGACCTGCACCACGACGGCCGCCTCGAGCCGCGCCACAGCCATGCCGTTCATCCGGTCGGATCCCTGGCGCAGCACCTGCACGTGCCCGCCGGCGACAGCGTTAGTTGCACCCTGTTGCTCAGTTGGCACTTCCCCAATCGCATGGCATGGCGCTCCGAAGAGTACGGTGCTATGCACTTCGGTGAGTACACCACCACCGTCGTCGGCAACTACTACACCACCCGCTACCGCGACGCCTGGGACGTACTCGTGCGCAGTGTGCCCCACCTCGAGCACCTCACCGAACGCACCCTCGAGTTCGTCGAAGAGCTGACCACTTCCACGGTTCCGGCCCCCATCGTCGAAGCCGCCCTCTTCAACCTCAGCACCCTGCGCAGTCAGACCAGCTTTCGCACCGCCGATGGCCGGTTTTTCGGCTGGGAGGGCACCGACAACTTCCGTGGCTCCTGCTTTGGCACCTGCACCCACGTCTGGAACTACGAACAAGCCACCGCCTTCTTGTTCGGCGACCTCGCCAAAACCATGCGTGAAAACGAATTCGCCTTCGCCACCCGCACCGATGGCCTGATGAGCTTCCGCATCGGCTTGCCCCTCAGCCACGCCCAAGCCTGGCCCACCGCCGCCGCCGATGGCCAAATGGGCTGCATCGTCAAGCTCTACCGTGATTGGCGCCTCAGCGGCGACACCCAGTGGATGCAGGCCCTCTATCCGCACGCCAAAGCCGCCCTCAGTTTTGCCTGGGTACCCCACGGCTGGGATGGTGATCGCGATGGCGTCATGGAGGGGTGCCAGCACAACACCATGGACGTTGAGTATTTCGGCCCCAACCCGCAGATGCAGTTCTGGTACCTAGCCGCCCTCAAAGCCGGGGCCGCCTTGGCCACCGCCTGCCACGACCACGAATTTGCCAGCGAGTGCCGCCGGCTCCTGGCCGCGGGTGCCACATGGAGCGAACAGCACCTCTTCAACGGCGAGTTTTTCCGCCACGAGATTCGCCCGCCCATGCACGCCGACAACATTGCCCCGGGCACCCGGCACATGGTCATGGGTGCCAGCAACTTAGTCGACCCCGAGCTCCAGCTCGGCGATGGCTGCCTCGTCGATCAGCTCATCGGGCAGTACTTGGCACACATCAGCGGGCTCGGCGCTCTCGTCAACCCCGAGCAACTGCGCATCACCCACCAGAGCATCTTCCGCTACAATCGCAAAGTGGGGCTCCACCATCACTTCAACCACATGCGCAGCTTCGCTTTGGGCGATGAATCAGCCCTGCTCATGGCCAGTTACCCACACGGCAACCGCCCACAACGCCCCTTCCCTTACTTCAATGAAGTGATGACCGGCTTTGAATACACCGCCGCCGCCGGCATGATCTACGCCGGGCTCCGCGATGAGGCCGTGCAGGTCGTCAGCGATATCCGCGCGCGCTACGATGGCGCCAAGCGCAGCCCTTTCGACGAAGCCGAATGTGGCCACCACTACGCCCGTGCCATGGCCAGCTGGGGATTGATCAACGCCTGGAGCGGTCAGCAGTACAACGCCATCACCGGCACTCTGCACTTTGACCCTATGCCGGTCAACAGCACCGTGTTTTGGAGCACCGGCTATGCCTGGGGTACCCTGCGCCGCCGCGCGAACACCTACACCCTCACCATCTACGCCGGCCAACTCCAGCTCAGCACCCTCACCGTGGGCGACGATCAGCTCTGCGACTACGGCGTCATTCAGTCCATCGAGCGCAGTGCGCTGCAGTTCCAAGGCTAACCCACTCCAGCACACACCAACACCACGAGCCATGAGCACCATGCTCATGGCCCGCACATTCCACTCCCCATTCAGCCCATCAGGCGTGCTCGGGGCGCTCCGCCAACCAATCTGCGAGCGTGGCCACTCGCTCGGGGTGAGCCTGCGAACGCGCCAAAAATCCCACCCCGTGCTGCGGCATCGGGTCTTGGTCGGTCGGCTGATAGCGCAAATCCACACTCCAGCGCACATGGTCCGAGTTGTTGGGCGTGCTCATGTGAATACACCGGTCATTGAAGAGAATCGCCGTACCCGCTTTTACTGGGAGAGAAAGCGCAGAACGCTTGGCCTTTGTCAGCATATTGCCCGTAATTTCGTAGTACCCGGTCCCCGAGTACTGCTCTTGATGAAAGTCGTACACCTGGGTTTTGTGCGTGCGCGGCCATACCTGCAAACACCCGTTCTCCTCTGTGGCATCCACCAACGGAATCCACACCGTAATCACCGGGTTCGCATTGGCATCCGGCCAGTAACTCTTGTCTTGGTGCCATGGCACCGCCCCCGCTGCCACCTTGGGCACTTTCGGGCGCACGTTGTAGACCGGGTTTGCAAAAATCTCCGGGCCAATTAATGACTCCACCGCATTCAATATCTTGGGGTTCGTCATCAGCACAAAATACCCCGGGATGCGATCACGCCAGCTCCGCCCGTATTTCAAAAACTCTGCATCCGTCAGATGGGCAAATATTTTTGCCAGTCGCAGATGAAACGGATCATCTGCATACGTTGTTTCAATGAGTCCATCTGCGATGAGTTCGTCAGCAATTTGGTCTACTTTTGTACGCATGGCGGCACGGGCTGGCTCCAGCTCTTCCGCACTCAGGAGTGCATCGAGGATGAGGTACCCCTCGCGGTCGTACCATGCGCGTTGTTCGTCACTCAGTGTTCCCACAGTGGTACCGCGGTGAAACTCCTTTGGTTCACGGTAGTCCATACTACACCCATCCTTTCGTTATCGCACCCGGCCGTATCGTTCGAGGATGATCAGGCGCTCTACGGTCATTTTACCAGCCCACCACTGCCGTGCAAGTTGCCACGCATCCGCATCCCTGCCCCATTGCCAGGTCGGGTACCACAGCCCCTGCGTTTGCACATGGGTCACCCACTGATCGAGTTGCATCGCAACCACATCGTGCATGTCCGCAAAAAACGGGCTCGTTGGTGCCTGCACGTAATCAAGCGGGGTTGGCACATACGCCGTCGCCCATGCCGCCGGGTCCGCATGTACCGTGGACCGTACCAAGCGGACAAGTGGTGGAAAAATGGCTCGTTGCACGGCATCGGGCACTGTGGCGTATGCCCGCACGTAGCATGCCAGCGCATGTGCTTCCATGGTTTCGGCCTGGTCGACATACGCCACCAGTGCGGCGTACAAGCCAGTGAGCGGCTCCCATGTCGGCACACCTGCGCTCAGAGCACCAATAATCTCCACCGTGGGATTGGGCCAATCCCCATCGAGCGCATTCTGACCGGTATCTGCATCCGCATGCCACCACGGTGCATGCGGGAACGCATTGACCCCGGTCGTCATGGGGTGCCACTTGCCGGCCACAGCATCATAACTGCCCATCAAATAGGCGTGTGCTCGGTGCCACACCGCATGCGTTCGTGGGACTCCCAGCGCATGCGCATACTGCAACGCCACCGTGGTTGCCAGTGGTGACGAGGCCGGATGCCATACATCTGGCTCGATGCCACGGCCAAAGCCACCATCCGCATTCTGATACGGCAGCAGGTGAGTCAGCCCCTGCTCCCAGCCCATGCGCCCCCGCCATACCTGCCACAGCGCCCAATCGAGGGGCCGCGCCTGCGCTAATAGGTGCGCTTCAAGAGCATCGACCTCACTCATCTGTAGCGTCTTCATTGCCCCTCCTACGACGTCGGTAGTGCACCACCACCACACCGTCGTCGACATACGTCTGTTGCAACACCAAATGTGCGCGCGCCGTCGGCTGGTCAAACAGGCGTATGCCATCTCCCAAAATCACCGGTACAATCCCCACGTAGTAGTCGTCGATGGCGTCTAAATCAATGAAATGTGCGATGACGCGACTGCCACCAAACAAGTAAACCCGCCGGCGCCCCTGTACCGTCGCTGCTGCTAGCCAGGCCAGCACCTGATCGGGGTGCACAAATACGACATGGTCGTGCGCAGGGCGGGGTGTACGCGTCATGACGACGACCTGTTTGTGGGCGTACTCGGCGTGGAATCCCTGCTCGTACGAGTGCCGCCCCATCACCACGATGTCGATGTCGGCCACAAACGCGGCAAAATCCCAGCGCTGCGGCGTATCGGCGTGATGCGCTCCATCGCCCACGATCCAATCAAACGACCCATCATGACGGGCAATATAGCCGTCAAGACTCATCGCCAGCGTCATGGTGATGTGTGGCTGCATCGTACAACTCCCCTATTGCGCAAATACCAGCAACGCCTGCTCTTGGTCTGACAAAAACAGCAACGTGTTGTCTGTTCGCTGGATGTGTGTGGTCGCTTGGAGTGCCACCAAAAACGCTTGTGCATCGGCCATACGCGGTTCAGGGCATGGCACATCAAATGTGGCGACCTGATCAATG
This sequence comes from Roseiflexaceae bacterium, assembly GCA_040396955.1. Taxonomy (GTDB): domain Bacteria; phylum Chloroflexota; class Chloroflexia; order Chloroflexales; family Roseiflexaceae; genus UBA965. Next base: position 14,752 of record JBBAWX010000031.1, read on the forward strand.
CGAAACGTCGTCGCCGAAGTCACGTACGGAGCCACACGATACACCATACAAAACCCTTCGCCCACCAGATTATTGTTTTCGTATTGCATCGTAGCCCGCACCTCCGCATCAATCGCCTGCCCATTGAGCTCCACAAGGTGCCATACATCGCTTCCCATCATCGGCGCACCATCCCACAGCCCATCGAGCCACCATTCTTCTTCTTGCGCACATGCGGTTACGAGCAGTACCATCCCGAGCATGATGATGCCCTTGCGTATCATGGTGTTGGTATCCCTTCGTATGCGACGGCACGTTTTGGCCCAAAAAAGTGCCGTATCTTGCGATATGACCGATACCTGCAGAAGTGTGGTATCTGTAGCACTTCACGGCCGTTGATTCACCGTATGCGCACCATGATACCGCAGATGTACACACGTGCCACAGAAGCGGTGGCTTCGCGTCGGCCTGCTGAGCAACGCACAAAAAATCAATCCCCCGATAGGCGTGTGCCTATCGGGGGGCATTGGCGGGGAGGGAGAGATTCGAACTCTCGAGGGAATTGCTTCCCTAGCGGTTTAGCAAACCGCCGCACTAGGCCAACTATGCGACCTCCCCGTGCGTGTATGGCGAGAATGGAGGAGAGAGAGGGATTCGAACCCTCGGAACGTTAGTTCTCTCGTTTTCAAGACGAGCGCGATCGACCACTCCGCCATCTCTCCGGATATGGTGATGTGCTGGCAGGCGGGACAGGAATCGAACCTGCAACCTGCGGATTTGGAGGCCGCTGCTCTGCCTAATTGAGCTACCCGCCTACACATCGCATACAAGTATACATGATGTATGGGTGGATTGCAAATGCGGAATGCGGTAGGGAACATCCCCGGCGACCTGCTCGTCCTCTACGACAGGACGTTCATTGCGGTGACCAAACAGCGCCGTACTGCGGGGTGAACCATGTCTACATCTCGGATCATGTGGGTCGTCATATACTGCATCAGTATCATGTGGGCAAGCCATACGCTACCGATTACCCACACCTATGCGCAAACCGACCCGGGGTGGTACGCCATCGGCACTCCCACACTACAAAACATATGGGTGGACCCCATCAACGGCAACGACAACCACAGTGGCACCACTGCAACACAAGCCAAACGGAGCGTCAGTGCTGCCTGGCAGAGCATCCCCAGCAGTACCACGCTTACCACCGGGTATCACATCCAGCTCATGCCCGGCACCTATGACTCATCCCTGCTCCCAAATTACTGGGAAAACCGCCAAGGCACCGCTCAGTTCCCCATCATCTTGGCGGCCAGTCAAGGCCCGGGCACGGTCACGTTCACCCGCGACATCAACATGGCGAATGTGGCCTATTTTTATCTAATCGGCGTCGACATCGTGCCCGCGGCCGGCGGTGACGCCTTTCATTGCGAACGCTGCACCTCCCTGCTTATCCGCGACGCAACGCTCAACGGTGGAGCACAACGCCAAGCCCACGAAACACTGAAGATCAATCAGTCGCAACACGTCTACATCGAACGGAGCACCATCAGCGGTGCCGACGACAATAGCGTTGATTTTGTAGCGGTACAGTACGGGCATATCATCGGCAATACCATTCACAATGCGCAGGATTGGTGTCTCTACGTCAAAGGTGGTTCGGCCGCAATTCGCATTGAAGCCAATGAAATCTACAACTGCGGCACTGGCGGCTTTGTGGCCGGGCAAGGCACCGGCTTCGAGTACATGACCACACCGTGGCTCCACTACGAGGCCTATGACATCAGCTTCGTCAATAATCTGGTGCACCACACGACCGGGGCTGGTATGGGGGTCAATGGTGGCTACAACGTTCTCCTAGCGCACAACACCCTCTATCACGTCGGCACACGCAGCCATCTCATCGAGGTCACGTTCGGGCTTCGTTCGTGTGACGGTGATAGCAGTGCGGCTACCAGCTGTAGCGCCAATTTGAGCCGTGGCGGGTGGGGGACAACTGTCGTGCACAGCGACGGTGAACCCATCCCCAATCGCAACGTCTTCATTTTCAACAACATCGTCTACAACCCGGCTGGTGTCCAGAGCGCATGGCAACACTTCCACATCGCCGGCCCACGAATTCCCGCAACAAACTCGCACATCCCCAGCCCCAGCCACAGCGATACCAATCTACAAATCAAGGGAAATGTGATTTGGAACGGGTCTGTCGACCACGAATTGGGGCTTGGCAGCGACAGCGGCTGCCAACCGAGCAACCCCACGTGTACGCCCAATCAACTGCGTGCCGACAACCAGATCAACACGCTTCTCCCACAACTCGTCGCCCCAGCCGCTGGTGATTTTCGCCCCGTGCCAGGGAGCGCACTGGCCGGCCTCGTTGGAGCTGCCATCCCAGCATTCCCCGGTGGCGACCTCCCCAGCCCACCGCTGGCACCGGTCACCGTTGGCACCAACATGGTCGCACTTGATTTTTTCCACGCTGTACGACGAACCCGCATGCCTGGAGCAGTGGAGACATCGGCGATCAACGCGACTCCGACCGCATCACGCACTCCCAGTGCCTCGGCGATTCCGACCGCATCACGCACCCCCAGTGCCTCGGCGATTCCGACCGCATCACGCACTCCCA
>JBBAWX010000031.1:17462-25564 GCA_040396955.1 Roseiflexaceae bacterium
TCCGACCGCATCACGCACTCCCAATGCCTCGGTGACTCCGACCGCATCACGCACCCCCAGTGCCTCGGCGATTCCGACCGGCAGTGTGCCCATACCCCCAATAACGGATCTGCCGGTGGTACCAACCATCGACGCTACGGCCAAATCGCGCTTGCGGGCCATCTACCTCAAGGGGCAAAAACTAAAAAACCGGCCCGGCGTGTTTGCCAAAGCCGGTGACAGCATCACCGCATCATGGTCGTTTTTGGTGGATGTGGGATGTGGCAGCGAGCAACTCGGAGCATATCACCATCTTGCCGATACGATTCAATTTTTCCGTGCCACCGCACTCAAACCAACGACCGCCTTCGGCAGTGGGTGGTGTACCACGGCCAACGCATTTACGGCTCGGAGCATCAGTGCTGACAGCGGCTGGGCCAGTGACGACGCCGTACGCACATTGGCCATCCGGGCGCTCCCAGCCGGCTGTGGCGCGCGCGCCAACACGCCGTTTCTCTGCGAACTCAAACGCAAAAGACCCAGCATCGTCTTCATCATGTACGGCACCAACGACCTTGAGCGTTCCGCCGATACTGCCATTTTTCAACGCAACTTGACGACCATGGTGCACCAAAGCCTCGCAGCCGGTGTCATCCCCGTACTCAGCACCATTCCACCGCGCACCGACAGTTTTAGCTCCCGGGTAGACAACTACAACCAGGCAATCATCAGCGTTGCTCAACACAACCAGGTGCCCCTGTGGAACTACTGGCGCGTCTTTCAGCGTGTCGACCTCGTCGACAACGGGCTCGATCCTGACGGCATCCACCCCAACGTGTACCAACAAGATCAGGGGGCTGATTTTGGGCAGATCGCCCTCCAGTACGGCTACAATCAGCGCAATCTGACCGCCATCCAGATTCTTGACCTCATCCGCAACGTGGTCATCTTAGATGGTCCGCCCACTTAATCGACCCGCGGTGGGTGGAGCCGCTCAATGGCGTCGAGCAAATGCTGTGCCGCCCGACGTAGCGCATCTACCTGCGGCAACGGAGTAGTATGGCCATCACGCATCGCAAGCACGGTGGCCACTACCTGGCGAGTTTCACCTGTGAGTTCCGGCAGAATGGCCCGTCCTCCTGCCCCTTTCGACAGCACGACACCACTGCGCAACCAGTGCAGGGTGCGACACAGATTCAAGATGACGTACACGGGCTCATCTACCACCTGCTCGGGCGCCGCCGCAATGTCGTACCAGACCGCCGCCATGGCGTCCGCAGCCGTGGGCTCTGGCAACGTGCACCTGCCGTACACCAGCAACCCGTGGCGATGTGCGACCATCAGGTGCGCCGTCAAATCGGGGTCGTGGCGCACCACCAGCCAATCATGCGCGGGGTCGGTCAACGCCGTTTGCACCAACGTGCGCCAGTGTTCACTGAAATGAAAATAAAAGGGCGCCGGATGCACCCAAGCCGCCAGCGTGGCCACATCGAGCAGCGAAATCTCCAGCGGAGCAGGGCACCCCGATACGGCGAGCACCACCTGGGCCAATTGGCGCATCTGCGCACCGTCGGGTTGCCCCGCTCCAAAGACCAACACATCGAGATCGCTCTGGTCGGATTGGAAATCACCGAGCGCCACCGAGCCGTGTACCACCACCGCAATCTCGTGATCGAGCACGGTGACAAGGTCGTCACACAGCCGTTGTACCTGCCGATGGAGCGTGGCGGGCAAGCCAGCGAGCTGGGTCATGCAGTTCCTCCTTGGTCGGCAAATGCGCTTCGTTCGTCCACATCCAGGCCACCAACTGCGGCCCACCGTGCCGTGCCACCGCCTGCACGAAGCGCTCCCCATCCTGATATTGTGCCATCTTGACCTGCATGCCCGTCATGCGCAAGATGAGCGCATCGAGCGTCGGGCGCTCGTTGTTACGCGCCTCCATGCGTCGATGCAGGCGCTGAAACTGTGGGATGCGGCGAGCCCCAATCGTATTCATCACGTAGTTGGAATGTCCCTCGATGAGCGACATCATCACCTGCACATCGCTGAACAGCCGCTGTTGCGCATCCGTCATGGCCCATTCCAACCAACTCCCCTGTCCACCGCGTTGCAAGGCACGTTGGGCGAGGGCCCACATCCCACCCGTGTCATCCGCCATTTGTGCCGCAAGTGTCTGCATGAAGGCATCCATAAGCGCGCGCATTTTGGGCTTGAGCCAGGGAATGCCCTCGAACTGAAAGACGTGCGAGACCTCATGAATCACAATCCACTCACGCATGGCCTCCACATCGACGCGTTGTTCACCAGCAATCCGAGCAATGTTTGCATCGATCAATAGCAGTTCGTTGGGGTGCTCTGCGTCGTGCATGATGGCCACGTCATATTGCCCGAGCACCCGCGTCGCCATCCAACTCAACAACGCACCGCTTTGGACCCCCGCCACCCGCCCATTCAACCGGCGCCCAGCCATGCCCCAGTCACTGTCGTCGTGGGCAGCCCGCCAATGTGGCTCAAGTGGCGCCATGATGCGCGCAAATGAACGCAGATTGGCGCGCAACCAGTCGTACTGATCGACCGCACGCACACACAACGCATCACTCGGAATCGTGCACCCCATCAGCTCAGCCACCTGTGGTGCGACAGCATCGGCGAGCGCCTGGTAATTGCGTTGTGGCGGTTGCTGCGCTGGCGGCAACATGCGTTGCGCCGTGGCAAGGGCCGCCTGCCAATCAACCATTTCGGTCGGCTGACGCCGCTCTTGGTCGGCCATCCACTTCACGCCGATGCGCATCATCAGCGCAGTCACCCCAATCCAGGCCATCAATTGCCACGCACGGCGCGTGGGTGGTGCGATACGACGCATGTCCCTGCCTTCTTTCATTGGGGGGTAAAGCGGACCCGCACATCGTCGTGACGCCGGGTGATTTTTTGCGCATCAAGGTATTCCATCACGGCCAGCGCATATTTGCGCGACGTATCAAAGCGATCACGCATCTGCGCCACACTCACACTGCCCTGTGTATCGATGGTGGTCAGCACCCACGTCAGTACTTCTTGCCACGCCCGTGTCGCAAATACCACTCCATCACCGACATCAACGACCCGGCCACTCATCACCAAATACATCAGCAATTCGCGGTCACCGGTCACCGTCGGCGGGCGAAACGGATACTGCTCGAGTTGACGCATGATATCGTTCATTTCCCGTTGCTGGAGCGGTGTCAACGTCACTTGGTAGCCTCGTTGGCGCAACAGACCTTCGCCACACGCTTCGTAGGCATTCCAATGCGCCAACAACAGCTCAAACAACGCCGGCGGCAGTGCGACGCGGCGACGCATCTCTTCACGCGGCATACCGATTCTGAGCGGATACCGGCTCTGGTAGCCGGCAATGGCCCGCGCCACTTTGTCGGCGAGTTCATCAAGCACCTGCGCATCAATCACCCACTGCCCGCCCAGCACCAGCACCGTGGGCATCATCGCCAGCGTCTGCTGGAGCACCGGCCAGGCCAGATGTGTATGGTGTTGTAGCTCATCCATATGCCAAAAACGCCCACGCACCGCCGCCCAACACAAATCGGTGGGTGTGGCACGCTCGAGCGCAGTCAGGCTCTCGATAACTTCTGGGCGCAGGCGCCGATGACGGACCGGGTGCGTATCAATGATGCGCCCGCCCCCCACCGTCAAGCTCGGCGACGCCTGTCGCACGATGAGACGGTCACCACGCCAGAGTGGCAACGGCGTATCGAGGTGCAGTTGCACGAACCCACTTTCGCCCACCGCAATGGCGTCACTCGCCAATGTGGTCACCCGCGCACTGGTCTCCGCAGCACCCACAAACACGTCTAGGCGCATCCCCTGGGTGACTGCTCGTGGCGCAATCCGCGCCACATCAAGGCGCACGTCGATGCGTTGTGTGGGCACAATGGCGCCGGGCACCACCACCAACTCACCTCGGGCCACATCGTGGTGTGATACCCCGGCCAGATTGAGGGCCACCCGACTGCCGGGCTCAGCACGCTCACGTTTTTGGCGGTGACTCTGGATGCCGCGGATGCGGGCTCGCACTCCGCGCGGCGCAATCTCGACCTCTTGCCCCACCTGCATGGTATCGGCCAATAACGTACCGGTTACCACTGCCCCAAACCCGTCCACGCTAAAGACACGGTCAACCCAGAGGCGGGCGGGCTCGTCACGACGCTGTGGCGAGGGCAACGTGGCCACCACGGTGTGCAACGCCTGTTGGAGCTCTGCCATGCCATGGCCGTGCCGTGCCGACACCACCACCAGCGGGGCAGTGGCCAACGTGGACCCCTGCAGTTGCTGGCGAATGTCATCGACCACCAACGGCAACCAGGCCGCATCGACCATGTCCGCCTTGCTGACAACCACAATGCCGTGCTGAATCCCCAATAAATCAATGATGGCGAGATGCTCGCGCGTCTGTGGCATCACCGATTCATCGGCGGCAATGACCAGCATCACGGCGTCAAATCCACCCACACCAGCCAACATGTGCTTGATGAATCGCTCGTGACCGGGTACATCGACCAGGCTCAGTTCTTGGCCATTTGACAGCGTCAGCCAAGCAAATCCGAGCTCGATGGTCATGCCACGCCGTTGCTCTTCGGCCAGCCGATCGGGGTCAATACCGGTCAAGGCGCGTACCAAGGTTGATTTGCCATGATCGACATGACCTGCTGTGCCGATGACATACATGCGCGGGTCCTCCGCAAAAATTTTCCACGAAACGTAACATTTGATGGTATCATACCAAGAAATAAGGGTCATCATGTACCGACTTAGGTGAGGAGTACACATTCATGAACGAGCGCCGCATCGTTGTCACCGGCATGGGAGCAGTCAGTCCACTCGGTCTTGACGTTGCCAGCTTGTGGGAGGGGATTCGCACCGCCAAAAGTGGCATTGGCCCTATCACCCTGTGTGACGTGAGCAATCTCGAAACCCACTTCGGTGGCGAAGTCAAGCAGTTCGATGCCAGCAACTACATGGATAAGCGCGATGCGCGCCGCTACGACCGCTTCATCCACCTTGCCGTTGCAGCCGCTGGCGAAGCCATCCGCATGGCACAGCTTGTTGCCACCCCCGAGACCGCCGAAGACATCGGTGTCATCGTGGGCAGTGGCATGGGCGGATTAGCCACCTTGGCCGACAATATTCACACATTGAATACCAAAGGCCCCGGTCGTGTCAGCCCATTCATGGTGTCAGGCATGATTACCAACATGGCGGCCGGCCAGATTTCGATGATGCACGGCTTCAAGGGTCCCAATTTCTGCCCAACCTCGGCCTGTGCGACCGCTGCTCACGCCATTGGTGAAGCCGCCGAGATGATTCGCCGGGGCATTGCCAACGTGATGGTCGCTGGTGGCACCGAAGCCGTCATTACCCCCATTGGCATCGCCGGCTTCAACGCCAACAAAGCGTTGTCCACTCGCAACGATTCCCCAGAGACTGCCTCGCGTCCGTTCGATGCCACCCGCGATGGCTTCGTCATCGCCGAGGGAAGCGCCGTGCTCATTCTTGAGTCCTATGAATCAGCCGTGCAACGCGGCGCCACCATCTATGCGGAGTTGGTCGGCTATGGGCTTTCGGCCGATGCCTACCACATCACAGCACCGGCTCCCGGTGGTGAAGGTGCCGGTCGCGCCATGAAGATGGCCCTCAAGCAGGCTGGCATTGCCCCCAGTGAGGTGCAGTACATCAATGCCCATGGCACCAGCACCCATGCGGGCGACATCGCCGAGACCATGGCCATCAAAAGCGTCTTTGGCGAGCATGCGTATCGCTTGGCGGTCAGCTCCTCCAAATCACAGCTCGGCCACCTGATTGGGGCGGCTGGTGCCATCGAAGCCGTTATTACCGTGCAGGCATTGCTCAATCAGATACTCCCCCCCACCATTAATCTGCAGACCCCAGACCCCGAGTGCGACCTCGATTACGTGGCCAATGCGGCGCGTCCAGGACGCATTGATGTGGCGGTGAGTAATTCGTTCGGGTTTGGTGGTCACAACGCCTCGCTGGCGTTCCGGCGCTGGGAGGCGTAGTTTCATGTATCGTCCGCATACCGTGCTCCCAGAGACGTTGGGGGTCCATATCAACGACCTCGATCTGCTCAGGGGCGCGGTCATGCATTTGTCGTACCGCTACGAACACCCCAACGACACGGCACATGCGCCCGACACCCAGCGACTTGAGTTTCTTGGCGATGCGGTGGTCAACATTGTGGCCACCCAACTTGTCTACCACACATTCCCAACCGTCGACGAAGGTGGCATGACCCGCCTCCGCAGTGCCCTCATCTGCACCGAGAGTCTGGCCGAAATTGCCCAGTACTACGACCTTGGCTCGTTTCTTATTTTGAGCAAAGGCGAAGACCACATGGGAGCCCGACAACGGCCAGCGCTCCTTGCAGATGTGTTTGAGTCCATTGTGGCGGTCATTTTCCTCGATCAAGGGATGGCAGCGGCACATGCCTTCTTGCACCCGCACTTCAGCACACGCCTCGCCCAGTTTCAACAACACGGCATCCCCATCGATGCACGCAGTGCGCTCCAAGAGCAGGCCCAACGGCGCTTTGGCATTACCCCGCGCTACCAGACAGTCTCAATGAGCGGCCCCGATCATCAACGCACGATTACCGTGGCCGTGCAACTTCATGATCAGGTGCTCGGTCAGGGGAGCGGCAACAGCCACGCCACTGCCCGCCAACAGGCTGCCGAGCAGGCGCTCCAACGCCTCGACGATGTTGTGATTCCCCCAAAACCCTCTCAGCAGTCCAGCCTTTGAAATCACCCGTATGCACGCCCCGTGTGAGGAATCAATCTATGCGTCTCTACATTACCGGCGGATCTGGATACCTTGGGAGCTATTTGCGCACAATCGCCCAACACAACGGCTGGCAGGTGCACGCAAGCGTCTTTCAAGCACCAGCAGACCTAGATGCAGATGTGGTTGACCTACGTCGCCGCGGGCAACTGACTGCCGCTATTCGCGCATTCGCCCCACAAGCCGTCATTCATACCGCCTACCGGCAACACGAGCCCGATTTACACGCCGTCACCGTGCTTGGGGCCATCGAGGCCGCAGCCGCAAGTGCCATGGTCGGTGCCCGACATATTCATCTCTCGAGTGATATGGTCTTCGCAGGTACCGCCGCCGAATACGACGAAATCGATGCCCCTAACCCAATCGTCCCCTATGGCTTTGCCAAAGCGGTGGCCGAAGCAGGCGTGGCACAGGCCAACCCCGAAGCAAGCATCGTGCGCACCTCGCTAATCTACAGCCCACTCCATCAACCGCCTGGGCGCCACGAACAACTCGCCCTCGCAGCTGCGAACGGCACCAACCCCATGAACTTTTTTCATGATGAAATCCGTTGCCCCGTACTGGTCGATGAATTGGCCGAAGCACTCCTCATCCTCATCGCACAACCACACCGTGGCCCACTCCACCTAGTGGGACGCGACGCAATCAGCCGTTTTGAGTTCGCCCAACGCATCGTACGCGCCCGCGGTGGCGACCCCGCCCTCCTCAAATCCGCATCCCTGACAAGCTTGCACATTCCCCGCCCCGCACGCCTGGTGCTACGGAGTACCTACCCCAATCCAGCCTGGCAATTACGTGGGGTGCGGACCGTGTTGCCCGATTGACCACTTCCAACATCATACTTGCACCATACCTGCAACATTCACCAAAATTCCGTTTGACATTCCCCCATTCCCCCCGTATAATACAAAACGTTGTCCGTAAGGCAACAATGTGTGGGTCGATACCGAAGTGGCCAACCGGGGCAGACTGTAAATCTGCTGGCTTACGCCTTCGCTGGTTCGAATCCAGCTCGGCCCACCACACCACACCACCGCGTTTGGCCGACGCAGTGGACGGTATACGAGGTGTGCCCACGTGGCTCAGTGGTAGAGCACGTCTTTGGTAAAGACGAGGTCATGGGTTCAATCCCCATCGTGGGCTCCACCATCTTTTATTGGGAAGTGCGGCGTGGGCTAATGCCTTACGCTGCGTTCGTGTTCATGGAGAGTATGACACATCATGGCAAAGCAGAAGTTTGAGCGCACCAAGCCGCACTTGAACGTGGGCACCAT
>JBBAWX010000032.1:0-5006 GCA_040396955.1 Roseiflexaceae bacterium
TATACCCACATATGTGGATTTTTATTATGTAATGCAATGAAACACTCCCACCATCACACACACTCCTCTCACCGCGTCTATAATGGTGGCATACTAAGGTGCACGAGGACCAGAGCATCAGATGAGCGCACGCATGTCTTACCAGGCCCACCTGCGTGGGATTGGGTTTTTGGTGGCCGGGTTGTGTATTTTTTCGCTTCAAGACATTGCCGTGAAGCTGGTTGGCGGGAGCTATGCCATCCTCGAGATTGTCACGGTGCGGAGTCTGGTGGCGCTCCCGCTGACGCTCTGGTTGTTCCGCATGGAGGGTGGGCGCGGGGTGCCGCGCAGTCAGCAACCGCGCCTCGAGTATCTGCGCGGCCTGTGCTACTTTCTCTCCTATACCACGCATTTCATGGGGTTGGCCGCACTGCCGCTCGCCGAAATCGCCGCCATTCGTTTTTCGGGGCCGCTGATGATTACCCTCTTTTCGGTGCTGTTTTTGGCGGAGCAGGTGAGCGGGCGGCGCTGGTTGGCGTTGCTCATCGGGTTTGGCGGCACACTCCTGGTGGTGCGGCCCGGGTTTGATTCGTTCAATCTGGGGGCGCTCTTCATCGTATTGTCGGTGCTGTGTTATGCGGGGGCGATTTTGTTGACACGCCCACTGCAACGCACCGACAGTAGCGCCACCATGGCCTACTACAGCTCGGTGGTCTACCTGGTGGCCACGGCCATCTTGGCGCCGCTCGTCGTCTTCGTTGGCGATGTGCCGGACGCACACCCGAGTATTGCGTTTTTGTTGCATGCCTGGCGCATGCCGTCACTCGGCGATGCCCTGATTTTTGGCGGTTTAGGATTCACCTGGGCGGCCGGCATGTTTGTGGTGGCGCGGGCCTATAGTAGCGCACCGGCCTCCGTGGTGGCGCCCTTTGAGTACCTGGCATTGCCGATTAGTGTGTTTTGGGGCTTCGTGCTGTGGCACGAATGGCCGAGTATGAGCACCTGGGCGGGCGCCGCCCTGACCATTGTCTGTGGGTTGGCCATCGTCGCCATGAATCGGACAAAGACAACGCAAACGACGTAGACAACGCACCATCAGGCGAGCTCGACACGGCAGAGCACCGCAAGGAGGGGCAGCATGAGCACGACACTCCCGTTTGTGGGACGCGCAGAGGAAATCGCACTTTTGCACCAGCGCTGGCAGGCGAGTACCACGGGGCTTGGCACCAATGTGGTCACGTTGGTGGGGGAAACCGGGGTCGGCAAAAGTCGCATCGTCCAGCAACTCTACCAGCGCCTCAGTACCGACCCCACCTGGGATCCGCATCACTTTTGGCCGGATGCCTTTCAGACGCATGCCACACAGCTCCGTGTCAACCCGGAGTTTACCGCCGCTGATGCGGCCACCGGCGCCCCCCGATTTGTGTGGCTCGGCCTGCGCTGGAGCAACGCCCACGAACGCAACGTGGCCAATAGCCTGGCGTTGCCGACGCTCAAAGAGCAACTCACCCAGATTGCCGACCACGTGGCCCAAGTGCGTCCACGCCCACAACGCCTGGTCGAAGCGGTCAAACAAGATGCGGTGACCGTTGCTAGAGAGCTTGCCACTGGCCAGGTTGAGGAGCTCGTGGAGGGTGTGGTTGCCAGCTTTTTCCCGTATTACAAGCTGATAAAAACCGTCTTCGATCTGGCTGAAGAAACCCGCGACGTGCTCGGGTTGACGCGTGCAGCACCGACACTGCACGACCAACTCATCAGCTTTTTCCAGCGCTGGTTTGCGCACCCGTCGCCACTGCCCGTCATTTTGTGGCTGGATGATGTGCAGTGGATCGACGCTGAATCAACGCACTTCCTCGGGCATCTCGTGCATACCGCCCACGAACGTCGTTGGCCGCTCCTGATCATCGCCACCTGCTGGCCGCGCGAATGGCAGGCGTTCTCGGCGGACTTTTTTTTGAAACCGCACCCAGATTTTTCACATGAAGCGTGGCCGTGGGTGCTCGTACACGAACTCAGCGCGGCGCCGGCACACCACTTGCAGGCGTTGCTCTACCAAGCCTTTCCCAGCCTGCCAGCAGAGCAGGCCACATTGCTCGTTGAGCGCGCCGGCGGTAATTTTTTGACGATGGTTGAAAACATCGCCGAACTGCGCAGTAAACCGCGCTACTTTGTGGATCATCGGCACGACAACCCGTTATCTGAAATGGGATTGACCCGCATCCGTCAGTGGCAATCCAACCGCCAAATTCGCATTGCACAACGCTTCAATGAAGAACTTGACAGCGATATCCAAGAATTTTTGGCTCGGGCCAGCCATGCCGGCATCGAAACACAATTTTTGCGGCGTGTGCTCGTACGCTATGCCTCGACCAATCCGCATGCGGGCGATATTCCCGACATGCTCCAGCGTTGCCATACCACCCTGGCCCTCGTAGCACCCCTGTCTGACGATCTGCATGAGTTCCGCGATCGCGGCTACTTTGCCGTGGCCCGCACCTACTTTGCCGAATGGCTAGAAGCCCACGAAGCCCCGGCACTGCGCCAAGCGCTCCACGATGAGCTCATGGAGCGGATTACGCACTATTTCGACGACCACGGCGAGCTGCAACTCGACTTTCAGCGCCAAGACGGCACACCATCGGCGATCCGTGAACACTATGCAATGTTCCTACTCGCTCAACAACTCCTCGGCGATGATGCGGTGAGTGCGGTGCGCACCCTCGTCGCCTACTGCATGTTTTGTGCCCACCACCAGGCTTGGCGCGAGCTGCATTTGATTGCGCCCGCCCTGAATCGCATCGATTGGCAGCAATTTTTGGATGTGCACATCAGTTGGGCCACACTGTCACGCTGTGCCCACGTCTGTGCTCTAGCCGGGAATAGTGCGGCGCCCGTGTTGTATGGGGTCTTGGTGGCTTCAGTACAACAGCGCTCTGCGGCAACGCCGACTGCGGAGCTCCGCCAGACGCTGATTGACACCCTACGCCTGCATGCCCGTAGTGCTTTCTTGCAATCCGACATGACCACGGCGCGTGACAGCCTGCAACAGGTTCTTGACCTGCTCGAACAGACCCCTTTCGCAGAGGCCACCGTCGATCAGCAACACCTGCGAGTCGTCACGCTGCACGATTTGGGCCTATTGAGCACCCAGCAGGCGCAAGACCGCGACCAGACGCTGGAAGTGCTCACGACTGCACTGACGCATGCGCGTACCCTGGTGGCCAGCCATGACACCGTGCCCCTGCAGTACCTGTTGAGCGCCATTCTCAACACACTCAGTCAGTTTTACATGGATCAGGCCGATTTCGCGACTGCGGCTGATCTGTGCACCGAGCATCTCGAGCTCTGCAAGCGGCTGACGCACAACGACGATACCCCAGAAACGCTGGTACACGTCATTGATGCCTGCTACAATGCCGGAATCCTCCACTACAGCAACGAAGAATGGGATGCAGCCTGGTCGCTCTTCCAGGACAACGACCGGCTCTGTGCACAACTCGTGGCGGCACGCGGATTTCCGAGCGACCACGCCTTGCAGGCGCGCAATCAAGCCATGCTCGGGCGCACCGCATTGGCCAAACACGACTACGCCCAAGCTCGCGAAGCATTCCAGGCAACTGCGGCGCATGCACGTGCATTGGTGGCGTATCGCGGCACGCCCGAAGACCACAACAATCTCGGCATCATCCTAAGTAGCCTCGGCCAGCTCGCACACGTGCAAGGTGACCTGCCCACAGCTGCCACGTGCTTCCGTGAAGCACTCGACATCGCAGCCCAACATGCCCAAACACACCGTGACGCCAAAGCGCTCCACTCATACACGCTCGCACTTACCGATATGGGCGATACTGCGACCGCCCAAGGCAACCGTGCCCATGCACTGCGCTACCATCACCAAGCCCACGCGGTTGCGAGCGAACTTGTCGCGCTACGGGGCACACCCAACGACTGCTACATCCTTGCCGGCGCTGCGATCACGCTGGCGCGATGTTTGGGCATCCAAGGTGATATACCAGCGGCGCAAGCAGCCATCCAAGAGGCCGTCGCGATACTCACACCGCTCCATGAGCAGTACCCACATATCGCGACCGCTGAAGATATGGCGGCAGTGAATCAACTCGCCGAGGAGATTGCCACGGGTGTCCTCTCGGCGCCGCCGGTAGCCACGGAACCGTCGCCGCCCGCAGATACACCGCCCTTCTTGCATACACATGGGTGGCTGATAACCCTCTTTCTGCTCGGCGTCATCCTCTTGTGGCGATGGTTGATGCCCACCTAGACGTGTCATGGAGTAGTGGTGTGTGCATGGTATGATGGGGTGTTCTTGTTACCAGAGGAGCTCCCGTGGCCACCACGTCCCGCACACTGCACCCCGTACTACTCATGATCATCCTAGGTAGCGTTCAAGCCATTATGCCGATTAGCATTGATCTCTATTTGCCATCGTTGCCGACCATTGCCCGTGAATTTGCGGTGCCCAATGGCTCGGTGCAATTCACCCTCGCAGTCTTTCTGCTGGGTGTCGGCATCGGGCAGGTGGTGTATGGGCCAATTACCGATAAATATGGGCGCAAACGACCATTACTCTTTGGATTTGCCGTGTATATTGTGGGGGCGTTTGTCTGTGCGCAGTCGACGAGCATTGAACTGTTGATTGGAGGGCGATTTTTGCAGGCGCTCGGCGCCTCGGCGGGATCGGTCATCAGTAGTGCAATTGCGCGTGATTTGTGGAGTGGCAAGACACTTGCTGACCGACTCAGTGTGCTGATGCTCGTGCTCGGCGCGGCGCCCATCTTGGCACCATCACTCGGCGGTGTGTTGTTGGCCGTCTGGGATTGGCACGGGGTATTTTGGGTACTCGTCGCCTATGGGTGTATCATGGCCGGTGCAGTCACGTTACTCCCCGAGACCTCTTCGGCACAAGAGCGGGCCAGCGTGGATCTACAGCAGGCGGCACACACCTATGCCAGTATTTTGCGCAATACGCCGTTCATCCTGTATGTCGTTACCGCATCCTGTAGCTCGGG
>JBBAWX010000032.1:5106-24277 GCA_040396955.1 Roseiflexaceae bacterium
CCATGTCACTTGCCATTGGGGTGGTAGGGCTCGGTCAAGGGCAATCGCACCTGCAGGCCTTCCAGATGTTGCCAGAGGCCCAGGTGCTCGCGGTCTGCGACAGCGACCCGGTGCTCTGTGCGCGCATGGCGCACCAGTACGGCGTTTCGACCACGTACCACGACATCGAGCGACTCTTGTCGGACCGCAGGATTGACGCAGTGGTGATTGCCACACCCGATCATCTCCATGGGGTACAGACGATTGCGGCCTTGCACGCAGGCAAGCACGTACTCTGCGAAATCCCGATGGCGCTCACGATTGACGAATGTCGCCAGATTACGCGTTTGAGCGAGCGCCACGGGCTGGTCTACCAGATGGGCAACCAGGTGCGCTACGCGGCCTGCCTCAGCGACATGGCGGCCTTGATCCATGCGGGCGAGTTGGGGCCGCTCTTTTATGGAGAGGGCGAATACTTGCACGACATGCACGATATCGTGGGGGATCGCCCGGCCAACCACTGGCGGATTCACCCGGATACTCCGCAAACCACACTTCTCGGCGGTGGGCCACATGCGCTTGATACGCTACGCTGGCTGATGCATGTGCGCTTCACCAAAGCCCAAGCATTCCATGTCACATCACAGAGCGAATGGCAGACCACTCACACCACGGCCGCCCTCTTGCAGAGTGCACAAGGCGCGGTCTGCAAAATCACGGTGTCGTACGGCATGCAACGCCCGTATTGTCTCTACTTCGGCGTCTACGGGCGTGACGGCAGCTTTGAGCGAAGCCGCGACCAGGGGGCCCCCATGCAACCCACCACCAATTACTACTACCACCAGCGGCTCAGCAGTGCGCGACGCCTCATCCCCATCGAAGTGCCCAACTGGTACAATCCGCGCCTACCGCGTCAGCTGACATTGGGGCACGGCACCATGGAGATTGAGCAAGCACAACGGTTTTTGGTGGCCATCCAACGACAACAACGCGCAGATATTCACGCTCGTGAGGCTGCACGCTCCATCATCCCATTGATCTGCGCACTTCAGTCGGCCGACCAGGGTGGTGGCATCGTCGACATCCCGGATCCCGATGATTGGCACGATTGACGAACCACGGATTTTCGGCTATGCTCGCAGGCGATTTTTGGTACGCCATGCGGAGAATGCCACCATTTGTCGCATCCCATGGCAAGCGGATGCCAGCTACGAAGGAGTCCCACGATGACCAATCACCCCCGTGTGCATATTGCCGACGGCATCCTTGAAGGGAGCATTGATGCCCGCACCGGTGTGCGTGCATTCAAGGGCATTCCCTTTGCAGCGCCCCCCGTGGGCGCACTGCGCTGGCGCGAACCACAGCCGGTGCCGGCGTGGCACGGCATCCGCCCTGCCCAACAGTTTGGGGCGCGCGCCATGCAACTGCCAATCTTTGGCGACATGCTCTTCCGTGCTCCACACATGAGCGAAGACTGCCTCTACTTGAATGTATGGAGCCCAGTCGAGGCCACGAATCTTCCGGTGTTGGTGTATTTCTATGGGGGCGGCAATGTGGCAGGTGATGGCTCAGAGCCACGCTACGACGGCGCGCGCCTTGCGCAGCAGGGGATCATCTGCGTCACCGTCAACTACCGCCTCAACGTCTTCGGATTTTTTGCACACCCGGACCTGCACCATGACCCCGATGCCGGTGCTGTTGGCAACTACGGCTACCTCGATCAGACTGCCGCACTCCGTTGGGTCCAACACAACATTGCCGCGTTTGGGGGCAATCCCGCACGCGTCACCATTGCGGGGGAATCGGCCGGGTCGATTTCGGTGAGTGCCCAGATGGTCTCACCACGCGCACGTGGTCTCTTTGCCGGCGCCATTGGTTCGAGCGGCTCGTTGTTGGGGGCACTCCCCGCAACCACGCTCGTTGATGCCGAAGCCGTCGGCGTGGCCTTCGCCAAAGAGCTGGGAGTGTCATCGGTTGCCGAAATGCGTGCCCTGCCTGCACACACCCTGTTAGAGGCCACACAAAACTACCAACCACAGCACTTCACGGGCGCCGTGGATGGCTACTTTTTCGCGCAATCGCCGTGGCAGAGCTTTGCCCAAGGCGCACAAGCGTCGGTGCCCCTCTTGGTAGGGTGGAACTCTACCGAAGTGCCCTACCTGTTTTTGCTCCGTGACCAAGCACCCACGCTGGCCAACTATCAGGCGGCGGTACACGCCCAATTTGGGGCACAGGCAGACGATATTTTGGCGCACTACAATGCCAAAAGTGACGCCGACGTCATCATGGTAGCGACCGATCTTGCAAGTGATTTATTCATCGGTTATAGCACGTGGAAATGGGCCGACAGCCATGCGCATGTGCATACCGTCTACCGCTATCTCTATGCGCACCCACGCCCGCCACTCCGCCCCGAGCTCGGCAATGTGACCGAGGGTCTCGCAGGGGGGATTATCCACAACGAAGCAGCACCGCCACCGCCACCCCCACTCGCCGTGGGTGCTGTACATTCCGCTGATATTGAGTATTTCATGGGAAATCTCGACACTAACGACGTCTTTGCCTGGCAAGAAGACGATCAGCGGATGTCGGCGCACATGCAACAGATCTACCTCAATTTCGTCAGGCACGGCAATCCCAACGGCCCTGGTATCCCCGATTGGCCAGCGCTGACCGCTGGTCACGTGGCTCCCGTGCTCCATCTTGATGTCGATTCTTCCATCGTCAACGACCCGCATCACGCCCGATACCAGATTCTCGATCGCCTGCTTGGTCAGTAACCGGTCGCCTCGTGTGGGGTGCTGTGGTATGCGCCCCACAGGAATCATAGGTAGCGCCCCGATGGGCTTGTCAACCGCAGTGTGCTGTTGATGCCCAGCACCCCACCGCCAAGGTAGCACGCTCCAAAGGCCACTTGCCATGCTTCTACTTCATGACAGCCGTCAACACCAATCGCGGTACAGCCACTATCTCGGCGCGCTCCTGCGGATCGAGGGGCTTACCGCCCTCACCGAGGTCGAGCTCGCCGACCTCAGCCCTGCCATGCTCCATGGGGTCGACCTCATCGTGCTCCCACGCATGGCACTCACTCCTGCCCATGTCGACATCATCCTGGCTGCAGTCGCCACTGGCAGTCGCTTACTCTGCGTAATGCCACCCCCTCAACTTACTGGGGTGCTCGGATTTCGCTCGCACCACCGCGTGGTACCGCATGGCGCCGTCACCGTCGATGCACAACTCCTGCCCCATCTACCAGCCGCAATCACCCTCGACCTGTTGACTCCAGCGCTCTGCTGGGAGATGCCAGCTCAGGCCAGCTGCTGGGGCCACGTGGGCACGCAGCCAGCACTGGTACACCTCTGCCACGGGGCTGGTCAGGTACTCTGCCTCAGCTTCGATATGGCGGCCACCGTGGCACGCCTGCGCCACGGAGACCCCGCCTTGGTCGACTGCCACACTGCCGGTCTCGACGGCATCTACCGCCCCAGCGAGCTATTTGTGCATCAACTTGACCCACACCGCGCCCATCTCCCTCAAGCCGACATCTACACGGCACTCCTCGCACTGCTTGTTCATCGGCTTGCGCCACAGCCGCGCCTCTGGTACTACCCGGTGGCTACCCAGCAGAGCACCATGCTGATGACCAGCGACGACGATTGGTCGAGTGTGGCCGAATTTGAATGCCTGATTGCCGCCCTTGCTGAACACCAGGCCACATGCACCTTTTATCTGGTGCCACAAAGCCGAGTGCAACCGGCCGATGTGGCCCGCTGGCAAGCCGCCGGGCATGATGTTGGCGTACATCCGGCACTCGCCAGCGACATCGTGGTAGGGCTCGACACCAGTGTGGCACAACCGCACGTCGTTGCCGACATGCTCCGAGACAATGTGACACGGCACACACAACAATACGGTGCGCACGTGCATAGCATCCGCCAGCACGCCGTGCGCTGGCTGGGCTACGTCGATGCGGCACGCATCTTAGCCGAGCTCGGGGTGCGCATGGAGTGCAACTACTTGGCCGTTTCACCGTACCTCGGATATTTGTGTGGATCGGGGCGCCCAGCCCCATTTGTGGCCGAAGATGGTCAGCTCATCGACTGCTGGCAACAACCGACCCTGTGGACGGAGGAGTGTCTGATTCACCCCGAGTACGTGTTTAGCTTCAAATGGAATGTGGCCCAGGCCGTGGCGGTCACCGACACCCTAATTGCTGATGCTGCCACGCGCTACTACACACCGGTCACCATCAACTCACATCCGGTGAGCTTTGCCAGCTACTCGCGCCCGCTGATTGAGGCCAATTGGCGGGCTGCCCAACGCCACCAGATGCCAATCCAGGCGCTGGCAAGCTGGCTGGAATGGACTCAGATGCGCTACGCCATGCAACTACGACCGCAGGCCGATGGCACGTGGTACCTGTACACGCCGGTGGCTGTAGCCACTTGCACCGTCTTGGTACCACGCACACTCACCCCGGCACATCCGGCGACACCGGTCGAACGCTGGGGTGAACGCTGGTGGGCGGTACAGTGCCACGCACTCGAGGCTGGTCTTCACCTGATTGCCACCACACATACGGCGTAAGCACAGAGCGGTCGAATTTCCAGTACAATGAAAGGGCAACGTGCACTCATTCAGGAGGGATACCCCATGGATTATGCACTCATCGGGTTCATCCTGGCCATGGCGTTGATGGCGTTCATTGTAGCCGGCAGTTATTCGCCTGAAGCCCCAACGCACATCATCGAACGCAAGCGGTCTACCTATCGCCAGGCCCTCAACATTCTACGCAATGCCCCCGACAACCCCAACTACCGCCGCCTTGCCCAGACCACCGGCATGGCGTATGCGGCAGTCGAAGACCCGGCGGTGTTCAATGAAACACACCTTGCGGCTGATATTGCCGCCATTGTCCCGTATCCCAACACATAAGACCAACCACGAACCACAAAGGAGTTGCAATGACGCACCCCGCCACCCCGCACATCACTGTTGGATTTCGCGACGCAACCCCGCTCCTCAACGATCCAGTGGCACTCCGCGCCCAGGCCGAACGCGACGGCTACCTTTTTTTCAAGCAGTTATTGCCCAAATCCGATGTCCAGACACTACGCACCGAGATGCTCACACTGCTGGCACGCCGGGGCTGGTTGCGCACAGGCGTCGCCATCGACGAGGCCCTGGTTGACGCACAGGCGGTCGCCGATTTGGAGTCATGGGGGGGCACCGGCATCAGCGAGGAAGCCTACCGCGAATTACAGGGCAACGCCCTTTTTCACCGCTTCCAGCACCATCCGAGCCTCATCCGTCTCTACCAGACCCTGTTTGATGCGGCCGTGTTGCCCCACCCGCGCACCATTGCACGGGTCATGGTCCCGTGCCCGTCGTTTCGCCCCACTCCCATGCACCAAGACTTCATCCACATCCAAGGCACCAAGCAGGTGTGGACCTGCTGGCTCCCGGTCGGCGACGTCCCACGCTCCCTCGGCGGGCTGACCGTCTTACACGGCTCCCATCGCCTCGGCGTCTTGACCGTGCGTCACGCCGAGGGAGCCGGCAACCTGGAGACCAACCTGTGTGATACCGACCTGCCGTGGATTGAGCACGATTACGAAATGGGTGACGTGCTCACCTTTCACAGTTGCCTGCTCCACAAATCACTCCCCAACCAACACGCTGACGTGGTCCGCCTGTCGTGCGATTACCGCTACCAGCCTGCCCATCAAGACATCGAAGCACGCTCGCTCCAACCTCACATGCAAGTCGCCGCATGGAGCGACCTCTACCGCGATTGGCAAGACACCACCTACCAGTACTACTGGGAACGCGCACCGCTCACCCTCTCACCTTGGGATGAGTCGTTGCACTGGCAAAAAGAACGCATCTGCAACTAGACACGGTCACGCCCATGCCGCAAATAATCATCGATACCGTGTGCGTCGAGGTACGCTACAAGCGTGTCAAAAACTTCACCCTACGTGTCCATCGTCCCGATGGACACGTCAGCGTGTCGGTGCCTTTTTTTACGGCCACCTCACACATCGAAACATTCATCCGCACAAAAATACGCTGGATTATGGCCCAGCAACACGCCATCAAACAGGCACCGGCGCTTCTCCCCGAGTTGCCACAGATTGGTGGGGTGGTGCCCTTGTGGGGACAAGCCTTCGTGGTGCAACAGACAGAGCGGGGGCACGCAGGTGTGGATTGGCAACACCCGTACTGCTTCGTGGGGGCACATGAACCGATACAAATCAACCAACGCCTTACCCAAGCGTACCACCGTGCAGTGAGCGCCGCCGTCCCGGCGCTACTGGCATACTGGCAACCCTTGATTGGCGTCAACGTCCAGCGTTTTTTTGTGCGCCAGATGCGCAGTCGCTGGGGGAGCTGTACCTACCGCCAGCACACCATTCGCCTCAACAGCGAGCTCGCCAAATACCCGCCTGCATGCCTCGAATACGTGGTTGTCCACGAGCTCGTGCATCTGCTTGAGCCATCACACAATGCGCGATTTTATGCACTGCAAAGCCAATTTTTGCCCGATTTCAAGGCACGTAAGTTACAACTGGCGCAACCACCGCTTGCGACGCACCCAATTGAGAACGACTGACCAATCGATCAACACACTCCACAATGCCAACACGGCGATGACAAGCCATAGCATACTGGCATGCGCAGGCGGCAAAACCCAAAGATAGTACCACCAAAAATCATACGTGCCACGACGGATATCGCCCAACCACAAACGGAAATCTCCCTGCGGTACGCGTTCTTCGGCAAATGGACGAGTACGCACCGGAATCACTGCCACACGGTCATACGCCCGAAAGTCCTCTACAAGCGCCCCATACGTAGAGATCCAGCCGGACTGGTAGGCATCAGTCGGCACCGGAGGAGCACCGGTTGTTTCGAGTACCACAGTGCTCTGACCACCCGCAAGCATGAGGCGCACAATGCGCACCGGACACCCGGATACACGGCCCAGCGTCTGTTGTTGGTAGATAATATCGACCCACCGCGCACTCGGTGATGCCCCCACACATTGCCAGACACGCAATACCATCCATGGTTGTGCGTCGGTCGCTGTTTGCACGTGGATAGCCGCTCGTTCACCCAACCAGCGCGGAAAGCTCTGCTGGGCGTCAAGGTCTCCTTCACTGTAGCTCCACCCCTCGAGCGTTACATTGGGGATATGACGCGCTTGCCAATCCGTATACACTTGATTGCGCAGGATGTCCCAATGCCCAATCACCGCGTTGTACCACGATGCATTGTAGTTTGGCAACGATTTGCGTGCTAATACGAACGTGTTCAGACTAATGGTCATTGCTCCAATCAGCACAAATCCCGTGAACACACTGAGAACGCCGATGAGCTGCCTCGTATAGGGCCACGGGCGTGTCAGTAATGTGTGCCAGACTGGCGCAGTAGAAAGAAGCATCAATGGTAATACGATCAACAAGTAACGTGGCCCCCACGACCCACCCCCGTACCACATTGGCCCGTTTTTGTCGAGTAATGCCGCATGTATAAGCGAAATCACAAGGATAATTGCTTGAGATGGCCAAAACAGTTGCGGTGATAAACGCTTCCAGTACAGCGCAACGGGCCAGAGTAGCGTAAACGGAGTATACACAAAAATACTTTTTTGCCACGATATGTACAGTCCATACATGCCTTGCCAAAGCACGGCTGGATCGGAACTCAAACCATTGCCGCCATACCCCTCAACCGCCACCCGCCCCAGCACACTCCCATACAACACGTAATTGAACAGAATGTAACAGATACCACTCACCCCCGCACCAATCCCCCAATAACAGAATTTTTGCCAGTCTTGGTCACGCACAATAACCCAGAGAATAGCGATTCCCCATATCACGGCTGCAGGTGTGACCGCAATTTTGGTGACAACGACACATACAAGACTCACCCCACAAAACATCAACCCCCAGCGCATACGTTGCGAATAGGGGCTCCGTACGATGAGCGGGATGGCCCCGATGAGCACCCACAAAGCAACGGTCGTATCAGAAAAAAAAGTTCGACTATACACGGTTGCCATGCTCCCAAACGCATAGACGAACATCAATATATTCGCGGCTGCCGTAGCGTATCCCATGCGAATACTCATCCAACGGAGGAGTACCGCCGTAGTAGCCACAACAACGACACTTTGCCACGTCACCACCCACTGCACCACGAATTCACGAAACTCAACAACGACCAGCCACGAAAGCACACGACCTAAGCCAATCCACGGCAGGGCCAGTATCGATTGTAACGGCCCATATTTGCTAAATATGTCAGCCGTATCACCACGATAACTCCCTGCCAACAACGCCCAAATATCAATGCTCGTGCCATACATGATGGCCTCATCAATTGCGTACATGTGCCCACTACTCAGGAGTAATAAGGCCAGTGTGATGGAGCGCCACCACCGTATCGTATCTTCCATCTCGTTCCTCATACGCTCACAATCCACGACAACAACGTAGCCATGGTACATTGGGCAGTACACACCCTCATAAATTATATCAATCTCATATGCGCACCACCATACCTCATGTGTCATCGTACTGCTGATATAATTTCTTGTGCATACCCGATAGTCACCGAAATCGCGGCGTACAACGGTATTCCTCACCAACTCATCATTAGGGGAAGGTTACAATTCATCATTTTTACGACAAGGGGTTGTAATGTATTCTGTTTATGCGCTAAAATAAAGTAATAACTACAATGTGTAGCAAATGACACAAGGAGTACGTCACTCATGCGTACAAAATTCATTATCATGCTTTTGACCATCTTTCTCATCGGTAATTATATAGCTCCTCAGGTGGAAGCAAGACACGGCGGCGGACACGGCGGCGGGAGCGTTACGAATAGCTCCAACACCATCTGTTTTGGCTCAAACGATCGGTGCATCAACGGACGCATCCAAGAGTTTTGGGCGCTCAATGGCAGTTGGGGCATGTTTGGCATTCCACTCGGTCCGGTATCTGACGTATTTCCTGCCGGCAACAAGCGCAACGTCCAGCCCTTCGAAAAAGTACGCATCGAGTACCAGATCAACTCCTTCGTCCCCTACGACGTCTCGTTGGGGAATATTGGCGTGGAATGGGTCACGTACTTTGGCTCGACCCTAGCACCACTCGACGACACCCAGCGCACGACGCTCCTGCCGAAGGCAGATGCCTGTGTGACCCCCAAGGAGAGTGACGTTAGTGTGTGTGGGCCGTTTGCAGATTTTTACATGACCTACGGTCTCAACTTCGACAACAACCCCTTCTTCACCCGCGTAGAACGCGAAGCATTGTTTGGCAAACCACTTACCCCTGCCATGCTCCACATGCCGACCGGCATGGTGGTACAACTCTTTGAGCACCTCCGCCTCGACTACAACCCGAACACGCTCCAGACAGCCATCGGCAATGCGAATGCAGACCTCATCGCAGCTGGCATCAGTAATCTGAGCTTCGACATGGCTGCCGATAATTTCATGGACAGCACGGATGTCACCATCCTCTCGGATGAAAATCTCGCAAAATTCGTCTACCGCATGCCCCACCACGGCTACTGGGAGAGCTCACAGCCCGACGTGTACTTGGCCATGGTGGCGCCACTATACTCGCCCGTCTTCTACGACAAAGTCGCCCGGCCCGGCTTCCGCTTTATTACCATGTCCGTACTTGTACGCAACCAACGCCCGGTCGGTGGTGCGCCGATTTACTACGATTTCTCGTATGTATTCCTCAAAGACCTGCAAGGGCGGCGCTACGAAACCTCCATCTTGGCCCACAAACTCGACATGCCCATGCACGCCACCACCCTCAAACCGGGTGAGTCGGCAGTCGGTCAGCTCATCTACGAAATCCCCGTCGATACCGCACCGGCGCAACTTGAGATGAACTTTGCCAACATGGACGAATGGGTCAGCCGCTGGGAAACCACCTTTGAGCTGCGCACTTGGCCCCTCGGTGTTTACTACGAATAACCACTCCACGACCCCGTCTAGTGCACAAAACCTCCCCCCTGAGCAGTTGCTCAGGGGGGAGGTCCTTCGTCACACGCCTACAGGTCGACCGCAACCTCGCGACCTTCGCGTTGACTGCGGTAGATGCCATCGAGAATGCTCATCACGTACAACGACTGCTCCGCAGGCACCGGTGACGGAGCATCGGTGGCCACGGCCCGGGCAAACTCCACGCACTCTTGCGCATGGGGTTCAAGCTGATCGCGCGTAATTTTGAGCGTACGATTGTAGAGCTGGCGGGTGTCGTAGTTGGTCGAAAGGAACTCCGCCTTGGGCCAGTTGGCGCCACCATCTTGGCCGTAGAGCCATACCTGCATGTCCTCACCCATGGTGTCGTGGTGCAAGGCCCACGAGACTTCGATGACCAACGTGGCGCCGTTTTCGAAGCGCACAAAGCCTGATGCGAAATCTTCGACGTCCATGTCAGTGGGCACAGTGCCGGGGTGCCACACCGAGAACGACCCCGGCTTCTTCATCAATTCGTTGCGCGCTACACCCGTCACCGAGACCGGCTTGGGGTGCCCCATCAACCACAACGTCAGGTCGAGCACGTGCACGCCGATGTCGATACACGGGCCACCACCGCTCAGCTCCTTTTTGATGAAACCAGCGGTGGGGATGAAGGCATTGCGGCGCAACATCCAACTCCGTGCATGGTAGACCTCACCGAGTGCGCCCGCCTCGATCTCTTTCTTCATGGCCTGTGATACGCCAGCAAAACGAAAATGCTGCGCCGTCATTAGCTTTTTGCCCGATTTATCGCGCGCCGCAATCATCTGACGAATTTCACCGGGCGTCGGCGCCAACGGCTTTTCACAAATCACATGCTTCCCAGCCTCGAGCGCCGCAATCGCCAAAGGCGCATGGTGCATGTTGGGCGTACAAATGTCGATGATATCGATGTCGGGGTTGTGCAACAATTCCTTGAAATCGGTGGTGGTGTGCGTAATCCCGTAGCGCTGCGTCCACGCCTCAAGTGCCTTGGGGTTAATGTCTGCACCCGCAACAACCTCTGCGTCGGTTGAGGCCTGCCACCCTGGCATGTGCGTGTGCGCAATCCCGCCGACACCAATCACGGCAACTTTCAACGGTGCCATGTTCGTCTCCTTTGTATGTCGAAAAATCCGTACCCATTGTACCACGTCCCTTGGTTGATGCTGATAGTGCGGAATTTTTATGTAAATCAAAATCATGTACAGAGCTGCCATGGCGAGCACAGCTCCATGCGAGCGGATGATTATCACACACAAAAACATCCGTGCTATAATACGCACGGTTCCGAGTGCACCAACGACCGCATAATACACTGCGTAAGCGTGTGAAACCTCGCCAGCATATGTGTGGGCGGTACCACCAATGACTGCCGATGGTGCACTATCGCATCACTCATACATCAAGATCGTAGCAGTTACAGCGGGTATTTCCCACATATGCCGGCTCAGCAAGACCAAGTCATCGGCATGCAGATGTAGGAGCCGTCCAGTTGTTTGTGGTCTGTTGTCGCACAGGCAAGCAAGGATCTATACATGCATTTCATCATGTTCGTCATCGACGACACCCAACATCCAGCCACTGGTGACGAAATGGTCGCCATCGATGCCTTCAACGATCAACTCCGTGCCGAGCACCACTGGGTGATGGCGGCAGGCATTGCCCGCCCCGAGAGCGCCCATGTCATCGACAACCGTGCAGGCCGGGGCCAACAACGCCCAGGCTCTCTCTTTGCGGGTACTGAGCACTACAGTGGCTTCTGGATTATCGCGGCAGAGAGCACTGAGCAAGCACTTGCACTAGCTGCTCGTGGCTCGCAGGCCTGTAATCGGCGTGTCGAACTCCGGCCATTTTTGCGCTAATCATCACACGTTCCCCAGACGCACAGGAGGCTCCAATGACGCAGCTTGCCCAACACATCGCCCAACACCCCATCATCGACACCCACGAACACCTCGAGACCGAGGCAGTCTACCTGGCACATCGCCCCGACAGCATCAATGCGCTCTTTGGGCACAACGCCTACATCGCCCACGATCTCATCACTGCTGGGCTCAGGTATGCCGATCTTGAGGCAGCCCTCGATGGCAGTAATCCGGATATCGGCCAACGCTGGCAGTTGCTGGCACCAGCATGGCAGGTCAGCCAATATACCGGCTATGCCGAAGCGGTACGCTTGTCGGCCGGCGCGCTCTACGGCATCGACACCATCGATGCCGACACGTTGACCCACGCCAACACCATCCAGCCACAGTACCTCATGCCCGGTCAACACGCCCGAATCCTGACACAGATGGCGCACATCAGCCATGTCCAAATCGATGCCTTTACCTGGGGCAAACCGCCGGCCGCAGATCCTGCGCCGTTGTACGGGTATGACTTGAACCTGTGCACGTTGGTCAATGGACAGGTGGATTTGGACGAGTTGGGCAAGCACACCGGCGTGGTCATCAACACGATTCACGAGTATCGTGACGCAATTCACGCTCTGTTCCGCATGCACGCCACCCAGAGTGTGGCGGTCAAGACCCAACACGCCTACGACCGTACCCTGGCCTGGCACCCCGTCAGCGATGATGATGCCCATACGCTGTTGCAAAAGAAGCTGTGGGGCACGGCACTTACGCCACTCGAGCACGTGCAAATCGGCAACTGGGCCTTGGGAGAAATCGCCACTCAGTGTGCGCACTATCACCTGCCCTGCAAAATCCACACCGGGCACTATGCCGGCAATGGGCACATGCCCATTGAGCGCATCCGACCAGGGCATCTCAGCCACCTCATCAAAACACACCGCGACACCACGTTCATCTTGATGCATATCGGCTATCCGTACCAACACGAATTGCTGAGCATGGCCAAACACTATGCAAATATTTATGTCGACTTGTGTTGGGCCTGGAGCATCAATCCGCTGGCGAGTAGTGAGTTTGTGCGTCACTGGATCCACAGTGTGCCCATCAACAAATTATTTGGTTTCGGCGGCGATGCCTTTTATCCGACACAATCGTTGGGATTTGCGCTCCAAACGCGCAAGTGGCTGACCTATACCCTACAAAAAGAAGTCGATGATGATGTGCTGACCATCGTTCAAGCCCAGCACATCGCCACCTGCCTACTCCAGAGTAATGCCCGCGCACTCTTTGGTCTCTCTACCTAGGCGGCACAATGCTACAATAGAGCCGATCCACATCTTCGTATCTTGCAAGGAGGATGCCGTATGGCACAGGTTGTGATTGTGACAGGAGCCGGCTCTGGCATCGGCCAGGGCATCGCACTCCGCTTTGCCGCCCAAGGCGACCAGGTCATCTGTGCCGATATCGACCTTGCCAGAGCGCACGCCACCGTAGCACAGTGTGCTGGGAGCCAACACATTGCCGTCGCCTGTGACGTGAGCAGTGAATCCGCAGTCAACGCCATGGTTGCCACGGCCCTTGAGCACTATGGGCATATCGACGTGCTCGTCAATAATGCGGGCATCTTAATCAGCAAACCATTGCACGAGACCAGCCCAGCAGAGTGGTTCAAAATCATCAACACCAATTTGACCAGTGTCTACTACTGCAGTCACGCCGTACTCCCCGGGATGCTTACCCTGGGTCGGGGGAGTATTATCAATATTGCCTCGCCCCACGCGCTCGCCACCACCACCAACATTGCCGCATACGCCGCCTCCAAAGGAGGCGTGGTCGCCCTCACCCGCCAGATGGCGATGGACTACGGGCGGCGTGGAGTGCGCACCAACTGCATTGTGCCCGGCGCCATCGACACCGCCATGCTCCGCAGTGATATTGCGCATGGCGATGGCTGGGAGGCCAGCCTAGCTGGCTGGGCCAAGGTGCAGCCCATTGGGCGGGTCGGCTACCCCGACGATATCGCCAAAGTGGTCGCATGGCTGGCCAGTGATGATGCCGGCTTTGTCCTCGGTGCCACCATTCATGCCGATGGCGGTATGCTGGCGCAACTCACTCCGTAAATCACGCGTTCCACATCAGCATTCCTGACGAGTAAGAGACGAGCATGACACACACCTACGGCGTCAACGCCGACCAACTCACGCACATCAATGCTCAGCGCATCACCACGGCCATCACTGTCGACGGTGATCTGAGCAAACCCTGCTGGCAAGCCGCAACACGCTCACCACGCTTCGTCGACATGGTCAGTGGCGAGCCGGCCTACTACGACACGCGCGTGGCCTGCCTCTATGACGACACACACTTCTACGTCGGCTACTGGGTCGAAGAGCCCTTCGTGACGGCCACCATGACCGAACGCGACAGTTTCATCTGGTTCGACAACGACGTCGAGCTCTTCATCGGTGGCGACGACTGCTACTACGAGCTCGAGCTCAACGCCTACGGCACCATCTACGAGTGCTTTTTCATCTGGCAAGACGCCCATCGCCGTGGCGGGCGCTTTGACCGCCCTGAATTCGACCTCTACACGCGCAACGTGGACGTCCTCGGCGGCTTCCAGGATTACCGCTACGGCAAGCATGCACGCGGGCGGCGCTGGGGGTTTCTCGATTTCGACATGCCCGGCATCCAGGTGGCCACACGCATCCACGGCACCATCAACGACAATAGCGACATCGACCAAGGGTGGAGTGTCGAAATCGCCATCCCGTGGGCGAGTTTGGCCTTCATGTTTCATGATCGCCCACTGCCACCAGCGCCCGGGAGCACACTCCGCTGCGATTTTTCGCGCTTTGAGGCCCTGCGCCTGCACGGCGCACCACTGCCACAGAACCCAGGATGGAGCCTCAACATGCACGGCGTGTACGATTCACACATCCCCGAAAGCTTCAGTGTCGTGCACTTTTAGTTGGTTTTGCCACACAACGCCACACTCCTGACGGTGTGTGGCGTTGTGTGATTATTTACGATTTGACAATACTATACATCATGGTATACTAATCGTCCGTCCATTGAAAGGAGGTGGCATGGAGCACGATTTGGTTTGCTTTCATGATGGGAGTAAAGCCACGAAATCGTTCGTCGCATTCTGTGTTTCGCACATCAAGATGATGGTAGCAGGCTCTGATGGTTGGCCCGTGATCTTGCATCTCATCGAGTTGAGTCGCACCGACAACATCACGTCGGCCGCTGAGTTCAGCCCCATCTACTTGAGACGCCTGACCGTGTTGGGGATTTTGATTCAAGAGGAAAAACACTATCGCCTCAACCCGGTATTCCGCCACGTTTTGTTGATTGCCGAGGCCCAAAACAACATTTACCAAACTGTTTTCGACAAACTCGTCTTCGACAAAGACCCTGAAACAAGTGATGCCGAAAGCCCAGAAACTCCCGAGGAACCCGACGAATCTGAAACCGAAGACAAACCACCACGCTTTATCATCTTTGGCATGGAGCCGCTCTTCAAGAAATTAACCTTCACGTTCGAGTACTACAATAGTAGCACGGGGGCCTACAGCAACATTGACTACAAACCCGACACAGAATTCACCATCCCAGAGACGGTCATCGGATTCCTGAAATCCATCGAATGAACGCGGTAGCACGGAGTGGGGCCATTGCTCCCACTCCGTTGCACATCCTGCCCAGATTGGCGTTGACAAACACCCCTCGCATCGTGTATAGTACAAGCCGTGGTTGCATACGCCGATGTGGCGGAACTGGCAGACGCGCTACGTTCAGGGCGTAGTGAGGGTGACCTCGTAAGAGTTCGAATCTCTTCATCGGCACCACAACAATGGGGTATAGTATAACGGTAGTACGCATGATTCTGGCTCATGTAGTTGAGGTTCGAATCCTTGTACCCCAGCCAATCAGACCCACAGGCCGACGGCCTGTGGGTTTTAGTTTGGGAGCAATCACCCATCCATCATGGATACCGTATACACTCGCATGCGACCATCGTGGTACCATGTGTATATCATCTCGGCGTGCTCTCATTCCACAAGCCACATGTCCGACTTGCTCTCGAAGTTCTAGAAATTCGAGGATTGCTTGAATCATCCATCGCGCATCACGGTCATGCTCGTCGACGACGAACCACTCATCCACATGAGTGTGCGCAATGCACTCCAGCAAGACCCCGAGATGCGGGTCGTTTGTAGTGCGTATGACGGCGTCGAGGCGCTCACACTGCTACCGGAGTACCACCCTGATGTCGTGCTCCTCGACATTCAAATGCCACATATGAATGGGATTGAGTGTCTGAAACGCATCAATCAACAGTACCCGCACATCGTTGTCATTTTGTTGACCACGTTTGATGAGGAGCAGTACATCATCCAAGGGCTCGCGCACAATGCGCGCAGTTATTACCTCAAAACCGATGCGTATACGGGCATCGCCGACCAGATTCGCCACGCACGCAATGGCACATTCATCATGCCCGATCGCATTGCCATCAAGTTGGCGAAGTTTCTCCACTCCAAGAAGGACGCTGTCGAAAAAACCATCAATCCCGTGTTTTATGAAACATACGGTCTTACACGCACCGAACAACACATCGTCCAGCTCCTAGGGAGGCGGCTCGCCTATGCCGAGATCGCCGATGAGCTGGCCGTAACAATCGGCACCATCCGCAACCATGTGGTCACGATTTTCGAAAAACTCAACGTCCATTCCCGCAAAGAAGCCATTGCCCTCATCGAATCGCATTTCATCTAATCAACGAGTGGAATCACGAATGCGAACACACTGCCACGCCCAGGTTCGCTGTGCACACTCATCACACCACCGTGACGCTCGATAATTTCCTTGGCGATGGCCAACCCCAACCCACTCCCGTTGCGACGCAGATGCTGCCCCGAGTAATACCGCTGGAATATCATCGGCAATTGACTTTGGTCAATACCAACGCCGTAGTCGACCACTTCCACATACCATTCGCGCATGCCCACCTGACCAAACGGGCTCCACCGCACCGTACTATTGAGCTCGATGGGTGAGTGTGCCGCACTGTGTTTCACCGCATTGTCGATGAGATTCTGGATGACGCGATACAACTGCCGCCGGTCGACCCGCACCATCGCATGCGCATCAATCGTATCTGAAGCAATATGCTCACCGCGGAGCACGCGGGATTGGGCGTTGAGCTGCTGGCCAAAGTCGGTACTGATGTCCGCATACAAATCACTGACACGCACATGCTCCCAATCAAATTCTTGCTGTTTTGATTCGAGCAACGACAAATCGAATAACCCATCAATCAGATTTTTCAAGTATCCCACGCGATGCTGGAGCACAGCCATCAGCTCAGCACGTTCGTGGTGTGCAGCTGCGCCATCGGTGAGCATCACGAGCGACGATTGCACCCCGGCGATTGGGGAGCCCATGTCGTGGGCAATGTTGGCCATCAGTTGGGTGCGTTGCTGGTTCAGCGCTGCTAACTGCGCATTACTCTCATTTAACGCCTCGGTACGCTGCTGCACTTTGACCTCGAGATCACGATTCATCTCCTTAAGGTCTTCCGTCAATTGCAGATTTTCTCTTTGAAATTGGGCATATCGCAACGAAATAATCACGGCCTGACAGAACAACAGCACCAACGTAGCAATGGGTACGAATTGTGTTGATGCAAAGCGCGTGGTAAACAAAAAGTAGTCGTACAACACAGCAATGATGATCACGACTTGACTCAGCACGTTGATTTTTTGCTCAATCGCGCCTTTCACACGAAGTTGTTGCCCCGACACCGACGCATAATAGACGTATACTGCGATCATGAACACCGTTTGTTGCGAAAAACTCTGAATAAAGGCACTTAATGGGGAAATCCAGATGTATACAACGAACAGAACGGTTGCAAGCACATTCAGGTGGTGCATGCGAGGG
The DNA here is from genome assembly GCA_040396955.1 of Roseiflexaceae bacterium. Lineage (GTDB taxonomy): Bacteria > Chloroflexota > Chloroflexia > Chloroflexales > Roseiflexaceae > UBA965. The sequence goes on from JBBAWX010000032.1 coordinate 22,933, forward strand.
GACATATACGCTTGGAGCGAACCGTACAACAAATTGATGTAACAGAACATGGCCACGAATTTGGACGTGTATTGCAGGTGCATCACGATATCCCAGGCGACCTGTGGCATGAGCACGTTGCTCAAAAATTTATTGAGAAATATCATGCGCAAGGCGAGACTAAAACATAAACAGGCCAGCCACAACACATCACGATCACGTCGGCTCACCAGATACGTAGTAATCTGATATCCACCAATGAGCAGAATAAAACTCGCCAACACCACATCTCGAAGAATATAACTAGTCACCAGAAAGAGCATAATGTTATACGCATCGCCAACACGCACTTTGCCAAATATCCCGCTATCTCGGAACGTATAATTCGACACCTGAATGACGATGTCGAGATGGGATACACCTGCAGGCACATCAATCATGCGAATACGAATTTCGGGCCGCTCAGGCTTGACGATTTGTCCAGCAACGATGGTAGCAACCTCACCCAATCCTCCTTGATCGACACCATTCACCCATATCCGATGTGCTGACCCAACATCGGCGATGAGCAGGTGTAATTGCTTGCCCACCAAGTGATCCGGAATGGTGGTCTGTAATCGATACGTGGCCACCCCAAATCGTGGCAGTGGTTGGCCATCGTTGACATCTGGCCCCAAGCTCTGCCCCGCCCAACTTGACGGCACCATGATGACTGCTGCTTCGGAATCCCCAACCTGTCCCTCAGTAGCAAAATCTGCGGGCGTCAATAACTCATCCCAATAAAACTGCCATGGACCGTCGAGTGCAACGATCGATGCAACAGGCTGAGGTGCAGTGGCATCTGCCACTCCGGTCGTGCGGATGTACGCTACAAGCACCAGCACTGTCGTTATGCTCACGATGATGGCGATTGTCTTGCGCCATTGATTATTGAACATCTGTGCACTCCTCGCTGGACATATCATCCCATCAACGCACTATGAACATCAGACGGGGTGGGTGTAACGACCATTGCTAGGACAAATAATGTACCAAAACTGAGCATCTTATCGCTGGAGATTCCATGGCATGCCACGTCTCGGCCTGCATACAACACCCGTGAGAGTACTGTATCATCAACCAAGACCATGCACCCATGATAAAATATCATGACTTTTGCCATTGACTTTTGCCAAAATGAGAGACAATTTGCCCCCCCGTGCTGCCCATGCAACACAGGGGGCATTGTCGATGACAGCGAATGCCGTGATGACTCCCTAGGGCTGATTCTCCTCATATACGGCTGCGCCGATGCGCCCCAGCGTCATCTGGCCATACAGCGGGTCAGCCGGGTCGCCGTGGTACTCCATGCGCACGCGCTCGAAGT
>JBBAWX010000033.1:0-24231 GCA_040396955.1 Roseiflexaceae bacterium
CGGGTTTCGCTCGGAGGAGTGAACCGTTTTCGCAACGAGGTGTATATTAGCACATGCGGTATGAGCTTGTCAAGGGGAAATTTAACGAGTTTTGTGGTGTGCAGTAAAAGTGCGCGAATTGCCCAAAAAACGAAACACCCACTCCAGCAGTGCGCTCCACGACCAGAGTGGGTGAAATATGGTCATATCCGTGGTCTAGAAGCCATTTCGATAGACCACGCGCCCTTCAATCATGGTCAACTGCGCGCGAATATCGGCCAATTCGCGGGTTTCACAGGCAAAGGGGTCCGCAGTCAGCACTGCCAAATCGGCCACCATGCCGGGCATCAATGTCCCCTGGCGCATATGACTACTTCCGCAATAGGCGGCGCCCACCGTGAAACCACGCAACACGCTCATCCGGCTAATCGCTTGCTCGGGGTACCACCCACCCACCGGTAGACCATCGAGTTTGCGGCGGGCAACGGCACCATACACGCTCAACCACGGATTCAGCGACTCCACGGGTGCATCAGAGCCCATTGCCAACACGGCGCCACTTTCTTCGAATGAACGCCACGCATAACTATATGCGTTGCGTTTTCCCCACAGACGGTCAGCGGTATCGCAATCACCGACCATGTGCACCGGTTGCATCGACGCCACCACGTTCATGGCCGCAAAGCGTGGAATATCGACCGGATCAAGAATCTGACAATGTTCAATGCGATTCGGCACTGCCAACATGCGTTCTGCAGTATCACGGAGCGTTTCGCCACTCTGCTTGAGGTCACTCAAGGCAGATTCGATGGCATCAAGCACCTTACGATTCGCTCCATCACCAATACAGTGCACCGAGATCGCAATCCCGGCATGGTTGGCACGGCGCGTATAATCGAAGATTTCTTCACGCGTCATGGTCGGCAATCCGTAGTTATTGCCCCCTTCAAATGGCGCCAGCATGTCGGCAGTCTCAGAGCCAAGCGTACCGTCAGCAAAGTACTTGAAGGCCCCAATCCGCAACCAATCGTCACCAAGGCCACTACGCATGCCCATTTCGAGCATATGTTCGAAGCCCTGTGGATCAACCTGGACCAAAATACGCCCAGGAAGTGCGCCTTGATGACGCATCCGCTGGAAGGTGCGTAAATCGTGCACGCCATCACGGCGCGTCCCCGTCAGGCTGTGCATGCCCACCATACCGTACTGGTACCCCTCAGCAAAGGCATCTTTGACCGCTTGAACGCGATCGGCATCGGTGATGTCTGGAATGTGCTTGCGGATAAGGTGCATGGCGGTTTCTTTGAAAATACCGGTCGCATCGCCGTAGGCATCACGATCAATGTGGCCACCCTCTGGAGCCTCAGTGTCACGGGTAATGCCTGCAATCCGGAGTGCAGTTTCGTTGACCCACAACGAGTGTCCGTCTTTGCGTGACAACGCCACTGGCCGGCCTGGTGCTAAGCGCTCGAGATCGGCAGCAGTGGGCCAGCGCCCACCCCACAACGTGTGATCCCACCCACCACCTTGAAGCCATCCTTGATGGGGAGCATCTTCATGGGCGGCAGAGATTTTGGCACACACATGGTCGAAATCGCTCATTCCATCGAGGCGAACCTGACGCAACGTCAAACCGTGGGCAATGATGTGTACGTGGGCATCGGTTAATCCTGGAATAACCGTATTCCCCTGTAAATCCATGGTGTAGGTAGGCTGTGGCAACACGGCGCTGACTTCGGCGTGTGTGCCAACCGCACAGACTTTGCCATCACGGATTCCCACTGCCTCGACACGCGGCATGCTCGGATCGAGCGTGTAAATCACCCCATTTGTAATCAACATGGTGCTCATTGCAATTCCTCACTGTTGGCGACTGGCGGTACGAGTATTATACGCCAAGTTCGGCATACAACCACAAACCCCACCCGCCACAATGGCGGGTGGGGTGGCCTAGCACGAACAGCGGGGCTCCGGTCTACGAACGGCGACGCGGGTCGTCGTCAGGTCGTTGGCGCATCCGCGGTGGAATCGAGATGTCTTGCTCGTAGGAGCGCTCCACTGAATTCCCCATACGATTGCTTCCGGCCAACGGCGTAGATGAAATGGGTGGCTGCACAGGTGGCGGCGCTGTGGGTGGAGTACGCCCCGCATCATCGAAACGTGATCCATTTGGCGTACGCCCACCGAGCTGAGATTCACGGCCATTGGCCGGGCTTGCGCCGCTTGGTGCCGGAGCAGACTTGGGCAGACTACTCTGGCTCTGGTCACGTGCCGATGCAAACGAGCTCGACGCGGCGCGGTTCCCACGAATACCCACGCTCCGCTGACGAGGTACATTGGTACCCGTGGCCACCAGCGTAATCAAGACGCCGTCATCGGGAAACACGGGGTCGATGACAGAGCCCCAGATGATGTTGGCCTCTTCATCGACAACGGCTTCTATTTCTTCGACGGCCTGGGAAATTTCTTTCATCAAGATACCAGGCCCACTCGTGATGTTGATGAGCACGCGCTGTGCCCCGGTCAACTCCACATCGAGTAAATCGGATTGTTTGGCAGCGTTAATTGCCTGCATAATCCGATCTGGGCCCTTCCCTTCACCCATGGCCATGATGGCTTCGCCGGCGTCACGCAACACCGCACTGACATCCGCAAAATCAACATTCACGACACCCGTCTTGGTAATCAAATCGGAGATGCCACGCACCCCATCACGCAGAATGCTGTCGGCCACCTCAAAACTACTCAAAATGGTGGCATCGCGCTTGAGGTGGTCTTGGAGCCGATCGTTGGGCACAATCACCAGCGCATCCACAAATTTGCGCAACTCGGCAATGCCCTGTTCGGCCTGAATCATGCGCTTACGCCCCTCAAAGCTGAACGGCTTGGTGACGATGGCAACCGTCAAAATACCAAGATCTTTGGCAATGCTAGCAATGATTGGCGCAGCACCGGTACCAGTGCCACCGCCCATACCTGCCGCAATGAAGACCATGTCGGCTCCTTGGAGCATCTCGTAGAGCTCGTCGTTGGTCTCTTCGGCGGATCGCTCACCCACCGTCGGGTCACCACCAGCCCCTAAGCCGCGGTTACTGCGCTCACCAATACAAATGCGGGTCGGGGCCTTGGATTTGTGCAGGGCTTGTGAATCGGTGTTGATGGCAATGAATTCAACCCCTGATAACCCCTCATCAATCATGCGATTGACCGCATTGGATCCACCACCGCCTACGCCGATGATTCGAATAACGGCATGCGATTGACGCATGTATGATGCTGTCATGACGGATTGCTCCTCTCATCTCCCATATGTGAAACGCACGTGCTTGAATGTTTTGATGGAGTGCCCGACCACACCAACGTGCCGCACAGCAGATGCACTCTTTCGCGCCCGAGCACTACCGTGCCTGCCCACCTTTATCGCGTTGCGAACGCAAAAACACTGGAATATCGACGTCATTGGGAGCGGGCAAGTTCCGCAACGGCTGTGACGGACTACGACCGGTACCACTCGAACGAGCCCCGAGCGGTGAATTGGGCATGGGTGTCGAAATACTTCGTCCACCGTCGTTGCTCATATTGGGCTGGGTCGAACGTTGTGGGCGGTCAGAAATAGTCGGCATCGGGGTGCTAATTGGCTGATCGACGACCGCATGATGGTCAAATCCAGTGGCAATGAGTGTCACTTTGACTTGGCCGCGTGGATAATGCTCATCAATCAACAATCCCCAGATGATATTGGCGTTGGGGTCGACTGCCTCTTCGATAATCGAAGCAGCTTCATAGACCTCACTCAACGTCACATCCTCGCCACCAGTGACATTGAGGAGCACACTCCGTGCCCCTTCGATTTTGACTTCGAGGAGCGGTGAGTCAACCGCAAAACGCACTGCGTCGACCATGCGATTTGCACCACTGCTCATGCCAATCGACATCAACGCGGTGCCCGATTTCGACATCACCGAACGCACATCGGCAAAGTCGACATTTACGAGACCGGTCAGATTAATCATGTCAGCAATACCCTGGATACCCTGACGGAGCACGTCATCAGCCAACTTGAACGCATCAAGCATGGGCGTGTTGACATCAATGGTCTTGAGCAACCGCTCATTGGGGACAATCACCAGCGTGTCGACGTACGGGCGCAGACGTTCGATGCCCTCGGCCGCTGCTTTCGCTCGTGGTTTTCCCTCGAAACGAAACGGTCGTGTTACCACTGCCACTGTCAAAATGCCTAAATCGTGGGCGATTTTGGCAATGACCGGCGCGGCACCGGTACCCGTGCCGCCCCCCATGCCCGCCGTAATGAAAATCATGTCGGCACCGCGGATGGCTTCGGTTAAATCGGCGCGTGACTCCTCCGCGGCCTTTTCACCAACAACAGGATTGCCGCCAGCACCAAGCCCTTTGGTTAGTTTTTCGCCGATACGGATACGCTTGGAGGCCTTGGAGCTCTGGAGTGCTTGAGCATCCGTGTTGACCGTGATGTACTCAACACTGGTCACATCGTCGCTTACCATGCGGTCTACGGCATTGGAACCACCCCCTCCGACGCCAATGACACGAATAACGGCAAGGCGATCACCGGTCTGTTGTTGCTGGATGCTGGGCATGTTTGCCTCCATGTGTGTGCAATGCAAGCGTTTATTTAGAGATGAGGGGTGCCTCATTACGCAGTTTGCAACCATTTTGTAATGTTAAGTAATTATACACCATCTTGGGCAGAAGGTCTATACCACTTTGCATGAAAAAAATGTATTATGCAAAGCAAATGCACTGCTATACGAACGAAATTCGTTGAAATCTCCGCAGAACGTCATACCATGCATACCATGCATACCATGCCTGCACAACGCCAGAAGCGCCTGCATTCACACCTGTGCGTCATCCGTGGAATTACATGTCGGACATCCGCTGGCATTTCCACATACCTGCGCCCTCACGTACCACCCGGCTCCTTCCACCACGTTGCATGCTCAGATTCGCTCGTGCTGGTATCATCAGTGATTCACGATGTGCCTGCATGATGCACAGTGCAATCAGTTTGTGCGGTGCGCAGTGCAATGCTTACCTGCGTCGTTGCGATACATCAATGGTGAGCACACCAACGACACCGGTGCCGCAGAGACGTGGTCCCTGTGCTTCATGGTTACGGCAAAAATTCCCGTAACCACATTTTCACGCGCTCATAGAGCTCAAGCCACGTACTCGGCTCAGCGTTGTGCGTCCCATGTCCCACCCCATGATTGAACCCCCACCGTACGAGACCGATGGCCGTGGCAAACATCGGTGACTGCAACACGTCGGAGTGGCCACGTAACTGACCCACATCACCGATGCGTACGGGAGCATTAAAGCGCATCACGAACAAATCCTCGATACGATTGAGCAATGCACCGCCACCGGTCAAGACCACACCGGCCGCATAGGCGCCGTTGTAGTTGCTGTAATCGACCTCATAGATGACAAAATCGATTAACTCGTCGAGACGCGCTTGAATGCAATCGTTGAACTGGAAACGCTGGATGGGCACACGCACTCCGGCCATGCGGCCTTCGATTTCGATAATGTCTTGGTGGCGTACTTCCTCAGCAATTGCTTCACCGATTTGTTTTTTGTTGTACTCGGCGGAGTGCGGGCTGATATTAAAGGTGACACAGATATCGTTGGTCACGGTGTTGCCACCAATCGGGATGATGTGGGTGTGGGTGGTGTTGCCTTGTGCAATAAAAGCGACACCTGTTGCACTACTGCCGATATCGACGAGTACCACGCCGTTTTCGCGGTCGGTATCACTCAAGACAGCTTCAGCAGCTGCGAGCGGCTGCAACACGACGTCATCAATCTCGACGCCGTTGTTTTTCATCACGGTAATCAGATTTTGGATGGCCATGGTCTCACAGACCACCATATGCACATGCACGTCAAGCCGATACCCGTTCATGCCGCATGGATCAGCATAAATGACGTCATCGAGCACGTAACAGTAGGGCATGACGTGGAGAATTTCGGTGCCTTGGGGAAGTTTGATGGCTTGGGCGTTTTCAATGGCACGCATGATATGGTCACGATTCACCGTCACATCACGCGTAATGGCGGCGCTCCCTTTTTGGCTATAGGCCTGAATGTGTTGGCTCGAAATCGACACATACGCAGAGCCGATGCGATAGCCACCCATCTGTTCGGCCAACGAGATGCTATTGCCCACGGCCCGTGTCACCTCTTCGAGGTTGGCGATTTTGCCCCGATCCACGCCTTTCGACGGGACAATGCCATACCCCAAGATGCGGACTGCATCATCGGGATCAATTTCGGCAATCACGGTGACAATTTTGGTGGAACCGATATCGATACCAGCAATAATTCGACTCGGCATAGCAACCCCTCTTCACTCTACGGTTACGGTTGATTCTCTGGCACCGATAGCGTATCAGTAACCACGGTCGTTGTTGCAAGCAGGGCTTGCGGTGGAATGTCATAGCGGTAATACGGTGTCAGCGGCCGCAAGTCGGCGAACACATATTCCACTTGTCGATCTGAGAGTTCACGGAGCAACTGTAGTTTTTCTTCGAGTCGGGTCTCATCACCCAGCAGAATCAAACGCCCATCTGTGGTGTTCAACGTCACACCGCGGCGAGGGTCCCAGCCATAGCGGGTCACAGTCAATTTGGCTTCGACCGGCAAACGGAGCGCCAACGCCTGTACCGTGCGAATCGCTCCAACATCAATACGCACCGCATCAGCGGTGCTTGCACCACTATCATCGTTGATGACCAACGTGTCGGTGAGTACCACCTCGGTATCCGTGCCCATGACCGTCCCCTGGGTATCCACCATGAGGTACCAATCGCCCACCTTCCAGCGAATATCGCTCTGATGCTCGGTGACTGCCACGATTACCGTGTCAGGGAGTGTGACATTCACCGAGACCGCATCCACGTACGGACTCGCCTGAATGGTCTCGGCCACGCGATTCGGATCCACGGCCCAGATCGACATTCCATGCATTGGTATCATCTGACTGATGCGTTGTTCGTTCAGAATTTTGGCGCCGGTAACGGTCACATTCCGCACCAAATACTGCTCCGACCACGTCATGCGTATGGCCAAAAACAGCACCACCGCCACCAACACTGCGCTGACAATCCGGCCCGTCTGCACGAACTGTTGTGCCTGCACACGCCATCCCGGACGTACCCGCGACGGGCGGCGGCGGATCGGCGGATCTGGACGTGGTCGCTGATGATACACACTCACGCTGACACCTGTGTATTGGACTGAGCGCGTTCAAGTGCGAGCGCCACTAGACGATCGAGGAGTGCCGAATAGGTCAACCCACTCGCCTCCCACAGCTTGGCATACATGCTCATGGGGGTAAAGCCCGGCATGGTGTTGATTTCGCTCAAGTACACCGTATGCTGCTCTTTGTCGAGTAAAAAATCGACGCGTGCTAGGCCTGCACCATCTACGGCGTGGAACGCACGCAAAGCCAACTGTTGCACGTGCGCATGCATATCAGCACTGATGTCAGCTGGAATAACCACCTGGGTCGCATTGCTCAAATACTTCGCCTCATAATCATACCACTCATTGCCAGGAATAATCTCCCCCACCACACTCGCCTGAGGATGTTCGTTGCCAAGCACACTGACTTCGATTTCACGGGCCGGAATGCCCTGTTCGACCACAATACGGCGATCGTACTGTGCCGCCAACTGCAGTGCAGTGAGTAAATCAGCCCGATGTTTAGCTTTGCTGATACCCACACTACTGCCCATGTTGGCGGGCTTTACAAACATCGGGTAGCGCAAATGTTGCTCGAGCTCGTGCACCACTTCCTCACGTTGATGCGTGAGTTGAGCAGAACGCACCAAGCGCCACGGCACAATGGGCAGTCCGGCCGCACTAAAGGCGGCCTTCATCATTGCTTTATCCATGCCGACCGCTGATGCAAGCACCCCACACCCCACATAGGGGATCCCAGCAAGCTCAAACAACCCCTGTATTGTGCCATCCTCACCCATGGGACCATGCAGTACTGGGAAGACCACATCGATGGTGGGAATTTGCGTTTGCCCGTGCGGACTACCACGCAACACCACGTGTGGTGAGGCAGTCACTTGGGCCGGCAACACCGGCTCCTGGACGTGCAATCCACCACCTGGCAACAGGTGACGTTCGGATTGTGACTCTAGGGTGGCGAGTACATCACCGCTTGCCAGCCACTGTCCATCCTTGCGGATGCCAATCGGCACCACCTCGTAGCGGTGTGGATCGAAGCCCTGCATGACTGCACGTGCCGACACCAACGACACTTCGTGTTCGCCGGATTGCCCGCCAAAGATCACACCAACGCGGATTCGTTTCATCATCGCCCCACTCTCTGCACCCGGCTCAGCCGGCGCATCTACCATGCTTCCCCAAGAATTTGTACTTCCGGCTCAAGATAGACCCCACAGTACTCCATCACTCGTTGTTGGATGTGTGCAACCACCGCACGGACATCGGCGCTAGTCGCCCCACCAACATTCACGATGTAGTTGGCGTGTTTGTCTGCCACTTGCGCACCACCATGGCGATACCCTTTGAGCCCGGCTGCTTCTATCAACCGCCCTGCCGATTCACCAGGTGGATTCTTGAACACACTGCCGCATGACGATCCTTGTGGAGTCTTCCCTTTGCGCAGAGCGGCAGTATTGGCCATGATCGCGGCCAGCTGATGTGGATCGGCCTGTACGACGGCCAGGGTTGCCCCCACCACCAACGGTCCCACATCTGCGACCTGCATGCCCATCTGCATGCGACTCATGTTGGACTGTTTGAGGGTGCTGGTACGATATGCGAAGCCCATCTGGGTGGTTTCCCACTCCTCAAGCCGTCCCGCCTGCCATACTTGTACCCGCCGAACCACGCCGGCCATATCGCCACCATAGCATCCTGCATTGCCGTAGACCGCGCCACCGAGGGTACCGGGGAGCCCTTCGGCCCATTCCAGCCCTTGCCAGCCGGCGGCCACTAGTTGGCGCACGCTTTTGGCCATGGGGGCACCAGCTCCGACTTCCACGCTCGCGCTGCCACTGCCCGTGGTCACGATGTCCATGTGCGTATCACGCATGCGGATGACCATGCCAGCCAACCCGGCATCACTGATGAGCAAATTACTCCCGCCACCAAGCACCCAAACGGGCAACTGCAGGCGGGCCGCAAATTCGAGCGCTTGGCGCACCCCGTGCGCACTACGCACCGTGGCCAGGTAGCGAGCTGGCCCACCAATGCGCCACGCCGTCAACGGTGCCAGTGAGACCTGCTCAAGGATGGTCATATCAGCGCTCGCATCAACCATGAGGTGACTCCGCCAACTGGTGCAACAGCCGAGGGCCTATCTGAGTGCCATCGCCAGCGCTCATCGTCACTACCACATCACCAGGGCGCACCGCATCCACCAAATGTGCCACTGTTTTGGTCAAATCACCGCTGATCTGTACCTGTGGATGGGCAATCTGGCCGACCAACCACGGGGCATCCACCCCAGGCACCGGCTGCTCACGCGCCGCGTAGATGTCACCCACATAGACGACATCGGCGTCACCAAATGCCTGGCGCCACTCTGTGACGAGTGCGGCAGTGCGACTATAGGTATGGGGCTGAAGATAGGCAATAATGCGCTGACCCGGGTAGCGTTGCCGAGCGGCCGCCAACACCGCCTTGACTTCAGTGGGGTGATGCGCATAATCGTCAATGACGGTGACGTCAGCCACACACCCCTTGTACTCGAAGCGTCGTTTGGCCCCGGCAAACGTGGCCAAGGCGGTAGCCACCGCCTGCGGATTCGCACCGACCGTGACCGCCACCGCATAGGCGGCCAACGCGTTTCGCACATTATGAAGGCCCTGGAGCATCAACTGCAACGGCTGGTGCAAACGCATGGCAAATGAACGGCGGTCGTAGTGCCACGCCTGAAAGGTTTGCATTGCTCCTTGTTGCTGGCAACTGCTTGCCGACCAATCCAAGGGCACCCGACTACACGCCACTGGGTCGGCAGCCAATCGATCGTCGATACCATACCAGCGCACATTGGGGCGCGTCACGGTAGCACGAATTCCTGCATCATCACCGCAGACGAAGACGCGTTCGGGGTGTGCCACTTGCGTCACGAATTGCTGAAAGGCGGCCTGGTAATCGGTCAGTGTCGGGTAAATATCGACATGATCCCACTCCAACGTGGTAATCACGGCAATGTCTGGCTGGAGTGCCAAAAAAGTACGGTCGTATTCATCGGCCTCAATCACGAACGGCGCATCGGCATCGCCCCAGGTAGCACTCCGCGGGAGTGCGGCGACTTCAGCACCAATCAGATAGCCGGGGCGCATCCCCGCGTGTTCCAAGGCATATGCAATCATCGCACTCGTGGTCGTTTTGCCGTGGGTACCGGCTACCGCAATAATCCGCCGCTGCGTACTCCACATACGCCACAAATCATGGCGCCGGAGCACAGGAATATTGCGGGCTTGGGCGGCATCGATTTCGGGATGCGGAGCCTTGACGGCCGACGTCACCACTAGTGCATCGACATCGCTCGCCACGTTATCGGCGTAATGCCCCTGCACAATGGGTACACCTCGTGCTTGGAGCGGCGCCCAAGCACTGCTCTGTTGCATATCGCTCCCACTCACATGATGACCGCAATCGAGCAAAACATGGGCAACGGCGCTCATGCCAGCGCCCCCAATCCCCACAATGTGATAGTTCATCGCATCACCTTCGTCCTATGCGGATCAACAGGTTGGCCATGTCGGTCGCGGCCATCGGACGTGCACAGTGGCGCATCGCAAGGCGCATGGCAGGCAATGTGGCCGCATCTGCCAACACCTGCCGGATGGCCGGGAGGAGCTCGTGCGCCACTGTTTCATTGGTCAACTTGACCGCCGCACCGTGTCGCACCAGATAGTCAGCGTTTTCGTCCTGATGCACAAACGACAACGGCACGAGCAACGCTGGTAACTCGGCTGCGGGAAGTTCACCAAGCACCGAAGCCCCACTACGACACACCGTCATATCGGCGGCCACCAACACATCCGCCATCGTTACCACGCCATCAGCCGCCAAGTACGGATAGAGTCGGTAGCGCGCTTGGAGCGCCTCAGGCAATTTCTCCACGGTGGCACGCAGTAGCCCTTCGTCGCCCTCGCGGCCACACACATGGATAATCTGCATCAATGCGAGTAGCTCGGCCATATGCTCGGCGATGGCGAGGTTAATGCTCCGGGCACCACGGCTCCCTCCATAGACCAACAACACGGGCCCTTGGCCTTCGATGCCGAGCCGTGCCCGGATGTCGCTCCGCCGCGCTGGATTAATTTGTGTGCGAACCGGGTAGCCAGTGACCGCCACGTGTGAGGCGTCACGCCACTGTGCCGGGTTGACGGCCTGCTTGCGCAAAAACGGCGCCGCATCATCGATGCTCGTCATCGTCAAAGTGGCAATCCGGGCAAGAGCGCGTACCGCCAACCCAGGCACCACATCGGGAAGATAGATGGCACTTGGGATGCGGCACAGCCACGCCGCCACAAACACGGGTACACACACATACCCGCCCGTGCCAAACAGAGCGGCCGGTTGCAGGTGCCGAATCAGGCGAATCGCCTGATACACACCCCGCGCTAAACGCCACAGGTTGCGGAGCAACGTCAACGGCCCGCGCCCTTTGATTGCCGCCGTATCGACGGCATAAAAGGGCACATTCCCCTCGCGGCGCACCATGTCGCCCTCCATGCCGTCAGGACTTCCCACATAGGCCAAGCGGCTGTCAGGAAGGGTCTGTTTCAGGGCCTCGGCCACGGCGAGCGACGGATAGACGTGACCGCCGGTCCCGCCCCCAGAGAGCAGAAACAGCGGTGAGCAGGCGACGGTATCGTTCATGCAGTAACCCTAGCACGTTGGTGTGTGGAGCATCTACCAACGTATACTTCGAAATATTCAACAAAATCCCGACTGCCACCATGCTGACCATCAACGATGTCCCACCATAGCTGAGAAACGGCAACGTGATGCCGGTAAATGGCACCAACGTGGTGACCACCGCAAAGCTGATGATCGCTTGAAAGACGAGCCACAGAGTAATCCCCGTCGCCAACAACATGGCAAACCCGTTGGGCGCCGCACTTGCAATCTTGAAGCCACGATACGCGATGAAAATGAAGCAAGCGACCACAAATAGCGTGCCAAGTAGCCCGAATTCTTCGCCGATGATGGCCAAAATGGTATCGGTGAACGACTGTGGCAACCACAGGTACTTCTGACGTGATTCACCGAGCCCCACGCCAAAAAGTCCTCCAGATGCCAACGCATAGAGACCATGCAACGGTTGCCATGCTGATTTCACGTACGTTTCTGGATCTAGCCATGCGTTGATGCGGTCAAGCCGATAGGCAGCCACGTTGATGGCAAACAAAAACGATATCAAGCCGATGACTATGGCAAGAGCCATATGCACCAAACTTGCTCCAGCGATGAAGTAGACCAACGCGGCCACCACGACAACCACGGTCGCAGATCCTAGGTCGCCACCAATCAAAATCAACGCGGCGATCGAGCCCGCACTCACCGCAAACGGCAACATGCCGGTCAACAAGCGTTGCAACCGCGTCCCTCGTTGAGACAACCACGCCGCCATGTAAATAATCAGGGTCAACTTCGCAAATTCTGAGGGTTGCACACTCAATGTGCCGATTTTAATCCAGCTCTGGGCACCGTTGGTGGTCGTGTAATCATCTGGCACGATGAAAACCACGGCAAACAGCACAACCAACGAAGCCAACATCATGTGCAAGGCATAGGTCTGTAGCCGGCGATAATCGATGCGTTGCGCCACCAACAACCCTACCGACCCAATGAAAGCCGAGACCAGTTGACGACTCAAGTAGTACGCGCCATTCCCTTCTTGGGAGACAATTCCCTCCACGAACGATGCGCTGTAGACCATCATCAGTCCAAACGGCACCAAAATCCCAATACACGCCAATAGCTGATAATCGGGGGCATGTTTGCTACGATTCGCCACATTACTCGTAGGAATACTTCCACTTGTTGTGCTACTCATATGCCCCTCTTATTCACCTACAAATGCTGGCACGACGGTCATGATTGTCACGATTAAACCCACCAACACCGCGCTCACCCCCCACCATCCCCACCCGAGATAGCGGTGTCCGACGGTCACACCCTCGAGGCTTCGTACTGGCACGAGGCGTGGCACCACGCAAAACCCCACCAGCACACCACCGATGAGCCCACCAATGTGGGCCATATTGTCGATGTTGGGAATGGTGAGGCCGATGCCGATGTTGATGAGCGCCGTAAATCCGATATTCCCTAGGAGTTGGCGGGCCTCCGCCCCAAATAAACGCCGGTTGATGATGATGAAGATCATCTCCGCCCCAAGCAACGCAAACACCGCCCCCGAAGCACCCACCGATGGATTTGCAGTAAACACGTAAGAAGCGACACCACCCGCCAACCCGCCAACCGCATACAACGCGGCAAATCGCGACGTCCCCATCAGCCGCTCAAGCTCACCACCGATCGATGCGATGGCCATGCTGTTGAAGAGCAAATGCAATATGCCACCGTGCAAAAACATCATGGTGATGAATCGATAGTACTGGTCGCCGGCAGCAATCGCAATATTGTCTTTGGCCCCCCAAATTAACAGCAAATCACTCACCAACATACTCTTATAGCGCACCCCAGCCAAATCAGCCACGTAGGGAATGGCAAAGACGAGCACATTCACGATGAGAATCAGACGCACCAAGGGTGGCATCTGCGCGAGCCATGATTGGCCGGTGGCACGTGGTGAAAACTGCTCACTCATGATGGCTCCTCAATCGCGAGTGCCTGCACAATTCGGCAAAACTCCTCGCCGCGATGAAATTCATTGCGAAACATACCAAAGCTGGCACACCCTGGCGATAAAAGCACCGTCGCAGGACGGAGATCTACCGCATGTGCGGCCCGTACCGCCGCCTCAAAATCCGCAAATACACCGACAATACGCTGACGAATCCCAGCCCGTTCACACGCCGCATATAGCGCGGGCGTCGCACTGCCATCAAGCAATACGATACGCTCAGCATAGCGCGCCGCTTGTTCGGCTAGTGCGTCAAAGGTAAGTTTTTTGTCGGCCCCACCAGCAATCCAGATGATGGGCCCGGGCATACAGGCCAGAGCGGCCATGGCGGCTTCAGGCATGGTGGCCGCAGTATCGTTGACAAACCAGTGTCCAGCAATACTTGCCACCCCCTCTTGACGATGCTCGACCCCCGTAAATGTCCGTAGCGCAGGGGCAATCAGATTGCTGGGCATACCGGCAGCCACGGCCACTGCGACTGCCACCGCCACATTGGCATCATTGTGGGCACCACGTAGCTGTATATCCTGACGATCCGCAACCACGCAAACCCCGGTGTGCGTCATCAGGTGGAGGCGGTCTTCTACCCAACACACATCGCCAACCCGTAACGGTTGCCCCCATGGCACCCCTCCCGCCCAGTGCACGTGCCCTGGCATGATGGCAGCCAATGCGCAGAGTGGCGCATTACCGGTCCCAAGTATCAGCACATCACTCGGCGATTGATGCAGGCCAATGGCCGCCTTGGCAGCAATGTAGGTTGCCATTTCACCGTAGCGGTCGAGATGATCGGGATGAATGTTGGTAATTGCCGCCACCGCCGGACTCAATCGTGCGCAATCAAGTCCTTCTAGCACGAACGACGACAGCTCAAGCACAACCGGAGTCGTCGGCGTAATCTGCGCCAACTGTGCCAGCGCAGAAATACGCATGTTGCCGGCAAGCACCGTGTCAGGGCGCCACGCTTGGAGGAGATGTGCCACCAACGACGCGGTGGTCGTTTTTCCTTTGGTGCCAGTGATACCGATAATGGGGGCTGGGCATTGCTTAAAAAAGATGGTCATCTCCATCTCGATCTGCACACCGGCGGCCCGCGCCAACGCCAAGTACGGTGAAGTGGCCGGCACTGCTGGGTTTTGTACGACGATGTCGCATTGCTCAAAATCCTGCGCGCGATGCTCGCCCAGCACAAAGGTAATCGGCAGGTCTGCAAGTGCAACGATCGATTCTTGTAACAGCTCGGCACTGCGCAGATCTGTTACGGTGACGTGGGCACCTTGCTCGGCACAATAGCGGGCCACGCCAAGCCCGCCACCGTGTACGCCAAGTCCCATGACTGTGATGTTCTTTCCACGTAGTTGCATACTCCACACCTGTGTTCTAGGGGTCGCGGACATCGATACCTTCGACCGTCTCCGATGCTCGCTGACGTGCCGTATCTGCCGGTGGATTCAACGAAAGTGTCAACGAAATGCCCAGCAAAGATGCGATGATTGTAATCAACACGAACCGTTGGGTTATCTGGGTCTCACTCCAATTGCTCATCTCGAAATGATGATGCAACGGTGCCATTTTGAACACACGCACCGGCGTGCCTGTCCGCCAACGACTGTACTTGTAGTAATTCTTTTGGATGGCCGACGATAGCGCCTCTCCCACAAAAACAACACCGATGAGCGGCAGTAGCAACCACTGTTGCGATTGAAGGGCAATGACCGCCAACACAGCACCCAATGCCATCGAGCCTAAATCACCCATGAAGACTTGTGCCGGATGCACGTTGTACCACAAAAACGCCACCACTGCCCCGACCAACGTGAAGCTCAATACCATCAGATTGGTAAATTCACCACTCAAAAAGGTAATCACTCCATAGGCACCAAATGCCACGGCCAGATTCCAACCGGCCAGACCGTCCAAACCGTCGGTCAAGTTGACCGCATTGCTCGTCGCCACAATGATGAATGCCGCCACCGGAAAAAACCAAATCCCGATGTCATAACTCCCCAAAAACGGAATACGTACGAGCCCTGAGTTGGCCAGCCCAAATGGTTGTGGCATATACAAAAACAAACTAATCGCCAACGCCAACACAATTTGCAGGCTGAGTTTTACCCGTTCGGTAAAGCCATACTGGTCTTTTGAGGAACGTTCGAGCGACAAGTAGTCGTCGGCGGCTCCGAGCGCCCCAAATAACACCATCGTCACAATCGGCAACAACATTGACCAACGGTCAACAAGGTTGAAGGCAATCGTCAAGACGATGACCGGCGCAATAATCATGAACCCACCCATGGTCAACGTACCGGTCTTCACCAGGTGCTTCTGCGGGCCATCAGCGCGTACGCGTTTGCCAATCTGGTAGGTGCGTAAAACCCGCATCCAATACCGCCCAAAGACCAACGTAACAGCAAACGCACCGGCTGCCAACAACAGCGCCCGTGACATGTCGTGGATCAACAAGAGACGCAACGCTTCTTGCACACCATACCCCTTCCAAATACCACCACAGCTGCTCGCACGGCATATTGCCGTCTTCCCCCGAGCATGTGTAGATTTATGTTATGTCCACATGAGCAGTGAAATCGCAACAAACGCACACGCCATGGCTATAATAACAAACCGTTGCGTGATTTGCGGATTGCTCCAGCCATTAATACGCAAATGGTGATGTAACGGTGCCATTTTGAGCCAGCGCACCGGCGTGCCTGTTCGCCACCGCGTATACTTGAAATACAAGACCTGGAGCATTGAAGAGAGCCCCTCAACCACAAACACACCACCAATCAAGGGCAACAACAACCACTGTTGCGATTGAAGTGCGATAATTGCCAACACTCCACCCAATGCCATCGACCCCAAATCTCCCATAATCACCGGAGCAGGGTGGGCATTATGCCACAAATATCCGGCACACGCACCGACCAAGGTGAAACACAGCACCATCAGATTGGTGAATCCACCACTAATCATGGCCACCAAGCCATAGGCCATAAACGCAACCATCAACGTCCACGCCGATAATCCATCGACACCGTCGGTGATATTGACAGCATTGACCGTCACCCAAATAATGACAGCCGCAATCGGGATAAAGTACATGCCCATGTCGATGCGCCCCACAAAGGGAATCCACGTATAGCCGGCATGTGCCAATCCGAGTGGCTCTGGCATGTAGAGCACCACACTCGCCAAAATGGCCACTACCCACTGGGCGATGCTTTTGGCCCGCACCGTAAGACCATAATTGGCCGAGCGTACCGTGTCGAGCGAATAGTAATCGTCAATGGCACCGAGGGCGGCATACGCCACCATGACCACAATGGGCAACAGCATCGACCACCGATCGACCATGTTGAATAACATGGTCAAAATGATGACCGGCACCACAATCATGATTCCACCCATGGTAATTTGCCCAAACGACATGAATTCATCGGAGCCCTCGTTGCGCGCCCGCTTACGAATATTACGGTGACGGAGCCAATCCATCCACCAGCGCCCCGTGAAGAGCACAATGATGGCGGCTGCGGCAGCCAATATCAAAGCGCGAGCAACATCGTTGATTAACATGGTGCGCAAGGTTGATTCCATCGCTGCCTACTTTCCTTCTGGCACTGCGGATGTCATACACAGCGCCGTCACAATTGCCTCCATGCCCATGGCACGTGAGCCCTTGACGAGCACGCAGTCCTCGGGTTGCACCACCACACGACACTGTGCAATCGCATGTTCGACCGTGGCCGTAGCATATACCTGTGCCATACCTGCCTGCCGCGCTGCCTCAGCAATCCACGCCCCGCGCTCACCCACCGCAATCAATACATCGCTCCACTGCGCCGCCCAACGCCCCACATCGGCATGTGCCTCACGCTCAATATGCCCCAATTCGCGCATGTCACCGAGCACCGCCACACGTCGCCGCGACACCGTCTGCAGCAACTCGAGCGCGGCATACATCGACGTCGGCGCCGCATTATAACTATCGTCAATGACCTGCACTCCATGTGCGGCTTGATGCACCACAAAGCGCACCTGCTCGATGTCGTTGGCAATGGCCCGCTCACAATCGTGCCAGGTGACTCCCGCAATCTGCGCCACGGCAATCGCCGCAAGTAGATTACGCACTTGATGGAGCCCAGGGGATGCCAAATGCACGCGTTCGTCGAGGCCCAAGCCACGCACGCGAAAGCGCGTGCCCGCAAGCCCGAGCTGCTCGATGTCGTGCGCTCGTAACATGGCATCTGCCGTCAAACCGTAGGTCACTACCCGGGCCGGCGTCTGTGTGGCCATAGCCGCTACCCGCGGATCATCCGCATTCAAAATCGCCACCCCATGCGCCGGCAGAGCCACGACGAGCTCCGCCTTGGCCCGCGCAATTGCTTCTATACTCCCCATGCGCTCGAGGTGTGATGGGCCCACCGCCGTCACCACTCCCATGTTGGGGCGTGCAATATCGGCCAATAAGGCAATTTCGCCGGCCGCATACATGCCCATCTCACAGACCATGGCCTGGTGCCGTGCCTCCAGCCCTAATACCACCAATGGCAGTGTTGATTCACTGTTGTAACTCCGGGGCGACTTGTGCGTGGGCATGCCTGCCTGGAGCAGTGCGGCCACCATTTCTTTGGTCGACGTCTTGCCCACACTGCCAGTAATACCTACCACCCATGTCGGCGCATGTTGCGTGCGGTGCCAAGCCGCCCAGCGCTGCAAGGCCACCAAGGGGGAGTCAACACCAATCAAAATCGGCCCCGTCCCGTCAGCCAATTGGCCATCAAGACCAAGAAAACGCCACCCATGGTGCGCAGCCAATGCGGCCCCACGCTCCATGCTGACCAGCGCCATGGTGGCACCGCGTGCCACCGCATCGGCCACATATGCGTGTCCATCAACTCGCTCACCGATGAGCGCCACAAAGAGCGTGTCGGGCTCAATGATGCGCGAATCAATGGAAACATGATTGACCCCCAGCTGTTGTTGAGCTGGGGTAAGTGCAAACGTAGCATCTACTGGCCACACACCGCTCAATATGTGCGGGAGTGCATGGCGAAACGTGTTCGTCATCAGTTGACAACTCCTGGCTGTTGCCCCTCTCCCATCAAATTATTGTTGGGAGCAATCCGATCATAACGCATCAACTCGGCCACCACCGCCCGATAGACGGGTAAGGCAGTACGTACCCCCCAGATGTCATCGGATGGCCGGTCGATTTTGACCAGCACCGCATAACGCGGCGCCTCGATGGGAGCCATCCCCACGACCGACCCAATGGTGCGATCTTCGTAGCCGCCATTCACGAGGTCGGGAATCGACGATGTGCCCGTCTTGGCGCCAACCTGGAAGCCCGGGACCAACCACAAGGTGTCTGGTTGTGCCGCGTTCACGTAGTGATTGGCCGAGGCCATTAGCATCCTGCGCACACTTTGCGCCACTTCCGGCGAAATCGGGCGCCCTTGCTCACGTGGCTCGCTTTCCGTGCATACCCCAGCGACATCACAAGTGCGCTGCACGATATATGGACGCATCATCACCCCGTCGTTAGCAACCGTGGCCGCCATGCGCACCACCTGCAATGGGGTCACCGAAATCCCCTGACCGAAGGTGTTGGTGTTGAAATCGACCGGTGTATACCCCTCCGAGCCCGGCCACTTGACCGTGCCGGCGATTTCGGCCGGGAGCTCGATGCCCGTCGGTGTGCCAAAACCAAAGCTTTCAATCGCTTTATAAAAAATCGACTCACCCATCATCTCGCCAAACAAAATCGCACCCACGTTGCTCGAGTAGTACAATACCTGCCCCGGCGTGATTACGCCGTTACCGCGTGCGTCGAAGTTTTTGATGTTGTAGTCGTAGCGCCGCACCACACCGTCGTCGACAATTGTGCTCGCCTCCGTGAATGCATTCGCCTGCAGTCCGGCGGCCACGGTTAGAATTTTGAACGTGGAACCGGGCTCGTACTGCGCATTGATGGCCGGGTTGTTGTAGTAGACCGCTGGCTCGTATTCATAGTAGGTGTTGGGGTCAAAACTCGGCGCACTCGCCATGGCGCGAATAGCCCCCGTTTTGACATCCATCACGATAATCGAGCCCCCAGATGCCACATGCTGTGTCACGGCCAGGCGTAACTCGCGCTCCGCCACATGCTGAATGAACGGATCGATGGTCAGCTCGATGTCGCCACCAGTGACCGGATCGATGCGGTCATACGGCTGCACCCATATTGGCCCACCAATTCCTGTAATCTCAGCAGTAATCACTCCAGAAGCCCCCATCAAGACGCCGTTCATGCTCGATTCAATCCCGCTGATACCACCCAACGTGTTGACCGTGCCGACCACGTGGGCAGCAAAATCACCCTGCGGGTAAAAGCGCTTGGTCTCGTATTCGAGTTTCAACGCTGGTTCTTCGAGGAGGCGTATTTTGTCGGCCACCTCTGGCTCCAACCACCGCGCCACCGGCACCCATTCGCGCTTGGTGTCAATGATTTTTGCCAAAATCTCCTCGGCGGGGAGATCGAGCCAGCCCTCCAAAATCTGCGCAATACGCACCGCATCTTCGGCCGGAATTTCCCGTGGATTCACGTACAAACTCTCGCGCTCCACGTCAAGTGCCAACGCACCACCAAACCGGTCGCGGATGACACCTCGCTGCGCCGGGATTGATTTGGTGAAGAAAATCTCCTGCTCGGCTTTTTGCGCATAAGACTGACGATCCAGGAGCTGAATATCGACCAACTGCACCACGATGCGCGCCATTACCAACACCGTCAACACGAGCACCACCGCAATCCGCCACGGCCGAGCCGCCATTGATCGTGGTGCGGGCGTGGTAACCGCAGGCGTTGCGCGCACCCCACGGGGTGTCCCTGCTGGCGTCGATCGGCTCATGGTCGTTGCTCCCCGGCTACCGGCACGCGTTCTGCCGGCAACGCCAATACACTTGGCTCAAGTACGACGTATTCCACGTCTATTTGACTGACTGGTACCATGCCGCTTGCTTTCACATAGTCCAATATGTATGGGATGGATTGCGCCCTGGCCACGCGTAACTTTAAATCTTTTTGCTCACGCTCAAGCTTGGTTCGCTGCTTGTGCAAGGCCGTTATCTCTTCGCCAGCCTGTGCCACCCGCACGGTCTGCGTAATCAGTGCCAACCCCATTAGCGCACACAATATCGCTACTGCAATGTATGCAGAGCTACTGTTGAGCTTAATGTAGCGCCCAATCTCGATGCGCCGTAATCGCGCCTGTTGTAAGGGGATAAGTTGTCGTAGTGGAATCGCCATGGCTTCTTCCTAACCTGACAAAACAATGATGACATGTGTACTATTCCAGGAAATACGACAAGGTGTAGTATACACGAAAGTCGTTCACGCGATGCGTTCAATGGCGCGCAAGCGGGCACTCCGGCTCCGCGAATTCTGGAGCTCCTCGGCACGGGATGGACCGACTGGCTTTGCAGTCAGCACACGAAAATCCTGACGGTCGTTGCGGAGACTGGCGGCCCGGAAGGTCTGTTTGACAATCCGGTCTTCGAGCGAATGAAAACTAATCACCACCAACCGCCCTTGTGGTGCGAGCAACGCGAGCGCGTCCGGAATCACCTGTGTCAGGCCATCGAGCTCAGCGTTCACAGCGATGCGCAATGCCTGAAAGGTCCGCGTAGCCGGATGGATGCGCCCGTGCCGCCCACCAAGGGCGCGGCTCACCACCTGCGCCAATTCGCTCGTAGTGGTAATCGGGGCCCGCCGGCGCGCTTCGCCGATAAAACGGGCAATCCGCCGTGAGCCATGCTCTTCACCATAGGTGTAGATGATGTTGGCGAGGCGCTCCTCGGTCAGCGTGTTCACGAGATCTGCTGCCGTGGTGGGCGCATCTGGATCAAGCCGCATGTCAAGTGGTGCGTCGTGCATGAACGAAAACCCGCGCTCCGCAGTATCGAGTTGGTGCGACGAAACCCCCAAATCCAAGAGAATGCCGTCGACATGTGCCCAACCAAGCCCACGCGCCAAATCACCCATCTGCGTGTAGTTGCCCCGGCGCAGATGCACCCGCCCGTGATATGCACTCAGCCGCTCTTGCGCGGCACCGAGCGCCGCAGGGTCAAGGTCGATGCCCAACAACTCGGCCGTGTCAGGTGCAGTCGCCATGATGGCCAAACTGTGCCCACCACCACCAAGTGTGCCGTCGATGAAGCGATGCCCACGCTGTGGCTGAAGATACTCCTGTACTTCATTGGGAAGTACCGAGATATGCTGAAACGAATGTGACATGGTTAAAACTTCAGTGTGGTTAGTTGTGATACCAACTGGTCGGTTTCTTTGTCGAGCGCTGCGACCGTCTCGCGCCAACGCTCTGGTGACCAAATTTCAAAGTACTTGTTGACTCCCACCACCACGACCTCGTCACCAGTGATATGGGCATAGTCGCGCAGATTTTGCGGCAACAAAATACGCCCCTGGCGATCTAACGTGAATTCAGAGGCCGCCGAAAACAACAGACGCTGCAGATTGCGGGTGTGGAGCTCGCCAGGTGGTAAGTCGCTGACTTGGTCAGCCAACTTCTGCCATGGCCCCATGGCCAAGCCCATAATACAGTGGTCGTACCCGCGCGTCACGACCAACCCCTCACTCAACAACGTACGGAACCGCGCTGGGATTGCCAGCCGGCCCTTGTCGTCTAGGTTGTGTTCGTATTCGCCGAGAAACATCACGGCACCTCTTGCACGGGGTGAAGTACGACCATTCCTGGCACGTTATCCCCACTTTCCCCCACTTATCCCCACCTGTCATCGATTATAAACAAAGTGTGAAAATAATGCAAGCATGGATTACAAGAGGATTTCAATGCATGCACCCAAAAACATGCTAGTATGACAACAGCAAATACTCTTCCATGAATGTGTCATGTTTGGCATAGGGAGTGCAATTCATGAGTCATCTTACGCATCTCAACGCTGATGGCGATGCCCATATGGTCGATGTGGGACACAAACCCGAACAAAAACGTACCGCAGTGGCCCGTGGTGATGTGCAGATGGCCGCGACCACCCGTGATCTCATCATTGGTGGCGGACTCCCCAAAGGCGACGTACTGGCGGTGGCGCGTATCGCTGGCATCATGGCCGCCAAAAAAACCGCCGACCTTATTCCCCTCTGCCACCCCCTAGCACTCACCAACGTCGAGATCCAGCTCCAAGCCATGAGCGATGGCATCGCCATTGTCGCTACCGTGGCGACAACCGGGCGCACCGGCGTCGAAATGGAGGCCCTGACCGCAGTCAGTGTGGCTGCTCTGACTATCTACGACATGTGCAAAGCAGTGGACAAGACCATGCACATCACCAACATTCACCTCGTCAGTAAAACCAAAGAATAACCACCTGCCTGCCACCCAACAGCAAGCGCCCCTGCTGAGATCGCTCAGCAGGGGCGCAATACTGCTTGCACCTACGGCACCGTGCTTTGCCCAGCACTGTTGGAGCCCCATGCCACCACTGTACCGTCGCTTTTCACCGCCAATGAATGGTACCCACCTGCGGCAATGCCTATCACATCCTGCAAACCACTCGGCACATTCCGTTGACCGGCACTGTTGGAGCCCCATGCCACCACCGTACCGTCGCTTTTGAGCGCCAACGAATGTCCCATCCCCGCCGCAACTGCCACGACGTCGGTTTGGGCTGCAACAGGCACCGATGCCAACCCGTTACTGCTATTGCCCCAACTCACCACCGCACCGGCACTGGTGATGGCCAATGAATGATTGGCGCCAGCTGCAATTGCCACACAACTCCCCAAATCTGTGGGCACCGTGGCCTGCCCATACCCATCGTCACCCCATGCCACTACCGTGCCATCGTGCCGCAACGCAACCGTGTGATTGGCACCGGCAGCAACTGCAACGATATTTGTGGCAGATGAGGGAATGTCGAGTTGGCCACTAAGACTTGATCCCCATCCATAAACGTCACCATTTATGTCAACAACAACTGTGTGATCTCTTCCGGTTGCGATATATTTAATCCAAGGTAAATCGCTAGGCACTGCTAATTGTTGACTGTTATTTCTACCCCAACCAACTACACTGCCATCACTCAACAACGCCAGTGAGTGGTACTGTGCCGCAGCAACGGCACGTACTGGAGCCGCAAATGTGGGCACTGTTACCTGGTCGTAGCTGTTATTCCCCCAGGCCGCGACTCCACCGGAGGCGGTCAACGCCAACGAATGATATAACCCACCAGCAACCTTTATTGACACAATTGTCGGGGTGCTTGTCGCTGTCGGGGTGCTTGTCGCTGTCGGGGTGCTTGTCGCTGTCGGGGTGCTTGTCGCT
>JBBAWX010000034.1:0-19162 GCA_040396955.1 Roseiflexaceae bacterium
TAGGTGGCCAGACCTTCGTCGACCCAGGCGTGGTTTTGCACGTCGTTGCCCACCACCCCATAAAACCACTGGTGTGCGACTTCGTGCGCAACCAGACTCTCGTAGTCTGACGACGTGTTGAAACGCCGCTGCTCGAAAAGCACCACTCCCGGGAACTCGATGCCCTCGAAGGTGCCGGCATTGACAGCAATGAGGTCAATCTCGTTGTAGGGGTACTGCCCGTAGCTTTGATTGAAGAATCGAAGCGCCTGTTGGGCATATTTGAGCGTGACTTGGCCGGCTTTGAGCTTCCCCGTGGGGTAGTAGACGCGCACCGCAGTGCCATCAACCGTGGTATTCACCTGTGCCAGAGTGGTGGCCGCTAGTGCGAAATCTCGCTGCAGACCGCTGACTACGCGCACCGTTTGAGTGGTGGCCGTCGTCGTCGTACTCACGGCCGTGCCCGTGCTGAGCACTGCATGCGTACGTGGCAACGTGGTCGTTACGTCATAAAAGGCGACCGGGCTGGTCACCAAATCGCCTTTGCTGTCGGGCACCGCGGTATCCCACACACCGTTGTTGAGCATGGCGAGGTGCGGGTAGGCGGTCACCAAAGCAAGCGTCTGACCGTCGTGATTGAGCGTACCGTAGAAGTTGGTACCGCCGTTATTAGGAGCAGTGGTCACAAAATCGAGCACAACTGTCACCACAGCATCGATAGCGATCGGCGTGGCCACATCGAGGCGCGCCAAAAAGTTCCGTGACTCAAATGTAATCGCTGTTGCCACCCCATTCACCGTGGCGCTGTTGATGGTTAATTTGCCACCCACATCCGCCAAATTGGCGTAGAGGCGAAAATAGAGTTTGTTGAGGGCCACACCGCTTCGATTGCGAAAGGTGAGGGTCTGGGTGGCACGCCAGGTGCGCTGACTGGGATTGACGGTGCCCACCATACGATACATGGGAGCATCCGCATGAGCGACCACATCTCCCTGTGTTGTGGTGTGCATAGCGGCCTGTTGATCGAGCAACGGATCGTTGGCTGCCGATGCCACTGCACCAGTAAGCCACATTCCTAATCCGAGACACACGATTATCCACATCCGTACCAACTGCATGGCTGTCGCCTTTCGTTGCATCATCACACTCTATTGCACAAGGACGATCGGCGCGGTATATACGTTCCATTATTGTGAATTGTGAATTAGCTAATACTCAAGCGCACACAAATTACCCTATTGACACAACACCAAAATCCGTGCTACATTCTCTGTACTACGAAACCCCAACCATATTTCACACCAACACTGCTCGTTGGTATGCCAATGGAGGCACTTGATGCAGGCGACGATTACGCGTGTGGCCGGAGTGCGTGTCGGACACGCCCACGACGAAGTTGGCATGACTGGATGCACGGTCGTGCTCTTGCCCGAGCAGACGACTGCAAGTGTCGATGTGCGCGGGGGAGCTCCGGGCACGCGTGAGACCGATTTGCTGGCCCCCGAATGCACCGTGCAGTACATCAACGCACTCTGTCTGAGTGGCGGCAGTGCCTTCGGGCTGGCTGGTGCCGACGGCGTGATGCGCTGGTTGCGCGAGCGCGGTATTGGCTTTGATGCGGGCATCACCAAGGTGCCGATTGTGCCAGGTGCGGTGATTTTTGACCTGATGTGTGGCTCACCCGATGCCCACGCCAATGCGGATCTCGGCTACCAGGCCTGCGAAAACGCCCACGACGGCCCAGTCGCACAGGGGTGTGTGGGGGCTGGCATGGGGGCCACCGTGGGGAAATTGCTCGGGCCGCAGGGCTGGATGAAGAGCGGTATCGGCAGTAGTGCGATTACGCTGGCGAGTGGGGTGACGGTAGGAGCGCTGGTGGTCAACAACGCTTTTGGCGATATTTATCGCGACAGTAGTGGTGAAATCATCGCCGGAGCACGTCTGCCCGATGGTATGTTTCTCAATATCGCGGCGCAAATGCGTGAGAGCGCTCGTATCCCGACCTTTAGTGGGAGTAATACGACGTTGGTAGTCGTCGTCACCGATGCCACATTGAGCAAAAGTGAATGCCGCAAGGTGGCACAGATGGCTCAAGACGGCATGGCGCGCAGTATTAAGCCGGTACACACCCCGTACGACGGGGACGTGATATTCGTGGCGGCTACCAATACCAAGCCGGCTCCACCCATGCTCCAGATTGGCAGCGTGGCCGCAGATGTGGTGTCAGCCGCCATCGAAAACAGCGTGCTGACGGCACGGAGCATGGCAGGCATTCCTGCCATCAACGACTAGTGGGTGCCCCGGGCCATTTTGGGCTCGACGCCATATTGTAATCGTCTCGATGAAGAGAGGAACCGGATTCATGAACATCAACGTTCGTCAGATCGTGGTCGCAGGCATCTTGGGTGCCATCGCCATCGTGCTGGGTGTGACTCAGCTCGGTTTCATCCCCGTGCCCAACTTGAGCGGCAGTGCGACCATCATGCACGTGCCTGCAATCTTGGGGGCCGTCCTCGAAGGGCCAGTGGTCGGTGTGCTGGCTGGCTTGATCTTTGGTATTTTTAGCATGGTGCAAGATACCACTGGTTTGTTCACCAATCCGCTGGTGTCGGTGTTGCCCCGCGTCTTGATTGGTATCACGTCGTGGTATGCCTACAAGGCGCTAGAGGGTCGCAACCAGGATTTGGCGGCTGCTGTGGCCGGTATCGTTGGCACCTTGACCAACACCATCTTTGTGGTGGGCATGTTGGTCATCTTTGGGCTGTTGCCTCTCGAAGTCGTACCCACCATCGTGCCACAGGCGATTGTCGAAGTCGTCATCGCCGCCATTGTCACCGTCGTCGTGGCCCGTGGCGTCAACTTGGCGCGTTCGGGCAAGACAACCGCCAGCGAGAGCAAAGACGGCAACTACTAGACCCCAGAATCAACGATTGGCCGGTAGGGATGTGATGTCCTTGCCGGCCAAAAGGTGTCAGATACTATGATTGAAGTGCGCAACGTGGGCTTTGCCTACAACGCCGGGCGCGAAGATGCGATTCATGCGCTATTTGATGTGACCACCCATATTGGCAACGGCGAGATGGTGGCACTCCTTGGCCACAACGGCAGCGGCAAAAGCACCCTGGCCAAATTATTGGCCGCGGTCAACTTCCCCACGAGTGGCACGGTGCAGGTCAACCAGATACACTCGAGCGAGGTTACCGCCTACGACATCCGGCGCCAAGTGGGTTTGGTCTTTCAGCGACCCGATGACCAACTCATTGCCGGGCGCGTCATCGACGATATTGCCTTTGGGCCGGAAAATCTCGGCTTACCACGGACCGACATCGAAGCGCGGGTGCAACAGGTCTTGACTGCCCTCGACCTACATGCGATTGCACAGGCGCCAATCAGCTCCCTGTCGGGTGGTGAGCGCCAACGCGTCGCCATTGCGGGGGTACTGGCCATGCAACCGGCGTGCGTGATTCTTGATGAGCCGACGACCATGATTGCCCCGCCGCTGGCGCGACAACTGCTGCGGCTGGCCCACGATTTACGTGACCGTCTCGGCGTCAGCATTGTGCACATCACCCACTTCATGCACGAGGTGGTCGACTTTGATCGCATCATTGTGATGGACAAAGGGCACATTTTGATGGAGGGCACGCCACGAGACATCTTTGATCGTGCCGATGAGCTCCAAGACGTGGGGCTCGATGTACCCCTCGTCACTCGGCTCGGGCGACGACTTGCCGGGCGGGGCATCTCCCTCGAATTGCCCATCCTGACCGCTCAACAACTGGCACAGCAACTCCCGGTCGTAGCCGAGTCTGTGCCGACCACGCCGCTCCAGAGCGCCACTGCTCACGCAACTGCCCCGGCTCTTTTTGAGCTCGAAAACGTGCATTTCACGTACCTCAAAGACACACCCATGCAGAGCCCTGGGTTGAGCGGTGCGACCTGTAGCATCGCCAAAGGCGAAATCGTAGCTCTACTTGGTGGCACACAGGCCGGCAAAAGCACGCTCATTGAATGCCTCATCGGATTGCGCAAACCGCATCTTGGGCGCGTGCTCGCCGATGGCAAAGACATCAATGCTCCTGATTACGACATTGGCGCGTTGCGCGACCGCGTCGGCATCGTCTTTCAACAACCCGAAACACAGCTCTTCGAAGAGACGGTGGGCAAAGATGTGTCGTTTGCACCACGACGGCGTAAACTCCCAGCCGATGCATCGCGTGCGCTCGTCGAGCAGTCGTTGACCGCGGTAGGGCTCGATTATCAGACGTTCCGTTTGCGGTACGTCTATGCGCTCAGCGGCGGACAAAAACGCCGTGTCGCCATTGCGGGTGTCCTTGCCGCCCAGCCCGAGGTGCTCATTCTTGATGAGCCGGTGGCCGGGCTTGACCCCAAGGGGCGGCGTGAGTTGGCCACACTCATCGAGCGACTCAGCCGTGAGCGCAACCTGACGGTGATTTTGGTGGGCAACACGATTGACGAGCTGGCTGAAATCGCCGATCGCGCCATAATCATGCACCAAGGTCGCATAACTGCCCAAGGTGATCTACGCTCCCTGCTGACCGATGCAGACCAACTCTATGAGCAAGGGCTTGAGCTCAGCGAGACAGCTGAAATCGCCCGCGTGCTCCGCCAGCACCTGCCCACCTTGCCGAGCAACATCCTCAGCGCCGATGATCTCGTCAATGAGCTGGTCAGACGATTTGCACCATCCACAGGAGGCCGCCATGGCGCTTGAGTTTTCACGGAATGTGACGTTTGGCCAGTACATCGACATCGCATCCCCCATCCATCGCATGGATCCGCGCTTCAAAATTACCTGCGTCATTGCCATCATGGCCGCCGTATTCATGACACGGGGTTTTGTGAGTATTGCGCCGCTTGCGCTCATTGCCGTCTTGTTACAGATTGCCACGCGGATTCCCGTAGGATTCACGCTTCGTGGCTACGGCCTGTTGGTGCGTACCATGATGATCTTGGTGCCCTTTCAGATTTTGTTTTATCGCATTCCAATCGATGCCGACGTGACCATATATTGGCAATGGTGGATTCTGTCGATTAGTCGCGAGGGCATCATCAACGGATTGTACATTTTCACGCGGGTCATTGTTTTGTTTCACACCATCAGCATGCTCATGTTTACCACGAGCATGATTGATCTTTCGGATGCGGTAGAAATCATGCTTGAGCCACTCAAGCGCTTCAAGTTCCCCATCAACGAGTTAGTCATGACGATGACGGTAGCACTCAAATTTGTGCCCCTGCTCATTACGGAGCTCGAGCGCTTGATCAGGGCACAGATGGCACGCGGGGTACGCTTTGATCAAGGCAACCCGTTCCAACGCGCCCGCCACATTGGCTCGGTGCTCATCCCACTGTTCATCAATGCATTGAGTCGTGCAGAAGTCTTGATCGTGGCCATGAACGCACGCTGTTATCGGGGCGGTATCGGACGCACCAAGTTGCGCACCCTCGCAGCGCGCCCGAGTGATTTTTTCATCTTAGGGCTAGTGATTGTCATCGCGGGCATCGGCGCCTACATTGGCCGTACCATGGGAATCTAACACACATGCACACCGATCACATTCTGCGTCAGCTCGATTATGACGGCATGATTCATTTTCTTGCTGAGTTGGTACGCACACCGAGCGTTTTTTTGCCCACCCAAACAGGCGCCAACGAATCTGCGGCCGCGCAACTCATCGCCGACCTGCTCACGGAATGGGGACTCACACCCACCATGTGGGAGGTCGCACCTGGCCGTCCCAACATCGTGGTCGAGCTTCAGGGAAGCCACGGTCCTGGCCCGCTCTTGTTGATGGAGGGGCACACCGATGTGGTCACCCCCGGCAACGTGGCCAGCTGGACACATGACCCCTTTGGTGCGAGCATCGTCGATGGCAAGATGTACGGACGCGGCACGGCGGACATGAAGGGTGGCGTGGCCGCCATGCTCTATGCGGTACGAGCCCTGCAACAAGCTGGGGCGCCGTTTGCCGGCAGTGTCCGCCTGCTCATCCCCGTCGATGAAGAAGGACTCATGATTGGCATCAAAGACATCGTGGCACGCGGATATGCTCAGGGAGCCATGGGAGCCATCATCTGCGAGCCCGAAGAGCACGAGGTCTGTATTGCACAAAAAGGTGCACTACGCCTCAAGTTGGCCTCGTTTGGACGTGTGGCGCACGGCGCCATGCCCGAAGAGGGCGTCAATGCCCTCACTGCCATGATTCACCTGGTCAGTCGTGTTTTGCCGCTCCAAGAAAGTCTGCGCGCCCAACACGGTGTGCACCCACTGTTGGGAAAGATCTACCTCAGCCCGACCGTACTGCGGGCGCCGACGAGCGGTGATGCCAGCCAAATCAACGTGCTCCCCGATTATTGTGATGCCTACCTCGACATCCGTACCATTCCCGGAGTCGTGCATGCCGACATCGTGGCGCACATCCAAGGGCTGATCGACGATATCATGGCCCACGATGCCAGCTTCCGCCTCGAAGTGTCGATTGTGGATGACCGCCCATCGACCGAAATCCCCGCCGATCACCCGCTCGTACAAGCCATCCAAGCCGGCCACCAACAGGTCTATGGCCAAATGCCGCCGTTTGGCGGTGTCCCCGGCTCAACTGATGGTACGATAATCACCAGAGATGCGGCGGTGCCGGTGGTCGTCTACGGCCCTGGCGGCAAACGCATCCCCCACCAACCCGATGAATATGTCATCGTCGACGAAGTCAAGCGGGCTGCTGAAGTCTATGTCATCGCAGCCATGCACCTACTCACGCAAGGAGACATCGCATGACCAAGGTTACTATTCCGTTCATTCAGTCGCTCAAAGGCCAGCGTAAATTCGCCATGTTGACCGCCTACGACGCCCCGTTTGCCCGCCTCGTCGATGAATCCGGGGTCGAGATGATCTTGGTTGGCGATTCATTGGGCATGGTCATGCTCGGCTACAACGGCACCTCACCCGTCACCATGGATGAAATGGTGCATCATGCGGCGGCCGTGGGGCGCACCGCCAAGCGCTGTCTGATTGTGGGTGATATGCCGTTTATGGCGTATCAGGCCGACACCGCCGAAGCGATTCGTAATGCGGGGCGACTCATCAAAGAAGCCGGTGTCGACTGTGTCAAACTCGAAGGTACGAGCAAGCAGGCACCAATCGCCCGTGCCATCGTCGATGCCGGTATTGCCGTGATTGGGCATATCGGGCTCACGCCGCAGACCGCCGCGAGCCTTGGCGGCATCAACGTGATTGGTGGCCAAAACTACGCCACCGCCAAACGCATCGTGGACGATGCATTGGCCATGGAGGCGGCCGGGTGTTGGTGTGTACTCATGGAGGCGGTCCCCGCTGATTTGGCGGCTTACATCACCAAACGCCTCAGTGTGCCCACCATTGGGATTGGCGCAGGTGTCGGCTGTGACGGGCAGGTGCTGGTCACCCACGAAATGTTTGGCATGTTCCCCGGCTTCGGGTTGCCATTCGGCAAACGTTACGCTGAGGCTGGTGATCTCATCCGCGGTGGCATGCAACAGTACCATCAGGATGTGCTCGGCGGCACTTTCCCCGAGGCTGCCAACAGCTTCCCCATCGATGCCGACATGATTCGCCGCCTCGAAGCTGGAGAGTAACGCGCATGCGTATTGCCATCGTCGGCGCTGGCGCCATGGGGTGCCTGCTCGCCTCATATTTGTCGCCAGCGCACGACGTCTGGCTCATCGACAACTGGCAAGCGCAGGTCGACACCATCACGGCTCACGGCCTGACCCGAGAACGTGACGGGGTGCGTCACCACAGCACCCCGCATGCCACAACAGAAGCAGATGCCGCATTCCCCAGTCAGGTTGCCATTGTGATGGTCAAATACCACCAGACAGCCTGGGCCGCCACCCAAGTCGCCCAACTTCTTGCAACTGACGGCATCTGTGTCACGCTCCAAAACGGCATCGGCGGCATCGACATCCTCAGTCACCACCTCGGAGCAGATCGCACCACACAGGGGGTCACCTCGCTGGGAGGCACGTTGCTTGAGCCAGGGCAGGTGCGGCATGCGGGCATGGGCGATACCGTGTTTGCACAAGACATCACATCGCCGTATCTCGGCGCCGTGGTCGATGCCTTCAACGCTGTCGGGCTACCAGCGCATTTCAGTAGTAGCATCGACAGCCTGATTTGGGGCAAACTCATCGTCAATGTGGGCATCAACGCCCTCACTGGCATCCTGCGGGTCACCAACGGGGTACTCGCCGAACACACCGGTGCCCGCAATATGCTTATGGCATGTGTGCACGAAGCGGTGCAGGTGGCTAGTGCCCAAGGCATCACGTTGCCGTATGCCGACCCCGTGGCGCACGTCCTCCAGGTGGCCACTGCCACCGCCCAAAATCGCTCATCGACGCTCCAAGATGTGCTCCGTGGCAGCCCCAGTGAAATCTCCACCATTAATGGAGCAGTGGTACGGAGCGGCGAGCGCCTCGGCATCACAACCCCCTACAACCGCATGCTGTGGGAGCTGATGCAGGTCATCGACAGTAGCGCAGAGTATCGCGTTCGCTAAAGCAAACGCCCTCGTGTCGATGGACATCGACACGAGGGCCCATTCGTATGCCCTGCCATACTACCGCTGCGATAGCCAACGCTGGGGAATGATGCGCAACACCAAGAGCACGACCACGATGGCCCCGTAGATGTACGGTACACGGGTATCGCTTTTGACGAGCCAGATATAATGCACAATCACCAACAGCGCTGCCACATACACCAAGCGGTGGAGCCATTTCCACCAGTGGCGCAAACGGCGTTGCCAGCCAGTGGTGGACGTGAGCGCAAGTGGCAGGAGCACCAAGGCGGCGGTACTCCCCGCAATCAGGTAGCGTTTGCTGAGGAGATTGGCACTCATCAGCTCCCAATCCCATGCATAATCAAGCCCAGCATAGACCAACACATGCCCACACACGTAGGCGAACGCGTACACACCGAGTGGTCGGCGCCAACTTCCTAGCCACTTGGGAGCACCGAGGCGCAACAACGGTGTGATTGCCAATGTGGCAATCAATAGCTTGAGCGCAACATCACCACTCAGCGCTGTAAAATCTGCTACGGGATCAATGGGCCAACCGGTCTGCCACAAACTCCACCCGAGCCATATGGCCGGTGTCAGTGCGGCAAGGTGTGGGATGAGCCACATCCAACGGCGCCATGCAAAAACGGTATTCATCGGTCAGTAAAACTTTCGTAAATCCATGCCGGTATACAGTGAAGCCACTTGATCGGCGTAGCCGTTGAACATCAGCGTCTTGCGACGTCCGCTCTCACCAATGCGGCGCTCATCGGCCTGCGACCAACGCGGGTGATCGACCCGTGGATTGACGTTGGCGTAGAACCCGTATTCCCACGGCGCAGCCGCCATCCACAACGACGTCGGTTGCTCATCGGTGAGGGTGATGCGCACAATTGCTTTGATACTCTTGAACCCGTACTTCCACGGTACTGCCAAGCGCAACGGAGCACCATTTTGATTGGGGAGCTCCTTGCCGTACACACCCGTGGCAATCAGTGTCAAATCGTGCATGGCCTCATCGAGCCGCAATCCCTCTACATACGGCCATTGGTACCATGATTCGTTTTGACCGGGCATGCGCGCCGGATCATTGAGTGTCTCGAAGCGCACATATTTGGCGTCAGCGGTCGGTTCTACTTTGCTGAGTAAGCGGTGCAACGGAAACCCATACCACGGGATGACCATCGACCACCCCTCCACGCAACGCAACCGATAAATGCGCTCTTCACTCTCTATCGCCAACAAATCTTCTAATGCAAATTGCCCAGGCTTCTGCACCATGCCATCGACCACCACGCTCCACGGTTGCACCACAAACGACGCAGCAGCGGCCGCAACTGCCTCTTTGTCGGTAGTGAACTCGTAGTAGTTGTTGTAGCCGGTGACCGACGCATACGCGGTCAGTTCGTCACCGAGCTCGTCCCGCGGCACATCTGGCACGCTGGTCGCCTCAACCGGCACCACTGCTGCTGTGGCAACCTGTGTGCCTGCTGGTGCGACCGTCGGCATCATGGTATCGGTGTTTGATTCACTCACCGACCCCTCAGGCGCCGCACATGCCGTCATCACGGCCGCTCCGCCCAGTGTGAGCTGCTTCACAAACCGACGCCGCTGCCAAAACAAATGCTCTGGGGTAATCTCTGATGCGGGAATTTTCTGCATATCGCCTCCTATATCTGCGCTTTTCTGCGTTTAAAGATTACAGATACCTAACAAAATAAATCCACCCTCCCTTATAGCCTACCATATTCCTTTACACCATACATGAGATTTTGCTTGGAAAAATGGCTTTGTTACTAATATTAGTACTACTATTTATCATATTACATAGGTAGTACTATTGTAAAATAGTAATCTTTCTGTAATTTTTGTATGAGGTATTTACTACTTTTTGTAATAGTGTTATAGTCAGCTCACATGAAACGCATGTAAATCGGTTAAACCACACGAAGTAGGATATACATATGAACACAGTTACCAGCAGTGTCCTGCGCAACATCCACTCGCATTTGATTTACAACCGCCGCATTCGTCAGCTTCATCACCACTTGACCGAGATGATTTCGCCGACCACCCACTCGGTACTTGATGTGGGATGTGGCGACGGATTGTTGACGTCGCTCTTGTCGCACTCGTTGCCACACATGTACTTTCAGGGGATCGACGTTTTGGAGCGTCCCAAGCCACATGTCAACATCAAGTTGTTTGACGGATACACGATTCCCTACCGTGACAAGAGTTTCGACACGGTATTATTTGTCGATGTGTTGCACCACACCACACACCCCGAGCGATTGCTCCGCGAGGCAGCGCGCGTCTCTCGCAAGCATATCATCATCAAAGACCATGTCAGCGAGGGTGGCATCGACGCTCAGGTATTGTCGTTCATGGACTGGGTGGGGAATGCGTGTCATCGCGTTGCGCTCCCATACAACTACAAGAGCACACTGCAGTGGCAACAGATCGCCACTCAGCAAAACCTGCACCCAATTACCATCCGCAACGATTTGGCGCTGTACCCGATGCCATTCAGCTATGTGTTCGACCAGCACCTACACTTCCTAGGGAAGTTCCGTGTTGGTACCTAAACAGGATATGTCCGCTGTGCCCTCGATTGTGCTATGATAAAAACAGCACCAGAAAGGGGGCACAGATGCGACTCAGTGACGCCAAAATATACCGAATCGCCGAACGATTGCACGACGAACTTGCCCAGCGTGGTCTACTCATCTACCGTGATGCTCCCGGGTCAAAACCAATCAGTGCCCGTGCCGAGCGCATCAAAGCCATCATTACATTTATCGAGGCTGATTTGCGTATCGAGGAAGAAATCGACGCTGAAGTGGAGCAAATCCTCGATTCCTACCAGCGCACACTCAAACCCAGCGAACGCGACACCCTGCGCCAAAAACACAAAGAAGAAATCGCCAACCGCCGCAACTACCAGTTGTAATCTGAGGGAGCTCTGGCGGCATGCTTGCGATACACTTGCTCGGTGCGGCGAGTCTCACCCACCCCGACCATCACCCCATCCAATTGCGTCGTCGTGCTCGATTGCTACTCTTTTACATTGCTGCCCATGCACAGCCTGTGAGTCGCGAGCATTGTACGAGCGTGTTTTGGCCGGACGCCAGCACCGATGCGGCCCGCCAGCTCCTACGCACCTCGCTCCACCAGATCAAGGTGGCATGTGGGGATGTGGTGGTAAGCCAGCAACAGTACCTCGCACTACACCCGGAGGTGCACGTCGATGTGCGTGAACTACGCAGACTGCGTGCAGGTGACCCAGCCATTGACCAACTGAGTGCGCACCCGCCAGGGCTCTTTTGTCACGATGTGAGCCAAAGTGACAGTCTCGATTTCGACGCATGGGTGGAAGGCGAGCGCCAGCAATGGCAACAGCGCCTCGGCGAGCTCTTTTTTGGGCATGCACAATGGCACCAAGCCCAGGGCCACCTCTCAGCGGCACTCGTGCACTGCCAGACCGCACTACGCTACGCTCCCCTCCGCGAAGATATCGTGCAGCTGATGATGCGCCTCCACTACGCCACCAACGACCGCGCCGGTGCCATTGCGAGTTATGAACGACTCAGCCAAGCCCTCGATGACCAGCTTGGTGTGCCACCCATGCCCGCCACCCAAGAGCTCTACGATCTCATTGTCACGGACCGCCTCACCGGGCCCAGCTTGGCGCCCACACCATCACCCCTACCAGCACTACGCGAGCCGGTGCCAAGCTCCACGCAACTATTTGTGGGGCGTCACGCAGAGCTTGAGCGACTGCGCCAGCTCCCATGGGATGGGCGGGTTGTGGCCATTGTGGGTGAGCCGGGTATTGGCAAAAGCACCTTAGCACAGGAATTTTTGCGCCAGCACCATACCGGCCATGTTATCCAAGTGTCAGCGTTTGCGGGCGATCAGTACCTGCCCTATCAAGCGGTCATTGGGCCAATCCGCACGCTCATGCACCACCCAGCCTCCCAAGCAATCCTTGACCACGCAGTACTTGCGCCTGTCTGGCAATCCGAACTCCGGCGCCTGTGGCCGGAACTTCCCGGTGAAGCACCGAGTGAGCTTCCGACAGAAGGTGGTGAGCTACGCCTACCTGAGGCCGTTGCCTTGCTCTTGGAACGTCTCTGCCACGGGCAAAGCCTGGCAATACTCCTCGATGACGCCGGTTGGATTGATGAGGCAAGTCTCCGCCTCTACCGTGCCATACAACGCCGTGGCTTTGCTATGCCGTGGCTGATGGTGGTAACCATGCGCCACAGCGACGATACGACCGCAGTGCATGCACTGATGCAACAGGCTGAACGGAGCCATCGATTCACGCGCGTCCCCCTTGCACCGTTGGACACCGAGGCAATCACGACGCTGGTGGCACACATCAACCCGCAGGTGGCGAGCTCGGTGGTGGCGCGCGCCGAAGGCAATCCGTTTATGCTGGTTGAATTATTACGTCAACCCGAAGACATGCACCTCCCGACCGCCATCAGTGATCTTGTCCAAACTCGGCTACAGAACCTCAGTGAAGATTGCCGGAGTGTGCTGGCAGCCGCTGCCGTGAGCGGGCGAGACTTTGCCATGCACGAAACACGCCTCCTGAGCAACCTCGACGACGAACGCTTCCTATGTGCCATTGATGAAGCGCGCCAACACGGGATTATTCAACTCGTCGATGGTCAAACGGGGCGTTTCGACCATGCGCTCACCGTAGAAAGTATCAATCAAGCCACCGGAGCACTCCGGCATGCGCGCTTACACCGCGCATTAGCCGACATCCTGATGGAGGCGCTACCCCCACCTAATGCGCGCATCACCACCCACTTATTGGCCGCAGGTGATACGACGTGTGCCACTCACTATGCCATCGCTGCCGCACGTGATGCGCAGCAGCTCGGAGCGTGGCACACCGCCGAATACTACATGCGCATCGGCATTCAACATCTCCCCATCCATCAACAGGCCAGTCATTGGCTTGAGCTCGGCGAAATGCTTTTCATGGCTGGCAATGAACGCGCCTCCATCGAGGCCCTCCACCACGCCATCGCTATTGACGAGAGCCCAAACGGCCGCATTTCCGACCACGCACGCATCGCCTTGGCCAGGAGTTGCATTCCCGCTGCCCGCTACGACGAAGCCATCGAGCTGAGTGAGCCGTTGATGACCCATGGCGACCCAGATGTGGCCATGCATGCTGCGTTTGTGTGTGGCACCGCCTATTCGCTCCTTGGCGAGCAACTCACCCGCGCTCAAGCGTGTTTGGCCATGGCGGAATCGTTCTGTCACGCGCACCACAACGACGAATTTTTGCCGCGCATCATCTTTGAGCAAGCCGGCATTCTCGCCCAACAAGGGCAACTCGCCGATGCAGTGGCACGCTATCGTGATGCCCTATTCGCCGCCGAGCAG
Source organism: Roseiflexaceae bacterium (assembly GCA_040396955.1). Lineage (GTDB taxonomy): Bacteria > Chloroflexota > Chloroflexia > Chloroflexales > Roseiflexaceae > UBA965. The sequence goes on from JBBAWX010000034.1 coordinate 13,956, forward strand.
AGCCCGAGTGCCAATGGCCATACGTGGCGTATCTTGGCCCACAACAACCTGGCCTACCACCTCCATCTCCTCGGCGACCACCACGAAGCCCAGCGCCATGTCCGCCTCGGGTTCCGTTTTGCCGAGCGCTTTGGCCAACGGATGAGCAAAAGTTACCTGCACTCAACCAGTGGTGAGATTGCCTTGGCACACGGAGAAATCACCACCGCAGAGCAACAGTTCCGTGATGGGCTCGTAATTGCCGAACACTACGGCATGCAAGAGCGGATTGCTGGGCTGACCGCCAATCTCGGTCTCGTGGCCCTCGCCCGAGGCGAAGCCGACATCGCTCGTGTGTTGTTCACCCAAGCGCTCCAGCAGGCCGATGCCCTTGGGGTGCATCATCTTGCCACCCAGATCCGCATTTGGCTGATCCCGCTCCTGCCTGTGTCACAAGCGCGCCAACGCTTCCAAGAAGCGCAAACACTGGCACAACACAGTGGTCGCACGCATTTACTCCAACAGCTGAACGCACTTCCCGCTCTTGACTAGCCACTGTTCACGCCCTGTTCACGCTGGTGTTGATAGGAGCTTGCTACAGTAATGGTGTCAGGGCAATTGACCCTACAGACATGAGCAAGCACCTCAAAAAGGAGGCATAACAATGGCCTGGAGTATCGACACCAGTCATTCAGAGATTTTGTTCCGCGTGCGCCATATGATGATTTCCAACGTCCGTGGCCAATTCAAGAGCTTTAGTGGCACCATCGACATCAACGAAGCAAATCCAGCCGCATCGTCGGTCGCCGTCAGCATCGACGTGGCCAGCATCGACACGCGCGACGAGAAGCGCGACGGGCACCTCAAGTCGGGAGATTTCTTCGATGCCGAGCAGTTCCCCACCATCACCTTCACCAGCACGGGTGTCGAAGTCACCAGCAGCACCACGGGCAAAATCCACGGCGATTTGACCATCAAGGGCGTCACCAAGCCAGTTGTGCTTGATGCCACCTTCGTGGGCAAGGCCAAAAGCCCCTGGGGCACCACCAACGCTGGTTTCAACGCTACCACCACCATCAACCGTACCGATTTCGGCTTGGTCTGGAACGTGGCCCTCGAGACGGGCGGCATCTTGGTCGGCGAAGAAATCACCATCGAGATTGAGCTTGAGGCCATTCAGAGCTAATTGAGCCGACAAACCCCTCATCGTGCAGAAGCACGATGAGGGGTTTTTGTTGACCACTGAATGATTTGTGGATGATACTATCGCATTCAAGAAACACGCATTACCTGCTCCACACACCCACACCTGTCAGACACGTACACAAATCTATGGTAGGATGAAGGTGCCGCCCGAAGATGATGTTGTGTGTTTCAATTCGCAGTGCCCCTGCCTCGAGTCGAGGTCATGCACACTCGCTGTGGAGAATGCACCATGAGCACCGATTCGTACCAACTCCGTGCCGTCCCTGGCTACGCTGCCAGCACCCCAGGCATCCAACTCGCCATCCAGACCCATGCCGAGGCCAGCGACGAAGATTTGCAGTTTTATACGCAACTCGGCGTCGAATGGGCCATGGTGGGCATCAACAAACCGGAGCAGCACACCGCTGATTTCTACAAGTCATTGGTCAAACGCTTCGCCAACTACGGCCTCAAAATCTACCGCATCACCAACCTGGGGGTGCATAATTCATCTGAGATGACGCTCAACTTACCTGGGCGTGACGAAAAAATCGCCGAATTTCAACAGTTCATCCGCAACTTGGCCGCTGCCGGTATCCGCTACAACACCTATGCCCACATGGGCAACGGCATCTGGAGCACCGGGCACGTCCAAGGGCGTGGCGGCATGAAGGCGCGCATGCTCGACATCAAAAACGCCAAAGGGCACTGGGCCGGCACCGTCTACGAAGGTGAATTGACACACGGTCGCCGCTACAGCGAAGAAGAACTCTGGGACAACTACGAGTACATGATTCGCCGCATCGCGCCGGTGGCCGAGGCCGAGGGTGTCTACATCGGCATCCACCCCGATGATCCGCCGGTCTACGACCTCGGTGGTATCCCACGGTGCATGTTCGGCAATTTTGCCGGCTACAAAAAGGCCATGGAAATCGCAAGTAGCCCCAATATCGGCGTCTGCTTGTGTGTGGGGTGCTGGCTCGAGGGTGGCGAAATCGGCATGGGCGTGAGTGTGACCGAAGCCATCCGGCATTTTGCGAGCAAAGGGCAACTGATGAAAGTGCACTTCCGCAACGTGACCAACCCCATGCCCGAGCCCTGGGTGGAGACCCTCATCGACAACGGCTACCAAAACATGTACGACGTGATGCGCACCCTGCGCGAAGTCGAATTCGACGGTGCCGTGATCCCCGACCATGTGCCCGACATGCTCGGCGGCTACCGCGTGGGTACGGCCTACTCCATCGCCTACATGCGCGCCCTCATCCAGGCGGCCAACCAAGAGGTGAGTGCCAATCAGATTGCCCGCTAAACGCCGCACAACAACTCCCCCCTGCGTGAGATCACTCACGCAGGGGGGATGTTTTTTGGTGAGCCGCGCTGACCAGACCTAGGAATTAGCGATAACAATCAGTGAATCAGTGGCCTGCATCGTCACCACGCGCGATTTCGGTGGATTGATGACCACCCCGTATTGCTGTTGTGCATCTTGGCTGAGTGCCTCGATGCGATAACCAATGGCGATTTCGCCACGTTGATGCGCTTGCTCAATCAACAGCGCCACAGTCACCTCGACATCTGGAATGATGTAGTCAGTGATGGGTTTCAGGTAAATCTCACACCCCTCTGGATCAAACAAATCTTGGAACACGGCATTGAGGTGCTTGTTTTCGGCCACCTGGGCCAAGATCAAGCTCACGAGGCGGTTGCTGACAATGAAATCATCGGCTTTGGTGACTTCCGCCAAGCGTCGATTGCGCACATCGAGCATTTCACTGACGATGGTAAACGGCGAGCCGATTTTGTCAGAAATGTCGCGGAGTTGTAGGAGTGTGACTAACGTGCATGCATCGGCCTGCTCGGCATCGAGTGCGTCAGAGATGGCCATCACGATGATGTGATGGAATTTAGTCACCTGCAACGACTCAAGCACTGCGCGGTCGGTTGAATCATCATCGTGCACCGTAATCGTCATATTCTGCAACACGGCTTGGGCTTGCCATGTTTCAATGGCGGCAAATTCTTGGGTGCAGACGATGGTCACAGTGGAGCCAGATGCAACATAGGCATCAAGATTGCGAATTACTTCGGGCGTACGCCAGTTCCACCCTAAAATCAAGGTGTGCTCGGGATTTTCGACCCGATGAGCGCGATCGGGGAGCTCCATGGCCACGGGCTCATGGACGGCATCGCTGAGCTGGATGGCACTATCATCGCTGGCCAGACAAATCAGGCGGTCATCGGCCGCAAGAATGGTCGTATGATCCGGATTCAGGAGCACTGCACCAGTAGCACGCACGACGCCAATCACGGATGCTGTCTCATAGGCAAACAGCGCCTGCGCAAACGACTGCCCAGCGAGTGATGATTCGGAGCGAAAGTAGATTTCATCGCCGCCGAAATCGAGCAACTCGGTGTACACGGTTGAAAGCCCCGACTGGCGACACGTCTGAGCGGTTATCCGCGCAATCAAATCACTCGTCACGATCAACTCGATTTCATCACGTCCGACGATTTTCGCCACATCGACATACTTAGGATCATTGATTTCGGCCACAATGTGGTAGGGCGTAGCACGGCGGTGCTTATCGTTGATGAGCGCCAAGACAATCTTCACCACCTGGATATCGGGATTCTCCCCTTCGGGACGAATGATGATAATGGAGCGGGCCGTCATCACATTGGCCATTTGTAGTGAGGCGCTGTCTGAGGGGCTACCACTCCGGCAGACGATGCGCGTTGAGCGAAAATCATCCACGTGTGCCTGAATGGCCTCGTACATCTCGGTCGCATCCACATCAGCGACGACCACGACACAGGCGCGTTTACGGCTCGTGTTGGCCTCAATAATCTCACTCAGTACGGTGAAAATCTGCGGACCCCAGCCCAAGATGACCGTGTGATCGAATTCGATGACCTTTGATTTACCCTTGCGCATTTCGCTGAGGCGTTCTTCTAATCCGGAACTCAACACACCAACCAGGGCACTGAGTACGAAAACGCCACCGAGTGTCACCATGAGCATCAAAAACAGGTATCCCCAATCCCCTTCATCGCCGCCCATCGTACCGGCATCGAGCATGCGCATCAAAAACATCCACATCATGTGGCCTGCATCCACACCTGGGCTCAACCCAAAGATGGCTGCCATCAACAACGCCACGACAATGATGGCAAAGGTCATGACCGCAAGTACCACGATGAGGGCTCCCGTGCCCTTGGCCAACAAGTTGTCGACCTCATACCTGAGCCGCTCAGCAAATGTCGGTTGCGACATTAGGTCCCCTCTTTCATATCCACATTATGTATCAAAGGTGAGGTAGCAATTGTACCACACAATGCGACGATAGCCGTTACGTCGACTTGTCAGCGTAAAAGTGAATACGCATAGCGTACCAGCACTGCACCGTTTTGGTCGGTAGGCGCATCCCCGTTCCCTAATTGACCATAGTCATTACTTCCCCAACACCAGAGCTGTTTATTGGCCTGGGCGCAGGTATGTCTCTTGCCAGCTGCCAGCATCGTCACACTCGTGAATGCCGTGGTATCGGCGTTCAAGACCAGCACTGCACGACTTTGATTGGCATGGAGCGCGTCATTGTTCCCCAGTTGGTCGTAATTGTTTCGCCCCCAACACCAGGCCTGGGCCAGACTCACGGCACAACCATGTTGATCGCCGGCCGCTATCGCTGTGACGTTGGTGAGGGCGACATCGCCCGTTTTTTCGACGAGTGTGGGGATGGCAGTACGGGCAACCACATCAGGATTCCCGAGTTGGCCGTAGTCGTTTTTTCCCCAACACCAGACTTGCGCACTCGCGAGAGCACACGTCTGTTGAATGCCAGCATCAATACTTTTTACGCCTTTGAGCGGGGTACCGTCTGCCTTCAGGACTTCAACTGCGACAATCTGGTTGATGCCGATTTGCGCGTCACCGTTGCCTAACTGGCCGTACTCATTGTCCCCCCAACACCAGACACCGCCACTCGCAATGGCGCAGGTATGGTAATACCCGATGGCGAGTGCTGATACTCCCTTGAGCG
>JBBAWX010000034.1:19262-23609 GCA_040396955.1 Roseiflexaceae bacterium
AGTTGACCAGCTGCGTTGCGTCCCCAACAGAGCACCGCCGCACTTTGTACGGCGCAAGCATGTGTTTCTCCGGAGCTCACCTGACTCGCTCCAGTAACACTCTCAGGGACTAGTTTACGAACTTCCACGGGAGTATCTTGGTCTGTACCGGTAGCGTCGTTATTCCCCAACTGCCCAAAACTATTTTCACCCCAGCACCAAGCCGTAAGACCTCTGAGCGCACACGTGTGGGCATATCCGGCTTTCACGCTCGTCACGCCCGTGATTGGCCAGAGGTCTGACTGCACCACTGCCACCGCACCGTTTTGATCTACCGTACTATTGTTGCCGAGTTGTCCTGATCCGTTTTCACCCCAACACCAGAGTTCTGCGGCACTGGAGACCACCGCACAGGCGTGTTGACGTGACAGCGCAACCGAGGTGACCTCGGTCAGATTCGTATCATCAGCTTTTTTGGCCAATACTGCAGCACCCTGTGTGGTATGCGTGGCGTCATTGTTGCCCAACTGCCCAGACGTATTATCACCCCAGCACCAGACGGTGCCAGAAGCGACCGCACACGAACTATGAAATGCGACCGCAATGGCGGTCACATTCTCGAGCGGGGCATCATCGGCCTTGCGCACCAATACCGGTGTTGCGTGATAATTTACACTGCCCATATCGTTGCTGCCGGTTTCGCCGTTGACATTCCCCCCCCAACACCAGACTTGTTTTTTGACGAGGGCACAACTATGGTCTTCACCAACGGCTACCGCTGTCACGCCTTTGAAGGGTTTTCCGTCAGCACCTTGCACGACCACCGCCGTATCCGACGAATCCGTCGTCTGGTTTCCGAGTTGCTTGGAGGCACCATTTCCCCAACAATACGCATTGCTCCCCACCACTGCACACGAATGTGCAAAACCGGTCGCCACTGATTTTGCACCTTTGAGTGGCACATCGGCCGCTTTGAGCACTGCGACGGCCACATTACTGTCGGTGTGCGTGGCATCGTTATTGCCTAACTGCCCACTAGAGTTGTACCCCCAACAATAGACTTGACCACTTGCGATGGCACACGAATGACCGGTACCAGACGACAACGCTTTCACCGCAAGGAGTGTGCCACCGCTTGCCGTACGCAGTGGTACCGCACCTATTTTTGCAGAGGTATCGCCTTGGTCTCCGAGTTGCCCCCAGGTATCTGAACCCCAACACCAGACTTGACCACTTACGATGGCACAGGTGTGATTTCCATCACCGGTGGCAAGTGCGCTAATCGTTGATTTCGTGGCTGATTGCACCGGATCAGCGCCACCACTCATCAACATGCCACACCAAACTCCACATACCAGGAGCAAGCGAATAGTGAGGGAAAGATGCATAACTAACCTCAGAAACAAGAGTATGGTTGCTATGTATCATATGATAAATGGGGACATATGTATAGTATTTTTCGCACATGTTTGTTGAAAAAAGCAAAGTACACAGATCAAAAATTATTCACAATGATCTATTTCATGGTGTGGCCGGTAAGCGGACACGCTGTATCCATGCTTCAATCTCATCGTCACTGCCCAAATACGCCTCATCGACGAGCACATACCCGCGCATGCGCTCAGGCTTTTTGGCAAGTGGGCGCACACCCGGCTCCGCCAACGTGGCCGCAAAGGCCTCAGCCCCCACCCGCACCATCATGGCATCGCCGAACACGCCCACTTTCATCATGCCACGTTCAAAAAAAACGATGCCGCCAAACATGCGCTTGGTGGGTGCATGGGGCAACAAATCACGAATACGTTCAAACAACGATTGTGAATAAGGCATAGCGCTGCTCCTTTTGTGTATGCACCATGTAGCCCTATAATACATGCGTTCCACCGCCCACACAAAGGAGTGCACATGCCTACACAATTAACATTGCTGGGAACCAAAGGGGGGCCTGCGATTCGCCCAGGTGGCCCGATGCCGACCTCATCGTTGCTCGAAATCGCCGGGCGGCGGATTGTCATCGACTGCGGGCTAGGAGTTACCCGCTCGCTGGTGGCGACGGGCATGAGTCTCAAAGAGCTCGACACCATCTTCATCACGCATCTGCACTCCGATCATGTCCTCGAGCTCGGTGCACTCATCCACACCGCCTGGACGACGGGTACCACGCGCCCCATCCACGTCTACGGGCCCGTCGGCATCGCCGCATACTGGCAGGGCTTTATGCAGGCCATGGCCTTTGATTGTGGCATCAGAGTCATCGACGAAGGGCGCATCCCGATTGGCGATTTGGTACACATCCATACCTACGGCGCAGGGGTCATCTACGACACGCCCGATTTGCGGGTGAGCGCCTTGCGCGTGGCCCACCCACCGGTTGATGAGTGCTACGGGCTCCGTTTCGATGCCGATGTGAGTGTGACGTTTTCGGCCGATACCCGCTATTTCCCACCGCTGATTGAGTTTGCCCGCGGGAGCGACATGTTGGTGCACGAAGCCATGCTCCTCGCTGGTCTCGACGCGCTGGTCGCCAAAACCGGTGGTGGCGACAAACTGCGCAACCACTTACTGGCCAGTCACACCACCGCCGAAGAAGTGGCGAGCGTGGCCCGTGATGCGAGCGTTGGCCATCTCGTACTGCATCACCTCGTACCCGCCGATGATCCCAACTTTACAGCGCGTGACTGGGAGCAGGCCGTACGCTCAATCTGGCAGGGCACGCTGAGCATCGGGCACGATGGGCTGTGCATCGACCTGCCATGATGACGATGCAGGTACCGCTCTACCACGGTATAATGGGGCACAATACGTCGTGCTTTTTGATGGAGAAAGGTGCTCCATGTCTGATTCTGCGCCACACACACTCACCAGCATTCTCGCGCATGTATTTGATGCTGACGGCACACTCCTCATGCCAATCACACTAAGTCCGACGCAGGTCGCGACGCTCACCAATGAGCTAGCCGCACTCTCTCCCACCCACCCCGACTATGCCCGGGCGCATACCGTACGCGTGTTGTGGGCGGCCCAACACGACGCATGGGATCAGATGCGCACGCTCATCCCACCGCTCAATCACGTCGATTGGCCGGCATTAGCCGGGAATACGCTGAGTTGGCAGACCGTACACGCGCTCGCAGACGTGGCCCACGAAGCTGGCGGGCTGAGTCTAGCACTGACCCTCCACCAACAACGGCTGGCATGGCAGTGCGCACAGCCAGAAGACGCCGCTATGACACGGCAGATCATTGCCACGAGCCATGAAATCGGCACCATCCAACAACGGCGCAAACAGCTCGATGCGGCGGCACATACGTTGGGTGATGCGCTTACACGGGCCCGACAACTAGTCGCTACCCACAATACACCGGCCGATAGCGAGTTGCTTTCCCGCATATTGGTGCGTATCGGCACAATTGCACAAGACCGCCAGCGCTACGACGAGGCTCTTGCCGCATACCAAGAAGACTACCGTGTCACGCACCAGCTCGCCAGTCAAACTCACAGCGATGAGCATATCCGCGGGCTCGGGCTCGCTATCTCCAATCTCGCCCATCTCGCCATCTTGATGCGCAATGCGCCACAGGCCAAAGCGTGGTTTACGGAGCATCTCGAGCTCTGCCAACAGCACTACGCCCGCCAACAAAACAGCACCAACCGTGCCGCATTGCTCGGCGCGCAAATCAACATGGGGCGCATCGATCAAAGTATGGGCAACCATGCCGATGCGATTCAGCACTACATGGAATCCCTCAAGACGGCGCACCAACTGCTCGAAGAGCGCGGCGGCGAGAGTGATCGGCGCACTATTGCGCTTATTTACACGGCCACGGCGGCCAGCCATCAGCAAACCGGCAATATTGGGGCGGCCCTCGAATCACTCGGCGAAGCGCTCCAGATGCGCCGCCGCCTCAGCGAGACGCTCTCACAACGCCGCGACGTGGCCCTGACACTGGCCCAGATGGGTGGCATGTACCAGCACATCCGCAACCTCTCGGCTGCCAAGAGCGCGTTCCACGAAGCGACAGATATCCGCCGCACACTCGTGGCTCAGCACCACCACCCAGCCGATCTGCGTGAGCTGGCCTTGGTACTGAGTAGCCTCGGTCGACTCGCAGCTCAGACCGGCGATCACGCACAGGCTACGCAATTGGCCAAAGAGGCGTATCAGGTGGCCCAACAAGCCCCAGAGCAGTTCCAGGCCAGCGAGATCAGCGCACTACACCAGCAGGCGCAACAAGGGGGATGAGCGGCGGGGGGGGGGTTAGTGCAAATCTACCGGTACATCACACTGACCAACGTCATTTTTGCCCCAGGCCAAAATTTTTCCGTCACGCCGTAGAGCAACGATGTGGGTATCTCCGAGTGCCAATG
>JBBAWX010000035.1:0-21634 GCA_040396955.1 Roseiflexaceae bacterium
CCGCGAAGGCGGTCGCACCGTCGGCGCTGGTGTGGTTTCCACCATCGTTGAGTAGTATGACCTTGGTGGTGTCTTGCGCCTGTGCGCAAGACACCACCGTGTGTGTGTTGGTTCCCAAGCAACCGGACTAGCGTCCTAGGTGAGAAGAAGATGTCAACTGCAAATAACAACAACACAAGTGGCGTTGTCGCTTGGCTAGTGAACAGCGCTGCCGGTCGCTTTGTCCGTGAAACACAGAGCGAATTGCGCAAGGTCACATGGCCAACCCGCGAAGAAGTCATACGCCTGACCGTGGTCGTCATTGTCCTGTCGGCAGTCGCCTCCGTGGTACTATTTGCGGCCGATGCACTCTTTGCCTGGGGGCTCTTGGAGTTGCAAACTCTCGTTACGCCGCAGTAGCACAGAGCGAGAAAGCGGGGTAAACGTGTCAAATCCAGCTGATTCTTCTAACTCAGGCAACGCGTCAAACAACGACAACTTGCGCTGGTATGTCATTCAGACATATGCCGGCTACGAAAACAAAGTAACGCGCAACTTGCTCAACCGCATTGCGCAACGTGAGATGCAACATCTCATCACTGATGTCATCGTGCCGACCGAAGAAGTCATCGAAATCAAAAACGGCCAACGCCGAACCATACAGCGCAAGGTGTTCCCTGGGTACGTCTTGTTGCACATGGAATTAAACGATGACACCTGGTACCTGGTGAAAAACACGCCAGGAGTTTCTACATTTGTCGGACACGGCAATAAGCCGTCTCCCTTAGATGATCAAGAAGTGCGTGCCATCCTGCGTCAGATGGAGACGGTCGAGCCCAAGGTGAAGGTCACCTATCAGGTGGGGCAGACGGTCAAAATCGTCGACGGTCCATTCACCGACTTCGAAGGTGTGGTCGATGACATCGACCAAGAGCGTGGGCGCGTGCGCGTGTTGGTTTCATTTTTTGGTCGTGAAACCCGAGTCGATCTCGACTTCTTGCAGGTCACCAAAGGCGTCGAATAAGGAGCAGTTCTGTGGCGAAAAAAGTAACAGGCATGATCAAGCTTCAGTTGCCCGCGGGTAAGGCAACTCCAGCTCCCCCAGTTGGCCCAGCCCTGGGTAGCCATGGTATCAACATCATGGCCTTCGTGAAGGAATACAACGAAAAGACCGCCCCTATGGCCGGTAGCACCATTCCGGTGGAAATTACCGTCTACAGCGATCGTTCGTTCACCTTCATCCTCAAGACCCCACCCGCATCCGACTTGTTGCGCAAGGCAGCTCGCATCGAAAAGGGCTCAGGCACACCCAATCGTGGGAGCGTCGGCTCAATCACCCGTGCCCAGCTCCGCGCGCTCGCCGAGCAGAAGATGTCAGACCTCAATGCTACCACCGTGGAAGCTGCCGAAAACACCATTTCTGGCACCGCACGGAGCATGGGGATCAAGATTACCGATTAATTGAGTGACGTGGGAGGGAATCCCCGTTTGTACCACGTGGAGGTAAACACACAATGGCCCCAAAACATGGCAAGAAGTATCTTGAAGCACTGAAGAAGGTCGACCAGAGCAAGCTGTATGCTCCAGCCGACGCCATCCGCCTGGTCAAAGAGACGTCCTACACCAAGTTCGACGCCTCGGTTGAGGTACACCTGCGCCTCGGCATTGACCCCCGCCAGGCCGATCAAAACATTCGCTCGACCGTCGCCCTGCCCCACGGTACCGGTAAGTCGGTACGTGTGTTGGTCTTCGCCCAAGGCGATGCCGCACAAGCCGCTCGTGACGCTGGCGCAGATTTCGTCGGTGCCGATGAGTTGATTACCCAAATCGACCGCGAGAACTTCTTTGATTTCGACATCGCCATCGCCACCACCGACATGATGGCCAAGGTTGGTCGTGTCGCCCGTAAGCTCGGTCCCCGTGGCCTCATGCCCAACCCCAAGAGTGGCACCGTGGTCGCCGCTGATGACCTCAGCAAGACCATCCACGAGGTTCGGGGCGGTCGTGTGGAGTTCCGCAACGACAAGACCGGTCTGCTCCATGTCGCCGTCGGCAAAGTCAGCTTCAGCGAAGAGCAGATCACTCAAAATGTGGCAGCCCTGATGGAAGCCGTCAAAGGCACCCGCCCGTCTGCCATCAAAGGCACCTTCGTACGCTCCGTCACCTTCACGAGCACGATGGGCCCTGGCATCCCGGTCGATCCTTCCGGCGCCCAAAACATGTAGTTGCCTAGTGACCACGCCGGTGTTTGCATGCGCAGCATCGGCGTGGTATACTGACCCGTAGCAATTAAATACTACCGGAGACAGTCGGTGCCCTTTGTGGCTTAATGGTACGCCACCGACCGAGGTTGACCCCTTCATACTCAGTGTATGTGTGTGGGCTACCGTGTCTCAGATACGGTAGCCCATTTGTTGTCATCACATCACAGAGGAAGGGGGTGAATCCATGCCAACACAACGCAAAATTGACCAAGTCGCCGAGCTCATCGAAAAAATGTCTCGCATGCAGGCCGTATTGGTGGCCGACTATCGCGGCATTACCGTGGCCGAAGTCACCAAGGTGCGCAACAAAATTCGCCCACTCGGTGGTGAGTTCATTGTCGCCAAAAACACCTTGGCGCTCATTGCAGCCCGCCAGACCGGGTATGCAGGTATCGAGCCCGCCCTCGCCGGCCCGACCGCCCTCTGCTTTGCCTACACCGATGCCGGTGCCGTGGCCAAAGCACTGAAGGAAGTCAACGGCGAAATCAAGAAGCTGTCTTTCCGCGGCGCTATGCTCGGTGAGATATACGTCGACGGCGCAACCTCCATCGATCAGGTGGCAAGCGTGCCCAGTCGGCAAGAGTTGCTTGCGCAAATCGTGGGTACCATTGCAGCACCAGTCTCTGGTGTCGTCAATGTGCTCCACAGCACCTCGGCCAGCGTCCTCTACGCCCTGCAAGGGCGCATCGACCAACTCGGAGGTGGCGATCAAGCTGCCTAGGAATCATCCATTTGGAATCAGCGTAGTACCGTTTTCAACGGCACATGTAAGGAGTTCATTGTGAGCGACAAAATTAACAGCATCATCGAGAGCATTGAGACGTTGAACGTCCTCGAATTGGTCGAACTCAAGAAGACCATGGAAGACAAGTGGGGCGTGACCGCCGCCGCTCCCATGATGATGGCCGGCGCTATGCCAGCCGCTGGTGGCGCTGCTCCAGCCGCCGCCGTCGAGGAAAAGACCGAATTCGACGTCATCCTCAAGGAAGCCGGCGCCAACAAGATCAACGTCATCAAAGTGGTGCGCGAAATCACCAGCCTCGGCCTCAAAGAAGCCAAGGACTTGGTCGATGGTGCTCCGAAGCCAGTCAAGGAAGCCGTCTCGAAGGAAGAAGCCGATCAGATCAAGGCCAAGTTGGTCGAAGCCGGCGCTACCGTCGAAGTCAAGTAACTTCACTGCCAACTCGTCGCACTGTGGCCGCAGGGGAGCATCCCTGCGGCCACACCGTTGCCCGGCACATTACCACCACCCCTCCCCCCCCCGACGTTGTACCACTGCCATCAGCACACCACATCACACCCCTGCCCCACACCGCGCCGACCGCACATCCGGCGTGCACTAACTCCCCCACCACCTGCTGCCAACCCTGCTGAACAAGCCCGCAATCGACACAGCGCTGCTCCGCCATGTGGCAAGTGTGCTACGACAATACACCACGCACTGGTCGATTTGGACGTTGTGACGCGCACCACACCATGAGGAGCATGCATGAACACATCTACAATATTTCAAATCAATTTGAAATATTAAAACACATTTGAATTATTGTTGCAGGTCAGATTGCCATGTTTGTTGCCAGGCCACAGCCATTGCGATACCACGAGCGAGGTCAATGCGAGGTTGATACCCCAGGAGCGTTTGGGCACGACGCACATCGGCAATGTAGTAGGCCACTTCACCCACGCGTTTACTCTCTTCGACACGAATCTCGGGATGTTGCACCCCGAGGGCCTGTGCGACCAGTTGCGCCATGGTCACCAGCGTATTGCCCTGACCGTAGGCGAGGTTAATCGTAGCAGCCGTAATTGACCGCTGACAGAGCGCATCGATGCCGCGCATGATACCGGCCACACAATCATCCACGTGAGTAAAATCGAGCGTTTTTTCACGCCCATAGACGGTCACCGGCCGCCCAGCAGCAAGCTCACGCATAAACAGCGGGATGACGCGTTCCATGCGCTCAATGTCGTTGTCGTAGCGCCCATAGACGTTGGAAAAACGAAAGACGATGTAGCGCAAATCATAGCACCGTGCATAGGCGTACACCAACGATTCCCCGGCAATTTTACTTGCCGAATAGGGGCTCTCCGTGTAGGCGAAATCGGCGGTTGGCTCATCGGTGAGGTAGCGTTGAATGTCACCGTATACCTCGCGTGACGACGCAAACACGACGGGCACCTGCTGCTGGCGACAGTACTCAAGCACATTGAACGTCACCGTAATATTCTCGAGGGCGCGATGGGGCTGCAGCACCAACTCATGCACTTTGGCGTTCGCCGCCAAATGCACGACCACATCACACGTCGGATACGGTGCGCCACCGATGCCGCCCACGAATTCACGGAACGGCATACTCAAATCTTGTAACAGCGTGGGAAAAGCGGTTGTCCACGAATTGGGCCGGCGATCTACGCCGAAGACCGTATGCCCGGCGGCAAGGAGTTGCAAGGCCAGGTTGGTGCCAATTTGGCCGCTTGAACCGGTAATCAACACACGCATAGTTGTCTTTCTGAAGCGACCGTGCTACTATCAGCCATACCAATACAAAGAAACGGATGTTACGGTGATACGTTCTGCCATTGTCTTATGCCGTGACAAACACGAGCCGGTCGGCGCGTATGGCGCCATGTTTCGGTGTGCGGCCCGGTTACAACTGCAATATCCACAGCACATCTGGCGAGCCGCTTTTCGCGAACACCCGCCGTACCTGTACCAGGTCATTCGTGACTGCCAGCGCTACGGAGTACAGGAGTACATCTTGTTGCCGTGGCACCTTGAGCCCTACACCACAACACTGCCACAGGGGTGGCAGTGCGCGCCACCACTCGGGCAACACCCATTGATGCAGGCCATCGTCACCCAACGCGCATTGGAAGCGCATTATACGCACCAGCCACAGGCAGCACTCACGCGCGCCCTCAACGAGCAGACCTGGTACGTGCATGCCGCACACGCCACCGTTGCTGGCATCACGAGCATGGACGTCGCCACGTTGGCGACGCGCCTCAGCAGTGCGCCACCCACACTCCCACTCGTCGTCCAACCATTGGCACTCAGCCAACTCGATCCGTTGTATGGGCACGTGCAGACCCTGATTGCCGAGCAGGCACGCGAGGCATCCGTGCATGTGGCCAAAGCCATCGAGTACGACCGGCGCCTCATCGAAATCGTCGTTGAGCTGGTGCGGCCATTGTTGGGGAATCCGGCCTAAAGGTGTTGCACCCAACTCACGCCATTGCGGAAAATCGCCAGCCCGTCACCGTGCGTGCGTCGTTGCCGAGTCCACTGCGGGTGTTGCCACGGCAACACGGCATTTTCGGGGTGCGGCATCATGCCCAAAATCCGGCCACTCACATCACACACGCCCGCAATGCCGTAGGCTGAGCCATTGGGGTTGGCCGGGTAGGTCGTCGTCGCTTGCCCGGTAGCATCGACGTAGCAGAGCGCCACTTGACCGTCGGCGTGGAGCCGGGTTAGTGCGGCCTCGTCGGCCATCACGAAACGCCCCTCACCATGAGCGACCGGCACCTCAATGGGCGTGGTCAGCCCCTGCGTAAACACACAGTGACTTGCAGGTGCCTGTAGATGCACCCATCGGCACTCGAATCGCCCCGAGGCGTTGTGGGTCAACGAGGCCTGCCGGTGTGCAAGGCGGGCTCCCGGGAGCAAGCCAGATTTCACCAGTACTTGGAAGCCGTTGCAGATACCGAGCACTGCCCGGCCATCTTCGACGAAGCGCTGCACCTGGTCACCGATGCGTTGCACCAAATCCATGGCCAACAATGCACCGGCTCCGAGATGGTCGCCGTACGAAAACCCGCCTGGCACAATGAGCATGGCATAATCGGCGACGCGCACGCTCCCGTCGACGACACGCCCAATGTGCACCACATCGGGGTCACCCCCCGCCATGCGCACCGCTTGAGCGGCGTCTTGGTCACGGTTGATACCGGCAGCGCGTAAAATCAGCACCCTTGGCTTGGTCATGCTTACTCCCAACGGAATTCTATTTCGACCTCGCCGATACGGATACGATCACCGGGACGCAGGCGTTGTGGTTGATGCGCTGGCACCGGTTTGTTGTTGAGTACCGTGCCATTCATGGATGCCAAATCCTCGAGCAAATGCTCTCCATCTTGCTCCACAATCAGCGCATGATTGCGCGACGCCACACCACGATCGTAGTCGGCCAAATCGATTTCGGGGAAGAGTCGCTGGGCCGGATCACGGCGACCAATGCGGGCTGGGAAACGCTCAAGACGGACACGATGCGAACCCCGCGGCGATGCCACAATGATGAGCACCGAACGCGGCTCTTGACTACCCAGCGGCATACCACAACTGTTGCAAAAGCGTGAATCACCACGATTCACATGCCCACAGCCGTCGCAAGCGCGCACACCGTCGGTATGACCGGCCGGGATAATCGGCGGTGGTGTCACCCCCATGGTTGGATCCACATAGGGTTCGCCAAGGCAGGCAATCAGCGCATCGGCTACCGCATCCGCACTCTGATACCGCTTGTCGGGGTCGTGATCCATGCAACGGATGACAATCGCCTCAAGATCCGCATTGACGGTCGGATTGAGGCGTCGAATCGAGCCAATGGTCGGCTGATGCAACGGAATCGGCGTAATGTTGGTCAATAAATGGAGCAACGTGGCCCCGAGACCGTACACATCGGAACGGGCATCGGTTTGCCCTTTGCCGTATTGCTCAGGCGGCGCATACCCGGCCGAACCCATCGCCACCGTGTCTTTGGTCTGACTGCGTTTGTAGGTACGCGCCACACCAAAGTCGATCAGCTTGATGACCCGATCGGCCCGAAGCATGATGTTGGAGGGCTTGATGTCACGGTAGATGACGGGTGGCGTCCGCGTGTGCAGATAGTGCAACACCCGTGCCACCTGGATGCAGACGGTGCTCACTTGCAGAGCGGCGAGCGGAGCATTGGCAACCCGGATGCGCTCATCGAGCGTCTGCCCTGCCACAAACTCCATGATGATACACGGGCGGTCGTCATGCACAAAAATCTCAGAGACGGCCGGGAGATTGGCATGCGACAACGCACGCAATAACTCGGCCTCCTGCAAGAACAGCCGGCGTTGATCTGACTCTTCGACGGGACGCATATCCTCGGTCGGGCGCATCTCTTTGAGGGCCCAGACGGTATGATCGGCAAGGCGCATCACACGATACACGACGCCCATACCACCACGCCCCACCATGCCCATGATGCGGTAGTCAGACAAAGTACCTGTTATAACCGTATCAATTGCTAAAAAATCGCTCATACAGCTTCGTGTTGGGTGAATAACACCTCTATTCTAGCATTATTCTCGTGGGTGTGGCGAGCATTTGCCGAAAGCAAAGATTGTGAATTGCTTACAGATTTCGCCATGGCGCACGACCTTTCAACAAAACACAAGGAAATTCTTCGTATTTACTCATCTTTTGGCACAAAAAAGTGCCATACTAGGGATGTCAATGACATCATAGGGAGTGCAATCCACTCCAAGGAGAAACCGTATGAACTGGCGGCGTGTTGTGGCAGGATGCATCGTAGTATTTGCAGCCATTCAATTTGTGCCGGTCGACCGGAGCAAGCCCCCCGTCGTAGACCCCATCGTGTTCAGCTCCCCTGACGCTGAGCGCATTGCGCGCCAATCATGCTACGACTGCCACAGCAATGAAAATGTCTGGCCCTGGTACGGCCATATTGCCCCCGTCTCGTGGATCGTCGCCCATCACATCGAAGAAGGCCGGAGCGTACTAAACTTCTCAGATATCGCAGGCACCCTTGCGCATGGCGGTGAACGCGGCGAGGCCGGTGAAGCAGGCGAAGCTGGAGCGGGTGGGAGCGCATCAGAAATTGTGGAAGAAAGCGCTGAAACCATCAATGAAGGCGAAATGCCCCCCGCCTACTACCTGCTGACACACCCCGACGCAACCTTGACTGCGGCCGACAAAGCCACGTTGATTGCCGGCATCCAAGAAGCCCTGGCCAATCGTTAACGC
Organism: Roseiflexaceae bacterium; assembly: GCA_040396955.1. Classification (GTDB taxonomy): domain Bacteria; phylum Chloroflexota; class Chloroflexia; order Chloroflexales; family Roseiflexaceae; genus UBA965. The sequence goes on from JBBAWX010000035.1 coordinate 8,263, forward strand.
ACTCTCCTACTGCCCTACACGCCTGTGGGGCAGTTTTGCAAATTGCTCCAAATTTCATTTGCAAACCGTCATCTGCTGTGGTATTATCTACTCAACGGAGACGCGGGAGTGGCTCAGTTGGTAGAGCGAAACCTTGCCAAGGTTTAGGTCGCGAGTTCGAATCTCGTCTCCCGCTCCATTCGAACAGAACCGGGCATCGATGCAATTCGATGTCCGGTTCTTTCTTCGTAGTAGCAGACACAGAGGAGTGGCCATTATGGACATTGGAATCATCGGTCTTGGGCGCATGGGGGCCGGCATGGCACGGCGCTGGTTGCGCCACGGGCATCGCGTGGTCGTCAACAACCGCAGCCACGACCCCATCCGCGAACTCGAAAAAGACGGCGCCGTGGGAGCCTACGATTTGCCGGCTTTGGTCGCAGCCCTGCCCACACCGCGTGCCATTTGGGTAATGCTACCGGCCGGTGCTACCACCGAGCAGATGATCGACAACTTGGTGCCACTGTTGAGCCCGGGTGACACGATTATCGACAGTGGTAACAGCAATTTCAACGACGACATCCGCCGCGCCCCCATCCTCAAGGGCAAAGGCATCAATTATGTCGACCAGGGTACATCCGGTGGCATTTGGGGGCTCGAAAAGGGCTTTTGTCTGATGGTTGGTGGCGAAACCGAGGTCGTCAAACGCCTTGAGCAGGCCTTCATCGATCTGGCCCCAGTCGACGGCTACTTGCACTGTGGCCCCGTTGGCAGTGGCCATTTCGTCAAAATGGTGCACAACGGCGTCGAGTACGGCATGATGCAGGCCTATGCCGAAGGCTTCGAGATTATGCAGGCCCGTACAGACTTCAACCTCGACATGCACGCCATCTCCAAGGTGTGGAACAACGGGAGCGTGGTGCGCTCATGGCTGCTCGAGCTCGCCGAAGACGCCTTCGCCAAAGACCCACAACTCAGTGAACTCAAGGGGTACGTGGAAGACAGTGGCGAAGGGCGTTGGACCATTCAGGCGGCCATCGACCTTGATGTACCAGCACCGGTGATCACGTTGTCGTTGTTTGAGCGCTTCCACTCACGCCGGCCACATTCCTACGCCGCCAAAGTGTTGGCCGCGTTGCGCAAGGGCTTCGGCGGGCATGCGGTGAAAAAGGCCGAATAACCGGCAGCTCACTCCACAACAAACAACGGCGGGCGTGGCATATGTGCCACGCCCGCCGTTTGGATGTGAGAGCGATTATTCAGCGGCCGGAGCAGCTGCATCATCGGCGGCTGGCTCAGGGGCCGGAGCGGTCTGCTCAGCGATTAGCTTGGCGACTTCTTCGGCACCACGCAAGCTGAGACCCATGCGCTGACGCTCGCGGGCCAAGCTGATGATGTGAGCAGTCACAATCTGACCCGGCTGGAGCTTGTCACGTGAGATGACGGCGTTTTCGCCATCGATTTCACTGGCGTGCACCAAGCCCTCAACGGCATCTTCGACTTGCACGAAGGCACCGAAGGGAGCCAAATTGGTGATGGGGCCACTGATTTCTTGACCAACGCTGTAGCGCTGCTCAATGGTGTCCCACGGGTTGGGCAACAAGCGGCGCAAGCTGAGGCCGATGCGCTCGCGGCTGGCGTCGATTTCGATGATCATCACCTGTACCTCTTGGCCGGGTGACAAGACTTCGCGCGGGTGGTTGACACGCTGCCACGACAGCTCGGAGATGTGTGCCAAACCGTCGGCACCACCAAGATCGATGAAGGCACCGAAATTGGTGAGCTGATTGACACGACCCGAGATGACATCGCCCTGTTGGAGCTCGTTGAGCAAGCGATGCTTCTGGGCTTTGCGCCACTCTTGGGTGGCCAAGCGCTCTGACAAGACCAAGCGGTTGCGCTCACGGTCAACTTCGATGACCTTGAGGGGGATGATTTGACCGACCATGCGCTGCAAGGCGTGCTGGCGCTCTTCGGCGGCAGTGCGCCCGTGGAGCTGAGCAACCTGCGAGGCGGGCACGAAGCCACGGATGCGGTTGAATTGCACCAACAACCCACCTTTATTACAACCGATGACCGCCGACTGGACAATCCCGCTCTCGGCCTGAAGCGTCAAGGCTTCTTCCCAGTCGCGAGCAACTTGCACCATGCCGACCGACAGAATCAACTCGCCATCGCGGTTCTCGGGATCTTGCACATAGACCTGCAGGATGTCGCCCACCTTCAACGTGGCAACGAAATCCTCACCCAATGTGCGCAGATCTGAAAAGGGAATCGTGCCTTCGCGCTTTGAACCAATTGAGACCAGCACGGAATCTGGCTCAACCTTCATAATCACGCCTTCGCGCACTTCTCCACGTTGCGGACGAGCGTAGTCGTACTCGTTCAGCAGTTGCGTCCAATCGAACGTACCTTCGTAACCCTGACTCATGCTGGAGATTCTCCTCAGCGCATTGGAAACTAGCACGCATACCAGCCACGGCCTAGTAGGAGTGCGCGAATACTCGACACGACACAAAACAAGCGTCCGCATACGCCGGACGCCATGCCTCCGTGGTTTTCATACCGTATAATTATAGAGGGGGCACCGTGATATGTCAAGTATTTTGGGAGCAGTCCCTCAATACTGCATCGCAGAGATTCCGCACTGCAATCAACCAAGCCGGTGGGCACAAAGGGGCAGACATGAGCATCATTTTTCTCTTTATCGACGGAATCGGGCTCACGCCGGCCCAAGCGCCCAACCCGTTTGCCAGCATCCCACAGCCCCACATCCAGCAACTCCTCGGTGGACCACTGACCAGTGAGCACATCGGACACCATGGCCGGGCCAGCCTCAGTGCCCTCGATGCCACCATGGGGGTGGCCGGGCTTCCTCAGAGCGGTACCGGGCAGACGGCGTTGTTTGCAGGCATCAATGCGGCCCAGGCCGTACAACGCCACCAAGCGCACTTCCCGCCGACCGCCCTGCAAGAGCATTTGCGCACCCACAACGTGCTGAATCGCGCTCGTCATTATGGCTCGAGTGCCTTCGCCAACGCCTTCGACGGCGGGTTTTGGCAGGCGGTTGCACAACGCAAAATCAAAAAATCCGCCAGTGTGATTGCCAGCGAAGGGGCCAGCGTGCGCTTTCGCGATATCGACGATCTTGCCAACGGCGCCGCACTCTCGTGGGACATCACCGGACATGTGATGCACCACCGGCATCCGACACGCATACAGCCGATCCCAGCGTGGCAAGCCGGTGTTAATTTGGCACGACTCGCCCAAGCGCATGTAATCACGCTCTACGAAACATTTTTGACCGACCTCGTGGGGCATGGGCGCACCGATGTCACCGTGCCCGAAGTGGTCGCACGCATCGACGGGCTGATTGGTGGCATCGTTGCCACCTTGCGCCCGCACGACACGTTGGTCATGAGTAGCGATCATGGCAATTTTGAGGCCCCCGACGACCGTGGGCATACCACCAATCCGGTGCCCCTCTTGGTGGTCGGCGCAGATTGTGATACACTGCACAACATCACAACGATTAGCGATGTCGCCGATGCCCTCGAGGCCGTAATGCCTCGTCATGCGCCAGGGGAGCGTGTATGCGAATAGGCATCCTGTACAACCCGTTTTCAGAAAGTTGCGTGCGCTTCTCCGAAGCCGCCGCCAGTTGGTTGCGGGCCCGCGGCCTCGAGGTGTGGCGGGGAGCTTCGCATCTCGGACGCGAAGACAACAGCATTGAGTGTTGCGACCTGGTGGTGGCCGCGGGCGGTGACGGCACCGTGCTCCGGGCGGCGCGCTTTGCCGAGCGCTGTGGGGTACCCGTACTCCCGGTGGCACTCGGGCATCTCAATTTCATGGCCGAGCTGGTCCCAGATACGTTTTATGACGGCATCGCCACGGTGCTTGACGGGGGTGGCTGGCGTGACGAGCGCGCCATGATCGAAGCGCACATCGACCATGTCGATGGCCATTCAGTGCCCACGCTGCTGGCTCTCAACGAATTCGTGATGGCACGCCGTGACATCAACCGTATCATCAACGTGGATGTGCAGGTGTATGACACGCACCTCAACACCTACCACGCCGACGGCGTGATTGTATCGACGGCCACCGGGTCGACCGCCTACGCCCTCTCGGCCGGTGGTCCCATCGTCGACCCACGTTCGAGTGCGCTGGTGCTCGTCCCCATTGCCGCACATATGACGAGCATTCGTTCGTTGGTGCTCCACGAAGATGCCACGATTAAATTTACCCTGCGCGGCCGACATAGCGCAGCGATTTATGCCGACGGCGATGATCTGCACCCGCTCCAAGAGGGCGACACAGTGACCATTCACCGCTCGAAGCGCAGTTGCACCTTCGCCCGCGTCTACTCACCGACGACGTTTTATCAACGTCTCACGCAACGTCTGCGCCGCGACTAACACACCAAGCGAGCAGCGCGAGCAGGGTCCGGCAAGCCGGGCCCTGGTTTTTTGTGCCATCAGACGATCGTGGTCAACTTGTGGAAGTTGATGCGCGGGCGCGTGGTGTCGTGCACGATGAAGGTCACTGCACAGTCGGATTTGAGCGTCAGGCGGCTGAGTTTGAGCGTGACCAGCATCAACTCGAGCAACTCTTGGGGGGTAATCGTGCTATAGCCGAGGAAGCGCGTAATGCCGGCGCCCATCAGTGGCACCACGATGGGGCGGCCAGCGTAGAGTAGCTCGACTTCGCTCCAAAAGGTCAACATGCAGGCAGTGTAGTCTTTGATGCTGAGAAATCCGCGTTGTTCCTCGTCGTAGCGGGCAAAGGCCAGCAACAAAAAACCATCGTATTCCATCAGGCTACCGAGCTCATAGCGTTGCGCCTTGCCATAGGGGCGGGGCACGCTGGGCAGGCGGCGCGTGGCCAGGTGCGCATCACTGGCAATGGCGGCATCGAGGGCGGCCACATCCGGCACGCGCTCACGCAAAAAAACGCCGTTGAGCGAGGTAGCCGTGACGAGCCGGTTGTCGACGATAGAGTCAAAATACTCGTTCCACGCGATGACTTTGAGACCCGGCTCGGCGAAGATGTCGCCTACTTTCACGTGCACCTGCGTGTCGTTGATGGTGAGCGAGACCTGGCTGGTGCGCTGGGCCTGCCACCAGATGGCCACATACAGCAGAGCCAGCCCGGCCACAATGCCCAGCACCACCCAGAGATTCTTCCACTCGGGCGGGAGTTCGACGACGATGAAGAGAAACGACAAGAGCAGGCTGAACTGCCCGGCGAGTCGCCAAAACGCTTCGCGCACCTGCGCATCAAAGAATGGAACGCGGTTCATCGGCACCTCGTGAGCATCTACAACGCCTGAAAGTCCTTGCTGTCGCGTTTGCGCGAATTGAGGGCTGGGATTTCGTTTTTGAGGAGCGACTGCTCGACCATGTCGAGGAACGTGCGGCGGTCGCTGGCCTTGATGACGGCCTGTTCGTGAGCCCTGGCCAGCGCCACGGGGTAGCCCTGGCCGCGCATGGCCTGATCGTAGACAATGGCGTGCACCGTGTCGAGCATCTGGGCGTCGGCGACCACCCACTCGGGCACTTCGACGCGGGCGATTTCGGCGCCGACGCGCAGGTAGAAGAAGTGAATGCGGTGCTCGCGGTAGTACTCGCGGTTGGCGCGCGCCATCGACAGGTACACGGGGCCGCGCTGGCCGTCGCTGAGTTGTTGGATGGCGATGTCGGCGTCGGCGAGGTCGTTGCAGGGGGTACACGAGGGCTGGCGCCCGGCTGCCACATCGCTACACCGATCGCACACCGCACCACGCCCAGCGGGGACATCCACATCGGGGCAGAGCATGAGGCGCACCATGCCCAGCATTTCGGGCGAGCGTGGGCGGCTGATGTACGAGGCCACAGGCACTCCCTGCGCCTTGAGGGCATCGAGGGCGGCGAGGTAGGGGTCAAGGAGCAACTCGCGCACGGCGTCATCGCTGTTGGCCAGGTTCCAGCGCATCAGGGTGCCGTCTTGCAGGGCAATGGCGGGCACATCGGGCACCCGTGTGAGGAATTCTGCGGCCAGTTTGGCGAGGGCCATGCCCTCGGCCGCATCGCGTTTGGCGTTGAGGAGCTGACCTTCGACGGGGATGCGGCGCATGCCGTCGCTGATGTAGAGATCGGCATCGCGGAAGCCCAGCATGGGTGCTGAGCGCAAGACGGCATAGGAGTTGTAGCCGTATTGGATGAGCACTTCACCGATATTGATGACATAGCAGACCGCCATGCCGTGGCGCTCCACGTCGAGTTGTGAGCCGTCGCTGGCCACGATGAGGTAGTCGTCGGGAATGGCGGGCAGGGCGCCCACGGTGTCAAACGTATCGTGGATCTGGGCCTGGAGCCACGCCGAACGGTCGCTGAGCGTGACAGCGTCGTTCCAATGTGCTTCATGCCCCACATGCCGCTCTAAGAGATGCTGAATCATCAGGCGGCGACGGCGTTGCTCGGCCGAGCCGTTGGCCACGTGCTTGGTCATTTCACGCACCTGATTGGCTAGTGTGACGACATCGAGTGCCATGATTCCCCCTCCTTGCCACCATTTTTTGCGCATCCTCCATCTATTGTAATTCATCACCGGTCAAAACAGCACTCTTTGTGGCCGTTGATTGACGCTGACGATGCAAAAAGGTATCATAATGGGAATATATTCGCCGCGACGACTTCAAAACAGGAGGCGGTTGTGACAATCGATTGGGCAGACAAGTTTGCACGTGAGGCGCTCACCTTCGATGACGTGCTCTTGATCCCAGCAGCGTCTGATGTGTTGCCGGCCACGACCAATGTTAGTACTTGGCTGACTCGCGGAATCCGCATGAATATCCCCCTTGTCAGTGCCGCCATGGACACGGTCACCGAGCACCGTTTGGCCATCGCCATGGCCCGCGAAGGTGGCATTGGCATCATCCACAAAAATATGTCGATCGACGACCAGGTCGAAATGGCGCGCAAGGTCAAACGCTCCGAAAACGGCATGATTACCGACCCCATCACCATGCCCTTTGACCGCACGGTGGGCGACGCCCTCGACATGATGTCGGAATACCGCATCTCGGGCATCCCCATTACTACCCACAATGGCGACCTCGTCGGCATCGTGACCAACCGCGATTTGCGCTTCGAGACCGACCCAACCCGGCCCATCAGCGAGCTGATGACGGGCAAAGACCTGGTCACCGTGCCCGAGGGCACCACGCTCGAGCAGGCCAAAGAGTTGCTCCACAGGCATCGCATCGAAAAGGTGCTCGTCGTCGATGAAAACGGCCGCTTGTCGGGCATGATTACCGTCAAAGACATCATGAAGCAAATCGAGTACCCGCACGCCTGCAAAGACGAACAAGGGCGTTTGCGCGTGGGGGCGGCCATCGGCATCAGCGGTGATTTCATTGCACGTGCTGAGGCACTCATCAAAATTGGCGTCGATGTGCTGACCATCGACACCGCACATGGGCACTCCAAGGGGGTGCTCGAGGGTATCCTCAAGGTGCGCGAGCACTTCCCCAACGTGCAACTCATCGCCGGCAACATCTCGACGGGCGAAGCCGCCTTGGCCTTGTGCGAACGCGGCGTGGACGGCATCAAGGTCGGCCAAGGGCCGGGGAGCATCTGCACCACGCGTGTCGTGACCGGGGCCGGCATGCCACAGATTACCGCCATTTCGGAGTGCACCAAAGTAGCCGATCGCTTCGGCATCCCCGTCATCGGCGATGGCGGTATCCGCTACAGTGGTGACATCACCAAGGCCATCGCCGCAGGGGCGCACTCGGTCATGCTGGGATCGCTGTTTGCCGGTACCGACGAAAGCCCCGGCGAGACGATCCTCTACGAAGGACGTAGCTACAAGGTCTACCGCGGCATGGGCTCGATCGATGCCATGCAAAAAGGCGGTGGTGAGCGTTACTTCCAGACCACGCGTGAAAGCCGCAAAATGGTGGCCGAGGGCATCGTGGGGCGCGTGCCCTTCAAGGGTCCCGTGGGCGACACCGTCTACCAGCTCGTGGGCGGCCTACGCGCCGGCATGGGCTATGTAGGCGCTGCTACCATCGAAGAAGTCCGCGTCAAGGCGCGCTTTAATCGGATTTCGATGGCCAGCCTGACCGAAAGCCACCCCCACGACATCACCATCACCAAAGAAGCCCCCAATTACGAGCGCCGCTAATTCTTTCTTCCCCCCTGCCACGTTGGTGACAGGGGGGAAGGCACGCACGCTACCACGGATTATTGTTAAATTCGTTTACCAACAGATTATTATCCTGCAGACGATGCCACCCAAAACGCCTCACACGTGGACGATGTACACTTTGGAGTAATTTCCGCCACCACACCAGATGCGGAAAGCCGCGGTTGTCGATGACACACCGCTTTGTCTCAACACCATTCACAATCTGAATGTAGAGGTCTTTGGCATAGACCGACTCAAAGCCCATGTGCACATACATGAGTTGCCGCCCCTGTGGGACACGTAGCACACCGGTCACCCATTCCGCAAATATCGGCTGGCCATCGCTGATGTCAAAGTGACCACGCACTCCAATAAGGTACAATTTCCCCTGTTTGAGCTCCCAACTTCCCACATATCCACGCCAACACGCCGAACTCCCAATGATGAGGTCTGGTTTTTTGTGGATTGCTATCACAAGACGTGGATGGGCAAATCGCACAGGCGGACAACACGTCATGGTGGTGTGTTTGCCATCAAGGATGAGTCGTTCGTGGACTTGTGCGGTCATATCGTTGCTTTCATCGTTGCACCTCAGATACTCCGTGCTTTGTCGCGCCATACATCGGTCTCGCAAATACGGCATCATTTCAACGTGTTTTTATTTTATATATTACGAACACGTGACTATGTCAATATACTGATAAAAAGATGCTAATAATACGCACCAAATTCTCACATTGCATGGATGAACGCATGGAATACGAACGTGCTATAGTGGGGGCACACGATGGTCGTAGCTGAATTGGAGGATGCCATGTCCCAACCAACTTGGGCCGACACCGGCCAACGCGAGTACCGGCGCATTCTAACATACGCCGGCATGATCATACTTGTATCGTGGGTCGCCAATAGTATGCTCGGGATACGTGCATCGTGGCCCATGATTGTACCGCTCTGGGGGATCAGCGTAGCCGGCTTTTTCCTATACCTGTTGGCGCGCTACGAGCGCATCCCTGATAGCTCACGCTTGGCCAGCCACGCAGTGCCACTTACCGCGCCCTTCACCATGCCCACCACCCCAGGCAGGCCTGCTGCGCTGAGTGGCACGGTAACCAGTGGAGCTCTCATCAGTGATATACCGTACCATCAAGGCGGGAATTTTTTGGCGCTCACCCGCATCACCGAGGTACTCCGCCGCGAACAACATACGCAGCGTGATCGCCTTGAATGGCACGAAGAGAGTCAGCACACGGTGTATGCGTCACAGGCGCAGATAGGTGAACTTACATTCACGCCTGACGAATCTGTGCTCGTAGGTATGCCACGACACCGCATTGCGCCGAGCCCTATCACTGCACAACTACCAGAGGCCACCAGTGACGAACGGTACCTGTACATTCCCGGTCAAGCCGGAGCACGGCTCGGCGTAGGAACATTGGTGCGTGGTGATCGGCGCATTGCACACTACGCAGTGCCAAGCAACGTGCCCGCTACGTTGTTTGGTGTACCGGAGCATGGGGAGATGGTCCCCTTTGTGGCCGCAGATGGCCAAGTCATACACTCTCTGTGGGCCGGATCATTGCCAGAGGCGCTTGCCACGCTACGCACCCAGGAGGCCACGGCACGGCGCAACACGCGGCTGGTGGTCGGGGTGATGGAAATCATCGCCTGGACGGTGCTCTGCGCGGATTTCAAGGTGGGCACGCTGGTGGAGTGGGGGGCATATACCGCAGTAGTACTGGGGAGCATCATCGGGATAGCAAGTGTCGTGCTGGTGAGTACCGTGGTGAATCCACGCCAGCGTGTCTAGCAATACCGCTTTGTGGCCAAAAACCAGGGGCGGTGGGCACATGCCCACCGCCCCTGGGCTGCCTGCGATCGGCTACGAGGCCACTGCCTCGACAGTGTCGAAACCAGCTTCGTTGATGGCCTCAACGAGTTGTGTGGCCGCCACATCGGCATGATTGACCGTCACCACCTTGGTGGGAATGTCAACCGTCACCTGGGACACACCCGTTAGTGCGCTGACTTCTTTGGTGATGGCCCGCACACAGTGGTCACACGAGATATCAGGGACACGAAATTGAGAGGTCGTCATTGCGGGAACTCCTTTATACGTGAAACACACAAGATTTCACAGAACCCAAAATGCAGTATAGAATATGGGCACACACCCGTCAACGTTGTTGCACTGATTTACGAGGTAGGCATGATTCAAGCAACCATCGGCGTCATCGGTGGCAGTGGGCTCTACAGCATGCCCGGGCTCACTGATGTCGAGCGCGTGAGCGTCGACACTCCCTTTGGCTCCCCCAGCGACCACTACATCATTGGGAGCATTGCAGGCACGCGCGTGGCGTTTTTACCGCGACACGGGGTCGGTCATCGTCTGACGCCGAGCGAAGTTCCTTCACGCGCCAACATCTACGGGTTCCGCCAACTCGGGGTCCGGAGTCTGATTGCCGTGAGTGCTGTGGGAAGTCTGCGTGACGACTATGCCCCCGGGCACATCGTCATCCCGACGCAGCTGTACGACCGCACCAAGGGCATCCGGCCGAGTACGTTTTTTGGGGAGGGGATTGTGGCGCATGTGGGCTTCGACAAACCGTTCGACGCCGAGCTGAGTGCGCGCCTCGCCCACGCTGCCACCAGCGTGGGAGCCACGTTTCACCAGGGTGGTACGTATGTCTGCATGGAAGGACCGCAGTTTTCGACCCTCGCCGAGAGCAACGAAAACCGCCGCCGCGGCTTTGATTTGATTGGTATGACGGCCCTGCCCGAAGCCAAACTGGCGCGTGAGGCCGAAATCGCCTACGCCATGCTAGCCATGGTCACCGATTATGATTGCTGGCACCCTGATCACGATGCCGTCACAGTGGAAACCGTCGTGGCCACCATGCACGCCAATTCTGCCATGGCACAGGCCATCATCAAGGCGGTCGTGCCCCTGATTGCAGAGGGCTTCGACAGCCCGGCCCACCGTGCCTTGGCCATGGCCATCATGACAGATCCGGCCCACATTCCGGCCGATAAGCGCCAACAACTCGCCCTCTTGCTCGACAAGTACCTGAAGTAGTACAGGCTCTATTCGCTCACCGTTTGTATGCACAAAGGCAGTACCACATCGTTATGAGTGACACACCTCGACCTGTCGCCATGAGCATCATGGCGCACCCCGATGACGCCGAGTTCAGTAGCACGGGCACATTGTTGACCTGGATCAACGAGGGCTACGACGCATACATCTGCGTCATCACCGACGCCTCGGCCGGCGGCCCCGATGAAGCCACCGACCTGAGCCCACAAGCCCGCCAAGTGACCGTTGACACGCGCAAAGCGGAGCAAGCCGAAGCCGGCCGCCGCCTCGGCCTCAAAGGCGTCATCCACCTCGATTATCCAGATGGGCGGCTCTACCCAACCCTGCAACTGCGCCGCGACATTGTACGTGTGCTCCGCACCTACAAACCGACGCGCGTCATCTGCCAGTCGCCCGAGCGCTACTGGGGCATGCCGCTGTCGATTGCTCGCTATCACCCCGACCATATTGCGGCGGGGACAGCGACACTCGCGGCCATTTACCCGGCCTCACAAAACCCGTGGGACTTCCCCGAACTCATGACCCAAGAGGGGCTTCTGCCACACAAAGTCAAAGAAATTTACATTGTGGGCACCCCACAACCCAATGTGGGCATCGACATCAGCGCCGTGTTTGAGCGCAAATTACACGCCCTCCACGCCCATGCCAGCCAAGTCGGCGCCGAAAACCCCGAGCTTGATGCACGCATGCGCGATTGGGCCAGTGAGAATGGCGCGAAATTTGATCTTCCCATGGCTGAAATCTTTCATCGAACGGAGAATCCCTAAGCATGTTCAAGGCCGAATTTCGCACTCCAGAAGCCCGTCAAGGCTTCATCCTCATCACGCTGACCACCATTTTGGCGAGTTTCGCCATGTCGGGGCAACACGCCATTGTCACTAATTTTTTCCGTGACGAATTAGGGCTCGCTGGCCCAGAGTTCGGCTATATCACGGCCATCCGCGAGATCCCCGGTTTCCTCATCATCTTTTTGACGGCGCTTTTTTACAAGCTCTCATTGCCACGGCTGACCACACTCGCCCTCATGACACTGGCGCTCGGATATGCGCTGTTTAGCATTGCCACCGACTTCGCCACGGTCACCCCGTGGGTCATCGTCAGCTCGATGGGGTATCACACCTGGTTGCAGACCCAGCATGCCCTGGCCATGAGCACCACCACCGAAGACAAAGCGGGGACCGTGCTTGGCACGGTGACCGCACTAGGCAACTTGGGTGGGCTCCTTGCCATGGTCTTAATGGCACTCGGCTTCCAAAATGGCTGGTTCGGCTTCACCAACGCCTTTTATCTGCTCGGCTTAGCGGCTGCCGCCGCTGGCGTGGCCATTTTTGCCTTCCCCAACCTCAAAGACGGCATCCCGCACCCAGCTGAGGCCAAGCGTGAGCCGATTGTCGTCCACAAGGATTACCGGTTTTACTACATGCTCAACTTGCTCGACGGTGGGCGCCAGCAGATTTTCTTTTCGTTCGGCTTGTTTGTGCTGGTCGAAAACTACGACCTTAGCGTCAGCCAGCTCACCATGCTCCTCATTGCCGTCAACGTCATCAACACGCTGATTGGGCGCCGGGTCGGCAAACTCATCGACCGCTTCGGCGAGCGCCCCATGCTGGCCGCCGCCAATGTGCTGTACGTGGTCGCATTGGCCGGCTACGCCTTTGTAAACAACATCTGGATTGTGCTAGCCTGCTATACTATCTACAGCATCATCTTCCCCATTTCGTGGATTGGGGCCAACACCTACTTGCGCAAAGTGGCTTCACAGGCCGATATTGCCCCCTCGATTGCCATGGGACTCACCATGCAACATGCAGCAGCGGTACTCGTGCCGTTGGCCGCAGGTTACATCATGAATTTTTATGGCTACCAAATCCCCTTCATGATTGCCATGATTTTTGCGGTCATTACCATGATATCGACACGCTACATCGATCCTGCCACCCAAAAATCCACCAGTCGCTTGGCCGAAGAGGCCGCCCGCGCCTAATTGAGCCTTCTCCGGGCGCAGGGAGTATCCCTGCGCCACTGTACCAGAATCGTTGCAAAGGAGCACACCCATGACCGCAGCACCAAATCTCATCGTGCACAACGGCACCATCCTCACCATGGACGCCACCAAGCCCCAGG
>JBBAWX010000036.1:0-19217 GCA_040396955.1 Roseiflexaceae bacterium
AGCCACCTTCGCGGCGGAATCCACCCTCGCGTGGGGCATCACCGTCACGACGGAATCCACCCTCGCGGCGGAATCCACCCTCGCGTGGGGCATCACCGTCACGACGGAAGCCACCTTCGCGGGGAGCATCGCCAGCCACCGCAGATCGTGGTTTTTTGGGGGCTTCTTGGTCATCGCCTGTTTCAGCCTCGGCGTTGCGCTCAGCTTTCGCCTGTTGTTGGGCAATAAGCTGTGCCATGCGTGTGGCTGCATTGGCATGTTGTTGAAGCTTTTCGGTCTCTTCGTCGGTCAATTCTCGCCACTGACCGGCAGCCAAATCGCCGAGTTCAATGGGGCCTTCACGTACACGAAGCAAACGAATGACGTCGAATCCAAGTGCCTTGGCGACACGGCGGATTTGGCGTTTGCGTCCCTCGCGGAGCACAACACGGACCCATGTGCCTGCCTCGCCGCGCTCGATGATATCGACCCAAGCGGGAGCGGTCATGATGGTTGGTTCTTCGCTGGTTGGGCCGTCAAAGTTATCTTGATCGCCGGCTTCATCATCAATCGCCGGAAGTTCGACACCAGTGCGCCATTCGCGCAAATCGTCGGTGCTCGGCGTATCGTTGAGCAGGGCGTGGTATTCTTTTTCGACCTGGTAGCTGGGGTGTGTGAGGGCCTGTGTCATGGCACCATCGTCGGTGAGGAGCATCAGACCTTCGCTGGCGAAGTCGAGCCGGCCTACCAAGTGGAGGCGCTGCGGCACAGTGACGAGGTCGGTGACCGTAGGGCGCCCCTGCGGATCATCGGTGGTCGAGACCACTCCGACTGGCTTATGGAACATTATGTACGTGCGCGGTTGACGGGCGCTGAGCAGTTTGCCGTCAATCAAAATGGTGTCGACATCGGGGTCGACGCGAGTTCCGGGGATTTGCACAACTTCACCATTCACGGATACTCGGCCCTGATCAATCAGGACTTCACAATCACGGCGTGAGGCTACGCCTGAGCTTGCCAACACTTTTTGTAGGCGTTCTGGGGCCACGTGGGGACTCCTTTGATGGGTGCGCGCCTCACGGCGGGCAACAGTTCATCTGCGCGTTGATAATGTGCACGCGCAGGTATACAACAATATACCGTGCTAGTATAGCACAACCAGCGTCTTTGCACCGATTTCGATTCGTGAATTGCTGAATTCACATTGATAAGGCATACAAATCAGCCCCTTTTTTCATGCGATAATAGGGACGCAGACGCATGACCACACACAGGAGGAATATCGTGACGGAGCGATTTTTACTGACAGGGGCGTTGGGCTGTATCGGGGCATGGGTCGCCAAAAATCTCGTTCAAGCAGGCACACCACCAGTCATCCTCGACATTGGTGGCGAGCCACGGCGGCTCCGGCAGTTGATGAGTGATGCTGAACTGGCACAAATCACGTTTGTGAACGGGGATGTCACCGATTTGGCAACCGTTGAATCGACCCTTGACACCTACCACATCACCAATATCATTCACCTTGCCGCTCTGCAAGTGCCTTTTTGTCGTGCCAATCCGCCTCTTGGGGCCCACGTGAACGTGGTGGGCACGGTCAACATGTTTGAAGCGGCCAATCGGCGCAAAGACCGCATCAACAAAATCGTCTACGCCTCGTCTGTGGCTGTCTATGATGCGGCTGACGGGGATGCATCGGGGAGCGTTGCTCATGGGAGCGTCGGCCACCCGACGACACTCTACGGCGTCTACAAGCAGGCCAACGAAGGGACGGCCCGCGTCTACTGGCACGACTATCAATTTCCGAGCATCGGATTGCGCCCCTACATCGTGTATGGCACTGGCCGCGATCAGGGCATGACCTCGACGCCGACCAAGGCCATGTTTGCGGCCGCAGTGGGTCAGTCCTACCACATTCCGTTTGGCGGCCGTGCCGATTATCACTATGCCGATGATGTCGCCAAAACCTTTATTGCGTGTGCACGTGTGCCCTTTGCGGGTGCCGAAATCTTCAATCTGCGTGGCAGTATTGCCACCATGCCTGAGGTGATTGCGGCCATTGAAGCCGTGGCTCCCGATGTGGCGGGCAAAATCACCTACACCGACAAAGGCTTGCCGTTCCCCGATGAATACGAAGCCTCACCATTGCAGGCGCTCTTAGGTACGTTGCCCTACACCCCACTTGCACAAGCGGTGCATGATACGGTGGCGCGCTATCGCGATCTGACCACTCGTGGTGTGATGGCCAAAGACGCCATGCTCAAGGATTAGTCACCCTGACAGGGTATTGTGATAGGGAGCCGTCATGGCATCATCAAAAGAGTCTGTGCCACATCCGCCGATTACCGAGCGTGCTCAGTGGGAGCATGCCCGTGCCGAGTTGTTGCTTGCCGAAAAGGCCTTGACGCGTGAGCGTGATCGCATCAATGCCTTGCGGCGCCGTTTGCCCATGGTGCCAGTCACCACGCCATACGTCTTTGATGGACCAGATGGCGCGCTGTCGTTTGCCGATTTGTTTGCGGGGCAACGGCAACTCATCATGTATCACTTCATGTTTGGGCCGGATTGGGACGCAGGATGCCCCGTGTGTACCGCATACCTGAACGAACTGGGTGATTTGTCGTTGTTGGAGACGCGTGACACACGTTTTGTGGTGGTGGGGCGTGCTCCCTACGCCAAAATCGCAACCCACAAAGCGGCTTTTGCCATGAAACACCCCATGTACTCTTCGTTCCGAAGCACCTTTAACCAGGATATGGGCATGTCGAGCGATACGGGGGAAGGACAGGGGATGAGTGTGTTTTTTCGACTTGGCACCGACGTGTACCACACCTACACCACCACACAGCGGGGCGTTGAGGGGCTCACTGGTGTCGACGCATTCCTTGATATTACCCCATACGGCCGTCAACAAGACTTCGAAGATTCACCATCCGGATGGCCACAACGCCCCACGTACGGCGCATAAGGGCAGCAAGTCAACGCCGATTTCGTGGTATGCTGAGCCCAATGAATGGTGGGTCAAAACAAGGAGATGCAGTCATGACCAAGACCATCGTAGTCCTCGAAGGTGATCAAACCGGGCAAGAACTCCTCGAAGAGGGGTTGCGCGTGATTGCACCAAGTGTGACTGGGGTCAATGTTGAGCTGGTACGCTTTAATTTGAGTCTTGACAACCGCCGTGCCACCCAAAATGCTGTGGTCAATGAGGCCGCTGAAGCCATGTGCATCCACGGATTGGGCCTCAAAGCGGCCACCATTACCCCTGAAATCAAAGGTGATGTTGGGAGCCCCAACGCCATTTTGCGCGAAAAAGTCGATGGTACGGTGATTGTACGCACCGGCCGGCGTATCCCCGGGGTACGCACCGTGGCGGGTGCGTATGCGCCGATCGCGGTGATTCGTATGGCCGTCGGCGACGCCTACGGTGCCAAAGAATGGCGTGAGGGTGAGGGTGATAACGAAGTCGCCTATCGTACCGAGATGATTACGCGTGCCCACTGCCGTAGTGTGGCGGAATATGCGTTTAAGTATGCGGAACGCATCGGCGCGAAAGTCTTCGGTGGCCCCAAATACACGGTCAGCCCCATCTACGAGGGTATGCTCAAAGAAGAAATGGACGCGGCTGCGAAGCGCCACCCAGCAGTACGCTACGAGCCGCAGCTCATCGACGCCACCTATGCCCTGCTCCTCGCCGGTCACGGCGATGCCATGGTCATCCCGGCCCTCAACCGCGACGGTGACTGTTTGAGCGACATGGTGCTCCAGATGTTTGGCTCGATTGCTGGCAGTGAATCATTGTTGATTGGCTTCGACGAAGCGTGGAAGCCGCGGGTGGTCATGGCGGAGGCTCCGCATGGCACCGCCCCCGCTTTGTTCGGCAAAAACATCGCCAACCCGATGGCCATGATCCTGGCTGGCGCCTCGCTGTTGAGCTACTGTGGGCCCGAGGGTGTATTGGCGGCGCGCGCCATCCAAGAGTCGGTGTTTGAAGCGGTCTACGATGGCATTTGTACCGCTGACCTGCAAGGTCACGCGACTACCACTGAATTCACCGATGAGGTGATTCTCCGCGTGCGCAAAAAAATCGAAGTCTGGGGATCACTCGATCGCTAGGAAGGAGACCATGCCAGCGCCACGGAGACATCCTGTGGCGCTGGTACTTTTATTATGCCCACACACCATATTTGCATTGCCATGCCCGATGCGGTCTGTGCTGAGCTTGAAATCACCGCCTGCCTGCCGGCTTTACGTGCCCTCGGGAATATCACCCATTGGGATGGAACACCGGCGCACCTCGCTACTCTACGCACCACAGCGACCATCTTGGTGACCGGTTGGGGCACGCCAACCCTGGCCGATCTCGGTGATTGGTCGCCCACCCAATCACCGTTGCAACTCGTGGTGCATACGGCGGGTACGGTCAAGCATCTCATCCCCGTGACAGCGCTCGAGGCCGGTTTGCCTGTGAGCCACGCCAATGTGGCGTTGGCCGATTCGGTGGCAGAATTCACCATTGGGGCCATGATTATGGCACAGCGCCAGGTCTTTGCAGCCGCACAGCGCTACCGTGCCCAGCAGCCTCTGCTCCCCATCCACACGCAACACGAATTGCGCGGGAGTACGGTGGGCATCATCGGCGCCAGTGCCATTGGGCGGCGCGTGATGGAGCTGTTGCGCCCATTTGGCGTGCGGCTGTTGTTGACCGACCCATTTGCGAGCGCGGCGGTGGCGGCGCAGTACCAAGCGACGCTGGTGCCGCTTGAGACGCTGTTGCAACAGAGCGACGTGGTTTCGTTGCATGCGCCGGTGACCGCGCAAACCATTGGGATGCTCGGAGCACGTGAATTCGCGCTGATGCGTGATGGTGCCTGGTTTATCAACACGGCCCGTGCGCAACTCATCGATAGCGATGCCCTGCTTGCCCAATTGCAGACGGGGCGAATCAACGCTCTGCTTGATGTGACCGAGCCATACGAGCCGTTGCCCGCCGATTCGCCGTTTTGGGCATTGCCCAACTGCGTCATCTTGCCGCACATGGCAGCTGTGACGCGCGAGGCGCGTCTGCGTCAGCGCGATATCATGGTGACCGAGATTCAGCGTTTCGTGCAGGGAGAGGCCCTCCAACATCAAGTCAATCGAGCACATTGGGAGACGATGGCCTAACAAAAGCGGTGGTGGCACATGTGCCACCACCGCCGTGTCGTTGTGCGTTGAACGTTACTTCCAGACTGCCTTGATGGTCGACTCGAAGCGCTCGAGGGCTTCGTCGGCCTGCTCCATTGTGAGGACTAACGGTGGGCAGAAGCGGATGGTCGAGTACCCACAGGTCAAAATGAGCATCCCGCGTCGATATGCTTCCATCATGATGTCGTCGGCAAGTTGCTTGGCCGGCTCTTTGGTGGTGCGGTCAAGCACGAAATCGACTCCGAGCATCAAGCCACGCCCGCGTACATCGCCGATGCATTCGTAGCGGGTTTGCAGATCTTTGAGGCCTGCCATGAGGTGCGCACCCACGGTGGCCGCATTGGCAGCGAGCCCACCCTGCACAAGTTCTAGTACTTGATTGGCAGCCGCACAGGCGATGGCGTTGCCGGCATAGGTGCTGCCGTGGCCGCCTGGTGTCCAACGCTCCATGATGTCGCGTCGTGCGATGATGCCACCAATGGGCATACCGGCGCCGAGACCCTTGGCAGTCACCAAGATGTCGGGGGTGCAGCCGGGTTGTTGTTTGCTCCGGCAATGCGCACAGCCGGCGCCGTTTTGTGCCATCTCGTGCTCAAAGGCCCACATGGTGCCGGTGCGCCCGACGCCACTTTGGACCTCGTCATAGATGAGCAAAATGCCGTGGCGGTCGCAGATTTGGCGCAGCCCGCACAAAAATCCGGCAGACGGCACGATGTAGCCACCTTCGCCTTGGATGGGCTCGAGGATGATGGCCGCAATGTCTTTGGGAGGCGCAATCGTACCAAACAGTGTTTTCTCGATGTAGTCGAGTGTGGCCTGGGTCACGTTGGCCGGATCAATGCCAAACGGCGTGCGGTAGGGATTGGCATAAAAAGCGTGGAAAATGCTCGGGATTAGCGGCATGTGACCTTGGCGCTGCGCTGATTTGGAGGCGGTCAACGACATAGAGCCGTATGAGCGCCCGTGGAAAGCTCCCAAGAACGAAATAATCCCCTGCCGTCCGGTGGCGTGGCGTGCCAACTTGATGGCTGCTTCGATGGCCTCGGTGCCCGAGTTCGACAAAAAGACCTGCCACTCGTGGGTGCCCGGCATCGAACGCACCAGTTTTTCAGCGACGCCGACCATTTGCTCGTTGGCCCAGTCGGTGCCCGCCATGTGCACAAACTTCTGCAACTGGGCCTGCATGGCACCGATGACCTGTGGGTGCGAGTGCCCCGTCGATACCACGGCGATGCCGGCCGCCATGTCTAAATAGCGCTGACCATCAATATCCCAGACTTCGCAGCCTACCCCTTTATCGATGACAAAATCGTTGACGCGCCCCATGACTCCAGCGAGCACTGCTGCATCGCGAGCCACCACTGATTGACTGCGTGGACCAGGGACTGGGAGTGGCTCCGCGCCGCGGAGTAATGTGTTCACATCTCGGGTCATGACAACCTCCTCGTAGTCACTAAATATACCTCTCTATTGTGCCTGATGCACCATGGTGCCGTCAAGCAGAATCACCCCAATCGATGTGCACCCAAATCTGCCCGTCACTGATTTCGACGGGGTAGGTGCGAATCCGGATGCCGACCGGTGGTACGATCGCCTTGCCGGTGCTAAGTCGATAGGTCCAGCCGTGCCACGGGCAGGTGACCGTGTCGGCGATTAGTGCCCCCGACGACAACGGACCGCCCTCGTGCCGGCAGGCATCGTCGAACGCATAGATGTGCCCGGCGGCGTTGGCAATGCCGATCGGTAATCCGTCAACGATGACGCAGGTCATGGCTCCCACGGGGAGCTCTGCGACCAGCAACACGGCGACCCGTTCACTCGCCATAGCCCCTCTTGTTCTTTAATGCGACGTGCTCTTTTTGCTCTCAGTCATCAAGGTGTGTGCTGCTTTTTTGCCGACCTCCACCGCAAAATTCGTGCCACGATCCCACGGGTAGACGTGGCTCATACTGGCCCAGTACAACCCTTTGAGTGGCGTCTTGATGCCAGGAATGTTGGCACTGTGGTTGACCGGTGCCACCGGCTGGGCATAGCGCTCACGGTGCACCCAGGCGTTTTTGATCCAGCTCAGCTCAAACTGAGGGTTGATTTTTTGCAGTGCTGGCACAAAGGCGTTGATGATTTCGTCGCGGCTCATAGTCATGTAGGCGTGGTCGGCAGGCACGTAATCGCCACAGTAGATGAGCGTATCGCCGTTGTAGCGGCGTGCATCCACGAAGTGTGTGTGCTCCACAATCGCCAGCATGGGGAACTCCGGCTTGGGCATGTTGATCCAGTAATCACCGTCGGTGAGTGGGCGGTGCAACGCCAACGTCAACACCATGGCGCCCAGTGAGTGCAACGAGGTCAATCCGGCGGTGTAGTGGCTCGGCAGTGCCGGTACGAGACGTTTCAACATCTCGGGGCCACAGGTGAGGAGCACCGCATCGCCTGTCACCACTTCGCCGTGGGCGGCCGTGGCATACCAGTGGTTGCCGTCGTACGTCACCGATGTCAGTGGGTGGTTGAAATGAAAGCGCACCCCCTGGCGGCTCAAATCGCTGACGATGTCGTCGGCGAGCGCCTGGAAGCCACCGTGGTAGTACCCCAACTTGAAGCTACGCGCCTTGAAGCGCGACCAGAGCCACGCCATGTTGACCTGCTCGGCATATGGCCCAAATTTGCCCCGCAACAATGGCTCAATGATGGCTCGGTATGCCTTGCGCCCCATGACGCGCTCGCACCAGTGCATGGCCGTCTCACGCTCGAGTGGTTGCCAGTTGCGCACCACGTACTTGAGCCAGGCGATGGCCATGCCAAAGCGGATGCGATCGAGGAGTGGCATGAGCGGTAATTGGAGGACCTTGACTGGCCCGTCGATGGCCCAGGTGCGGTCACGCCACCACTGCACACTCCGCGGGGCCGCAAAAAACAACTTGTGGGCCTGGCCAATACTCTCGACGAGGGCTTTGATTTCGAGATCGGTCTCAAAGACATGATGATAAAAGCGCTCAAGCGGCCATTCCCAGGCTGGGTCGCCTCGAAACCCAGAAGCCAGCCCGCCAGGCTGTGCGGCAGCTTCACAAATGGTGACCTGATGCCCGGCCCGTACAAGCTCTCGGGCAGCCGTCAGGCCAGCAAATCCAGCACCAACGATGAGAATGCGCATGCGTTATTCTCCCTCACGAGCAGCAACGGCTCGATCAAAATCACTCCAGCTCATCTGCTCACGGAGCATGTACCACGCCCCCAGTGCGGTAATGGGCAACCACAGTGCCACGTGGAGCACCAACGTGTAGCCGGTGGCGATGGCCTGTGCTACCCCGAATTGCTGCAAAATCAAAATACCGGGCACGTCGAATGTGCCCGCATACCCGGGCGTCGAGGGGACGGTGGTGGCTAAATTGACGACGGCAGTCATCAGCATGAGCACGGTGAAATCCACGTGGAACGGAAACCCCTGCATGATGACCCAGTACTTGCCCGTCTCGGTCAACCAAATCAACGCCGATGACGCAAAAATCACCAGCATCTCACGAGGGCTTTTCAACGACTGGAGCCCGCTCACAAATTTCACCACAATGTCTTCACCCGTGTTGGCGAGCCGGGCCGGCAAAAAGCGGGCCGCGCACCAGCGCCATACCCGCAAAAACTGCGCCGGCTGACTTGCGAGCACCAAAAAAAACACTAGCGCGCCGAGAAAGAGCACGCTGAATCCGGTCACAATTTGATTGTAGAGTGGTGGGAGTGGCGCAAAGGGCAACGTCACAAAAACAAACAACAACATGACAAGCCCGTCAAAGAGCCGCTCAAGTACCACGGTAGCCAACGAGGCACTCATCGAAATCCCCTCACGCCGGCGTAGGACGTACGAACGCAAGACTTCGCCTGCGCGCGCTGGATACACATTATTGCCCATGTACCCAATCACGACCACTGGCCACAACCGGGTAATGGAGACGTCGGCGAGAGGGCGCAACATGGCCCGCCATCGCCAGGTCCGGATGACAACCGCCAGTGTGTAGACACCGACTGCCGGAAAAATCCACCAGTAGTTGACCGCTTGGACGACCTGCCAAAACTCCGCTACGTGGAGCCCCTGAAATGCAACATAGAGACAGGCAATGCTGATGATGATGCCAATCCAAACACGCGCGTTTCGCTTCACCTCGGCCTCTTTCTGCACGGCAACGCCGTGGCCCTCTCCAGCTTGCCTTCGTCGTTACCCCATCCACCACTGCGCGATGAGCACGACCATCATCCCGATAAGCAACCAATCACGGCGCCGTTGCGCCTTCGTCAGCTCGGCAATCTGGTGCTCGAGTGCCCGGGTATCTACGCTGATTGTACCACGTTCAAATTGCCCCAACACGCGGTCGAGGCGGGTAGGTATGCCTAGAAGGGTGCGCCCGGTGCTGATGAGATCCGCAAATAACGAACGCTGTTCTTGCTGAATCCAACGCACCGCCAATGGCCGCGCTTCTGAGACCATGTTGAACGCAGGGTCGAGCATCGTAATCACACCACTCAACAATGCGAGCGCCCGCCCCAGATACATCACGTGTTGTGGTATCTGGAACGGGAGCTGAAAGAGGAGTTGGCGTGATTCGCGGGCGAGCCCCATCACATCAATGGTGCTCATATCTGCCATGCCACGTTGGGCCACCTCTTGCAGGGCAATCGCCAATACGCGCTGGATTTCGCCACGATCGGCATCGGGTAGTATCATCCCCAACGCCTCCATTTCGCTGACCACCCCGGCGGTATCGTTGCTCACCACAGCTACAATCGCCTTGCGGAGATGCACCTGCATGGTCGCCGGTATCGTACTCACCGCCCCGAGATCGAGCAGGTGTATACGCCATGTGCCATCTGCGTCAGCACTGATGAGCATGTTGCCCGGGTGTGGGTCTGCGTGGAATACCCCATGGACAAAGCATTGCGCAAAAAAGACACGTAACAGGGTCTGTGCCACCGCATGCCGGTCGATGCCGGCTTCGTCGATCCGGGCATGCTTGTCGGGTGCAATCCCCGTCACCCAGTCCATGACCAGGACGTGGCTGGTGCTCAGGTCGTGATGCACCACCGGGAGCACGACGCGCGGCTCGTCGCGCACACAGGCCTGTAAGCGCTCGTTGTTGCGAATTTCATGCCGGTAATCGAGCTCTTGTCGTAAGACTTCGGCAAATTCCGCAAATAGGCGCTCCATGTCGGCGCGCCGCTGTATCAACGGGTAATCCTTGATGAGCCGCACAATCGCCTGCACAGCGGCGAGATCGGTCTCGATGATGGCGTGTATCTCTGGCCGCAACACTTTGATGGCAATCTCTTGGCCCGTGTCACGCCGGCGCGCACGGTACACCTGCCCCAGCGAAGCTGCCGCTACCACGGTGTTGTCGAGGTCACAGATAATCTCACGGTAATCATGCCCCCACGCCGCTGCCAATACCGGCTCGATGGCCGCAAATGGCGCCGCTGGTACCTCGTCGCGTAGGTCGGCGAGCGCAGTGGTGACTGGTTGCGGCAATACATCCACACGCACACTCATGAATTGTCCGAGTTTGATGGGTACCCCACCGAGTGCGATTGCTAACGCGCGGAAACGCATCGCTAAACGCACCCATCGTCGCACCGCACTGGCCGCAAACCACCGCCGCCCAATGATGTCAAACCAGAAAATATGCAGTATGATGCCCAATAACGTGAAGTACAATCGCCAATATCGTCGTCGCATGAATGTATTTCTTTGTGTAATTAATCACAATAATGTACTTATTGTACCACAGTGAGCCCGGACTGTCAGCGTGCTGACAGCGGAATGAGGTGACGGATGATTGCATGGCGGACATTTGCGGTGGGATTGCTGTGTGCATTGCCCTTCGCCATCTTGAATACACTGGTTGCGACGCCTGTGCCGGCGTTTGTGGCATGGCTCCGCCCGAACGGGCACACGAGTGGGTTTGAGCTGATCCTGTTGTGGAGTGCGATTGTGGCGGTCATGGGTGGAGGGGTTGTAGCCTTGAGTACGTTGTGGCAACAGCGGCGCTTCGTCGTGCTCAACGGAATACTTGGTGCGGGCCTGCTCATCGCTGGTGTGGTCTTGGTGCTCACAGTTGGTGCCGAAATGCTGGCCTGTGAGTGGCAACGTGTGCCCAATTGCGACTAAAACGTGTGGCAATGTGCACAAAAATCGTGCTATGATGGTGCCGTTTTACCCGAGCCAATGTAAAGGAGCATGCGATGTTGGCAATGTGGGGCAAGGCACTCCGTACCATTCCACGACTGACCCCCGATGAATGGCGTGCGCTTGATGTGGTGTCACGGTGGTTGGTGGCGTCACGGGCTGCCGTGTTGGTGATGACGGCCACCTCGGCTACCATGGCCGGGATCTGGGCGTGGCGCAACGGCATGTTTGATTGGGGTCTGTGGGCGTGTCTGTTGATCGGATTGACCATGGCGCATGCCACCAACAATCTGCTCAACGACCTCATCGATTACCGTCAGGGAGTTGACCACGACAACTACTTCCGGGCGCAGTACGGTCCACAGCCGCTTGTGCACGGGTTGTTGAGCCAACGTGGACTGTTGCTATATGCGGCAGTCACCGGTCTGTTGGCGCTCATCCCGGGGGCGTATTTGGTCTGGTTACGTGGAGAATTAGCGCTCATCTTGTTGTTGATTGGGGCCGGGTTTGTCATTTTTTACACCTGGCCGCTCAAGTACATCGGCATGGGTGAAGTGGCGGTCATCTTGGTCTGGGGGCCATTGATGGTGGGTGGCGGCTACTTCGTGATTACCGGTGAGTGGGCATGGCATGCGGTGCTGGTGAGTATTCCACAGACGTTGGCCGCCACCACGGTGCTTTTTGGCAAACACATCGACAAAATGCCTTCGGATCGGGCCAGCAAAATCTACACGCTCCCGGTGATTTTGGGTGACCCGCTGGCTCGCTACGTGGCCATTGGTCTGATTGTAGCGCAGTATGCGGTGACCATCGCCCTGGTTGGGTTGGGCATCATGTCGGCGTGGGTGGCGTTGGTCGTCTTGGCGGTCGCCGCAGCGCGAGCCGCCATCGGTGTCTTCGGGATGCCACGCCCCGCCACCCCGCCTGCCGACTATCCTCCCGACGTGTGGCCGCTCTGGTATGCGCCGTACGCTTTCGTGCATACACGCACTTTTGGCGGCATGTTTTTGTTGGGCATGATCCTCGATGCGCTCTGGATACAGCTCCGTTAGATTAACGGGCTGGCTGAGCGGTGAGCGCTGCCGTGTACGCGGCACTGAGTTGGCTGTCGACACTGTCGCGCAACTCGGTGTCGCTCATTTGTGCCGCTTCGCGGGGCGACACAATGTCTGACCAGTTGCGCAGAAAAATCGTCGTATCTGGCGTAATACCCTTGCCCCGCACCACTTCGCCATCTGGAGTCAGCCATTGGGTTGTACCGAGGCGGATACTGGCGCCTCCGTCGAGATCAAAGGGCCGGAGCACGGTAGCCGTGCCAAAGGTGGGTTCGCCGATGATGGTGGCGCGCCCGGCGTTTTGCAGGGCACCGGCGAGAATCTCGCCCGCACTGGCAGTGTTGCTGTTGACTAAGACAATCAGCGGGATGCTTTGGGCGAGGCCGGTGCGGTCGGTGGCGTAGGGAGTACGCTGGCCGGCCCGGTCTTCTTCGATCAAAATGACGGTGTCTTTGGGGACAAATTGGGCGGCGACTTTCATCAGTTGATCGACATAGCCACCCGGATTATTGCGCAAATCGAGGATGAGTGCTTTGGCGTTGGCCTGGGTTATCTCGGTCAGCGCTTGGCGCATGTCATCATCGGCTTGCATCGAAAACTGGTTGAAATGCAGGTGGGCCACATCTCCGGGGAGCATCTTCCAACTCACAGTGGGGATGTCGATGGTAGCACGGACAATCTGTATCGTCTCCATGCTGCCGTCGTCGTGCAAAACTTCCAAGGTGACGCTGGTGCCGCTCGGCCCTCTGACCCTAGATTGGAGCTGGGTGACCGAATCACTGCGTGCGTCGACGCCATCGACGCGCAAAATACGATCACCTGAGCGGATGCCCGCCTTTTCGGCAGGAGCACCTTCTATGGGAGCGGCAATGATGACCATGCCGTCACGTTCGGTCAGATAGGCGCCGATTCCCTCAAATGAGCCACGTAGGGCTTCACGCTCACTTTCGGCGTCTTGTGGTGAAATATAGCGACTATGCCCGGTATCACCGAGGCTATCGACCATGCCACCAATGGCACCGTCGATGAGTGTATCGGGGGTGGGCACACTGGCGTCAACATATTCGGTGCTGACAATTTGCCAGGCCTCGTAAAAGCGCGTCATTTTGGTGCATTCGGCTTGGCTCAAGGTGCACGGCGTGGTCAGTCTGAGGGCAGCCACATACCCGACGCCAATTGCGAAAACACTAACAAGGGCAACGAGTGGAACGATAAACCAGATTGGCAGACGCAGATACAACAATGATCGCATGAATGCTTCAACCTCTCTCAAACAGACGGAACCGACCGCTCTCAAATGATTTCTTGCAGTGTAGCAGGTACGTATGAGCGAAAGATTAAGCAGGGTGAGCGCAAAAAATACCACTTTTTGGATGAGTATTTCACCGATAATAGAACCAACATGTGTTGCAAAAGTGAAGGAATCCTCCCATGACTATTACATTGCGGTTTTTGACAATGACGTCGCCCATCGGTGATTTGATGGTGGCCACGAGTGACAGCGCCGTGCATGTGCTCGACTACGACGCCTATGTGACGCGCATGCACGAGCTTTTGGCGCGTCGCTATGGTGCCCACGGCTATACGCTCGATGTGGATGCCCCAGGTCTCGACATTCGCCCACAGTTGGCCGCCTATTTTGCTGGTGATTTGCACGCTGTCGATCAGTTGGTGGTCGATACCGGCGGCACCCCATTTCAACAACGGGTGTGGCAGGCGTTACGCACCATCGCGGCAGGGACGACGGCCACCTATGCCATGCAGGCTCACCGCATCGGCCATCCTACTGCCACGCGGGCGGTGGGGCGCACCAATGGCCTCAATCCGATTGCGATTATATTGCCCTGTCATCGCGTCGTGGGGAGCAACGGCGCCCTCACCGGCTATGCCGGTGGTCTAGAGCGCAAGAGTTGGTTGTTGCGGCATGAGGGGTGGTCGGGCGTTAGAGTGCAATCAACGTTGTCGCTATGAGCGAGGCCACGACGCCGATTTTTTGCAGGAGCGTGGTGCGCTCTTTGGAGATGATGCGTGCCAAGATGACGGTGATTGCCGGGTAGAGCGAAGCGAGTACACTCGCCACATCGAGGCGCCCCAACTGTGTGGCCATGATATAGGCCGCAGAGGCCGCGATGTCGACGCCGCCAGCGATGAGGGCCAGGACGATGCCCACAAACGTGGCCGGCCCGCTAGCACGAATCATCAGCCATGGCAACGTGACGAGGAGCGCCGCAGTGCGTGTGATGGCCAGTGGCGTGTAGATGGTGTCGTCGGAGCCGAGATATTTGAGGAAGACAAAAAAACTGCCGAAGGCAACCCCAGCTCCGAGACCCTGCCACACCCCTTGAAAGTTGTTGATGCGCCCGGCCATCGAGGTCAGCACGATGGCACATAGGCCAATGCCCATGCCGATGAGGCTGTTGGTGTGCGGTATGCCCTCGCTTTGGATGCCGTAGATGACGGGAATCATGGCCGCCAAAACGGCCGAAAGGGGTGCTGTCATCGCCGTGTACCCGCGTGAAAGACCGTCGTAGAGGAGTGCCACTCCAATGGCTCCCGTGATGCCCGCAATGATGCCAGGGAGCACGTTGGTCGTGTTGATGGGCCATTCGCCACTCCAGACCACCAAGTACCACAGTACGGCCGCCCCGAACATTTCACCCCAGACCAAGACTTTGACGACCGGCATGCGGGCACTCGCCCGCCCACCCGCATAATCGCTAATGCCGTAGAGCACGGCGGCGCTCAGCGCAACCGTCAAAAATAGGGCTGACATACGTACTCCTTTGAGCTGACTATGGTATTGTACATCAGAGAGCAATTGGCGGACGTGTTGGGCACGCCCGTCGCACACAGGTGAGGGCGCATGGGATCAACCCGACGGTGGTGGCATGTGGCGTTGAGTAGTAGTGCCCTGCTCCTCGGCAGTGTGTTTGTGGTGACGTTCGGTATTGCGCAGAGCCAAGTGGCCCGGGTCGTACCACTGCCGCAACCGTGGCAGGGTGCAGTGTGGGGCAGTGCCGAAATGCTCCTCGTGGCCGCTCTGCTGTGGCTGCTCACGCGCACATATTGGCCCACATGGTCGTGGCGTGATGTGGCACAGGTCGCCATTGAGGGCCTGTGCGTGGCCACCTTGTTGTTGGCGGCCGGGTGGTATTTTGCCCTGCTCGAAATCGACGGTTTGGTTGATTGGACCGGGGTCGCTCAGTCGTTGGTGCTCATCGTGCCCCTAGCGCTCTGGTGTATCAGCGAAGAAGTCGTCTTGCGCGTGCGGCTTACGCAGCAGCTAGCGGATGTGGCTCCCTGGCTCCGCTGGTTGATCGCATGTTTCGTAGCGGTAGGATTGCAAGTGCTCTTGAGTGGTACTTGGTCGTGGACCACGCTTGGCGTACTCGTCGCCGGTGAACTCTTGTCGCTGATTGCGTGGTGGCGCGAAGGGCGTTTCGGCCTCGTGTGGGGGCGACGGCTAGTCTGGCGTTGGTGCGCGGTGGTGGTCATCGGTTTCCCGGGGCTGGGCATGAGTGTCGAAAGTGTGCGCCCGCTGGTGGTGATGCCCGCCGATCTCGACGTTGGAGCGTTGCTGGTGGTGGCCTGGCTGGTGTCGTGGTTGTTGGCGTTGCTGATACCACGGTCGCAATTTGCTGATACGACGCGTGCCGATGCAACTTTTGGCGACTAGCGGCGTCCTACAGGGTGAAGGCATGTCCTTCTCGTTGTTCAGGAGGTACACAATGAACCACAACAAACGCATTGGGGCCGTGGTCGGGGTGCTGATGGTGCTCCTTGCCGGTCTCAGTTATGCCACGTATCGCTGGGCTATTGGCAGTATGGTGCTCAACAACTCCTACGAGCTTGAAGCCGGCGAATAAACGCCGCCCAATCTACAGTCCTACACAATCCGCCCCACGGTGCTTGGCACCGCGGGGCGGATTGTGTGTGATTCGCCGTAGCGCATCAGCGGTTATTCGATACCCACACTCCAGGCATCTTCGAGGTCGCTCGCCGAAAAGCGTCGGAACGCCAAGATGGTGTTGGTCTTGATGATGCCCTCAATGCCCGAGATATCTTCGGGGATGACCTCGGCGAGTTGTTCGTATTCACGCAGGCGCACAATGGCGATGATGTCCCATTCGCCGGTCACACTGTAGACTTCGCTGACGTGGGGCAGACTGGCGATGGCCTGGGCGACTTTTTTAATCGACTCTGGGCGTGCTTGAATCATGGTAAAAGCGGTCAACATGTGGCATCCCCTTGTGTGTCATTGGATTTAACGCGTGGCCGGTGCTGGGAGCTCAGGCACGAACTGATAACTCGGCTCGGCCTTTTGACGGCGCAAAATGGCAATAATCGTGCTCCATGTCTCGTACAGACCATTGGGTGTATGCGGTAATTCGTGCTTGATGGCGCGATGGAGGCGTGCCAGCTTGTAGCACGGGACGCCGGCATACATGTGGTGCTCAATGTGGTAGTTCATGTGCCAGTAGAGAAATTGCACGACGGGATTCAGGTAGATGGTGCGGGTGCAGAGGCGGAAATCTTCGACTTCGTCCTGCAGACCCACGTGTTGCGTGTTGTTGCACAAAAAGAGCAATAGCCCACCATAAAACGGCGCCACAGTAATCAACACGGGCAACATCCACCAGCCGGTGAAGAAGGCTTGACCGACCAAGAGTAGGTGACCGGCCAGCAAGATGCGCGTCCAGTGGATGAGCTCACGGCGGCGCGCCGGCTTGTTGTCGGGGAACAGCGTGCGTTGCCAATCGTTTTCGAGATGCCCCATGCTCAACAAAACCCAGCTCTTGCAGCGCTCAATAAAGCCGTGCGGGTTAATGAATGCTGTGGTGATGAAGCTTTTGAGCGTGATTTCCACGGGCAAGATGACTTCCATGTCGTCGGGCTGATGGAGCGTGTACTTGTGATGCTCTTGGTGGCTAGCCCAGAAGTAGACGTAGTTGAGGCCACCCATAAAGCTGATGAGATAGAGGAAAAAGCGGTTCAAGGCGCGGGTCTTGAAGACGGTGCTATGACACAGCTCGTGGAAGCCGTTGAGCAAAAAGGCGTAGACGGTGCCGTGCAAAAAGAGGCAACCGATGAGTGCCAACCAGCCCCAGTGGATGGCGGCGTACCACGCCAACGCGCCGGTCAGGGCGATGATGCCCAGATGACCGAGGGTCTGGGCTAGGCCCCAAGCATCGCTCCGTTGGTTGAGCTCGGCGAGGACTTCGCGGGGGAGTGGCACGCGGTACCAGTGGATTTTGGATTGAACGATAGGCTCGCTCTGCGTATCAGCGGTCAACGTTGACATTTGATGCTCTCTTCTAGGCGATGAGTGGCGGATCTTCGGCGACGGCGGTGCGGCGTTTGGGGGTGGTCATCTCGATGGCGCGTTCGCCGTCTTGGTCGACCCACACACCACATTCACCACCCGATTTACTGACGCCGAGGGTGACTTCGCTGCCGTCCATGCGCAACACGGGGTGGTAGTACTTGGCCACCTTTTCGGCTTCACCGACGATGTAGTGACCAATCAACGAACGGCGAAAGCGGTCGCCACTCGTATTGGGGAAGCTACCGTGGATGAGTTGGCCATTGAAAAACAGCATGTCGCCGGCCTGCATGATGACTGGAGCCACGGGCATATCATCGGGCACGGGCACCATCACATCGGTGAAACTCTGCGTGGTATCGGCCGGCACGGTGCAGAGCAAGGGCAGATGGTGGCTACCGGGGACGATTTGCATGCAACCATTGGCCTCGTCGCAGTCGTCGAGGGCCAGCCAGGCCGCCATGCAGGTGCCCGGTTGCACGCGCAAGTAGTACTGGTCTTGGTGCAGGGCTTGGCCGCGGGCACCCGGTGGTTTGAAGTAGAGCATGGTTTGCACCGCAAAGGGTGAGGTGCCCAACAGGGCGCGCATGACGGTGTCGATGCGTTGATCGATCATCCAGCGTAGGCTGGGCTCGTCCCAACGATGCATGTGGATCATGCGCGGGTATTGTTGCAGGGGGTCGGGGGTGTGATTGTCGCCGTTGTCGAAAGGCACACCGGCGAAATCGCCCTCGTGGCTGCCTTGACGGCGGAGCTCCATGAAGTGGTCGATGTAGTCAGCCACCTCTTGGCGACGAAAGAGCCCGCGCACGATTACGTAGCCGTCGCGTTGGTAGTCTGCGGCGTAGCGGTGCAGGTCATCGTGTGACAACGTCATGCCATGCTCCTTTGCGTGGTATGGTAGTGAAGAACTCCAGTATGTGCCCCTATTGTAGCATGCTCTGGGTCAGTGATTGTACAAACGAGGTGTATGTGTCGGATCGATTACAACTGTTGGTAGACATGTACGTGGCATGGGGAACGTATCTGCAAAAGCATGCCGTCCCAATTGCCGATTTGACGCACCTCTGGGCGTGGCAACGTATCACGCAGGCCCGGCTCCAGGCAGCTCTATGCCACGCCACCCCCGTGTATCCACCGTGGCCCACAGTTGACCCCGACGACCACGCCGCCAAGGACGCCATCAACGCCTGGATCCAAGCCACCTACGGCCATGTGGATGCCCAGACTGCCTGGGTGCGCTGGCGTGACGGCTACTGTGAGGTGATGCGCTTGGCACAGGCGGTGCCAGCCAGTGCCTGGGATGACCCGGCGGTGGTGCCGTGGCTCGGTGGCTACGTGCTGTGGGATGTCATCATCGGTACGGTTGAGCATCACCGCGAGCATCTCGAGGAGGTGCCTCTCTGAATTGAGAGGAAGGCGCTGGGTGGGTATGGAGTATCGTTGGGAAAAGTTTGGGTGAAATCGCTGTTGGCTACGTATCTGTAGGATTACGATTGCAGGCGTAGTG
>JBBAWX010000037.1:0-18292 GCA_040396955.1 Roseiflexaceae bacterium
ACTCCCTGACGAAGGCGTCGCATACCGCACATCCCGAATGTGAATACTGGACATGCACAACAAGGAATACACATCATGCAACGCATGGGCGTCGACACGGGTGGCACATTCACCGATTTTGTTATGATGAGCGATGGCCAGCTCCACATTGCCAAGCGCCTCAGCACTCCCCACAATCCCGGAGAGGCATTACTTAGCGAGCTCCAATACCACCATGCACCAGCCATCCTCGTGCATGGCACCACGGTAGCCACCAACGCACTCCTCGAACGACGTGGTAGTGTGACTGCCCTGATTACGACGCGCGGCTTTGCGGATGTGCTCGCCATCGGGCGCGGTGACCGGCCATCGCTGTACAACCTTAATCAGACTCGCCCTGAACCACTCATTCCAGCCACACATCGGCATGAGGTGAGCGAGCGCACTACGTTCGATCAACACGTGCTCATACCGCTGTCTGATGACGAAATTCACGCACTTATCCCCGTCCTCGAACACCAACACGTGACGGCAGTGGCGGTCTGTCTGCTTCACGCCTACGCCAATCCAATTCACGAGCTCCGCATCGGTACCATCCTCAAAGCGCGCCACCCCGAGTGGCACGTGTCATTGTCGCACCATATCGTCACCGAGGCCCGTGAATACGAACGCACGAGCACCACCGTCGTCAATGCCTACGTAGCACCTATTATGTCGCGCTATCTGGCTTATTTGGCCAGTGAGCTCCCCCAGGCGACTCGCCTGCGCATCATGGCCTCTGATGGCGGGAGCATGGGCGTCCACAGTGCCCAAACACTCCCTGCGCGCACCACCTTATCCGGGCCAGCTGGCGGCATTGTAGGGGCATTTGCCGTGGCGCAACAACTCGGCATCACCCGCATCATCACATTCGACATGGGCGGCACATCGACCGATGTGGCCCTCTGCGACGGCGAATTACCGCGCAGTGGCGGCTCCGCCGTGGGAGGCATGCCCGTCAGATTACCCACTCTCGACATTCACACCGTTGGGGCCGGTGGGGGCTCCCTGGCGCGCATCGACAGTGGTGGTGCTTTGCGGGTCGGCCCACAAAGTGCCGGCGCCGACCCGGGACCAGCCTGCTATGGTCGTGGCACACAGGCGACCGTCACCGATGCCAATGTGGTACTCGGGCGTCTACGCAGCGAAGCGTTCTTGGGTGGCACCATGATTCTTGATATCGATCGCGCTCATGCCGCGTTAGCCCCAGTCTCTGCCCATACCGACAACAATTCCCACAAGGCAGCTCTGGGCATCATTCATGTTGTGAATGCCGCCATGGCCCGAGCCGTACGCACCATTTCGGTGGAACGTGGCCACAATCCCAAAGAGTTCAGTCTGGTCGCCTTTGGCGGCGCAGGACCACTACATGCAGTCCAACTCGCACACGAGCTCGGCATCGAGCACATCATCATCCCGCGCTACCCGGGGGTGCTGTCGGCGCTGGGTATGGTTACAGCGGCGGTCACACGTAGCACCACGCGGCCCTTGCTGTGTGTACTCACCAGCATCACCGTGGATTCCCTCAATCAACTGATTGCTGACAGCCACAGCGAGCTCGCCGCAGCCCTACAGCGCGACGGCGAAAACCCCGGGCAATTCGGGCACCAAATAACACTGGCAATGCGCTACCGCGGTCAAGCGTTTGAGCTCGAAGTCGCACTCAGCCAGACTAGCGCGGTGACGCAGGCCGACCTTACAGCGGTAGCGGCGCGCTTCCACGAGGTACATCAGCAACGCTATGGCCACGCCATGCTACAACGTCCCATCGAAGTTACCGTCTTACAACACACCATGGCCAATGACGGTTTACCGCTCCCTGTGCCCCAACTCCCGCAACGCACCACGACACTCACTCCAAGCGCACACGTTTGGAGCGCCTGCGACGACCACCATGACGCAGTACTCACCGCCATGTACGACCGTGATCAACTCCGGCCCGACGACCACATCACCGGCCCGGCCATCATCACCCAACTCGACGCCACCACCGTCATCCCCAGTGGCTGGCAGGCACATGTGGCCGATTCATTGAGCCTCATTATTCGTCCCGTGATGCCCGGTTAGTTGGCACCCTACCCCTGCGCGCCTGCCACATCAATCACCAACACCCAATCCGGACCACCGACCGGCACCTGCCAGCTGTGTACGCTGGTACCAGCAACAATGCGCCCACCGTCGTGCCAGGTGCCGTGGCGCGGATCGTACCAGTGCGCCACCGCAGCACCGGATTGTAAGTGGGTCATATCGACCGCTACTGTCTGGCTGGCCGGTACGTAGATGATGGCATAACTCCCAGCCGCATCACGACAGGCCGCAATGTGCTGAGCTGCTTCGCTGGGAGGATGAAGAATCAGCCGTTGATCCGGGATACGCGCCTGCCAGTTACGGGCGAGCATGAGCCGCTTGGCGTGTTGCATCTGCGCCGCACCCGGCAACTCGAGCGCTTCACGCCACGACCTCCGTGCCCAGGTCGCCGGTTGACCATGGATTGGTGACCAGAATTGCCAAATCGGGTGGCACCCATAGGTGTGCCCGAGTGCACCCGCACACAACGCCCAATAACAGGCCTTACGCGCATCATAATCGTCGAGATACCCCTGCTCAATGCGGAACCCGGCCGGATGATCTTCGTAGCCCGGCTCACCGTCGAGGCAGGGCTTTGTGGGGTGGCGTTGATAATCCTCCGCCACACTCCGCCAATTATCACGATTGCGGGCATGCCCACTCTGGAGCATGTTGAAATCAAGCCAGTCACAATCGTGAAAATACTCACTCGACGAGTGTTGCCCCATCGGATGAAAGGTGCGCAAATGCACACCACCATCCCCATCTGTCAATCCGTGCGCCATCTGCGTCACAATATCAGAATGCGCTTGTGTCTCCACATGGCGATCTCCGCCAAGAATCCAAATCACATCTGCATCGGCATACCGACGCCCCAACCACACGCCGTAGTCATAGGCCTTCGACGCATCAAAGAGCACAGGTCCACGCCCCCACTGCAGGTTCCATTTGTCACCCCATGTCGGCAACAGACCCAGGTACAGACCACGCTGATTGGCATAGCGCACAACCCGGTCGACATGGGCGAAATAGGCCTCGTTGGGAATCAGGTGCTCCACATCCACAAACGGGGTATCGCCTTGTGCATTCGGCGTGTAGATGCCATCAAGCTCCGCGAGTACCACCGCTTGGATGACGGTAAATCCTTGCTCCGCTCGGCGATCAAGGTAGAAAGACGCTTCTGCGAAAGTGAGCCGATGAAACAGTTCCCAGGCCGTATCGCCCAAATAAAAAAAATCACGCCCGTCGGCATCAACCAACGTGCGCTGTGATGGAGCCACTCGCAACATCCATTCCCTCATCTTTCTCAGCGATGCAGTGCGTCGTCTTCGCCACACAGGGATGCCAAATACGGGTGCATCCAAGCTGGCGCCAGCGACCGGTCTTGCCAGAGTTGTTGACGTGTCAGGTGTGGGATGCGTTGCCGCAACACGGAAATCATGGCACCGTCGACTCGATCGATACCATAATAACGCCAGGCCTGTACGAGCACCGCAATCATGCGCCCTGCACCGGCCAAATAGCGCGCCGAGGTCGGACGCACGTGAATCGACCACGCATCCACCTGAATCGTGCGCGTTGCCTGCCGGCTGAGTAACTGGATGATGCGCGGCATCTGCGGCTCACATCCCAGCAAATAACCGGCATAGGCGCCACTGGGAATAAGCGGGCTCTCAATGGCCACAGAAAGTGTTTCAAGCAACGACGGCATCGCCACCGGCAACTCTCCAACCAACGGCTGATGGTCTGGGTACAGGTACAACCCGTGGGCAATCCGACGCAGCGTGCCTTTGTGCGCCAACCGATGCAGGGCCTGATCGATGGTATTCCGTGAACCCAACGACAGCAATACCGCCGCACACCACACACTGCCACGCCCCGCGCGCCGTACTCGTGCCATTATTTTGTGCTCAATTGACGACGGCATCGGTTGGGATGGCTCGTTCATGTTTGCTTCCTCGTTGACCCCTCCCCCACCATCCAAAACCGTGGTAGGATGGTAAAGCACATGTATACACCATACCACTGATTCATTTGATAGGTCAACCATGCAACGAGTTTGTTTTTTGCTCAAAGTCCGCGCCGACCGCCTCGCAGAGTACAAAGCACGCCACCAGGCCGTCTGGCCCGAAATGCTCGCCGCCCTGACACGTCACGGATGGCACAATTACTCGCTCTTTTTGCGTGACGATGGTCTCCTCGTCGGCTACCTCGAAACCCCCGATTTTGCAGCCGCAGTCGCCGGCATGCAAGACGAGGCCATTAATGCGCGCTGGCAGGCAGACATGGCGCCGTTTTTTGAGACACTCGACAGTGGTGCCGCCGATACGTCGCTCCTCACCCTCACCGAAGTGTTTCACCTCGATTAGGCACATTCCGCCAAAAACTCCGCATCGCTCATGAAGGCCATGCGCACGCCGTCAATGAAACCGAGAGTCGCCGGGTAGCCGCTCCAGCACAACGCCACACTCAGGTAGCCGAGTGGTCGCCGCCCCATATAAAAATGATGGGCGCCGATGACGCCCAGTACCACAGCAAGGGCGATGGCTACCACTCGCTGTGGCGCCGGTGTGATGCGCGGGCGCGGCCCAAACGACATGCGCTCTGCGCACTGCCCACATTTCCACGCAAAACTTGACTGCACGCTCCCACAGTGTGGGCAGGTGCGTTGTGCCATCTGCTGCACCTGTGTGAGCCCGCCTACTACAGTGACCGCTGGGATGGAGGTCGGGGTCGGTGCAGAGACCTGAGTGGGTGGTGGAGAAGCGGTGGTAGTGCTCGCACGTCGAGCCCCACAATTCGGGCACTGCTGGTCAAGCACTGATCCCATGCCACCGCACTGCGCACACGTCCAAAATGCTGACCCTGGTTGTGTCATTGAGGCCCCTCTTTTCTTTCCTGACTTCCCTGAAAAAACCCGTTGGTACACTGGGGATTTTCGTAGATTCTTTTTGCCAGTGTACCACGGGATTTCAGTATGACGTTGATAGTCATGAAAAAGTTGCACCGATGTTAGGCGTCGTTGCGCCACATGTCGGCGTAGCTTTCACGGCGGCGCATCACCCGTACCTCCTCCGGCGTCACCAATAATGCGGCCGGACGAGGCACGAGATTGTAATTACTCGCCATGCTCAGCGTGTAGGCGCCGGCCACGGCCAAAGCAATCACATCGCCGGGGCAGGGGGTGGCCAGCGCCGCCCCTTTCAACAAATAATCACCAGACTCACAGTATCGACCAGCCACATTGACCACCTCATCGGCAGGAGCATCGGCACGATTTGCGACGAGCGCCGTGTACTTGGCGTCATACAGGGCCGGCCGAATGTTGTCGGCCATACCACCGTCGACATGCACCCAACGCGGCAAATCACGCACCTCTTTGCCACCAATCACGCGGTACAAGGCGACTCCTGCCCGGGCCACGATCGAGCGCCCTGGCTCAAGCTCGAGGCGCAACCGGGGCAACCCGTGGCGGGCACAGCCGGCCTGCAACTGTGCCCAGATGGCAGCGACTGCGTGGGCAATGTCGGGCGGTTGCTGTGCATCAAGGTACGCCACCGCCAAACCACCGCCAATATTGACCGCTTCAATGGGCTGTTGATAGGTGTCACGGAGCAACACCACCTGCTGGAGGAGCACGTCGATGGCAGTCACGTGGGTTTGTGCATGAAAAATCTGCGAACCGAGATGGGTGTGCACGGCGGTCAGGCGCAACCCGGGAGCCTGTTGGAGCATGGCGCCCACCTGCGGAATGGCCTCAAGCGTGAACCCGAATTTGGAGGCGTAGTGGCCGGTCTGAATGTGCGCATGCGTGTCTGCGGCTACATCAGGCGTAATCCGAATTTGAATGGGAAACGGAGTCACACGGGTGGCGGTTTTGTGGATGAGTAGCGCCAATTCGTCGAAATTATCGACCACGATGGCGCCAATGCCGGCTGCGAGGGCCTCGTCGAGCTCCGGCTCCGTCTTGGCGTTGCCGTGCATGTGGATGTGTTGTGGTGGGACACCGGCATGCAGGGCGAGCGCCAACTCCCCCCCTGAGACCACGTCGAGCGCCAGCCCTTCTTGGTGGACCAGCTGAGCAATGGCGGTGGTGAGCAGCGCTTTGCCGGCATAGTGCACCACCGCATCAGCGGCACCGCTGGCACGACACGCACCCACATAGGCGCGACACATCTGCCGAATGGTCGTTTCGTCGAAAACGTACAGCGGCGTGCCATACTGTGTAGCCAAATCCACCACATCGTGGCCGGCAATGTGAAGATGGTCGTGCTGGATAGTCGCCGTCATCGGCCATACGTGACTCAGAGGCATGAGAGTGCTCCTTCATATACCAAAAACGAGCACAAGACACACACCGACCGTGTATGCTTGTGCTCACCGTCATGCCGACCAACGGATAGATTTAGAGGGCGGCGAGGACTGCCAAGGCGGCGTCGTAGTTGGGGTGCTGGCCAGCGACTGGCACATATTCGGCGTACCGGACAATCCCCTGTGCATCGACGACGAATACAGCACGACTTTCGAGGCGGATTTCTTTGACGTAGGTGCCGTAGGCGCTCCCAAACGACATGGTGCGATGATCGGTGGCGACCTTCAGGTTGGTGACGTCGTTGGCGCCACAGTAGCGTCGCAGTGCGAATGGCAAGTCGACACTAACCGTCAAGAAAGCGATGGCGTCACCATGCTTGCCGGCTTCTTCGTTGAAACGCTTGGTCTGGAGATCACACAAACCCGTATCCACCGATGGCACCACGCTAATCAGCATCGGTTTGCCGGCGAAGTCAGCGCTGTTGATCTCTTTGGAGTCAGGCCCAATCAGGCTAAATGCCGGAGCAACATCTCCAGATTTCAATTCTGGGCCGACCAAGGTCTTGGGTCCCATAAAATCAAATGCGTTGGCACGCTCCATAACAGGTGCACTCCTTCTCGTAGTCGTTCAGTGACGCGGAGGTAAAACAATCCCGTATTCACTATACCAAAAACCGTATCACACATGACAGGGCAAAACAGACCACAGCGCCTTCGTCGTACGACGAAGGCGCTGGCAGGCATGGAGTTGCATCTTAGAGGCCGGCCGCACGACGGAGCGCATCGGCCTTGTCGGTGGCTTCCCACGGCAAGTCGATGTCGGTACGACCGAAATGGCCGTAGGCCGCCGTCTGCCGATAAATCGGCCGACGCAACTTGAGGTCGCGGATAATTGCACCTGGGCGCAAATCAAAGATTTCGTCGATGAGACGTGCGATTTTGGCTTCGTCGATGTGGTTGGTGCCAAAGGTCTCAATGCTAATCGAGACTGGGCGTGCCACACCGATGGCATACGAGAGTTGCACTTCGAAACGATCGGCTAGGCCAGCCGCTACGACGTTTTTGGCCACGTAGCGGGCCGCATAGGCGGCGCTACGGTCGACCTTTGTCGGGTCTTTGCCCGAGAAGGCGCCGCCACCGTGACGGGCCACACCACCGTAGGTATCAACGATGATTTTGCGGCCAGTCAGGCCTGCGTCACCATGAGGGCCACCCACGATGAACTGCCCCGTGGGGTTGATATGCACCACCGGCTGTTGGTGCATCAAGTCGGCAGGCAACACCTTGGCCAAAATCTGCTCTTGAATCTGCTCGCGCAAATCACCCTGTGAGATATCAGCCGTGTGTTGTGTACTGAGGACCACCGTGTTAATGGCTTTGGGCTTGCCGTATTCGTACTGCACGGTGACTTGGCTCTTGCCGTCTGGGCCGAGGAACGGCAACAGACCGCTCTTGCGGGCTACGGCCAATTCACGGGTCAAGCGGTGTGCCAGGCTGATGGTGAGTGGCATTAGTTCGGGGGTCTCGTTGCAGGCAAACCCGATCATCATGCCCTGGTCGCCAGCGCCAACGGCCTCTACCTCGGCATCGGTCATTTCACCGCGCTTGGCTTCAAGGGCCTGATCAACGCCCATGGCAATGTCGGGTGATTGACCATGAATGGCGACAATGACGCCACAGGCATCGGCGTCGAAATAAAATTTACCGTTGGTGTAGCCGATTTCACGGACCGTCTGACGGACCAGCTCTTGTACATCGACATAGCCGTCGACGGTGACTTCACCCATCACGGCCACCAAACCGGTGGTCGTGGCGGTTTCACACGCCACACGAGCACGTGGGTCGATGGTCAAAAAGGCATCAAGCACCGCATCAGAGACCTGATCACAGAGCTTGTCGGGATGCCCTTCGGTCACCGATTCCGACGTGAACAGCAATGAGGGCGAGCTCATAAAAGTGGTTGACATGTATCTTCCTTACGCTACAGGTGCATGCACATCAGCGCACCCGGCAGGGGAGCATTCCCCCCCACCGGGTGCAATTTGTGATTTAGGTGCCCTCTTCCCATGATGCGAGGTACTTGGACTGTTCGGCGCTCAAATCGTCGTAGGCGATGCCCATGGCGCGGAGCTTGAGGGCGGCGATTTCGCGGTCGACCTCTTTGGGCAGGGCATGGACGGCAGCCGTCAACTTGCCTTGGTGCTTGAGCAAGAACTCAGTGGCCAGAGCTTGGTTGGCAAACGACATGTCCATCACGGCACTGGGGTGCCCTTCGGCACTGGCCAAGTTGATGAGGCGACCCTCGCCAAGCAGGTTGATACGCCGACCATCCTTGAGAATGTACTGCTCCACGAAGGGGCGAGGCTGGCGCTTCTCAACTGACAGGGCTTCAAGGTCGTCGATGTTGATTTCGACGTTGAAGTGACCGCTGTTGGAGACGATACAGCCGTCTTTCATGATGGCAAAATCTTCGGCGTCAAGCACGTGCTTGTTGCCGGTGGCAGTCACAATGAAGTCAGCCTGAGCGGCAGCTTCGAGCATGGGCATGACGCGGAAACCGTCCATGGCGGCTTCGAGGGCCTTGACCGGGTCAACTTCGGTCACGATGACCCACGCTCCCAAGCCACGGGCACGTTCAGCGATACCGCGTGAGCAGTAGCCATACCCGGCGACGACGAAGGTCTTGCCGGCCAACAACACATTCGTGGCGCGGATGATACCGTCCAACGTACTCTGGCCCGTGCCATAGCGATTGTCGAAGAGGTGCTTGGTGTCGCTGTCATTGACGGCGATGACCGGGAAGGGCAACACGCCATCGGCGGCCATGGCCCGCAAGCGGATGACCCCAGTGGTGGTTTCTTCGGTGCTCCCCAGCATGTGCGGGATGAGGTCGCGGCGCTGTTTGAGGATACCGGTCACAAGGTCGGCACCGTCGTCTTGAGTGACATGCGGGTTGTGTGCCAAGGCGGCTTCGAGGTGCTTGTAGTAGGTCTGGTTGTCTTCGCCCTTGATGGCGTAGACCGGGATTTCTTCGTGGGCCACCAGGGTCGCCGCAATGTCGTCTTGGGTCGACAACGGGTTGGAGGCGGCCAACACCACATCGGCGCCACCCGCAGCCAGGGTGGCCATCAGATTGGCGGTTTCGGCGGTCACGTGTAGACACGCCGACACGCGCAACCCCTTAAAGGGTTTTTCTTTGGCGAAACGCTCACGAATCTGACGCAACACGGGCATTTCGTTTTCGGCCCAGGCCATGCGTTTCCGGCCCTGCTCGGCGAGCCCGATGTCTTTGATGTCGTACTGTTTAGTCATGAACACTCTACTCCTTGAAACATCACACACTCTCGTGAAAGTATACAACCCGTTCGGGCTGACCGCTCACCAACGAGCGGTGCCAGGCATCAATGACCGCCGCATTTGCCAAGGTCGCTGACTCCTCTGTCAGCTCCGAACGGTGCGGAGGATCTGCCACAGCGCGCGCAAACACCTCGGCTTGTGCGACAAAATGATTCGTGGCGGGCACCACAACATGCTCGAGTGTAGCGAAATGCGCCCCACGCCAGAGCCGAATACTGGCTTCACGATCTGGCAACAGCGTGAATGGCCGCTCCAACTCGATTACCCCATCATACCCGATTATTCGGGCATGCTGATAAAACCCGCCCACAAAACTCACGTTGATGTGGGCTTGCTGCATACCGCTATAGCGTACCACACTTGTTGCAAGAACGTCGACTCGATTGTCGGCGCAGACCGCATCACCCCACACCTGTGTAGGGAGTACGGGCATCAGCCGATTGACAAGATTGACGCCGTAGCACCCAATGTCGAAAATCGCCCCAGCGCCCACAGGCTCCACCATGCGAATGTCGTGCGGGTTATCTTGGCGATACCCGAAGGCCACATGCACTTGACGAACCTCGCCAATGGCACCACTTGCAATGAGCGCCTCTACCTGCGTGGTTTGCGGGTGATTGCGGTACATCATGGCCTCCATGACCACCCGGTTGTGCGCACGCGCCACCTGTTGCATCTCGGCCACTTCGACCGCCGTACACGCCATCGGTTTTTCGACCAAGACATGCTTACCGGCACGCAATGCGGCCAGGGTCACCGACGCATGCAGATGATTGGGGAGAGCGACATAGACGGCGTCGACAGCATCATCATGCCACATGTGCTCCATGTCGTGGTACACACGATTGATGCCTAATTCGGCTGCAAGTGCCGCGGCCGCCTCTGGGCGTCGTGCCCAGAGGGCGCACAGATCGACACGTGGAGCTTGCCGCATGGCCAAGCCCACTTTGCGTGCAATCCGGCCTGCCCCGATGATACCCCAACGCAGTGCCATAGGCTTACGCGACCCCCAAGCTACGGGCCAACGCATCATCGGCTCCAAAAGCCGTCACATAGCGATCGTAGAACTCAGTTTTGGTGTACGTGTGCTCTTGGCATCCATGACGTTCAATGGCAAAGGCGCCTGCCAACGACGCCACTTGACCACACACCCGCACTGGTAGACCGTGCACCAGGCCATAGACGAACCCGGCCAAATAGGCGTCACCAGCACCGGTAGGGTCACGGACGGCATCCACGGGAGCCACATCGACGTTTGCCATATGGCGTTGTCCCTGGCGGGCATCGTAGATGATGGAGCCCTTGTCGCCACGTGTCACCACCGTCAGCGGCACACTGTCGATAAGCTCCTGTTCGCTTTTGCCGGTCATCTGCGCCATCATGCCGAATTCATAGTCGTTGCCAATCAAAATGGCAGCCCCGTCGAGGCCATCGAGGATTTGTTCGGCGCTGAGCCGGGGCGTCTGCTTGCCCGGGTCAAACAAAAACGGCACACCCATCTGGCGACATTCATTGACGTAGCGCGCCATGGCATCGGGG
Source organism: Roseiflexaceae bacterium (assembly GCA_040396955.1). Taxonomy (GTDB): domain Bacteria; phylum Chloroflexota; class Chloroflexia; order Chloroflexales; family Roseiflexaceae; genus UBA965. The sequence continues at coordinate 11,293 of JBBAWX010000037.1, forward strand.
TCGGTGGGGGAAATCACGACCAAGTCATCGGCACCAAGGTTGTACGGCAACAACGACAAGTCACGCGAACGCGCCATAGCGCCCGTGTAGAAAGCGACCAACTGGTTGTTGGATTGGTCGGTATTGATGAAGCACGAGGCGGTGAATTCGCCAACAACCTCGTGAATACCGGCGGGATTAATACCTTTTTCGCTCATCCATGTGCGATACTCACCAAAATCTTGGCCAGCGGCAGCGACCACGAGTGGCTCGACACCCAACAGGGCCAACGAATAGGCCACATTGCCAGCAACACCACCACGCAGGCGTTTCATGGAATCGACCAAAAAGCTCACCGACAACATGTGCACCCGGTCGGGCAAAATGTGGTCTTTGAAATAGCCGGGGAAATTCATGATGTAGTCGTATGCCAACGACCCGGTTACCACAACACGCATTACACACTCCTCTGTACTTCTTCGTCGAGCTCTTGCGCCAGACGGCAGGTCGTCAGCACGGTAGCCTCCGCCTGTGCAACCGAAACTTGGCCAAGTGACGCCACCGGCATCACATACAAACGGGGGCCTGCCTGTAAGAGCGAAATCCCGTGCTGGGCACACAGGGCACGCAGACGCTCAACGAGCTGGCGTGCCTGCCCTAGGAGATCCGTCATATCGTCGCTGGGGACACACCCAAGACCGATTGACCCACCCCGTTGCCACAGGCGATGCAACAACGGCAATGCGTCAGCAAAGTTGCGTTCGAGCTCGTGGGCGTTGACAAAAATAGCGTCACAGGCCAAATCAACCACGCCGGCCACCGCTGTCAATGAACGTACCGCCAATGCGCGTTGCCCGTCGATGGATGCCAACACACGTGCGAGTGCCAACAACAACTCTTCACGGTCGATGGAGACAAACGGCGAATTCACCACGTCGAGAAACGGCTCGTCAATGCAGATCATGACGGGGCGTTGCGTGCGCCCAAGCAACGTCGCCTGCCAAGCCGCCCGCTGACACAGGTGTTGCACCAAGGCCTCAAAAAAAGCGGCCGAGGCCAACAGGGGTATTTGGTGCTGGTCGGTCACCTGCACCGCCAACGAGACGGGGCCGAGCATTTGCCCCTTGCAACCAATCTCCGGTGCAAAGGTATTCATGACGGGTAAGAGCGCAAACAAACCGGCGGCCTCATTGGGCGTCAACACCGGGCGTACATCGCGGCGTTGCAAAAAATCAAGGGCCAATTGGTCGAGCGCCCCTTCGGCAACGTCACGGCGCACAAACATGCGCCGCTCCTGCTCATCGATGTGCACCCCCGGGAATCCCCACATCGATTGCACCACGCTCCGCTCACGGAAACTGCGTTGTGGCAACTGCGGCCACACCATCAACGGCATGTGGCACCGTTGCAACAACTGCATGGCATCTGCCACATGATGATGTGGTAGTGCACCATAGAGCATCGGGGCAACATACGTGTACGTTGTCATTGTCAGACACGCATGAGTTCAGCAAGCGACGCCGTAAATGGTGCCCGGAGCACACCCTTTTCACAGATGATGCCACTAATGAGCCGGGCAGGCGTCACATCAAAGGCGGGATGTGCGGCCACGACTCCCTCCGGTGCAATCCGCTTCCCCCCAATCATGGTGACCTCGTCGGAACTTCGTGATTCGATGGGGATGAGGCTGCCATCACGAATGCGCATGTCGATGGTAGAGGTGGGCGCGGCCACATACATGGGGATGCCGTGGGCGTGCGCAAGCACGGCGAGCCCGTAGGTGCCGATTTTGTTGGCCACATCACCGTTGGCGGCAATGCGGTCAGCACCCACGATTACACAATCGACGAGACCCTGGCCCATGAAATAGGCGGCCATGTTGTCGGTAATCAAGGTCAAGGGAACCCCCGCATGCTGAAGCTCAAAGGCGGTCAGCCGCGCCCCTTGCAAGTAGGGTCTTGTCTCATCGACGTACACGTGGACCGCTCGCCCAAGTTCGTGGGCACGGTAGATGGGCCCAAGCGCTGTGCCATACCCAGCCGTGGCCAAACCACCCGCATTGCAGTGGGTCAGTACGCGCCCACGAGCCGGGATGAGTGGCTCACCGTGGCGACCAATGGCCTGGCACATGGCCACATCTTCGGCGAAAATCGCTTCGGCCTCGGTCTGCAACGCAAGCCGAAATTCGGCGAGTGGCAAATGCTGATGCTCTGCGGCGTATTCGTACATGCGTCGCGTCGCCCAAAACAAATTCACTGCGGTCGGGCGCGATGCATCAAGCACCACGCGCGCCTCAGCAAGTGCCGGTAACACCTGTGCACTCGTGGTAGCCGGGTACGTCGTGGCGACAAGGGCCATCCCGTAGGCCGCCGTACACCCGATCGCAGGCGCACCACGTACCTGCATGGAGCGAATTGATTCTGCCACATCGGCAACCTGCGTATAGCAGTTGACTACGACGTGATGCGGCAATAGGCGTTGGTCGAGCACGGCTACCGAGCCGTCGCGCCATTCAACTGAACGCAATTGAGTCATGAAAAACCCTTAATGCATGGTTTACACACCGGTAATAAAGTATAGCACGGAGTCAGGTAGGATGAAGCCAGAGAGCAACCATTGTGGCTGAGATGAGCATGGTACAATCATACCAGGTTGCTTGGTGTCACTGTGATGAGGAGAAACACAACCATGGCATACGGAGTCAAGCTTGACCCCACTCCAATTACCCCCGGTTTAAGCATCAAAACGCTCGTCGACCAGCATTTTTATTCGTACAATGCGGGACGTCTGCGCGAAGCGTGTCAGCTCTTTGCCCGCAAAATTGCCCAGCCCGATGTCACCATCGGAGTCACCCTGTCGGGGGCACTCACCCCTACCGGCCTCGGGACAGCTGCCATCGTACCGTTGATCCGGGCCGGTTTGGTGGATTGGGTGGTGAGTACCGGTGCCAACATCTACCACGACATGCATCGATCGCTGGGGTTTTCACTCTACGGTGGGAGTCCATACACCGACGACATACAGCTCCGTGAAGACCACATCATCCGCATCTACGACATCTTGTTTGACCAGGAAGTCCTACTCGAATCCGATGCCTTTTTACGCCGTTGCATAGCCGAGCCCGAATTCCAGAAACCGATGTCGACCGCAGAGCTCCACTACCGCCTCGGTCGCTACACGCAGGCCCGCGAACGCGCCATCGGCACTACCTACGTGTCGTTGTTGACCGCCGCCTACGAGGCCGGCGTGCCCGTCTACACGTCGAGTCCGGGTGACTCCACCATCGGCATGAACGTCGCAGCCATGGCACTTGCCGGCAACCAACTGCGCTTCGATGTCGAGGCCGATGTCAACGAGACCACATCCATCGTCTACCGTGCCAAAAAACACGGTGGCAAGAGTGCCGTGGTCATCTTTGGCGGTGGCTCACCAAAAAACTTTATCCTCCAGACCGAGCCCCAACTCCAAGAAATCATGGGCATTGCCGAAAAGGGTCACGACTACTTCATCCAGTTCACCGATGCGCGCCCCGACACCGGTGGCCTCTCGGGTGCCACCCCCAGCGAAGCTATGACATGGGGCAAAGTCGACCCCGAGCAACTCCCCGATAGCATTGTCTGTTATGTCGACAGCACCGTGGTCTTGCCCCTATTGACGGGGTATGCCCTCGAATCCGACGTCAATCGCCCCCTCAAACGTCTGTACGACCAGCGCGGCGACATGCTTGCTGAGCTTGCCGATGATTATGCGCAGGTGCGGCAACACAACGAGGCGTAGCGCATACGCTTCCAAACAGACACACACCTCCCGTGGGTCTTTGACCCACGGGAGGTGCTTTTTAGGGGCACAACCAGCGCTGATCATACTGCGGCGCCACTGGCAAAACGGCACCACCAGGCACACGGCTACTGCTCACCAATTCCAAGCGGGTAAACGACACCCCGATGTCACGCCCGGCAGCATCTATGGTTGTGGTGGTACGAAAAGCGATGCGGTTGAGCCCGGCCTGCACCGGCATACGCCACACGCGATCAAGCATGACCGGCATCTGCGGCACCAGCACCTCACCAAAGTCACGCCCGTTGACCGTGACGGTCAACGCCTGCCCCACATCACTACGACTCATGGTGGCGGCCACCTGTATGAACGCATCGTACTGACTCACCACCCAAACTTCACTCATCGCCGTGCTCCAGCGCCAGCGCAATGCACCAGATTGCTCGGGCTCCCACCAACCTGGCCCCGGGAGCAACGCCGGCGCAGTATCTGGGGGAATGCGCCATATTTCGTCGTCATCCACCCGTGCGAACAACTCGGCACCACCGGCACGTAGGCTGTCGGCGTGTGTGGGTGGCGCATCAGCGGTGAGAATCACGTAGCGCACCCCGAGCTGTGCCAACTCACTCACCACGTGCACTGGGATGACATCGGGGAAGGGATCTGCAGGGCGCAACAGGGTGCGAAGCGACGTCGCCTGGACGGGGACACGCGCCAGATACCCGGTCATAATCGGCCGACCATGACACATCTGGTCGAGCAACGGGCGAGCGTCGTTTTTGCCGAACGGCAGCGTCAACACAGCCCCTGGCTCACTGCTGTCGGTCAACACACGCGCCGTCGCAGATGCCCGCTGTGGCGTCAAAACCCAGGCCATGGGGGCAAATTCGATCCACATGAGAGCGACGATTACCCCCACCAGCACCGGCCGGCGCAGGTGCGCCAACGCATAGGCGACCGCCAAGAGGAGTGGAATCCACGCCCACAACAAAAATAACCCGGGGCGCGACGCATTGCGAAAGAGCGAAAGCGTGTTGAGAAGCCAAAACGGCCCAGGCAGGGCGGGGAATGGTTGCCCCGGCCAGATGCGTACCTCGAGGCCTGCTGCCAACAACAGGAATACGCCAGCTAGGAGCATCATACTCCGCACCGCCGGGAGCCGCCAGGTGGCCCACAGCAGCAACACGACCACACTCATCCCCAGATACCCGCCCATTTGTGAGCCAGGGATGTGCAAGCCAGGCGTCAGCCACTGCCACCAACGTTGATCGGGGGTGGGCACCAGCAAATCACTGAGCGCTACTACGTGCGTGGCAAGTGTTTGGCGCATCTGCCAATCGGCCAGAGTCAGGTCACCGTCCCGCGCCAATGGGTTGCTGGCATCGCGAGTAGTCACCTGGTAAGGGTAAATGGCGAGTGGGGGATGGAGCAACGCTACCGCTATGCCACCCCACACGACGACCACAAATATGCCGTGGCTAATAACACGGCGATGCCAGAGGGGCACCCAGCGCGCCCAGAGAGCCCACAGCACCACTAATCCTACGTAGACGGCCCCAAACAAACCGAAATAGCCACTCGCCAACGTGTTCACGCAGAGCGCACCTACTACCACCAAGGAACGTTGCCAATCGGGCCGGCGGAGCCAGAGCACCACGGTCACATGCAGGAGCATCAACCACTGTAACGCGGCGTTTTCATCGGCTGCCCAGGCGACGTTCATTTGGTGCGCCGGTGTAATGGCGTAGACCCAGGCTAGCGCCATGGCCAGCCAGGGGCGACGGAGAAGCGCGTGGAGCACCACAAACATGCCGAACGCACCACCCCAGTACCCCATGGCCAAGATGCTGTTGGCACCAGCAATTGGCCCCAACCAAGCGGCAATCGGCGCCGCCAAGAGAAGCTGGCTGAAACCATACGATTGGTAGATGAGGTTGAGCTGTTGCGGATAAAAAACCGCCTCGGTCAGCAGTGGGGAGCCGTGGTGCCAGGTATTCATGAAATGCCACACGTTCCAGACGTTTTGTGACACATCGGGTTGTGCCATACCCCAGGCGGGCACTATCACCCCTTGGGTGAGCCCAGGAAGGAGCGGCCACGTCCAAACAACCGTCAGCAACGCATAGAGCACGGCCGCGCAGGTGGCACTACGCCATGTGGGCCATATTGGCTCCGGGAGCCACCACGGCCATACGTGCGCATCCACTGGCACACGACCGACATACCAGTCGCGCACACCTTGGCGCATATGGTGAAACCAGTCGGCCACGCGGAGCTCAGCCTCACGCAGACGGTGTCGCATACAGTTGTCTGCCCTTTCTTATCGGCGATAGATGAGCCACCCCAACGCGGCCGCACCAACCACCACGAGCGCAGGATTGACTTTGGTGAAGGTGAGCACACCAAAGGTAATCAGCGCGATCAAGAAGCCATCCCAACGCCCCCATAAATCACCGGGTTGCATGCCTTGTTTCCAAAACACCGAACGACCGATGTCGTAGGTCGTCCACAATAGCATGCCCACGACCACGGGGCGCACCGCCTTGAGCATGGCGGCGACCGCTGGCGAGTCTTTGATTTGAAAAAACAGGTAGATGACGATGAGCATGACGATGCTCGTGGGCAATACGGAGCCCACTACAGCCGCGGTTGCCCCCCCAATCCCAGCTACCTTGTAGCCGATGTAGGCAGCGATTTTGGGCGCAATCGGGCCAGGAAGTGCATTGCCAACGGCCAGCGCATCGGCGTACTCGGTCTCCGTGCTCCATCCTTCGCTGACCGACATGTGTTGCATCAGGGCCATCGAGGCTGGCCCACCACCCCAGGTCACCATGGCGACTTTGGTGAACCCCCAAAACAAACGAAACAACAGCCAAAGGGCATCGGTCATCTGCATCACACCTTCCTGATATCTGCGTGACATATACGGAAACGAAAGGCACTATGGTATAATTACAAACATATTGTAACGTACCTACACGGTTGCACATTCCCGTACTTATTCAGCGTGTTGAGGAAATAAAATCATGCGTGCTCTGCGCCACTCACATTTTTTACATATCACCACACTCTGTCTGCTGTTGAGTGCTCTGTTGTTTGGGGTCATGCCACAGACCGCACATGCGAGCATCACGATCATCCAATCTGACAGTAGTGGTAACGCTCAGGGGCTGAGCACCAGTAATGTGTTGGTGGCTGGCGGCACGCTGACACTCTACGTCAGGGTCAAAAACGACACGGCAGG
>JBBAWX010000038.1:0-15061 GCA_040396955.1 Roseiflexaceae bacterium
ATTCCACCGAGCACATTGGTCACGTTGGTGTAACCCTGTTGGCGGAGCATGTCGCAAGCGACCTGGCTGCGATTCCCAGAGCGACAAAAACAGGCCACAGGGGTATCTTTGGGGACTTCGTTCATGCGTACGGCCAACTCTTGCAACGGGATGAGCACGGATCCGGGCACGTGCCCGTCTTGCACGTACTCTTCGGGGGTGCGCACATCAAGCACCAACAACGCTTCTTTGCTCTCCAAACGTGAGGCCAAATCTTGCACGGTGATGTTCATCGGGAGGGTGTCCTTTCCACTGGCTTCTCCACACGCCGCAAATCCTACTGCCATAACAGGCGCCAAAACTAACCAACGTCGCATCCGATTCATCGGTGCCCTCTCTATCTTCGCTAGCTCCACGCTAGTCCAAGACCTTCGTTACTTGTGGGGTATCGCCTTCACCTTCGCCGGCTTGCATCCAAGCCTGGAGCAACGCACGTGTGGCCACATCACGACTCGTCAACAATACATCGCAGCCCTCTGCAGTTTCGCGATATGCAATCTCGATGTGCGTACGCTCCTTGGCCAAGGCCACCGCCAATGTAGCACGTGGTCCCGGAGCATCACTGCCAAAATCACCAAACTGGTACCGGTACCACAGATTTTTTCCAACTTGGCGCACCTGCTCACGGCTCACTCCAGCCACTGGCATGACACGTACCACGACACCGTCGTCACGAGCTACGTAGTCGATGTGCGGAGTTCCACCGGTTCCTGTCGTTTGCAGGCCGTGTTCGGCATGGCCGCCCGCTAAATCGTAGATGGGAATCAAACTCACCAATGCGAGCGCTATCACAATCGAAGTCACCACTCCAAGCCAAGTTGCGCGGTCGATACGCTGCATGCGACTACTTTCGTGTGACCGGCAAGCGCGCCGCCTGCCACCCCATCATGCCCCCACTTAGATTCAAAACCTGCGTGTACCCAGATTGCTGAAGCACGCGACACGCCGAGCTACTCCGTGCCCCTGAGCGACACACACAGACAACCGGGCGGTCGGTGGGTACCTTCTTGAGCTTGGCTGGTAATTCCGCAAGGGTAATCAGAGTCGCTCCAGCTATATGCCCGTCTTGCTTGAATTCTTGCGGGGTTCGCACATCAAGCACAAACACTTCTCGTCGCTGTAACCGCTCGGCTAAGCCCTGTGGGCTAATCGCCTCTGCGGCTCCCGTTGCCTCACGCCACCACCTGCTGATGCGCTGCCATAGGCTCGTCATGCAGTACCTCCGCTAATATTTTCATCGCCTGCACCACCTGTTCCCGCTGATCAGGTGCAATGCGGTACAACAACGACCCAAAGCGCACGTTGCGTGCTTGCACAATCTGCTCAGCGGCCCGTACCCCGGCCTCGGTACGCTTGAGTAACTGCACGCGCGCATCGTGTTCGGCCCGCTCACGCTCCACCCAGCCGCGCCGCTCCAAATCCAACACCAACCGACTTATCGTGCTCTTCTCCAGGTTCAGTGCATCACACAACTCACGTTGCGAAATCGGCTCGTGATGCGTCAGCTCCACCATCGCACACGCCTCGGCCAACGATACCGGGAATCCACACGGCGTCGCATCCGCACGGTGTAACCCGAGCCCGCGCACGACCATCATCAACCCCTGGTGAAACTCTTGTACGAGCTCGTCTGTTTGCTCTATCTCTGTCATACTAGTTGCCTCATACAACTATTTATTGGTTGTATTATACAACTAAAAAGTACGTTGTCAAGGTGAAAACTATCGTGCACCATGGCAGGACATGCAAACACTGCACACAACTACTCGTTGTGGTCCGATAACACTCACGGTATCTCGGCCCCAATCTATGGTGCATCGGTCATATGCGTCACGATAGCGATACCGTACGTTTCTGCACCGTGCAGGAGTGTGTTTGACATGGAGCAACACATGCAACGTATCATCACGCTCAATCGGAGCGTTTCGTGGCTTTTTGCCGTCGGGTATGCCTTGATTCATTACGCCTACCCACACCGGCACGGCGACAGTTCCATGATGGAAGTCGCCACAGTCCCACGTGTTTTTTTCATGACAAGCTGTATTTGGATGCTGGCGCATGTCATCGTGGCACAGCGCATGCACGGCTGGTCACGGCTTCGTTTCAAGGGTCTCCGTGACGTCTACGTCTTCACGGCATGGCTCGTGCTGTGCATCACCACGCCCATTTTTTCAATTCCCGCTCTTGGCGCAAGTCAAATCCTCATGGCCATCGCCTGGCCGCCGCTCGCCATTCATCTCGCACTCAACGTCTGGTATCTTTGTGGGCGTGCGCCGTGGCCCATCATCAGGCATCAGTGGAGCAGGATTGGGCTCATCGTCGTGCGGTTGGGTATCACGGCCGGCATCGCCATGTTGTCGTTCCCACTGACCACACACACGAAGTCAATCCAACAAAGAGGCAGGCATGATCGCTCTGATGCCTGCCTCGAGTGCTTCACGGTGTGTGTGAATCCACCAATGCCCAGCGTCAGGCTGAAGAAGCAGGGTCAGCCCGGGCATCTGTGCGAGATGAGCCTCAGCAAGTACCGGCAACAGCGCACCATCTTGCATGCCCCACACCAGCGTCATGGGGAGCGACACCGGGGGCAATGGTACATCACAGCCCCCACCCACGTGTGCAAATGTGGCCGCTCGGTACCACGCAAGAGCGGCAGCCATGCACCCTGGGCGTTCCCAGGCCGCAGCATACGCTTGGCGTTGCGCTACTGACAACATGCCATCTGGAAACAGCGCGTGTAAGCGCGCACACGCATTGGCCAGCAACACGGCCGGAGCATCGGGGTGACACAGGCGCTCGATGTATGCCGAAGCACGACGCTGATCCGCGTCAGTAGCCAGTACTTGACGCAATATCTCGGGGTGCGGCCCGCTCACTACCAACAAATGACTCACATACTGTGGCGCCACACTCGCCACACTCCAGGCGACCACGCCGCCCCAATCGTGCCCCACCAAAAGCACCGGTTGCGCCCCCACACAATCATCAATGACCGCACACACATCGGCCACTAATTGGTGGATGGCGTATGCCGCCATGTCTTGCGGGACTTCCGATTCGTTGATACCACGCCCATCCGGCACGACCACATAGTAGGTATCAGCAAGGCGCTCTGCGAGCGGTCGCCACGCAAGGCGTGATTCAGGAAATCCGTGCAACAGCACGATGGCAGGGCGCTGACGCTCACCGTACGTGTCTACGGCGAGGCGCGTCCCATCACTACTCACCACCCACACGGTCCGCTGCCCACTCTGCATACAGCACCCACTCTAGTAAATGGTCAACACCCACCGTTGCCACAATGGCAGCCATACGTCGTTGCCCACAGTACGCACTATTACTGTGCAGCTCCCCAGCGCAACCCCGTGGATGTACCCAGAAGTATCATCGAATGTCATTGTACAGCGAGATTTGGGCGTCACGCTCCAACGCAACACCAGCCCCTCAGCACTCGTTCGGGGCACGATTTGTTGGGATCCAACCGCCAATGATGATGTCTGGGGCACGGCACTTTGCGACAACTTCGCCGTGACCGTCAGCGTATGGGTCTGCGTAAATGCCTGGTAGAGCGCCGTTTCTCCCGCTTGAGCATTGATGACACAGGTGCCAGCACCACTGCCAACCACGTACCAGATTTTTTGTTGCATCTGGACGCGACACGGCTGACTACTGATTTTGGACACTCCCCAGCGCAAGAGGGCCCCTTGATCGGTCACACTGGGGAGCGCCGCACGCAAAGTCCCCGTTATCGTTGCCGGCACTGATGCAGACAAAACCTGTGGCGCTTTCGGCACCACACTCAGGGTTATCGTCCGTGTAAACGCCAAGTATTGGCTCGAGCCCACCTGTGTAGCCTTGAGATCGCATCCACCGACCACTTTGGTAATCACACTACGATTCTTTATGCCACAACGATCCAATGTCAGACTTTGCCAGATCAGCTCCAGACCTTGATCGGTGACACTCGGCAACGCCACCTGTTGACCAACGACCACCGGTGCACTGCCAAGCGTGGTGCTCAACGACTGGGTGACCTTGGGCGTCACCGCATCCAACACCGCCTGATACTTGGGCGAAGTCGCTTGCTCAATGTACTCAAGTAACCCCCAGTGGCCGTATTGACTGGAGCGGCTGGCAAGTTGAAACAGCACCATTACCTCGGGGCTATTGGCCTGCCAGGCCGCCAGGTAATCGTTGTAGAGCTGCCCCATACGGTCATCACGGTTGGCCGCCAAAAACAACTGCTCGAGTGCAGCGTCGCTCTGCGCAACACCAATCCCCGCCAAATGCTGCCCCGCCTCATAGGCCACCAAACGATAGCCGAGGTCGTCAGCCTGCGCCCGGTAGTCCTGCATCCAGCCAATCGCCTCGGTCAAAGCACCTGCCGCCGGTGGATCATTCCAGTCACCTGGGGCTGGATCATTCACGTATCCACCTGTGTTGATTTCGGCAAACAACGTCTGCACCGACCAGCGTCGTACCTGGTTGGACCAGGCCGGATCGCCGATATAACTGCCCACATACGGCGCAATCGCCACTGCATCGATGCCGTAAGCCTGGCAACGCTGACCCGGCCGTTCGTTGTCGGGGTCGGTACGCCACCACGGGCAGTCGAGTGCTTCGGCCGCCGTCCACGTATTCGCCGCCTGAGCCCCCAGCACACACACCAGCTGACCTGGACGATCAGCGAACACCGCATGCCAAATGGCACACATCTCGGCTGTGCGCTTGCCGTGCCAATTCATGCGCGCCGTGAACCATTCATCGGTGGCCGCACTGCCGAATTCGGCGGCAGCCTGCGTGTCGATGTAACTCCCCTGTGGATGGAAGGAGCCACCCGTGTTCCAGACCTCGTTGGAGTACTCCACGTACACCGGAATGTCGGAGTCAAGTTGATCATGCACCTGCGCTGCAAATGCCTGCATGTAGGCATCATTGGCCGGCGCAGGCATCGTAAACCACGGAGCAGCCTGCTGCTGATTGGCCAGCGCCACCATCACCTCGAGCGGAGCACCCAGTTCTGTGGTGTAGCGCGCATCGTCAACCATGGGGCGCTCCGCAAATGTCTGCTGCGTACTCCCGTTGGTACGCATCCAGTCCATGAAACGAATCGTCTCAAATGGCGCTAACTTGGCCAACCACGCCGGATTAAATACGGCCCCGGCCAACCAATCATCCTCGTATTCGACACGCATGACATGGATGTCACGCAGATAATTGCTCGCATCCGTGGCCTCAATGCGCAGCTGCACATAGCCACTCGCATCTGACACCACAATGACTTCACGGCCCGGTTGCCGACTCAGCACACTCGCACCGCTATAACTCAACGTGCCACTGCCCGCATACCGCACCACGTAGGTGCCGGCATAGTCGTTGTGCACATCGCCGGAGACCATCATGATGGTGGCCACCCGCGTAAACCGCGCCCCAGGTCGGGTGGGCGTCAACGAACGCACCCAACCTGCCGCATCCACATCGATGGCGTCCGATTCATTTGTGTCGAATTCTCCGTCACGCTGGCCATACCACGCCCGTGATATCTTGAAGACGTCAATGAACGGATCTTCGTCCGAATAATCGACTAATTCAGCAAGATTTACCCCGAGTGCGGCCCCCGATGCCACCTGCGGCCGCTCGCTCCCCTTCCCCACAACCTGCCCGACTTCGCTCCCCCACAGCACCATTCCTACTATCAACCACACCCACCAACCTCGTCGTCGTTGCATTCGTTCCATGCACATACGCTCTCTCAAGCTCGCTTATAGTACCAATCTGACGCTTCCATCGTTCACTTTGTTCATCCAGCTCCCTCTTTTTTTGATGAAAAACAGCATGACCTCTTGACAATGATAGTATTTGACATTAAAATAATATCATGAATACATCACATCTCCTCAACAGTCTCGAACGAGACCTCCAGAACCTTGGTCGACTCGGTAGTCCAGAACTTATCGACATGACCGAACGACTAGCAGCAGCGGCGGCACCGATGGTGCAACAGCGCTTCATTGAGCAGCTGACGCTCATCATTGCCGAATTCAACCAACGGCATCCCGAGGCCAGTCTTGATCTGCGCATCGGTCCCGACGAAGTGCAACTCATCCCGCTCGCAACACGGAGCGACTCCAACCCGCCCATCGGCGAGCTTGACGCACGCTTTGCATTGCGGTTGCCGACCGACCTCAAAGATCACATCGACGAGCGTGCCAGTCAAGAGGGGATTTCGACCAATTCGTGGATTGTCAGGACACTGAGCAACAGCCTGCAACTTCGACCGCTCCGCGACATCGGCCACACCCTACGAGGGCGTGGACGGAGCTAAAAAGGAACACCCATGAGAATTTTTTCAAGCCTACTTGGCACCCACACCGAGCGCCACGAGGTGCTCCCCAGTGCCATCATCAAGAGCATGCGCATCAAAGCACATTGCGGCAACATCCGCGTCACCACTCACGATGCTGAGGTGGGAGCGAACATCGACCTGTCGGCCAACGAACGCGCCACACCAAGTCAACTCGATCGGGTCATCGTGGCCTACGACGAAGCCACCCAACAACTCACCATCGACACCACGGTACTCCGGCGCCTATTGACCACCATCGACGTCGACATTGTGGTCAACATCCCCGCTCACGCATCGCTCGATGTGACATCGGCCTCCGCAGAATGTGACATCGAAGGCACCTATACGAGCATTCAGATTCGCACCACCAATGGCGACATCGACGTCGCCGGGCAAACCGACACCCTCGACATCCACACCGCTTCGGGCGACGTCGATGTGAGCGACTGCACACAGCGCACCCTGCATATCGTGACCGCCTCCGGCGACATCGAAGCCGGCGCCACCAGCCACACCGTGCAACTCACCACCGCTTCGGGCGATATCGAAGCGCACGCAGCAACACAGACCACCATTTCGTCGGCTAGTGGCGACATTGAGCTCACCATCCAGCAGCCGTGTCAGGCAACCATCAACTCGGCCAGCGGCGACATCGACGTGCGCATCCAGCCCGGCTTTCTCGCCGATGTCGATGCCAAAACGCTCTCTGGGCACATCCATACCAACCTCGATTTCAACACCAGCGGCACGAGCGATACCCCAGCCGATATTCGCCTGCACGTGCAGTCGCTTTCGGGGGATATTTCTGTCACCAAGTAACCATCGCATGGCGCCCGATATCGCATCACCTAATGTTCGCAATCGCTGTTTGACCCGGCCCATGCACATGAATTCAGCGCTGATCAACGCACGCACGCAGCCGCCGAAATCGCCCACTTTCGGAGCATCACGGCGTCACTCAGCGCAGATACGCTTGTCCATACGGACTGTCATTTCAGCAACATGGTCTTCCATGACGACACGGTCACACTCATCGACTGGGCAGAATGTGACCGTGAATTGCGCTTCCTCGACAGTGGCGTGGCAGTACATGCCATTACGTACCACAAAGAGCGGAGCCATGCCAACATGCGGGCTTTTGTGTGGGGGTACTTTGGGCGGAACACGGTGACTTCCCACGAACAAACGCTCATTGATGCCTCTGTACGCCATCGCTTTCTCGAAGGCATGATTTGGCATCTCGACGACACACCCGAGATACAAGCCGCTGAGTATGCCGAAAACCGCGATGTGATAGCCAGTTGTCTCCACCAGGCACGGACGTTTTCGCTCGCATCGTGGTGTGATGTGTCCGTGTAAAATACACACACAGTCGCATCCACCGAGGAGCCCAGCACATGTCACGCCTACCCGAAATTTTCACGCATATCGATCAGCACCGCGACCAATCTATTGCACGCCTCATCGACTACGTCAGCCGCCCCAGCATTAGTGCGCACGGCATTGGTATCGGTGAAACAGCCGCCTGGTTGACCACCTACCTCAGCGAGCTCGGCTTTGACACCGCCGCCTACCCCACCAAGGGTTGGCCGATGATTGTGGGGCGGCATCATCACAAACCCGGCAAGCCCACCATTTTGTTTTATGGGCACTACGACGTGCAACCACCCGACCCGCTCGAAGCCTGGGTTTCGCCCCCCTTTGAGCCAACCATCCGTGACGGGCGCATTTACGGGCGCGGCGCCGGTGACAACAAGGGTCAGCATTTCGCGCAACTGCTCGGCATCGAAGCCACCTTGGCCGTGACAGGCGAGCTTCCCTGCAACGTGACCTTTTTGCTCGAGGGCGAAGAAGAGGTTGGGAGCCCCAACTTGGCCGAATTTGTGAGCACGCACAAAGAATTGCTTGCCGCAGATCTGGTGATTACCGCCGACGGCCCCATCCACGAAGATGGCACCCCGCAAATCGAATACGGCGTGCGCGGTGTCTTGTCGTTTGAGCTCCACGCCACCGGCGCCAACACCGACCTGCACTCGGGCAACTGGGGGGGTATCGCCCCACAACCACTGTGGAAGCTGGTACATCTCCTGGCCACCATGAAAAACGCTCGGGGCGAAATCACCATCCCCGGCATCATGGAGCAAGTAGCCCCGATTACCGCACTCGAACGCCAAGCGCTCGACAACCTGCCGCTCGACCTCGAGCGCACCATGGCCGGCGTCGGCATCAGCGAGCTCGATGGCCCGCCCGAAGTGCCCTTCTACGAACGCATCGCCTGCCGCCCCACGCTCACCATCAACGGCTTTCATGGCGGCTACGGCGGCCCTGGCTCCAAGACCGTGCTCCCGTGCAGTGGCTTCGTCAAATGCGACATGCGCCTGGTGGGTGGCATGAGCCTGGCCGCCTGCGAAGCCGCCATCCGTGCCCACTGCGCCGCCATCGATCCGAGCATCGAAATCATCGTGGAGGGCGGCATGGAGCCATCACGCACACCGCTTGAATCACCCTTTGCACACCCCATTCACCAGGCAGTGCGCACGGCTTGGGGGGTTGACCCCTATCACATCCCCTCTTTGGGTGGTAGCCTGCCCGATTATGTCTACACTAAAATTCTCGGCATTCCGGCCTTTGTAGTGCCCTACGCCAACGCCGATGAGCGCAATCATGCCCCCAACGAAAACATCATCATTGACTGTTACCTCAAGGGCATCCGAACCGGGGCCGCTCTGATGGAAGCCCTCGCCCAAAAGTAACCCGCCTCCCACGCAGGGGGGGATTGCACACTCTCCCTGCATACCCCACACCACTGATGGTGTCCTTATGTCGGTACCGCAACAGCGGTGCAATACCGCTAGCTACCGTGCCTTGACATCACACGAAGATTCGTCGTACTGCCCCCCATTCTCAATTCCCCCATTCTCAATTCACGCATGGTAGTATACGCATGTGCACCGTGGCACACCCATTGATCGTGGAGGATCACTATGAAAGCGAAGCAAGGCCCCAATCACAACCTAAAGCCCGAAAGCCAGATGATGAGCTACGGCTATGACCCAAATTTAGCCAGTCATAGCGTCAAACCCCCGTTGTACTTGACCTCAACGTTTTCGTTTACGAGTGCCGAGCATGGCAAAGCATACGCCGAGGTCATCAACGGTCTGCGCAAACAACGCCCCGACGAAGACTTTTCCAATACCTACATTTACAGCCGCGACACCAACCCCAACCTCGAAATCTTCGAGCGACGCCTGGCCATCTGGGAAAACGCCGAAGCCGGAGCGGCCTTCGAAAGTGGCATGGCCGCCATCGCCTTCACCTTCCTTGGATTCCTCAATCCCGGTGATGTTTTGGTGCACAGCGAGCCCACCTACGGCGGCACCGACTACCTCATCAAGCGCATCCTGGTGCGCTTCGGCATCCGCCCCGTCGGGGTACGCCTGCGCGACGGCAAAGCTGGCCTCGACAAGGTGCTCAACGACCCCACCATCGGCCCTAAAGTGGGTATGATTTACCTTGAAACTCCGTGTAATCCGAGCAATCTGATGGCCGACATCGGGCATGCGGTGGCACATGCCAAACGCCTCGAAAAAGACGGCAAGCGCCCGTTAGTCGTCATCGATAATACCTTCCTGGGGCCGGTCTTTCAGCAACCCCTCAAACACGGCGCCGACTTGTCACTCTACTCGGCCACCAAGTACATCGGCGGGCACAGCGACGTTATCGCCGGAGCAGCCTTGGGGAGTGCTGAAGTCATCGGACAACTCAAACTGATGCGCGCCATGCTGGGCGGTATTCCCGCACCACATACCTGCTGGCTGCTTACCCGGAGCCTTGAGACGCTCAAATTGCGCATGAACGCCCAGGTCGAAGGTGCCAAAAAGGTCGCCGCATTCTTGGCCAATCACCCCAAGGTCGATGCTGTGAATTACCTGGGGCACCTCGACCCTGCCAGCGAACAGGGCCAGATCTACGCCAAGCAGTGCTCAGCACCAGGCGCCATGATTTCGGTCTACCTCAAGGGCGGCGAAGCCGAGTCGTTCCGCTTTCTCAACAACCTGAAGCTCCTGCACCTGGCCGTCAGTCTCGGTGGCAACGAATCTCTGGCCGAGCACCCCGCCAGCATGACCCACATCGAGGTCGACCTCGAAGACCGCATCGAAGGTGACATCACCGATGCCCTCGTGCGCCTCTCGATTGGCATCGAAGACCCCGACGACTTGATTGCCGACATCGAACAAGCCCTGTTGCACGTCTAATCGACCCGATTCCGCCACCCGATGTGGTACCACCTTGCATGACCCATAAAGATGCTATCATCATCGGGTGGCACACATCTTGCGCGTTCTCACAGTGCTCACTCATCACTCCATTCGTCATTCTCAACTATCCATTTTCAATTATTCATTCTCAAGGAGCTCCCCATGACCGTCAAACATGCATTTGTGTGGTGGTGTCTCACCAACCGTGGCCTGAGCGACATGCAGATTCTCGACGCAGGCCAACATGCCGGCTTCGAAGGTGTCGAAATGGTCCCCGAGCAGTACTGGCCAGAAGTCAAAACACGCGGGCTGGTGATGGTCTCCACCCAAGCCCACGCCTCGATTGAATCAGGGCTCAACGACCGCAGTCAGCACGACCGCATCGTCGCCGAGACCACTGCCAAGCTCGAAAAAGCGGTCAAATGGGGCATCCCCAATCTCATCTGCTTCAGCGGTAACCGTGCCGGCCGCAATGATTTCGACAGCATCCCCGTCATCAACGAAGGCTTGGCTCGCCTGGCCCCACTCGCCGAGCAGGCCGGCGTCAATCTGGTGCTTGAGCTCCTCAACAGCAAAGTCGACCACGCCGATTACCAGTGTGACCGCACCCCATTTGGCGTGGCCTGTGTGGCCCCCGTCAATTCACCGCGCATCAAGTTGCTCTACGACGCCTACCACATGCAAATCATGGAGGGTGACCTCATCCGCACGGTGCAGCAGTACCACCAGCATTTCGGCCACTACCACATTGCCGGCAACCCGGGTCGCCACGAACCCGACGACAGCCAAGAAATCCACCACCCACCCCTGATGCGCGCGATTGCCGCCACCGGCTACACCGGCTTTGTCGGCCATGAATATGTGCCAGCGCACGACGCCGCCCAATCCCTGATTGCTTCACGCCGCCTGCTCAACGTCGAGTAAGCACACCAATCTGCGTAGAAAGGACGAACCTGCCATGTTCAACCTACCCATGGGTCCATTCCAGCCCACCTGGGAATCGCTTCAGCAGTACCAGGTACCCCAGTGGTACCGTGACGGCAAATTCGGCATCTTCATCCATTGGGGTCCCTACTGTGTCCCTGAGTTCGGCAACGAGTGGTACCCGCGCAACATGTACATGCCGGGCACCAAGGAGTACGAGCACCACCTGGCCACCTACGGCCCGCACGACCAATTCGGCTACAAAGACTTCATTCCGCAGTTCAAAGCCGAGCGCTTCGACGCTGAGGCTTGGGCCCAACTGTTTGCCATCGCTGGCGCACGCTTTGTGGTGCCTGTGGCCGAGCACCACGACGGCTTCGCCATGTACCGCACCGCCCTCAACCGTTGGAACGCCGTCAACATGGGGCCCAAGCGCGACGTCCTCGGCGAGCTCGCTGCCGCCGTGCGCCGTCACAACCTGGTCTTTGGGTTGTCGAGCCACCGCGCCGAACACTGGTTTTTCTTTGATCAGGGGCGCGCCTACCCCAGCGACGTCAACGACCCGGCCTACGCCGACCTCTACGGCCCCGCCCAGCCCGCCCCACCCGATTGGGCCATCACCGACACTCCCGAGCGCCCCGATCAGGCCTTCATCGCCGATTGGCTGGCGCGCTGTGCCGAGCTCATCGACCAGTACCAGCCCCAGCTCTTCTGGTTTGACTGGTGGATCAACCACCAGGCCTGGGAGCCTGCTTTGCGCGAATTCGCCGCCTACTACTACAACCGCGCCGCCGAATGGGACAAGGGCGTCGCCATCAACTACAAGTACGACGCATTTGCCCCCGGTAGCGCCGTCTTCGACATCGAGCGTGGCCAGGTCACCGACATTTACCCGCAGTTTTGGCAAAACGACACCTCGGTCGCCAAAAATTCGTGGGGCTACACCGCCGCCCAAGACTACAAAACCGCCAATGACCTCATCGGCGATTTGATCGACGTCGTCAGCAAAAACGGCGCCCTGCTCCTCAACATCGGCCCCAAAGCCGACGGCACCATCCCCGACCACGAGATCTATTTGCTCCACGAAATCGGCGCTTGGCTACGGGTCAACGGCGAGGCCATCTACAGCACCTCCCCCTGGCACATCTACGGCGAGGGGCCCACGCAAGTCGGCGACGGCGCATTTAGCGACACGCAACGCCAGTCGTTTACTGGCCACGACATCCGCTATACCCGCCGTGGCGATACCCTCTACGCCATCGTGATGGCCTGGCCCGGCGCCCACGCCACCATCCCGGCCCTGGGCAGCAATCAGCCGCATACGCAGGCCATCCACAGCGTTGAGCTGCTTGGCTACGATGCGCCGGTCACGTGGCAACAAAAAGACGACGCCTTGGTCGTCGATTTGCCGGCCACCCCCATTGGCACGTATCCGATTGTATTGCGCATCCGCTAGCGTAGGCGCCGACGGCGCCACAGTTGGTACCACACATCCGACGTAATCCACTGCAGGGTACGCACCCACCCTGGTTGCTGGCGTATTTGCGCCTCAACCAGGGTTTGTAGGCGGTACAAATGGCTGAATTCCGGGCGTTGTACGAAACGGAGCGCATCATCGTCGGCCTGCTCAATCAGCGTGCGCATCTCTTTGCGCACACCCACATCTGCCACCACAAACATCTGATTGCGAAAGAAGACCCCCTTCAATTCGCGCCGCGCCATATCAACCGGCCCCATGCCCCGCACATCGACGTCGCGGCCCGCATGAATGAGTGCAAGCACGGCGCGCCATAGCTCCACCTGCACATGCAGATGACGTTGGGTGACCATGCGCCGCGCCCAGTGCCACCACCAGCGCACCACCACAACGGTCAGCACTGCCCCCAACCCAGCCCAGCGCCACAGCGCTGGGATTTGCCAAAATTCAGCCACCCCCCATCCTACCCACGCCCATGCCCACACCGCCACCGGATGCGTGGAGACGCTGGTCACCCAGTGTGCAAATACATCGAGGATTGTCTGCCACCACTCCCTGAATTGCTCCATCTGCATGATTCCTTGCTGTACTGTCGTGATGGTCTATTTTACACTGCGTGTGGCCCGTGGCCGCCACAACCACCGCCATATGCTCACCCACACACCAATAAAGAGAAAGTGAAAGAAACGTTCAAGTACATTGCGTTGATGAATCATTTCTTCTAACATCGTCCGCAAACGTTGATATTGGGTGTTTGTCTTTTTGTAGTCATCAATCTGATCACCATATTCACTAACTGCAGTTTCAAGGGCTTTCAACACAGCGAGGTCTTTTGAAAACATAAACCGATTGTCATGAAAATAATTCTTCATTTTTTTACGAGCCGCAGAAAGTGCATCATAATCCGCAGGCATTTTTTGTTTATTGTCTTTCATCGACATGATGATCCGGTGGAGTTCTTCCATGTGCGCATACAACCCTGATAGGATGGTGAGTCGACTCTGCGCCACAAATTCACGACCCAACGACATCAACCAAATCGTTGCCAAAACGGTTGCCACGTTGCCCAAAATATCCCAACCATCGGCACTCCCCAAAAATCCGCGCACAGCGACCATGCCACCACCAAGCGCCGCAATTACCGCGCCAACCGTTGTGCGTGTCGTGTCAAACCAGGCTCCCCACGGCAGCGCCAACAACCATTGCCAGGCCCAAAGGAGCCATTGCCAGACCACATCCCACAATTCACGGACATCATCCATGACGCCTCTCCTGCACACATTCAATCAATCAAACGACAGCAGTCTCCCGAGGTACATACCATGCTACGTCCGCTTACATCAACCCTTTGTATTCGCGCTGTAGAAATTCCTGGAAAGACTGAAGCTCAGGCGTAGGTATTGCTGCAGATTGATTCAACCGTTTTTTGGCTGCAAAATACTCATCTTGGGCAAGTTTCCAGCGTTGCATCAGCACCTTGCGCCGTCGATTCCCCAAAATATACTTATACCCGTGGATTTGCTGTGCCATGGCATAATACACCATCCCCATTTCGGCCTGTTCTTTACGATGAACATGCCCTATCAATTTGGTCACTGATTCGTTCATCTGCCCATAAAACGCCTTCAGTTCGTTGCGTGGACCTTCGGTACGCCGCACAATTATTCGCCATATGGCCGCCGTAGCCGCCACGATGGCGATGATGCCACTCGCATAATCGACAATATCGCCGGTTTCGCGAATGGTAATCCCTATTTGCGCCAGACCCACCTGGGTCACCCAGTCAATTGCGGTGGTCCACCCATACCAGATCCAGCCCCATGCCCACGCAAAAGCTGCCCCAATGGCCTGCAACACGGCGAATACACTTTCCATATCAACCTCTTCTTGTAAGGATTTTGTCAGATATACCGAGCATACCATAGTTGTATGTAGACTGGTTCGTTATTTTTTACAAACGCCTGTCGGGGCGGTTCCGAAATCGTTCTCTGGCCACATCTCCTGTCGGGGCGGTTC
>JBBAWX010000039.1:0-13277 GCA_040396955.1 Roseiflexaceae bacterium
TACGACACAAACAACTGCCGTGGGAAGTTGGTCAGGCGTTCATACCCGTCCGGCGTAATCGCAATCGTCTCCGACATACCGAAGCCTTGGGCGAGCACGTAGGTGTGCAACGTCATGCCCACCTCGAACGACCAATCGGCCACGGGCGAGGCCTCGAGGTTTTCGCCACTGATGGGTAAGAGCATGAACCCCACCGAGTACATGGTTTTGTTGGTGTAGCTCTCGCGTAGCCCGGCCGAGAGTACCCCGTCACGGTAAATCGCATCGGGCACGGTGGCGGCCACGCCCGGTCGGATGCTTGCCAAAGCGGCGTCTTGGATGGCGATGAGTTGTTCGACGATGCGGTAATCCTCGTCGCTGGCGTGGGCCACGCGGATGGGGCGCATGAAGCGGGCATGGTAGTGGCGTACATTGGGGGTGGTCTCGATTTGTACCATGTCGCCGGGCTCGAGGATGCGGTCGGTGTAGTAGCCGTGCAGGTGGTAGGCGCGCTCGCCCGAGGCCATCACGCCGGGGCCGGGCAAATCACTGCCGGCGCGAATCATGGCGTCGCAGATGGCGGCCGCCATCTCGCGTTCGCTGGCGCCGACCTTGGCACTGGCAATGGCGGCCTGCATGCCAGCCTCAGATGCCTTGCCAGCCCGGCGCTGGTAGGCAATCTCGGCCGGGGTTTTGATGAGGCGCATGCGCTCGACGAGCGACTGTTCGTTGTGCCAGGTGATGCCGGGTAGGAGCACCTTGAGCTTTTCGAATCTGGCCACCGACACGGTCCAACTCCCGAGTTCGGCACCCACTTTGGCACTAGCTCCGAGGCGGGCTCGGATGAGGTCGGCGGCCACGGCGGTGGTGTCTTGGCTGTCGTTCCACAGCGCCCGATCGGCGTAGACGCAGGTGCTATCGAGGTAGTACTCCTCGACATCGCGGCAAAACATGGTTGGTGCACCGTTGGCCGGGATAATCGCAAATTGAAAGCTACTATAGGCGCGGGTGAAAAACCCCGTCAGCCATGTCACACTCTCGGGCTGAAAGGCAATCAGGGCGTCGAGCCCTTTGGCGCGCAACTCGATCTGCACGCGGGCCACGCGGGCATGGTATTCACTCGGCTCGAACCAGTAATTTGCTTGGGCCATGGCGGCGTTTTACCTCGTTGTAATGGGCTGCTGAATGAAAGTGGCAAAGCGGCGGAGCATGCTCTGGGCGGGGGTCTGATCGACGGCCGATGCAATCAACTGGTCGACATCGGCACCGTCGCTGACCATCACCTCGCGGCTGTCTTCGATCCAGGCCGGTGCCAGCTCGAGGGGAATCTCGAGGTGCCCTTGGATGCCCCATACTGCCTGATCGCGCCAGCGCCACACCTGATTGGGGCAGAGCGGCGTGCTGGCCAGGATGGTCATGTCGGGGTGATCGGCGTTGACTTCGTCGTTGTGCCAGGTAAACATCACCACGCCGTCGTTTAGCTCGCTGGCGATGGGGTCAGTGTGGGCGGCGGCATGCACGGTGTGCGGGATGTAGCCGATTTCGCAAAAACTGCGCCGGAAGACCTGGTCGCGCCCGCACAGTGCCGACGCTAAAATCTGACTGCCGAAGCAGATGCCCAGCATCGGGATGCCCTGTTGAGCGGCGGCTTGGATGAGCGCATGTTCGCGGTGAATCCAGGGAATGTCTTCGTAGGCGCCGTGCGGGCTGCCAGCAATCACGATGCCGGCGTAGCCGTCGAGGGTGGCGGGGAATTCGTCGTTGTATGCCCAAAAGCGCTCAACCGTCAGCCCCCACGCTGCAAAGCGCTCGTCGAGCCGTGAAATGGGACGATAGGTGGGGCCATTGATGAGGTAAAGGAGGCGGTGTTGCGTCATTGCAGACTCCAGCAAGTACAAGATGGACACGGCTATTTTAGCATGGAGCCGTCAGCCGGGTATAATACACAGAAGTCTGTAAAAGTGAGGTTGTTGTGGGACATATTGATGTCAGTGAGTTGTACTACACGCTCTCCGATGGGCGGGTATTGTTGCGTGATGTGAATTTCCGCATCGGTGATGGTGCCAAGGCGGCCTTTGTGGGCCCCAATGGTGTGGGTAAGACGACCTTGTCGCGTATGATTGCCGGTGATGTGGCCGTGCAAGAGGGCACCATCGTGACGAGTGGTGGTCTAGGCGTGATGCGCCAGTTCATCGGCTCGGTGCGCGATCAATCCACCCTGCGCGATTTGCTCATCTCGGTGCTCCCCGAGCCAGTGCGAACTGCCGGGCGTACGCTCATCGAGGCTGAGCGGGCCATGCTCAGCGAAGGCACGGACGAGAGCCATATGGCCTTCGCCGACGCCATCAATGAGTGGGGCGATGCCGGCGGCTATGATTTCGAATTGTTGTGGGACAAAGCCTGCATGGCCGCCTTCGAAGAACCCTTCGAGGCCATGGCCGAGCGCCTCGTCAATACCTTCTCGGGAGGCGAGCAAAAACGCATCGTGCTGGAGGTCTTGTTGCGCGGTCCCGATGAAGTCTTGTTGCTCGACGAGCCCGACAACTACCTCGATGTGCCCGGCAAACGCTGGCTCGAAGAGCAAATCGTGGCCAGCCGCAAGACCATCTTGTTTATTACGCACGACCGTGAGCTCCTCAACCGCGCCGCTAATCGGATTATCACCTTTGAATACGGTAGCAAGGGCAACACGGTGTGGGTGCATGGTGAGGGGTTTGCGACCTGGCATGATGCGCGCAAACAGCGCCACGAGCGCTTTGCTGAGTTGCTCCTGCGCTGGAATCAAGAGCGCGAACGTCTCGTGGAATTGGTCAAAACGCTCCAGGTGCAGGCCAAAAGTAGCCACGCTATGGCACCGCGTTACCGCGCCATGCAGACACGCTTGCGTCGTTTCGAAGAAGATGGCCCACCTGAGGCGCCACCCGTGGTGCAAGATATCAAGGTGCGCTTGCGTGGTGGGCGCACGGGGGTGCAAGCGGTCATCACCAAAGGCCTGGCCATTGAGCAGTTGACTAAGCCGTTTGACCTCGAAATCGAATTCGGCGATCGCGTGGCCATATTGGGCGGAAATGGCACTGGAAAGTCACATTTTTTGCGACTTTTGGCGGGTGATAAAAACGTGCATGTGGCCGGAAGCTGGCGCTTGGGCTCACGTGTGGTGGCCGGTTTCTTTGCGCAGACACATGCCCACCCCGAATTCATCGGCAAGACGCTGGTGCAGATTTTGTGGGAAAACCACTCACTCACGCTGGCTGGGGCCATGGGCGCATTGCGACGCTACGAATTGAATGGCCAGGGTGAACAGGCCTTTGAGACGCTGTCGGGTGGCCAGCAGGCACGCTTCCAAGTGCTACTCCTAGAGCTTGGTGGCGCTACGTTGCTCCTGCTTGATGAGCCCACCGACAACCTCGATTTGGCCAGTGCCGAGGCCCTTGAAATGGGCTTGAGTGCCTTTGAGGGTACCGTGATTGCGGTGACGCACGACCGCTGGTTTTCACGGGGCTTTGATCGCTTCGTGGTGTTTGGGCGCGACCAACGGGTCTACGAAAGCCCAGAGCCGGTGTGGGAAAAGTGGTAGTGCGGATGCAGGGGCAAGGCAACCCCCTGCCCCGCTGGTATGTGCTGGGAGCGGTGCGCACCGAACCCGTGTGGGAAACGTGATAGAGGCAAGGCAACGCCCTGCCCCGCTGGTATGCTGGTAGTCATGAGCACCGAACCGGTGTGGGAGCGGTGGTAAATACCGTACCACCGCCCCATATGGCGACAGCACTGCATCCCCAGAGTTCTGTGAGGGATGTAATCCGTAAGTGAGGGTGCCCGACGGCGATACCCCCGATTCTGTGATCGATCATCATCTCTCTCTGGCCATGTGACCAGGCGATTCCTCGTGCGGCGGGTGTTACCCGCTCTACGGTCGTCGCTGCGATGCGAGTGAGCGTCGGTAGTACAAACGCCTTGCGGCTCCTACTGCGGGTGGCCCACCCCACGCACCTTGCTCTCCATCAACTGGCGCAGTCACCTAGCCGCCCCGGTTACCCGGCACGCTGGTGCGCTCTTACCGCACCCTTTCACCCCTCACCTGATCCCCCAAGGGGGCCATCGGCGGGTCTACTCTCTGTTGTCGCCTTGCGTCGCAGGACCGTTACCAGTCCCGTGCCCCTACTTGCTGTTTCGTAGGGCAGCCTGTGTGGCATGTGCCACACGAAGAGTCGGGAAGTTCCTCTGGTGCACGCACCAGCGATGATCTGCCGTCGGACATCTCGTATGATAGCATGTTGTGGCGCGTTCTGTCAGGCAGATGGTCTATTTGAGTCCATCGAGCATTTGTTTGGCACCGGCCTGCACGAAGCGCAGATCACTCCCTGCGAGGAGCATCTGCATGCCCTTTTGTTGCCACCCTTTGAGCACAGTGGGGTCGCTGGCGTGGGTACCACTGGCAATACCGTGGCGTTGGGCTGCGGCAATTACGGCATCCATGGCCGAAACCACACTGGCGTCGTTTGTGCGCGCCGCCCCTAGGGCGATGGCGAGGTCGTAGGGTCCGACGAGGAGCACATCAACCCCAGGCACACTGGCGATGGCGTCGAGGTTGGCCACAGCGGCGGCACGTTCGATTTGCACAATCACGAGCGTTTCACGGTTCATGCCGGCGGTGAGCTCGAGTGGGGCTACTTCACGGTAGCGGGTGGCGCCACGCACCGAGGCGGCCCCACGTTGACCGAGGGGCGGGTATTTGATGCAGTCGATGGCCTCACGTACCTGCTCGGCGGTGTCGATGCGTGGCAGCATGATACCCTGGGCACCGGCATCAAGAGCTCGAGCAATATCACCGTAGCGGATTTCGGGCACACGGACGATGGGTGTGATGCCACGGGCAGCGGTGATACCCATCAAATCGGCCACCACGGGCAGGTCATAGACGCCGTGTTCGAGGTCGAAAAAGATGCTATCAAAGCCCACATCGGCCAGTAGGTGTACATAGGCAGGTGAGCGCATATCCATGGCCAGGGTCCCCGTGGCGGTTTCACCACGGGCGAGTTTGGCTTTGAGGTGGTTGGGGGGGATCATGATGGTCGGCTCCTCTAAAAAAACGGTCGTTCTTTGATGACGGGATTGGGTGCCACGAAGCATCCCCAACCGGGTTCGCCGACCACGTTGCCGTGGGCACCGACTTGTTTGCCGCGCACCCAGGTGCCCACCACGGCGCCACGGGTCTGGCGACCGTGCCAGAGGCGGGCGGTGACGCGCGATTTACTCTCCCAGGTGTTGACGTCGATGCGTCCTTCGGCGGCGAGGTCGACGAGCATGAAATCGGCGTCAGCACCGACGGCGATGACCCCTTTGCGCCCTTGCATGCCGAAGAGGTGTGCGGTGTTGGTGCTGATGAGGGCCACCATGCGCTCGAGCGAGATGCGCCCGTAGGCCACAGCGGTCAGCATCAGGGGCACGAGGATTTCGATGCCTGGTGCGCCCGGCGGGGCGGCCCACATGTTGTCCCAGCCGACTTCCTTTTCACTGGCTAAAAACGGCGAATGATCGGTGCCGATGATGTCGATGTCACCACGCGCCACGCGTTGCCACATCGCTTCGACGAGTTCTTCGGAGCGGACCGGTGGATTTGTTTTGGCGTAGGGGCCGTGCTTTTCGAGGTCTTCGTCGGTGAGGAAGAGGTACGGCGGGCAGGTCTCACAGGTCACTTTGACGCCCATGGCGCGGGCGGCAGTGATGAGGTCGACCGAATAGGGGCTCGACACATGTACGACGTGGAGCCAGGCATTGGCGGCGCGGGCCAGGGCAATCGATTGCGCCACCGAGGCTTCTTCGACGACTGGCGGGCGGGCGCGGGTGTGGCTCATGGGCCCGTTGTCGTTTTGGGCTTTGAGGTCATGAGCCAAGCGGGCCAGGATGTACTCGTCTTCGGCATGTATTGCGGCGGGCAGGCCCGTTTTGCCGGTGGCTTGGAGCACCGTATAAAAATCACCCGGGTCCGGGCAACAGAGCCCGACGAATTCTTTTTCGCGGCCCGTAGGGACTGCGGTGCGGAACGTCTTGAAGGCAATGATGCCCGCATTGGCGAGTGAGGCGATGTCGGCATGATTGTCGGCAGCGGCGGCGCCATAGAGGGCGAAATCGGTGTAGACCTTGGATTTGACTGCCGCAATGCGGTCGGCGAGCACTTGTGGATTGTGGACCGACGGCGATGAAATGGGCATTTCGCAGAGCATGGTGATGCCGGATACGGCTGCGGCCCGGGTGGCAGTGGCAAAATCTTCGCGCTCGGTGCGCCCTGGTTCGCGCACGTGGACATGGCTGTCAATGGCGCCGGGGAGAAGATAGAGCCCACCAGCATCGACTTCGTGGGTCGCTACTGGCAAGACGCTGCCCTTGCCGAGTGCCACAATGCGCCCATCGTGCACGGCCACATCGACCTGCTGACGACCATCGGCGTTGACCACGGTGGCATTGCGGATGATGAGATCAATCATGGATGGCATCCTTGCAGTGGGCAGGAGGATGAGTCCTGCCCACAATAACAGCACTACGGCAGGGCATTGGAAGCAGCGCCATCGATGAGTGTGGCGGTGCCACTCATGTAGCTGGCGGCTTCGGAGGCCAAGAAGACGATGAAATTGGCGAATTCTACGGGCTCGCCGAGGCGACCGGCGGGGATGGTGGCCATGGAGGCGGCTTTGACTTGCTCGAGCGGTGTGTTGCTCCGGTCGGCCTGGGCCCGATCGAGCTCATCGATGCGCTCTGTGGCGATACGGCCAGGGCCGACCACGTGCACGAGGATGTTGTCGCCAGCCACTTCGCGCGATAGGCTTTTGGCGAGGGCGTTGACGCCGGCACGCATCACGTTGGAGAGGATGAGGTTGGGGATGGGCTGGCGAATCGACGACGAGGCAATCGTCAGGATGCGCCCATAGCCGGCTGTGCGCATGTGCGGGATGGCGGCGCGCGCCATCCAGACATAACTCATCAGGTTTTGGTTGAATGCGCCGAGCCACTGGGCGTCATTGATGGCCGTAAATCCTCCCGGAGGGGGACCGCCGGCGTTGTGCAGGGCGATTTCGAGGCCGCCGTAGGCGGTCACACAGGCGTCAATCACCTTTTGGATGTCGGCTTCGGTGTTGACGTCGGCGGCCACACCGATGACGTCGGCGCCGGTTTCGGCGCGAATTTTGGCGGCGGCCTCGTCGATGCGGGCCTGATCGCGGCTGGCAATGACCAGTTTGACCCCTTCGCGGGCTAGTCCAAGGGCGCAGGCGTAGCCGAGACCGCGGCTGGCGGCATAGACGACGGCGCGTTTGCCGGTGAGTCCAAGATTCATACGGTTAGTGTCCTTTCGTGAGTTTGGTGGCGAGTCCCAGGTTGGTGATAAGGTCGTGTAAATCAGCAATCACATCGGCTGCGAGCGGCGCAGAGGGTGCTCGCACCGTGGCGTGGGCGATGGCGCCCCGTTGGGCGTAGAGGTATTTGCGAATGCTCAAGTTGATGCCGGGTTGGTTTTCGTAACGGATGAGTGGGCAGGCATGATAAAAGACCTGCGTGGCACCCGCCACATCACCTGCAACCCAGCGCGTGCAGATATCGACCAGGATTTCGGGGAATCCGAAACCGGTCATGGTGCCGTCAGCACCGCGCTTGAGCTCTTCGAGGAGCATGTTGGCGCCCATGCCGCCGAAAATGATCATCTCGGGTGCGGCGGCCCGCATGCGCGTAGTTTTGGCGGCGGTGGGCTCTTCTTCGAGCTTGAGGTAGTTGCAACTGGGGAACTCGCGTGCTAACGCTGCCAAAAAGTCGACACTCATGAGCACGCCACTGCTGATGGGGTGGTCTTGCACCACAATCGGGATGGCAATGGCACTCGCAATGGCGCCGTAGTGAGCGCGGAGGGCAGCGTCGTTGGGCTTGGCGAGGCGTGGCGGTGCCACCATCACGGCATCGGCACCGAGCTCGGCGGCTCGTTTGCTAAAGGTGACTGCGCCGTAGGTGGAGACGTGACTCGTGCCCACACAGATGCGCACACGACCTTGGTTGGCGGCAATCACGGTGCTGATGATGGTGTCACGTTCGGCGTCACTGAGTTTGTCGACCTCACCCATGACCCCGAGGATGGTGATGCCCTGAACACCGAGTCCAATCAAGAACTCCACCATGGTAGGTAGGCTTGCGACGTCGAGTGACCCGTCAGGGTGAAAGGGGGTAGGTGCAATCGTGTAGGTACCGTGCAAAAATGCGTGTTTGGGCATGAACATCCTTTCCATTACAACGGAGCATGCGACTCCTCACATTATAGAGTCATGTGTTTGAGCATATCGCAGAGCAATTTGCTGAAATCGAGTACTGGCACCCCCACATGACGTTCGATGGTCTGTACTTTGCTCAGGGGATGCCCCACATAATCGAGGAGCAGGTATTCGACCGGCGTAAAGTGCAGTTGTTGGCGAATCCACTCGCCGAGTTGCTCATCGGGGAGCCCCGGGTCGATGAGCATGACGGGCTCATACCCGCGGGCCCGCCACTTGCTGCGAATGGGGTCGACCTGTTGTTGACTGGGACTCAGCACGGCAATGCGCTTGACACCGCGCATGCTGAGAATGTTGTGGGCCATGGCGGTTGGTTTGTAGAGCGGTTTTTGTCCCATCAGCGACTCAAACGGCCCTGCACACAGGAGCACACACATCTGTGCTCCTTGGCGTTCGGCGTTGGTGATGGCCTGTTGCAACAGTGGGAGCAAAAACGCCTCATCGACCTCTACCAACGTGCCATCACGCAGGCGGGTGGTGAGCAGGTAGTCGCCACTCGCTTGTGTGGGAATATCGGCGGCATCAACGAAATCGAGCGCGCCCGATTCGATGAACTGGAGATTGCGGTTGACCGCTTGGAGCGGTTTGACCAGGTCTGGACGCGGTGATTGCCCAATTAAAATGGCCCCAATAAACGGCATGGTAGTGTGCTCCACATGAAGGAGAGATAGGAAAGGCGCCCCGGAAAGCGATGCTCCTCCGAGGCGCCCTGTTGCGGACAATGCGACTATTCTTCGAGGGTGGAAATATCGCCGAGGTCTTGGCCGAGTGCTTTGGCCTTGAGCACGCGGCGCATGATTTTGCCCGATCGCGTCTTCGGCAACGATGGTACAATCATCACCTGCTCGGGGCGCGTGATGGGTCCGAGCTCTTTGGCGACATGGGCGCGGAGCTCTTCGGCAAGATGGTCGGTGACATTGACGCCCGCCTTGAGGATGACGAAGCAGTGAATGCCGGTGCCTTTGACTTCGTGCGGTAAGCCGATGGCGGCTGCTTCGGCCACGGCTGGATGTGATACGAGGGCACTCTCGATTTCGGCGGTGCCAAGGCGGTACCCTGAGACCTTGATGACGTCGTCGATGCGCCCAATCACCCAGAAGTAGCCGTCTTTGTCGCGCCGTGCTGAGTCACCAGCGGTGTACATGCCGGCAGGCTCACTATGCCAGTATTGGTTGGCGTAGCGATCGGGGTCGTGCAAAATGGTGCGCATAATCGACGGCCACGGACGTTTGGCGACCAACAGTCCATCTTGGTCGGCCCCCACACTCTGACCATGCTCGTCGACCACGTCCATTTCGATGCCGAGGAAGGGTTTGGTGCCCGAGCCTGGCTTGAGGGGGGTGGTGGGGTTGGGGGTAATCATGAAGGCCCCGGTTTCGGTCTGCCACCACGTATCCATGATGGGGCAGCGTCCGCCGCCAATCACCTCATGGTACCAGCGCCAGGCTTCGGGGTTAATGGGCTCACCCACCGATCCGAGTAGGCGCAGACTGCTCAGGTCGTGACGTTTGGGCCAGGCATCGCCGAAGCGCATCAGGCCGCGGATGGCGGTCGGCGCCGTGTAGAGGATGCTGACTTTGTAGCGCTCAATAATCTGCCACCAGCGATTGGGGTAGGGGTAGTTGGGCGCCCCCTCGTAGATCATCGAGGTCGCACCCTCCATCAGCGGCGAGTAGACGATGTAGGAGTGCCCGGTAATCCAGCCCGGGTCGGCCGCACACCAGTAGATGTCTTCTTCTTTGATATCGAACGTGAAGTGGAAGGTGGCCGAAGTGCCCACTGCATAGCCGCCGTGGGTGTGGAGCACCCCCTTGGGCTTGCCGGTTGATCCGGAGGTGTAGAGGATGAAGAGCGGATGCTCGGCATTCACGACTTCGGTGGGGCAGACTTCACCGGCAATGGGGAGCGACATCAAGTCGTGCCACCAGTAGTCACGACCGGTGTGCATGCCTACGGCGTGGCCGGTGCGTTTGAGCACAATACAGGTCTGAATCGACGGACTAGCATCCATGGCTTCGTCGGCGATTTTTTTGAGCTCGACCACTTTGTTGCGCATGTAGCCGCCGTCAGCGGTAATCAGCACTTTGGAGCGGGCGTCGGCGATGCGATCGCGCAAGGCCTCGTGCGAAAAACCGCCGTAGATGACGGAGTGGGCGGCACCGATTTTGGCACAGGCCAGCATGGCAAAGGGTAATTCGGGCACACGTGGCAAATAAATGGAGACGATGTCACCCTTTTGTACGCCCATGGCCTTGAGCACATTGGCGAGCTTGCAGACCTCGCGGTTGACGTCTGCATACGAAAAGTTGCGCACCGAGCCGTCTTCACCTTCCCAGATGAAGGCCAATTTATTGCGCCGCCAGGTTTTCAGGTGGCGGTCGATGGCGTTGTGTACGATGTTGATGTTGCCATCGGTAAACCACTTGTAAAAGGGCTTGGCGCTTTCGTCAAGAACGGTGGTGTAGGGCGTGTACCACTCGAGGCGCTGGGCCATGTCGTGCCAGAATTCGGTGGAGTGATCGAGACTCCACCGATGCAGTTCATCCCACGTGGTGTAACCTTTTTGGTGCATGTACGCGGTAATGTTGGCATTGGCGACGATGTCGGCGGTCGGATGGTAGATTTCGGCAGCGGCACTGCTGGGGCGCGCATCTTCGGTCATGCAAAACCTCCCTGTCAAACAGAACATATCCCGTACGGGACACGTGTATTCCATATGATGGACGAAGTGAACACTCGTATTATAGCAAACTCCGTCGCTGTGGCATACGGGTGTAGATCTGCGTTGCACATGAAAAGCCCTGGCATGATGAATGTCATGCCAGGGTAACGGTCACCACGTCGAAGGTGCAGGGCTAACGCAAATCGAAGCGATCAGCGTTCATCACTTTGTTCCAGGCCGCGATGAAATCACGCACGAACTTGTCGTGATTGTCGTCTTGGGCGTAGACCTCGGCAATGGCACGCAGTTCGGAGTTTGACCCAAAGACCAGGTCGATGCGGGTGGCGGTGCGCACGGCGGCACCGGTGGTGCGGTGCTTGGCCACGTAGCTGTTGTAGCCGGTCTTTTCCCACTTGACTTCCATGCTGAGCAGGGTCTTGAACCAGCTGTTGTCGAGCTTGGCGGCGCTGTTCCACACGCCTTCACCGGTGCGGCTGACGCCGAGGGCGCGCATGCCACCCACGAGTACGGTCAGTTCTACCGGCGTCAAGCCGAGGAGCTGTGCCTTGTCGAGCATCATCTCTTCGGGGCTGACGGCGAATTCCTTTTCGAGGTAGTTGCGGAAGGCATCGGCACGGAGCTCGAGGTAGCCGAAGCTATCAACGTCGGTATCCTCTTGGCGGGCATCGCCACGGCCGCCGGCAAACGGCACCGCCACACCACAGGTGCTTTCGATGGCAACACCACCGGCCAGCACGATGACATCAGCTACACTCAAACCACTGTTCACTGCGATCTGCTCGTAGATGGGGAGCACCTTGTTGAGTAGGGCCGGATTATTCACCGCCCAGCCCCGCTGTGGTGCGAGGCGGATGCGCGCGCCATTGGCGCCACCGCGGTTGTCGGATCCACGGAAGGTGGCCGCGCTGGCCCAGGCGATTTCGACCATCTCGCTGACGCTTACACCGCTGCTCTTGAGGGCTGCCGTGGCCTTTGCCAGTTGATCGGCACGGGGGGCAGTGCCAGCTGGGATCGGGTCTTGCCAGGTGTAGCTGGCGTCTTTGTAGTCGCCGGCCACGTAGTTGCTCTTGGGGCCCATGTCGCGGTGGAGCAGCTTAAACCAGGCCCGGGCGAATGCTTCGCCGAAGGCCGCCGGGTCTTTGCTGAAGCGCTCACCGATGGCACGGTAGGCCGGGTCGAATTTGAGGGCCATGTCGGCGGTGGTCATCATGGGCAGGACTTTTTGACCACTCCCGTCGACCTGTGGCGCCATGTCGGCCTCGGCACAGTTAATCGGGTACCACTGGTGGGCACCGGCTGGGCTCTTGGCGAGTTGCCACTCGTACTTGTAGAGGAGCTCAAGGTAGCCCATGTCCCACTGGGTGGGGTTGGCCGTCCATGGACCTTCGATGCCACTAGTGATGGTATCGACACCCATGCCGCTCTTGTGCGTGCTCGCCCACCCGAGGCCCTGGGCCTCGATGTCGGCACCCTCGGGCTCGGCGCCCACACACGAGGCTGG
This sequence comes from Roseiflexaceae bacterium, assembly GCA_040396955.1. Classification (GTDB taxonomy): domain Bacteria; phylum Chloroflexota; class Chloroflexia; order Chloroflexales; family Roseiflexaceae; genus UBA965. The sequence continues at coordinate 12,473 of JBBAWX010000039.1, forward strand.
GCCATTGCCGTGTGCCTTGCCGAAGGTGTGCCCACCGGCCACGAGTGCGAAGGTTTCTTCGTCGTTCATGGCCATGCGCTTGAAGGTTTCACGGATGTCTTGCGCCGACAACAGCGGGTCCGGGTTGCCGTTGGGACCTTCAGGATTGACATAAATCAAACCCATTTGTACGGCAGCGAGGGGGTTTTCGAGATCTTGGCGGGTGGCGCCGTAGCGCTTATCGCCCAACCAGGTATCTTCGGAGCCCCAGTAGATGTCTTTTTCGGGGTGCCAGATGTCGACACGCCCGAGGGCGGTGCCGTGATTGGGGCCGCCCATGTCTTCGATGGCCACATTCCCAGCGATGACCAGCAAGTCGGCCCACGAGAGCTTGTTGCCGTATTTCTGCTTGACGGGCCACAACAGGCGGCGGGCTTTGTCGAGATTGCCGTTGTCGGGCCAGCTGTTGAGGGGGGCAAAGCGCTGGCTGCCGGTGCTTGCGCCACCACGGCCATCGCCGACGCGGTAGGTGCCGGCGGCGTGCCACGTCATGCGGATAAAGAAGGGCCCGTAGTGCCCGTAGTCTGCCGGCCACCAATCTTGGCTGTCACGCATGACGGCACGGATATCGGCCTTGACGGCGGCAAAATCGAGTGTTTTGACGATCGCACGATAGTCTACATCACCGAGTGGGTTGGAGCGTGTGTCGTGCTGGCGCAGGATATCGAGATTGAGCGCATTCGGCCACCAGTCTTTGTTTTGGGTACCCATGTTGGGCTTGGTGGTCGCACCGTGGTATGGGCATTTTTCTGTGCTGTCTGACATG
>JBBAWX010000040.1:0-8328 GCA_040396955.1 Roseiflexaceae bacterium
CGGGTTTCGCTCGGAGGAGTGAACCGTTTTCGCAACGAGGTGTATATTAGCACATACGGTATGAGCTTGTCAAGGGGAAATTGAGGGAAATTGCGAAAGACACAAAAAGAGCCTCGCGCGTACGTTGTTTGCGCGTGTTAGTAGCGCATCACCGTGCCAGCATGTACAGTCACACCGGCCAATACCGCACCAAATATTGCAGGATCTGGAGGCACAAACCACACCTCAAGCGCTGGTACCTGTTGTACGAGCCGCCACATCAGCGCAATTTTGCTCGCCATCCCCCCCGTCACATCAATGCCGTGTGAACCACCAGCACCACCCATGACCTGCGTAATGTTTTGTTGGTCAATCACGGGAATCCGCTCCGCAGCCGGATTTCGGTGGGGATCATCACTAAACACGGCCGCCTCACCGACCAAGATGATACGCTGCGGTTGCAAAGCCGGCACGCCACACAACCACGTCAACAGCATTTCAGTTGAGGCAATGGCACACCCCTGGTCACGGTCAAAGCTGACATCACCGTGGATAACCGGCACCAATCCAACCTCGAGCGCACGTTGGATGTGCGTGGTCTGCCATGCAACTACCTGACCGGTCGCCGTTTCTACGGTGGTAGAGGGCTGGAGTGACAATGCGGGGACCTGTGCGCGAAGCAGTGCATCCACTACAATGCGATTGAGCCGGAGCGCCGCCGCAGCGGTAGCGGCAAATCCATACCAGTCTGCATCATCGGCAAACCCTTTGTGAACACCGTACTTGGCCGCTGCCACATGGCCGAACGACCCACTCCCGTGACTCAAGACGAGATGCAACTGTGGCAACTGCCGTCGTGCCTGGGCGACTGCCTGTGCTAATCGCGTAATCGTGGCCAAATCAGCCGATTCGGCTACCTGCTTGTCGGTAATCACCGAGCCACCAAATTTTACGAATGTGCGCATTCCCTCCCTCCCTACGGGCGGAACCAAATCAACAGCGCCAACACGGTGCCCCCCCAGACCACAATTGATACCGCCAACGGCACATCTTTGAGGACCAACTCTTCGGGGCTCCCACCACCACCCTTGTGATGGATGAGGTACAAATACCGGAAGATGGCATAAATCACAATTGGCACGGTCAACATCATGTACGGATATGGCTCGGTAGGCATCGTTTTGGAGGTGAATGTAAACAACGTGTAGGCCATAATCGTAGCAGCCGTCACAATGGACAACATTTGGTCAATCATCGAAATAGAGTACTCTTGCAGTATTTTGCGATGCGAGGCAGCGCCCTCTTCAAGCAACACAAGCTCGGCGCGCCGCTTGCCGAGACCCAAAAAGATGGCCAACAGCCCCATACACAACAGCAACCACGGGGTAATCGCAATATCGAGCACCAAGGCTCCAGCAATAGCCCGCAAGACGAAACCGGCTGCAATGGTAAAAATATCAATGATGACGATGTTTTTGAGGAAAAACGAATACAACAACCCCTGCACAACCAGGTAGGTCAGAATGATGCCCATAAAATCTGCATCTCCGTCTACACGCCATGCCCCCCATATTGCCCCAGCCAACAGGACGAGTGCCAGCACCAGTGCCAATCCGATGGGCACAATGCCGGCCGCGATGGGGCGGTGCCGCTTGCGCGGATGCATGCGGTCTTTTTCGACATCGACCACATCGTTGAGCAGATAAATACTACTCGCCGCCATACAAAAAACCACAAATCCTGTCAGCACCGTCGTCAGCGCCGACATACTGCGCCACAGATGCTCCTCGGAAAACACCAGCGCCCCAAAAATAAATACATTTTTTACCCATTGATGCGGCCGCATCGCCCGCACCAATCCACGTACGACCTGCACCAACGAAGGGGATGCACTCATGTTCGACACCTTTTGTGTGTTTCTGCTGGTAATATTGTAGCGTATCTTCTGCGTTGCTATCTACTCTAGATGAGCGAGTTGTTCATGCCAGATCTCTTGATTGCCACAAGCAATGCGCATAAACTTGGCGAATTCGGCCAACTCCTCGCATTGCCACACCTGAATCTACGTTCGTTGCGTGATGTCGGTATCAACGCCGATGCCCCCGAAGACGGCGACACATTTGCTGCCAATGCGCTCCAAAAAGCACACTACTACGCCCAAAAAAGTGGCCTCATCACCCTGGCTGATGACTCCGGCATCGTGGTTGATGCCCTCGGCGGTGCGCCCGGAGTATACTCGGCACGCTACGGCACCCCCGACCTCGACGATGCCGGTCGCCGCCGCTTCCTCCTCGCCAATGTCAACGCCTGCGGTGATGTGCCGCGCACCGCCGCCTTTCACTGTGTCATCGCCGTGGTGACCCCTGATGGCCGCGAATTCACGAGCACCGGCACCTGCCACGGGATTATCGCTCATCATGAGGCTGGAAACGGTGGCTTCGGCTACGATCCGATTTTTTATCTCCCCACCCGCAACTGCACGATTGCCGAGCTTTCGGCTGCCGAAAAAAACGCCATTAGCCATCGTGGTCAAGCCGTACGCGGCATCAAAGCCGTGCTCCAAGCCCTTTTCGCTCCCACCAACTAAACACAAACAAAAAGCTCCGGTATCGCCGCGCGACACCGGAGCAGGCATACCACAACACACTAGATCACCTTGATGTCGACCGCTGCATCCTTGCCGGTGCGACCGCGCTCCAACTCAAACTGCACCCGCTGACCTTCATTCAAAGATGATAACCCAGCACGTTCGACGGCCGAAATGTGCACGAAAATATCTTGCCCGCCTTCGTCAGGAGTGATGAAGCCATACCCCTTGGTCCCGTTGAACCACTTGACTGTCCCTGTCATATCCATCCCTTTCATTGTCGGCACTTCTTCGCACCATTGACAAGCACTACATGCAAATTTAATATCATGTGTAATGACAATGATACACCCATCGGTAAGTTACATGCACAGCAAAAACACGATGCAACCAGAAGCCCATCAATTGCTGGTAGATGCACTGACGCACCTACTCCCCGAAGCCGGTCATATCGAAATCATGCCGGGTGTTATTGCCTCGCGACGCCACCATCCCACCGCATTGACACCCACCATTTATACGCCCGCCCTGTGCTTATTGGCACAGGGTAGTAAAATATTTTATGTCAATCAAAAATCATACATGTATGACGAAACGCACGTCATGCTTTTTTCCATCAACATGCCCATCGTGGCACAAATTGTCCGAGCCACGGCCACTGAGCCGCTCTTGGGGCTGCGCATCAATCTACAACCGGCGATGATTGCGACCGTAGTACAAAAATGCTTCCCCACTGGCATCGTGTCACAAACACCCACACACGGGATTATGGTACACCCCACCACCAACGACATCATTGATGCGGCACGGCGCCTCATCACGCTTGAGCGCACTTCGGCGAGTGACACCCACATATGGCCGCTCATCATGGAAGAATTGCTGATTCGTCTGCTGTACAGCCCCATCGGCCATCATCTCGCCCACATCGGCAATCCCGATACCGGCATGCGCCACATGACAACGGCCATTGACTGGATCCGACAGCATTTCCACGAACCATTGCACATCCGTGAATTGGCCGACCGTACACATCTGAGTGCCTCGGCCTTCCACGTACATTTCAAAGCACTTACCGGCATGACGCCGCTCCACTACCAAAAATCGCTGCGCCTGCATGAAGCCCGACGCCTGCTCCATACAACCACCTTAGATGTGGGCGAAATTGGTCGGCACGTAGGATACCAGAGTGCTTCGCAATTCAGTCGCGAATATCGGCGCCTGTTTGGGGTGGCTCCGTCACAAAGCAAACCGGGTATGCGCCCAAACACGCCATCATAATCGGCACGTTAGGGCACCAGGAAGGCACGAACGACCCCCAACAACAACACGCCACCGAGTACGAGTGCTGGCAACAACCACCATGAGCGCTCGCCTGCACGCCACACGGCCCACAGGGCCAACCCGCCGGCGCTTATCCCAATTACAATCTGCACGACCGCATAACTAATCATGATGGTCAAGCGCTGTGAAAAATCATCGATGGGAGTCTGTGCCCATGCGTCGATGACCAGCACCTGCCCTACCCACATCAACAGGTACCCCAACACGCAGCCGATACTCCACCATGCCGTCGGATGCGTTGGTCGCTGCCATTGCCACATATCGCCCTCCTGTGCATTTACGCAGATTCAGCTGGCTCGAGATAAAAGCGCAGAGGATAGCCGTTTTGGTCGGCAAGATCATGCGCCCGATACACTTTATCACTGGCCTCTTGATACGGGAGCACGGCCACCACGGCCTCGCCATGGTGGTGCGCCATCAGCATCACATCCACGGCCGCCTGTACAGCAAGCGCAAACACCGTCGTCAACACAAAGATGACGAATTCCATGGGCGTCACGTCGTCGTTTTGGATGATGACTCGGTACGGACGCTCGAGCTCGGCTTGCTCGACGACCACAAAGGTGGTTTGCGGCTTGACAATCGTGTCGGGCGGCGATGTCATTGGGGATCCACGACTACCACGCCCGCCGGACCAGCCACCAGGGCCTGCCGCGCCATGCCAATAAACAGCCCGGTCTCGACCACTCCGGGGATGGCATGAATGGCCGCATTAAGAGATTGAGGATCAGCAATGCCATCAAAAAAAGCGTCAATGATCACATGCCCCTCATCGGTGATTTGTGGGGCATCTCCGCGCATGCGGAGCACCGGCCGGGCCCCAAGCTCTACGAGGCGACGCATACACAACGAGCGCGCAAAATCGACGATTTCCACGGGCACGGGTGTGACCACACCGAGGGTGCGCACCATTTTGCTACTATCACCAAACACAAAAAACTGCTCGGCCGCGGCTGCCACGATTTTTTCACGCAGGAGCGCACCACCAAGCCCCTTGATGAGCGTCAGCTGGGGGTCGATTTCGTCAGCACCATCGAAGGCCGCTAGTAAGCGTGGATGGGTGTGTAAATCGGTGAGTGGGATGCCTTCTTGGCGCGCCTGGGCGGCGGTACGCTCAGAAGTGGGCACTCCCTGCACATCCACGAGACGGCCATCGCGCAACCGTGCACCCAACGCCGCCACAAAATACGTGGCAGTCGAGCCGGTCCCCAGCCCGATGACTGAGTGTGACTGCACCAAATCGGCGGCGTACTCCCCCACCATCTGTTTGTACTGCTCACGCACATCCATGCCGGTCTACTCCTTTGTGTTCATACACTGACCAACCCCGTATCTCTCACTCCAACGAAATCTCTTCAATCGAGCATGCGGGCGACCACAGCCGCCACATCCGCCATCACGTATGTCGGCGCATGCCCCGACCACTGTGCGAGCACCTCCGGCGTTGTTGCTCCGGTCATCACCACGGCCGTCTGCATGCCAGTTGCGCCCATGCCAATGTCGGTTTCGAGGCGATCTCCCACCATCAGGCATTCGTGCAGGGCACACCCGGCGCGGTCGGCCACTGCCTGCGCGGCGAGTGCCGATGGTTTACCTGCACACAGCTGCAACGTGGTATCGGCACAGGCCTCAATGGCGGCAATGATGGCCGCCGCATCCGGCTCACCGCCGCCTGGCACCGGGCAGTACTTGTCGGGATTGGTAGCAATCAGGCGCGCGCCTGCGCGAATGGCGTCGAAGGCGATTTGAAGCTTGGGGTAGGCAAACGTGCGGTCAAACGAGGCAATCACGTAGTCGATGTGGTGCGGATCCTCGCTCACGGGGATACCAGCATTGGTCAGCATGGTCAGCAGAGCCGCCTCAGCAATCGGGAAGACGGTTGGCACGGGGTGCTGTGCCTTGAGCCACTCGGTGAGGATGAGCCCCGATGTTAGCACCTGCTCGATGCTCACAGTGATGCCCATGTGCGTCAATTTGCGCACATAATCGCTGGGGGTTTTGGTGGGATTGTTGGAGAGGAAAAACGTGGGGATGCCGTGCGCCATCAGTCGCTGGATTGCAGCCACCGCCCCTGGCAACGGTTGATCGCCAAGATAGACCGTGCCATCCAAATCAAAGACTACCGCCGCTGGTCGCTGCATGATATCCTCGCCTCGCACTGCTTTGTGTCATCATACCACGACCGAGTGAGCCACGGACGCACGCATGCCCGACCTCGGCGAGGGCGGGCACGATCGAAGGGGCACATGCTCAACGGGCGCTCGTGATATCGGGCAACGCATACCGTTCTTTCATGACTGCGGCGCGCATCACATTCTCCGGCGACAAATGGTCGAAATCGGCCTTCAAGATCGCATCAAGAATGGCTGGGGAAAAACCACTGACCATGGCCACTCCGTGCGTATCAAAGCGCACGGGCACATTTTTGTATGCGCCGTTCAGGTTCCAAAAAACCACTTGTGGCATCACATACCCCGCCATGCGGTATTTGGCGGCCACCATCTCAAATGCGGTCTGCATGCGATGGCGCTGCACTTGTGCACCATGATGGCTTGCATCAAACTGCATGTCCGACAGAATGAGCAGTATCTGGGGCATCTGCGCTTGTGGGACTGCATGCGAAAGCGCAGTACTCAAGATGAGGTCGAACGCCGCCTCAATGTTGGTACTCATATTCCAGTTTGCGCGCTGCATCTGGAAATATTTCTCAATCACGTTGCCCTTGAGGCGCAACAATTCCGGCTGCGTGCTAAAGGTCAAAAATGTATCCTTGAAGGGACCCACATTTTTGTCGGCTAGATACAAACCGAGACTAATGGCCACACCCATGCAGGTCAACGACTGCGAAATGGGTGAATCCATGGAGCCACTCACGTCGACCATGGGCAACAGCATGGCATCACCGACGAAGTTCGGCAACGCAGCCCACTGCGCCACAATGTGGTCACGCTCGGTCTGTTCAAGGCTCGTACTGATGTTTTTGAGCAGATCGTAGGGGTATACGGCACCTGCATGAATGGTGGTCTCACCATTTGCCAATGCGGCCACGTACTCGGTGAATTTCGGCGTATGTCGCAAAAACGCATTCCGATAGCGGGCACTCGCCACACTCGGCACCTTGGCAAATTCAATCTCGTCCCAGTCGCCGCGACACATCTGGTGCTCAACGACGCTGCTCAACCCGACCAGCATCTTCCGCCAGCGCTTGGGGCTCCACCCCAGGTAGCGGTGGAGCTCGGCGGCCTTTGCCCCCTGCCGTGGCATCCACTTCGCACAGAGCCGATCGCCGGCGTGCAACGCGCGTACGATGAAATCAAAGGCTTCGTGCTTGAGCGAGCGCTCAAACACCAACACATCATCCCAACGACCAATTTCGGGAATTTGGTGCATCAGCGCACGGGCCGCATCACGGTCGTGTTCTTCGAGGAAACGAAGCACCTGCCGAAACAGCTCGCGCTCCCCAGATCCCCCGCGCACATCACGAAGCCACTGGGTAATCCGCAACGCCAACTCACGCTCTTCGACATAGGCGGCTAAAAACAAGGGGATGATGTCTTGCCTGCGCATGGCGGGAGCACGATAAAAATAATCGAGATTGGCGTTCAGACTCTGCGCAAACGCTGGCATACCATTGGTGGTAGTGGTCATTTGTTGTGCAACTGCATCGGAAAAAGTCATAGTATTCCTCTTTACAATAATTTCTTGTTATACGGCGTCTGCCATCGTTGATATGTTCCGTGGGAGACATTTTTAAGCCATCGCTCCAGCAATGGGGTGCATCACCAGAGCAATAACTCAGAGTACCAGATTGATGGTTTACGCTGTATTGTGGGCGGAAATCAATCTTTCATACTCTCAAAACACAACCCTGCAGGCCCATCACACCACACACATTGCGCATGGTGAAACGTAGTGATAACGACCGAACAGGGGTACCAGATTGATGGTTTACGAATTGTAGCGGGCGGAAATCAATCTTTTGTACCACAAACGCCATTGAAAACTTGCGCAGAACTACGATTTCATACACACAAGAGGGAACAGATTGAAATGATGAACGATATCATTGTTGTTTGCGGAACTCAACCTTTGTTCTTATGTGGTCATTTAAAACGACCTAGGTATCATAGCATGTACGATAAACCTTGTCAAGAGCATTTTTACATGCCAAATAATACATTCCTACATTCCGCTCTTCCCCAACGAGGCGCTCTGCTGTTCTCCAACGAGGCGCTCTATAGAGCGCCCCCCGACGATAGAGCATCCCAGAACGCCCCGACGAGGCGCTCTATAGAGCGCCCCCCGACCTGACCTCCTGACCTCGATTCCCTCTCCCACGCGCGCATCATTCCCCTCGCTGCCGAGAGGCGCATGCCCGTGTGATTTCCTGCCCCCACGCGCGCATCATTCCCCTCGCTGCC
>JBBAWX010000041.1:0-7283 GCA_040396955.1 Roseiflexaceae bacterium
TCGTCATACTCGGCCACACGGGTGAACCCCAAGCGCTGGTAGAGGGCAATGGCGGCCGGGTTGTTGGCACTCACGTTGAGTCCGATATGCGTGATTCCGTGTTGGTGGAGATTGCCAATCAGGCATGCACACGTGCTCTGCGCCAGCCCGTGGCCACGGAGCTCTGGCAGAGTGGTCACGTTGCCGAGTGCAGCCACACGCTCGCGCTCTGAGACGACGTGGATACCGGCAGCTGCGAGGAGCGCGTCGCCGTCGCGGATCCCCGCATAAAACCCCGTCTGCACCATGCGCGCATCAAACCAGTTGCCGGGGTACGCCGTGGCATATAACCGCTCGAGCGCCGGGATATCCGCAATACTCAGCATTTCTGCCCGCCCGTCGTCGGCATGGACCGCCTTGCTCGCATCACTCAACCCCATTTTGTGGTAGTGCCCGTGGTGCGTCGCCTGGTAGTGGGCCTTCACTGCTGTTGCTGCGTCGGCATCAATGTGCGCATAGATGCGCGCCGGAAGGAGGCGGAGTAATGCCGTCACAAATGCGCCATGATCGTCCCGTTGGGGGTTGGCGTGGGTCAGGAGCACCGGGTCGTCGAAGGGGATGTACAAGAGCGCGAGTTGCGTAATTTCTTTCCCATCAAGCCAGCCGTACCACTGCGTGTAGGGCCAAAAAAAATCATCGAGATCGCCGATTTCATAGAGATAACGTAATGGTTGCCGAAGCGCGAAGTGGCGGATCGTTGCTTTGTCGTGCAGTGAAATAACGTGTGGCATGAGCAAATCCTCTGTGCGTTTGTGCCCCGTATTGTAGCAGATTGTGCGCATTGCGCCTCGGTACGTGTTGGGCGATGTGTGCGGGAGTGTGCCGTTTTTGCGGTATGCTAGGCATATGCAGGCATCACAGAAGGCGGTCACATGCTGACACTCTATGTTGTTTCCACGACCTTGCTGATTTTGGCCCCGGGGACCAACATGATGATGATGCTGGCCTTGGCGAGTAGCCTTGGTGGCCATGCTGGCCGGTGGGCTGCAGTGGGGCTTGCCCTCGGCGTCTGCGTGCATACGCTGGTCGCCGCCACCGGTGGTGCGTTGCTCTTGCAACAATGGCCGGCTGGGCTGGCATGGATTCAGGTGCTGGGGAGCCTCTATCTGGTGTATCTCGGTGCGAGTATCGTGTATCAACAATTCTTTGCGACCTCTCCCGTGGCACCGCGTACTTCGGCGTTGCGACAATCCCCGTTCATACAGGGGGTGATTTCAAGCCTTTCCAATACCAAAACACTCGTGCTCTTTGTCAGCTTTTTGCCGCAATTTATGGATACACGCCAGGCACTCGCCCCCCAATTCATCCTGCTCGGTGTCATCTATGCAGTGCTGACACTCCTCATATACGGGGTCATCGGGAGCGTCGCCGGTTGGGCGGGCGCGTTGCTTCAGCGACCACCGGTACAACGGGGCATGCGTGCAGTGGCCGGCATGGTGATTGCGGGTTTGGGGATATGGGGCGTGTGGGGGTAAGTAAAATATGACGCTCCTATAGAGGATATTCACAGGAGTGTCGTGACAAAAGCGGGTATTTTAACGGTAAAATCCAGTGAATTGTCGCCTGTGCCTGAAGGGTGTAGTCTGCCAATGAGCGACCATCATTACGAAACTTGCCCGCAAATCGCGATCGCCCTTGCCCTGTGGCAATCTCGGTCTGATCCACAAGCTTTTGTCTGACCACTTCGAGCGTGCCGCTGAAATCAACATCCAACAGATCTACTTCACCAGTCATGCTCTTTACGAACAGGTGTATGTCCGACATATGTAGCACTTTTCGTTGATAGATACGCATTACCCGTTTTGGTGCAATATCTTGGGGAGTATGCGAGCGTGGTGTGTGGTCGAATTTCTGACGGAGGAATCGGGTTGCATACCAAGCGCCCCCTATACCAGCGGTGAGGGACGCCGCCACTCCCAGGTTTGTTCGTGCATGACACGCCCCCAGGTGGCATCGGTGTGTTCGTGCATCAGCGTAAAGCCGTGGCTTTCGTACAGGTGACGTGCGCCATGAAGCTCTGCCAAGGTGGTCAGCCAGAGCGATTCGTGATGTACACGGGCGAAATCCATGGCGTGGGCCAGGAGAGTGCGGCCGATGCCCTGACCGTGATATGCAGGGGCAACGATAAACCACCGCACCCGTACCGTGGCGCAAATTCGGCGATTTCGCTGGCGATTTTGCTCTCGAACGGAAGCCAAAACTGCACGAGATCGGTGTAGTAGCTCGTTTGGGTCTGAATCATCCAACCGAGCAGTCTCGGTTGGTAGCCGGAGTGATAGGTGAGCACGTGACATCAGCTTTCTCCCATGCATGGTCGTAATCCATGTATGGGGAATACACCGTTTTAGTCGTTGGATTCGTACGTTTTCATCAATGCTGCCAAGGCCTGGATGCGTTGATTGTCGGAGTGCTCGAGTTGAGCGCGCATGCCGACACGATCGGCCATGGGGCGGTTTTGGCCGAGCTTGAATTTGCCTTCGAGTGTGTCGACGTGCATGCGGTAGGCCACGATGCCCTGGAGCATGTGCCCGACTTCATCCGTGGTGTATCCCGGGTGCTGATCGTCATAAAACTGCGTCAGTCGGTTGAGCATCGGCATGGCGTTGTCGGGCTCAGCGATGACATGCGCGGTGCCAGTTGCATGTACAACGGCGTAGTTCCATGTCGGCACCGCACCCTTGCTTTCGTACCAGCTCGGCGAAATAAAAGCATGAGGCCCATGAAACATCGCCGTCACTGGGACGCCGTTCTGCAACAGCCGGTTGTGTGTGTTGGCGCGCGCCAAATGGAACTCGAGGGTGATGGTGGTATCGTCGTGGCTGACCATGATGGGTGCATAGCTGACCTGCGGAGTGCCCTCACTACTGTTGCTGATGAGGGTGGCAAAGTCGTACTGTTGCATGAACGCCAGCATGGTGGTGCGGTCGGTCATGCGGTTGGCCACTGGGATGTAGATGGGCATAATAAAGCCTTACATGTCGCAGAGAATGATACTTTCATGGGAGAGGAAAAAGAGGACTCTTGGGCACATGTGTGGTGCTCTAGAGCCCCATGGCAGCGATACCTAGGCGTGCGAGATCGGCGTCTTCGTCTTCAGTGAGCCCGCTGACTGCCACTGCGCCAACGACCTCGCCCGCGACAATGACTGGCACCCCACCACCCCAGCCCACGAAGCGGCTATCGCCGAAATAGGTGATATCAAAGCCTTGATCCGCACTGCGTACTTTGGTGCCGATATCCTTGGAGGGGCGGCGTGCCCGTACCGCCGAAAAGGCCTTGTTGGTGGCGATGGTGCTGGACTGATGTGGGGCACCGGCCATGCGTATCAGCGCAATCAGCTCGCCATGGTTGTCGGCCACCGCGACAACTCCCGCCTTGCCAAGGCGAGCAAATTCAGCGAGGATGGCGTTGATGGCAGCTTGGGCATCGAGATGGTCTAGTGTGCGTTCGGTACGCATGGCGTTCTCCGTGTGTGGGTGCACAATCATAACGTGTGTATTATACATGGATGGGCAGGGGTGCGTATTGCAGAGTTGTAAGAAATAACAGATTTGGTGGTATAATGGTGTCGCTTCCCGAAGCAGTATCAAATGCATAGGCCGTCGTTTGTTGACGAAGGAGGGGCGATGATGTGGTCATCGATTGTGTTGCAGTCAGAAGGTGACATGCAGGGAATGAACGAACTCATGGCAATGGGTGCCTTGGGTATTTGTTTGTTGATTATTCCATTGACATTGGCAATTATCACTATCGCTGGTGTGTGGAAGTTGTTTGAAAAGGCTGGTCAACCTGGTTGGGCCTCCATTGTACCGGTCTACAACGACTATGTGCGCGTGCAGATAACCGGTTTGCCCATGCAGTGGTTCTACTATGTGGCCATCTGCTATGCGCTCATTGTTTTCTTGGCTGGTCTTGGTGGATTGGCACCCATCATTTTGTTGGTGCTCAATTTCTTTATGCTGCGTCCGTTTTTGCGCGCATTCGGGCAATCCGACGATATCGTGAATGTTGCGCTCTACTTGTTTGTCCCGTTCATCATGTACCCACGACTTGGTTTTGGCAATGCCAGTTACACCGGCGTGCCATCGCTCCACGATGTGCCCAACTTGCCCTGGATCGATGGTGGTAGCACGAGTGCTCCCCCACCGCCGGCACAACCCACCAACGTGCCCCCGGTCATTGGTGGCCCGAGCGACAGCGGCAGTGGCGATGCTGGTTCGTTCATCCCGTCCATGGGCAAGCCCGAAGACAAAAAAGACGACACCCAGCAGTAAATCTGCCTCGGCCGGTGTGTGCATTCCTCCGCCGTTGGTGTGCCTGTGCACACCGGCGGCGGTTTTTCATGGCATGGGGTGATCGGGCAGACCATATGCCCGTGCGACTATGCGGTCAACCCAGCGGGTCGGCAACCAGCGTGGGAGCCACCAGTCTAGCAGGAGATTAGGGGCGAGGGCATAGCGGGTCTGCGGATGTGCAGTGGTCAGTGCGTGCATGACCAGGTTGCCCACACGGGCCGCTGGGAGCCCGTGGATGCCCTGCGCCACCAGTTTGGCGTGGTACGTACCAACATAGGCGCCATATGCGGTCTGTGCATATTGGGCGATGTCGAGTTGCTCGGCTTTGCGCCAAATGGGAGTGGCAATGGCGCCGGGCCCCACAATAATCACGTCAATGCCGAACATGAGCAATTCACGACGTAAACTCTCCGATAGCCCTTCGAGGGCATGCTTCGAAGCCACATAGGGTCCGAGGTAGGGACCACCGATTTTGCCCCCAATGGAGCTGATGTTGATGATGCGCCCCGGGGTGCCGGTGCGATGTCGATCGCTCCCAAGGAGCGGTGCAAAGGCCTGAATGACGGCGAGTTGCCCGAAGAAGTTGATGTCGAATTGGCGGCGCACCTCGGCCAGGGGGATGTGTAGCAGCGGCCCAGCGACGGCCACACCTGCGTTGTTGACCAAGCCCTGCAACCGTTGAGTGCCGAGTACATTGGCCACTGTGGCTGCTGCCGCCACGATACTGTCGCCGTCGCAGACATCCATGATGAGCGGGGTCACATTGCCCCCAAAGGTCTGCTGGAGCATGTCTGCATCGGTCCTGCTACGTACGCTGGCAAAGGCATGCCAGCCCTGGGCAATGGCACTCTGCACACAGGCCAGCCCAATGCCACTCGATGCACCCGTGACCACGATAGATGACATGTCTGTGCTCCTTTCGTCGTTTGGTTCATTGTACAATCCTTGTATACTGTGTGTATGATGCGACACAAAGGAGCTTGGCCATGGATCTGCCCCAACTTCGTATTGACATAAATCATCTGTATGCTCGTGAAACTGCGACGCTGGGATTGGCTGGTGCCCGGCAGGCCTTGCGTGACGCCCAGGAGTGGGATTTGAGCGGCGTGCTTCGTGGTGGCGGCGCCTTGGTTTTCCCGCATGCCGGAGTGGTGGAATGTGCCAAGCAAATTGCAGCCGTGGTCAATGCCTGTATCAACAGCGGTGCCGACACGGTGCTGATGCTGAGTGTGCTCCATGCCTTTACCGATGACATGGAGCAGGCACGGCGGCGCGTGGCTGCTGGCGGTGACCCATCCACAGACCCGCTGTGGGGCATCCAAGGCCCGGGGTTGACGCGGGGCACACAGTGGGCGTATGACCATGTGCTGTTTGAGTGGCGCTACTTGTGGGAGGTTGCCACGGTCTATTACGGCAAAAAAATGCCCCGCGTTGTCGAGCGCTATCCGTGGTTGGCCGGTGGTAACCCCACCGCGTTGCCCGGGTATGCTGAGGTGGCAGAGATCGCCAACAACGCCGTCGTGGTATCGACCGCCGACATGTTCCATCATGGCATCGGCTATGGCACGCCACCCGAGCAGTCGTTTGCGCCGCATCAGGGCGGGCTGGAGCTGGCGCACCGTACCATCATGGCGGGTGCCGACATGTTGGCGCGTGGGGATTACGCCGGCTACAATCAGCACTGTGTGGATGCCAAAAGTGACCACCGCGACGCGGGTCAGGTGATGCGGGCGGTGCTCGGCCCGATTCGCCCTGAAATGGTCGACCTCATCCCCAGCGACGCAGCCGCCCTCTACCACGCCCCTGATCCGACATGGGTGGCAGGGGCACTTGTGGCATGGCACAAAGACACCGAGGCATCACGATGAGCAAAGTCCCCGCGTTGCACGCAACCGTCACATGGTTGGCCGTAGGCGATCAAACTGAGACGTTCGTTACGCGTCCAGTATCAACGGTTGAGTTGGATTGGACCGGGATTGTGGGTGACGGGCATGCCGGATTGACGCGCAAAGCCGATGTGCGCATCCCGCATTACCCGCGTGGCAGTGTGGTGCGCAACGAGCGTCAGGTGACGGTGGTGGCCGCCGATCAACTCGCCGAAGTGGCAACGACGTTGGCGTTGCCCGAAATCCGCCCAGAATGGCTCGGTGCCAATATGATGCTCCACGGTATCGCACATTTGACACTCTTACCCCCAGCGACGCGCTTGATGTTTGCCAGTGGCGCATCCTTGGTGGTCGATTGGGAAAATCAACCGTGTACAGGACCTGGCGGCGTGATTGCCACGCACTACGGTGACGCATCGTTGCGCTCTCGCTTTGTGAAAGCGGCCCTCGAAAAACGTGGCTTCACCGCTTGGGTCGAACGCACAGGCCCGATTTCGGTGGGTGATGCGGTGACGGTGGTCTTACCACCACAACGGCCCTGGCCCGGTTTGAGCGAATAACCGCCGTATTTGTCCATGTGTGCACACGCCCGTACAGCCATGCTGTGCGGGCGTATATGTTTTTCTAATACGGCGCATATGTTTCACCAATACAGCGCATATGCGAATCTAACAGACCGCACCGTATAGTAGAAACAACACAAATGCACTCCACAGGGAGTGGAGTGGCACACCAAAAGGAGTAAGAAGATGTCGACGTACACACTTGCCGATATGATGATGCAGAGCATCAACCGTACCCATGTGCATATGGGCGCACTCGAAGTAAACGAAGATGCCCAGGGGTACACCGTCCACATGGTGGTGCCCGGGATTGCCCCCGAACAGATCGACATCACGGTCACGGGGCGCACGCTGACCATCAAGGCTGAGGCGCCGGAGCAGGGCGATTACAGTGCCGCCCGCCCGCATGTGCGCGCGCTGGTGGCCGGGCGTGTGGCCCGCCGTATTGAGTTTCCCTTGCCCGTTGATGGCGATGCGATTCATGCACACAGTGAGCACGG
>JBBAWX010000042.1:0-6760 GCA_040396955.1 Roseiflexaceae bacterium
TTACGGGTACAGACTACTCAACATGTGCGCATAATCGTCTTGGAAGGGCCAAATCATCAGGCCCGCCACATCGGATTGGCGCAAAATGTCGCGCGAACGTTGCAGGTCGCGCTGGAGCTCTGGCACCGTGCGTGTGCCATCGCGCGGGTCGGTGGGGAAGCCGATTTCGGTGATGACAATCGGCTTGGACTGCCCGATGGCGTGTAATTCGCGCACCGAACGATGCAGGTCATAGGGAAAGCCCTGGCCGTAGTACCAGTGGTTTTTGTAGCGCCCACTGTCGTACGGTGAATCATCGTAGTAGTGAAAGGTGTAGAAATCGACCATGTCGGCGATGCGCAGGGGCGCTTCGCGCGGCTCGACGTGGCTTTTGGCGAACGCCATGGCAATCGTGCGCAAATGCGTGGGATCGTGCGCTTTGACCGTGTCGGCGAGCGTGGCCAAAAAGATTTGCCGCTCAACGACCAGGGGGAAACAGCCGCTGTAGTTGGCGTTGTCCCAATCCCAGCACCGTAGGTCGATGGGGCTGCCGATGTCGGGCTCATTGAAGAGATCCCAGGCCACGATGCCCGGATTTCCCACAAATGCGCCAACCAGCGGCAAGACGTGGCGCTCAAACGCCCCCGGCATGTGCACACTGCCGAACTGCGTTTGCGGGTATTTGGCCAGCAAGACGGGCATCACGTACAAGCCCTCTTCGTTGGCCACCTGCACGAATTCGCTGAGGTGGCGGAGTGCGAGGCTCGGGCTGCCGTCGCTTTCGTACATGGGCACCGACCCGCCAAAGACGTAGTAATTGAGGAACACACGGATGGTGTTGATGCCGTAGGCGTGCAGGCGCTTGAAATCACCGCGCATGGCGTTGATGTCCCACGGGCAGTTGGGGTCGGCGCCGAACTGCAGGCTCCAGCATTTCACCGGATCGGCGCCGCTGACGCGCAAGTAGTTGATGCCGCGTACTTCGAACGCCTTGCCTCCGGCAAACAGGCGCGTCCCCGCGGCTTGGACTGCATCGACGCGTGGATCGTGGCTGGGTGTCACATAGGCCCCGCGCGCCAAGGAGCGTACCTCGTTGCCGAGGAGACCGAGCAGGACGTTGTTTTCGCCATGGAGCTCAAAACGGCGCCGCTCAAAGTACTGCACGGTCAGACTGCGCCCGTTGATGGTCGTGGTAAATGCGCCGGTAATCGGGTAGCCGAAGCGGTTTACCCCGCCGTTTTTGCGCCAGTAGGTGGCAAATGCGCCACACACCTGATGCCCGGTCTCGCCGAACACTTGGCAGTTGGCCGGCGCCGTGCCACCACTACCGGGTTGCCACGGCGTGCCAATCAACTCGAGCAGGCGCACGCCGAGCCGGCCTGCGGTGACTTGGCCGTTGGGCTGGATTTCGAGGCGGTCGCGCTCAAACCACTGTACGGTGAGGAGGACTCCCTCGACGACCTCGTAGGTGGGCGCACTGGTGGGGAATCCGAACACGGCAATGCCGCCGTTTTGCTCCCAGTAGGTGCGGATGGCGCCCGATATACACTGGCCCGTTTCCGCAAAACAACGCTCACTGTTGGCCTGGGCCCCCTGTGGGTGCGCCCCCCACAGCACCGTGCCGCCAATGAGGGCGACGAGGAACAACTGAATGATGCGAAACGACATAGACGTCCTTAAAAAAATCAAGCAATGCTGATTGGTCGGTGGATAGGAATGGGCATACACGCACGCCAAAGAAAAGAGGCGGGTTTTTACCGACTCCTTGATAATGACTATACTATATGCAGATGCGAGAGTGCATTACAAATACATGATGCGTGATGGGCGGTGGTGCACATGGCACCCACCCTGTTGGACAGGAGGATGCGATGACGTTTGCCGTACAAGCCACCGGCTTGGCCTTCCCCGAAGGCCCGATTGCATTGGCAGATGGCCGGGTATTGCTGGTCGAAATGAGTGGGCCATACCTGAGCGGTGTGCACCCCGATGGCCGCCTTGAGCGCTTGTGCCACGTCCCCGGGGGCCCCAACGGCGCCGCCATTGGCCCAGATGGGCGCATCTACCTCTGCAACAACGGCGCGGCCTTTACCTGTACCTGGCAAGACGAGCAGTGGGATGTGGCCTATGCTGACCCTGCCGATTACGTGGGCGGCAGCATTCAGGTGGTCGACCCTGCGACCTGGCAGGTGACCACGCTATTTACGCACTGCGACGGCATCGCGCTCTCGGCGCCCAATGATCTGGTCTTTGACCAACATGGCGGCCTGTACTTCACCGATCTCGGCTATGCGCATGATGCCCAGCGCCGGATGGGCATCTACTACATCACCGCCGATTTGGCGCACATCACCTGTGTGGTGGCTGCCGATAGCCCCAACGGCATCGGCTTGTCGCCCGATGGCACCACCCTGTACTGGAACGAAACCCCCACGGCGCGCGTAATGGCCTGCCAACTCACCGCCCCGGGTGTCAGCCACGGCGCGCCGCAGTGCCTGTACCAGTTCGGTGCCGGCTGCATGCTCGACTCGCTGGCCCTTGATAGTGCCGGCAATGTGTGTGTGGCCGTGCTGGGCGCCGGCGCCATTGGCGTGGTGTCTCCCACGGGTGCCTTGATTGAGTACTACCCGACGGGGTGTAGTGGCACCACCAATATTTGCTTTGGCGGCGCCGACATGCAGACCGCCTATATCACGCTGGGTGGCTGTGGCCAGCTCATCAGTATGCCCTGGCCGCGCCCTGGACTCCCGCTGGCCTGGTCATCACTGCGCTGAGGCGTCGCTCTCCGGCACGGCCGCATAGGCCGCTGGGAGTTGTGCCGCAAAGGCGCGGTGGGCGGCAATGGCACGCACCAGCGCGGCCTGGTAGTGCGCCCGACATTCCCGTTCATGCTGTTGGGCGTGGGTGTACGCACTATCGGCGATGGCGAGCCCGGCCCCGCCGAGCGCGCTGGCCTGGCGATGGATGATGAGCGCCGCCACGGCATCGTGTTGCGCCTGCTCGACCGCCTGCCGCGTTTCGGCGACGGCTGTATCGGCAGCCTGGACTTCGGCCACGAGTTGGGCAAACAGGCGACTGAGTGCGGTGTGGGTGGTGATGGGGGAGGGCATGGGTGGTGGCTTTCAGGTTTCTAGACGACACAAGTGTGCACATGTTTCACAGGCTACCATATCACACATACGTTGTGGTGTGTCATGTGTCGAAAGGGGTGGTGCGCAGAAGCCCACGAACGGGTCAGCAGGCAATCATGGGGTGAGGACCACCTGAAATTGGTGGTGATTGTTGGCATCGCTGATTCCATCCCAATGATACGTAGTGCGCACCACCCACGCATTGTCTGCCCAGGTGGCAATAGTGACGTCGGTGGCACCGATGCTCCCGCGGCCAATTTGCCAGGTGGTCTGTCCGGTCGCATCAAGCCCGCTCAGTTCGACATCATACTGGAGTTCGACCACCCGTTGTTGCTGGGCATCTGACAGGCTCTGGTTGACAAAAAATCGTTTGGCGGTGGCATCAAATCCGTGCATGGTGTTGTGCTCACTGACCATGGTTAATGCCGGGCGCATCACCATCGCAGTATCACCAACCAACTCCAGTGTGCTCCAATCCGACGTGCTTTGTAAGGTGATGCGGACGGGCACACTCACAGGGAAGGTGGTGGCAGCGAATTGCGTGCTCCATTCCCGTGTGCGCTCCAGATATGCATGGGGCGAAAGCGGTGCATAGGTGCTGAAATCGGGACCGCGCGTGTCAATGGCTGGCTCGATTTGGCTCCCCTCGTGCCACTCATTGAACGAAGTAATTGTGACCAACGCTGGTTCCACTTGGACACCTAATGCGGCGCGCCATTGCGCATCATAGGTGGTGCCACCGTTGCGATCAACAAACGTATCTGCCGCATAGCCAATCCGCTGCGCAGAAAATCCCGGAATGATGCTGGGGATGTACAGTGCGCCTGGAGGCAACGTCTGTGCCCACGTGAATCCTTGTTGTTGGATATCCAATGTGGCATAGTTGTAAATCCCATCGAAGTGCCCACTGCTTACCCACGCAGCATCGAGCGTGTCAGCAATCATGAGTGGTTGCTCCGGGAATGCGTGAATCTCGTCGAGGGCTGGTTGCCAGTACGCTGCCGGAATACTGGCCAGGCCGTTGGCTGGAACATGTGCGCTCCACAGAAAAAAGATGGGCCCAGCGTTGGCGGTCGTTTTAAATGGGCTGGTGAGTGTCGTACGCATGAACGCCGGATGATCGCCATAGCGTTGCAACGCATCACGGACGTCTGTTGCCAGTGTCTGATTACTCCGCCCCGTGTACGGCTCAATGTGCAGGGCCACTTGAATGCCGTAGCGGGCTGCAGTGTCAAGGATGAGTGGCAGGGGCCGTGCTTCGTTTGTACCGTTTGGCCCCCACCAACTCACTACGATGAAGCCAACCCCGGCTTGGCGAAGCCAGGCCATGTGCTGCTCGATGATGGCCGGGTCGTTGGAGGAATAATCGCCGAGGAGCGGGTAGTAGTCGCTCGAAAGGATGTCGGGCGGACTGCCACCCTGCCCTTCCCAGTGTATGTACGTGCCGTCAACGCGCGGGTTGCCGTACCACGCATAATAAAAGGCACCAAGGCGCGGATTAGGCGCTTCACCCACCACGGGCAGCGGCGTCGCAGTCAGAGGGCGTGCAGTGGCCGCGTGCGTGTTGGTCGGCGTTGCCACGGGTGAGCTTGGTGTGGGTGTAGTGGTGCATGTGCAACATGCCATGGTGGCACAGATGAAGAACAGCCAGCGTCGGAGCAGCGCATGCATGTCGTTCTCCTGTTCATGCTGGTGTGGATGACGAGGGGGACACCAACGACTGGAGTTTGGCGAGTGAGTCTGTCATGCCACCCGGGCGATTGCGCGCCAGCCAGAGGTGGGGTGCGGTGTCGATTAGGTGTGTGAGGAGGGCGGTGCAATCGGCGTGGCTCAGGATGGCCGGCCAGCCGAGGGTGTGCTGTGCCCGAGCGACGGCGACGTGCATCCACTGTGCGGTTGCACGGAGTTCGTTGGCCCAGTGCGTGGCTTCCGTGGTGGTGGTCGGCGTGGCGCAGGCGTGCATGACCCAATCACAATCGGCCGCCACAGCGCTCAGCATGGCGGGAGTGAGCCCGCCCTCGCGCCATGCGGGTATCCGTTCCGGTTGCGCCAAAAAGCTGGCCACGATGCCGGTCTGCGTCAACGCCGGTGCAAAATGCCGATCAAGACTGCCGATGCGCATGGTGGCTTGTGCGAGTGTGTCATCGGCGATTATCAGGTGGCTGAGAGCGCTGGTGAGATCGCTGGTGTGTTCCGGGTTCCAGCTCCGGAGCGCGGCATAGACGAATCCAGGCCAGCTGATGGGGTAGTGATGGAAGTGCCCCGCATTGCCCCAGTCGCACATGACAAGCCCGGGGAGCTGGTGGGTGAGCGCTGCCGCAATGGCACCATCCACGTTGGCGCGCATGGTCGGAATGCGCCCAGCCAAGGAATCCCAGGCGGCGGTGCCAGGTGCCACCCAACACGTATGCCCATGACGCCGCAGGCGGGCGATGCGCTCTGTGAACGGGTGATCGGCGTCATACCCCCATTCGATGAGCGTCACATCCCGTGGAATGTGCGGAATGGCTTCGGGATGCGCAGCCAGCACATCGGCCCACATCAGGAGGCGTTTGCCAGCCAACGCAGGGAGTTGGTGAATACGCGCGATCCAGTGGAGATATTCAGCGAGACGATCTGCAGGCAACGGCACACAAAATGCCCCGTTGTCGATGTGAGCCCACGGTACGGGTGCACCGGGGACATCGAAAATCGCATCCCAGACGGCCGGATTCAGGTCAATGGGCTCATCAAGCCCGATGTGCATCATCTCCGCGGCAAAGGCCTGGGCCACATTGGTCAATAATTCACTGATGAGCGCAAATGCGGCTGGATTCCGTGGATCAAGGCATGCGGCTGGTTCGTAGGCACCGTGTGGAGCGTGGTAGCCACCGGGTAATGCCGCCAGTGGCGCATAGCGCGGGTGTTGGAGCCAGCGTTCCATGTGCCCTAGGGCATTTTGCTGGGGAATGAGCTCGATGTGGTGTTGTGCCGCAACTGCGGTGAGATGAGCGATTTCGGCGGCCGTGAACGGAGAGGCGTGTTGCCAGACCTCGGCATGCCCGGGGTGGGCAAACGTGTGCTCAAGGTAGAGGATGATGCGGTTGTAGCGGAGCCGCCCGAAGTGGGCAATGTCGTGCTCCATGCGGGCCATGGTCGGCACTTTGTCGCGCGAGACGTCGAGCATGACGGCCCGAATGGGCACCGCTGGGCCATCCACAATGGTGACATCGGGGAGTTGTTGCGGGTAGGCGTGCCGCAGTTGTGCGAGGGTCTGCGCACCGTAGTAGGCACCCGGTGCATCGCTGGCGGTGAGCGTGACCTGCCCAGCGTGAACGCGGAGCCGATACCCCTGTGATACGGGGACGGGTGGCTCAGGTGTCGTAGCAAGGCGTGAATCCCAGCGTGGTTGTGGAAAGAGCGGTGGGATGGGTGACATGTGCGGCTCCTCGGTATTGGGGAGGGACCAATCACGGTGTGCGCTACCGCATGCCCACCACGTACATCGGGAGAAGGGACACGGTGTGACTTGCGCGTTACCGACAAGTATACACGTGATTGGTCATTTGCGGGCTAGCCGACACACATGCGCTGGCCCTCAATGACAATGAGGATGGTCCACAGGACACCCCCAAAGATGAACAACTCCAAAAAGCCCTTTTTGCTGAGGT
>JBBAWX010000043.1:0-5258 GCA_040396955.1 Roseiflexaceae bacterium
ACACTCATCTTCCCCAACTCCTCTCACTTACAAATGACAAATATTGCAGCCGAACTCATCGTCTTCGGCATCGAGGGCATCACCAATCAGGTCAATCAGGGGTTTATCGGGGCGGCGCTGGCGTTCTTGTTCGAGGCGGATGGTGTGCAGGCGCTTGATTTCGGCCACGCGCTCGGGTTGCTCGAGCTCGGCGAGGCGTTCGCGTTGGCGCCAGTAGAAGCCGACGCCGCCGAAATCCTCTTCGTAGCGTTTTGATTGTTCGAACAACTCCGGGTGGCGCTCTTTGAGTCCCACCCACTCGGCCGAGCGTTGGAAAAAGCAGAAATAGCAGCCGCTCCGTTGGCGCCATTCGTAGTAGGTGGGTAAGCCCATGCCACTTTCGGTCAGGATTTTTTCGATGTCGGGCAATTTCAGGCCATATTCCTTGAACGGGTAGACCGGGGTAATGTTTTTCTTAGCCGAGAGATAGCCGTCGCGATTTTCATCGGCACGGATTCCGATATAGCTCCAGATAATATCGTCGCCCACATACTGCTCAAAGGGCTCTATTTTGAGTTTCCGCGTACACCAGCGCGTTTGCGCCGAAGGCAACACACCGCCGTACACCGTCAGCCAGTGGTCAAAGCCACGATTGGCGTTGAGCCGCACAATGGGTTGTTCGAGGAACGCCTCAAGCCGATCGAGATATGAATACGTCTCGGGCAATTCTTTGTCGGTATCACAAAACACGTATTCAAGCCCTGGCACTTTGCCTTTCAAAAAAATCGCCAAGGCGGTGCTGTCTTTGCCACCACTCAAACTCACGATATGGCGGCCTGGGCGTTGTGCCCACTGTTGTGCTGGGTTATTCATCCTGTGCTCCTTCCGGTGTTGGTTGGTCGTCAGGCAAAAGCTCCTCCAATAATGCGGCCACCACACTGAGTTTGTGCCCCTGCTCAAGGTGCTGTAGGCGCGCCGCAATCTCGGAAATCAATGCGTGGGTGTCGGGAGTCGTCGACATGGTGACGACCACGCTACGCTCCCCACGAGCATCACTCACGCCAATACGCCGCCGCTGAGTGCCAAGCGCACTCTGGGCGTGTGCCGATACCACCTGCTCAAGGAGGCGCAAGCGCCGCCCAATGTCGGCCACAGCCAAGCGGTATACGCCCATATCGGCATCACTCCAGCTGTTGAGCGGTTTCCGCCCTAACAACGCCGCCACAGGCTCAATCCAGTGCTCACCTTGGGCATTCAAGATACGATTTGCAAGGGCACGGAGCTGTACATCGGCACTTTCGGCGAGGACGAGTTGCATACGTGCACTCAACTCGGCATACAACGACGCGCCCTCGCGCTGCTGTGCCAATACGGCCATCGCTAGCTCATGCATACACTGCGAGCGTAATCGTGGATATGTTGCTTGGAGTTCTTCGAGTGCAGTGCGCAAGCCAGTTGCTACGTGCTCGACCACCGCGGTATCGAGGGGTGCATCACCCGCAATTGGTGTCAATCCCAACGCCAGCGGGATCTGGTGATACAGCAATTCGTCAGGTGCTTTGGCCTCAAGAATCGCTTGACGTACCGCCTGTGTAATCGGCGTCAGACTTTGTGTCGTCCGCGTATATACCGGCAAATGATGGACATAGCGCAACATGGGTTTGACCGCATCAAGCACCGCAATCGTGCCCCGCTTATGCAGAGCCTGGGGAGCAAATGCATGGGCAACCCGCTCAAACAAGGCCGCCCGAAGTGCACTCGTCGGTGATCGCCGAATTGCAAAATGCTGTGGTTTGGCCACCAACCGCTCAAACATGGCTTCGTCGGGGCTAGCCACAAAGCTGTCATGCTCGTAGATGGCGACTTCGCCGCTGTACAGCATGTACATTGCCACAAAAAACAACGGGATGAGCGGTAACCGAATGCCGTAAGGGGGAGCCTGTAACTGCGCATACAGCTCGGGAAGTGGGCGCCGAGCGGTGATGCTAGTATCAAAAAACGCCTCAATAGCCATGCAGGTGGGCACCACATTGAGTGGATCATGGCTGGGATTCGGCACCACGATACGCCACGTACCATCGACGTCGAGCACATGCATGCCACTTGCCACAAACATACTGTCGTAAATGGCACGCTCTGGTGGATACCCTTCAGCAAATCCAAGCTGTGCAAGATGACTGTAGTCGAGCAGGCGCGCAATGAGTTGGCGCCGTGCCCGTGAAATCGTCCCCGATAGTTTGTGGCGCACAATTAGTTCACTGCGGATACGTGGCGCAGATGCATATCGTACATCAAAGACCTGCGACAACACCGTGTCGAACTGACGCCGATCTCGCACATCACAACGTCGCCCAGCCACGTACCACCTGCCGTAGCTAGGTCCATAGCTTGCATCAATCAGTTGCAACAATCCCTGCTCGGATTCATGTACCCGCAAGCCAAGCTCTCGTGTCGCGACCTTGTCTTGGATCACATCACGATCACCCTGTACCACATGATGTGCCGCCACATCAATCACTGCCTCACGAAGCTGCGGCACCCGCTCGGGCAATACCAGCACCACGTCATTACGTGGCATTGCTATCACACGAGCCAGCTCATCATCGTCAGTGACTACGACGTACCAAATTTCACCATCGTGCTGTGCTGTGCTGTGCTGTGCTGTGCTGTGCTGTGCTGTGCTGTGCTGTGCTATTGCATCATGTGCAGACACAAAGCGCACCACAAAGTGCCGCAACGTGCCACTGTAATAGGTGTGCCGATACGCAATGACAGGATCGAGCACGGCATACTGCGCCAAGAGCGGCACCACCTCACGGTGGCTTGCGAATTGACTCCGTGCGTGTTGTAGCTTGTCATCGAGATGAATATCACTTGCTTCGGCGAGGCGATAACGATCACGGTATGCACTAAACACCAACACCTGCTGACGCATCAGTTGCGCTAACGCATCGTCGAACGTTGCCAGCCCTACCCCATCTACTGCCCACGCCAACATGGCGCGGCTCGGTCGTAGTGCGACATCGTCTTTGAGTGCGGCGAGCACCCCCACCGTTAT
This sequence comes from Roseiflexaceae bacterium, assembly GCA_040396955.1. Lineage (GTDB taxonomy): Bacteria > Chloroflexota > Chloroflexia > Chloroflexales > Roseiflexaceae > UBA965. The sequence continues at coordinate 3,038 of JBBAWX010000043.1, forward strand.
CAACACATCAAGCTCCATGGGTGATGCATGCCGGAGCCGTTGCACCGTTTCGCTCAATTCCACCCATGGGCGACCACGAGCTCGCCCAAACAACCCAGGCCCCAACGTCTGCTCCACATACACAAACAAATCAACCAGTCGATAGACCGCACCACTTCCTGCCGGGTACTTTGCCAAAAATTCTGACAATCCACCACGTTCTTGAGCCGTAAGAAAAGCAAAAAGTGACCGTTCATTTTGTGCAAGAATGCGAAATAAAACGGGTAGTGCAACTACGACGGTCGGGTGCAGTGGGTAGCAAGCGTTGAGCAATGCCCACCACTCTTTATTTTTGAATTCTGGCGACTGCAACCCGAGATCACGGCTCTGGTCGGCCCAGTGCTCAATACGCGCTTTTTCGTGTGTATTCCGCTTCGCAGGGTAGAGGCCTTGGACGACCTGTGCCACAAAGCGCATCATCTGTGTTTGTGGTTCTTGAAATGTAAGATCAACAAAACGCCCTTGCACCTTCGCCCATTCGGTTTGTTGGGCCACACTCGCCGTGGTATGGTAGCGTTCGAAGGTTTGGTGCAGGATGGTAATGACCACAATCGGGGTATCGCCACTGCGGGCAGCGGTCTCAGCGATTGTCTGCAACACAAACAAATCGCGTGCATCACCAGCACGATGAATGTGTGCCAAATGTTGTCCGAGCTCATCAATAATTAAGAGCATCCCGGCATAGGCACTCTGATGGCGTATCAGACTTGCCACATCCGCCACATGCATGGCAACGGTTTCTGGCGGGATATCACCATCGTGCGCATCGTGTTCGAGTGTCGCAAGCAACGAATGGTGTGGATCAAACGTATGCACAACTCGCGCCAACGTCGCCACAATCGCCTGCCGCAGTGTGGTCGCTTTGACTTGGAGTGGAATGGGCAACAGCCGCGGCGATTGGGCCCGAATTGTTCGCGAGGCGACGGTCGTATGACGTTGCCATAGTACTGCTCGCGTTTCGGCATCTGCGGCCATCCAATGCGCCAAAAACACCCCAAACGCCGATTTACCCGTGCCGTATGGCCCAATAATAGAAAACGCTCGACCAGCGCTGGCATCGGCACACCCTTCGCTGATGCGCTGGAGCGTTTGCCATACGAGCGGCGTTGCCATATACCCGGCTAATTCATCACCCTGAGCACTCAAATCGTGAGCAATATTGACTGAACGCAAATACCGATTACTCATGGCCGTGCTCCCACTGTCATGTCACGCAACGCCCACTCCATGACATCAACCTGCATCACGTCACGCCATTGCACGGCCCGCACCCCACCATGATCGCTATAGTTGGCGGCTCCTTGACTCAAGAGCTCAAGGCGGGCCACGCGATCAAGCAAGGCATCTTCGCTCAACCGAAAAAGTCGCCCTGGACCTACGTCGCTCCACATCAAATCACTGAACGGCATTATCGTCACCTGACGTTGTTGCATGGCATCTGCAATACACGCCATCACCAATCCGTCCGGGAGATCATCACGCGTCCCACTCGTCAGGCGCGCTCCATCATCAAGCGGCTGCATGAGTTGAAGAGAAAGGAACGGGCACAGCAAAAAATCTTCGTTCAGCGATTCTTCAGAGGTACGTGGTACATAACAGCGCAACACGCACTGAACATCCCGTCGTAGTACCTCAGTGGCAGGCACTTTATGACCAATTTTTTGCATTGCTGATGCAATATCACGCACCACAGTATCAATCACAATGTCGTTGCCGTTCATCTGCATGAACACATGCCGCCATGTATATGCTTTGGATTTGATAAGCTGCCAATGCAAAAACCACCGCGCCCACGCCGTCACAATGAACGGATCAACACCATCATCGCGAAACAGCTGATGGGCAATGCTCGTCGCAACCATACCGCCATTATCTGCGTCGGTCACCATGCCCGTGACCGTACCCCAATACCGCATAGCGTCGACCATATTTTTGCCTACGCCAAGGCGCACCACCGCATCATCGGCAGTCAATACGTGCGGATTGATACAGAGCTCGTCGTACAAACGTTTGAGCCAACTCGCTCGCAGTACGAAGGTTTGATGTCCACTAAAAACGTAGGTTGATTTCGACATTGATTCGCTCTATTGCTCGGCACACCTGCTTTAATCGGTGCGGCTGGCGAAATGTGTCCAGCAGTATAGCACAATTCAATATATTACGTAAGATTTCAAATGAATGT
>JBBAWX010000044.1:0-4224 GCA_040396955.1 Roseiflexaceae bacterium
ATGCCACAACCGTTTACGATTTTTGACCTGCGTATTACCGTCGTCGCCATCGAGGGACGCTCGGTCTGTGGGCTCGCCATCGGCGATTATTTCGACGTTGTCAACAGTAGCCAAGTGCAGATCCCGGCCGGCAAGCACTTTTGCCTGTATGCCATGGCCGCCATCATGCCGCTTATCCCCGCCAAACAACGCCAGCTTGCTGCTACCGATTGGCTCGAACGTGACACGTTGATTGCCTGCCCAGACCCCGAAGAACGCCTCATCATGCAGATTGAACGCATTAATCAGCGTGTGATGGACAGTGAAGAGCTGACGTAACCTGATTAGGTGTACGCACACCCCCAACACGGTATAATTGACAACGTATTGGGCGCCAAAATGCCTATCGCTGAAGGAACCTCTGCATGTTTCGCCCAGCATCACCACGTGCCCGATATGTATCCACCATGTTCACGCTTATCGCAATCATGTGTGGATATTGGTTGTTGACGGTGGTAAGTTTCCACAAACTCCCCAATTATCAACTACATATCGATCAAGGCACATTCCCTGGTTTTGGCGCATATGACCGCGAAGACATGCCGGGTGGGAGCATGCGTTGGCTTACAAACAACAGTAGCATCATCACCCCATTGCCCATGCAGGGGTGGCACACACTCGCAGTCACAGCACGCATTCCAACTCAAGCCCGTACAGTGACCCTTAGTTCAGACACTCAGACGTTGACGGCATTCAATATCACAGACCCGGTGTTTCGTACCTACACTGCGCTCGTCAAACTCGATGCGACACATCCCCTGATTACCGCAGTACAATTCCACAGTGATACCAGTGAAATCGTCAATCAGCGCTATATCGCAATTGGCATTCAATCTATGCAATGGCGATCACTCGCGCCCTGGCAAATCCCAACGATGAGTGTGCTCTTCTTGGTCTTCGTCAACATCATCGTTGTCGGGATTATTTCCCAGCTATGGGGAGCGACCCGTTGGCAGCACATCATCATACAAGGCACACTGGCCGGTGTGCACTGGGCCATCCTATGGCTGATGATAGTCCAATGGAATGCGATATGGCCGCTCGCACAAACCATCAACCCACTTGAACTATCGAGCGTACTACTGGGAATTCTGCTCCTTGGCATACTACTAGCGCGTTTCATCAGACAACATCGGACGACGACTGACATCACACTTCATCACTACCGCCCCGACATCGATGGCATTCGTGCCATCGCCGTGCTAAGCGTCGTCGTCTATCATTTCTTCCCCGATGTGCTTCCTGGAGGCTTTATCGGTGTCGACATCTTTTTTGTCATTTCGGGGTTTCTTATCACGCAAAACATCTTGGCACAACATGCCAAGCAAGACTTTCACATACGTGATTTTTATGCACGGCGCATCCGACGCATCTTGCCGGCACTGAGTGTCGTTTTAGTCGTCACAAGTGGTATGGCCTGGGTCAGCCTCTTCCGCACTGAATTTGCATCGCTGGGCACACACATCATCGCCAGTGTGGGCTTTTTCAACAACATCCACCTCTACCAATCACTCGACTACTTCTCCGACATGGCCATCCAGCAACCATTGCTACACCTCTGGTCACTCGGCATCGAAGAACAATTCTACATGGTATGGCCGTTGCTAATCGGCCTACTCGTACGCCATCCACGCTGGCAATCTGGCATACTTGCCGGTATCGTCATGCTATCGTTGACCATCAACATCATCGACATTCAATTCCACCCAGAAGCGACGTTCTATCTGCTACCGAGCCGTTTGTGGCAACTCGCCGCTGGCGGCATTCTCGCTCACGTGGGCTACGGGCAACAGGCATCACCGCTCTCTACCACACAGGCCAATCTCCTCGCATACGGTGCAATAGCCATCATTGCTGTCTGCGTGGGGCTCTACCATCATGCGCTCAACTACCCAGGCTGGTATGCGCTATTGCCCACGCTAGCGGCCGTTGGCTTGATCGCGGCAGGGTCTCATACTTGGGTCAATCGCACCGTGTTGTCACACCCCGTTGCGGTTTGGGTCGGGCTCATCAGCTACCCACTCTATCTATGGCACTGGCCCGTTCTCTCGTTTGCGACATTCTTGGCCGAGTTTTGGCTGACGCCCACGGTCAAAATCGGTCTGTTGTTGGTGAGCATGGCCCTTGCAGCCGCCACCTACTATCTCGTTGAGCGCCCAATTCGGTTTGGGCGCTTCAAACACCTTTCCGCCTGGGTCATATTGGCCGTCTTTGTCGGTATCGGCGCTGTGGGCTGGCTCATGCAATCGCGTACCATCACAGTACTCGCCAAGCCCGACATCCAAAACGCCCGTGAGCGCTACCAGAGCGTCTGTGGCGGCTGGCTCGGCAATACGGCACTCCCGCTCGCTGGCACCTGTTATGCGTATCAACCAGACATTCCTGCCATACGCCGCCACATCGTCATCGGCGATAGCCATGCTCGAGCCTACACCGCCGGTCTGGTCGAAGCTGACCCCCAAGCCGCAGTATTTGGGTATGCCAGCGACGGTTGCATGCCTATCCGCAATTTCGAGCGGTTCGACAATACATCGTCGCAGGCCTATGGTTGTAGCAACCCCCTACTACTCGAGAGCGCCTTGCAGATCGTCCAACAGGCCGTACACACCACCGACCTCCCCACCACCATCTACGTAGTTGGGAGGTATTCACTCATCAATGGGCAAGGCATCAACCCCAACGAGCACATGCAGGTGCGGTATCAAGAGCCTGGTGGCGCACATACCCTTGCCACAGCCGACGTCGATACGCTCTTTGCGACCGGGCTGGCCCAGACGCTCGATGCACTCATCACATTGCCACGGACGCAAGTGGTCTTTGTTGATCAAGCTCCTGAGTTCCCGTTTACCCCGCTCAACTGTGTACGCATTGGGCTCTTTGTCGACACCAGCGCACAATGTGTCGTCGACCGACACCGCATCCAAGCGCATTTTGCACGCTACCACCATCTTGTCGATACCGTGCTCGCGACACGCCCCACTGTCGTACGCTATGACCCTGCAGACACGTTATGCGCGAACGAGGTATGCACGGCGCTCAGTAGCGACCAATCGCTACTCTACTACGACCATCACCACCTCAACACCACCGGGGGCGCCGTCGTTGCCCGCCACATGCTCACCACCATTGCCACATCACCCTAGCGAGGTTTTTATGCCAACCATCAGCATCGCCTTCCAGACCAACAAACGCGCCAGCGAATACGTGGCCCTGGCCAAGCACGTCGACCAGTACGATTTCGACACCGTCAGTGTCTACTGCGACGCCCCCTACCACCCCAGCTACGGGCCGCTCATCCTAATGGCACCGCACATTCGCCGCGCCCGCCTCGGCACCGCCGCGGTATCGGTAGCCCGCATGGCGCCCATCGACATCGCCGCTGATGCCGCTTTACTGGCCGACGTGGCCCAGGCTGGCACCTACCTGGGCATCTCACGCGGGGCATGGCTAGCCGATCACGGCATCAGCGAGCCCAGCAAGCCCATCCAGGCCATCCGCGAGACCATTGCCATTGTGCGTGCGCTCTGGAGTGGTGCCTCAGCCGGGTACCAGGGCCAAATCTACCAGATTGCCGAGCACGTCAAAGCGGGCTACCCGCTGCCCAGCCAGCCCATCCCCATCATGATTGGCTCGTGGGGCGCCAAACTCTGCGCCTTGGCCGGGGAGTTGGCCGACGAAGTCAAAGTGGGCGGGTCTGCCAACCCCGACGTGATTCCCTTCATGCGCAAGTACATTGCCGTCGGCGAGGCGCTGGCCGGGCGGTCGCCGGGGAGTGTGCAGCTGGCGCTGGGCGCCGTGACGGTCATCGACCACGACCGCCAGGCAGCGCGCCAAGCGGCGCGTCAGGCGGCGGTGCTCTACCTGCCCGTGGTGGCTCCGCTCGACCCGAGCGTGCAGGTCGATCCCGAATTGATTGGCCGCTTGCAGCGCCTCGCCGATGCCGGGGATTTCGCCGCTGGCGCCCGCCTCATCTCCGATGACCTGCTCGACAAATTCGCCTTCAGCGGCGATGCCAGTGACCTCATCCGCCAGTGCGAAGCCCTCTACGCCGCCGGCGCCGATCGCATCGAGCTGGGCACGCCCCACGGCCTCACCCAGGCCGCCAGCGGCATCGACATCATCGGCACACAGGTTATCCCGGCCTTGAAATCGTGGTTGCGGTGAAAAACCAGGGGCATGGGAGAG
>JBBAWX010000045.1:0-3037 GCA_040396955.1 Roseiflexaceae bacterium
TGCGTGCGTCATCTCATCCATTGACATTTATGGCGGGTGGTGTATGCTGAATTTGCAGAGCCACGGCACAATCCATTTCAATGCCGCATCCATGCAAAGGAGCGTACGCAGATGCCCACCTTCGCCGCAGATATTCGTCAATGGAAGACGGTGCAGGAGTTTGCCAATCACCTCAAGGCCTATAATCCTGCGATTGCCTCATGGGCTGATGGGGTCGTTGTCCACCATACCTACATTCCCACGCAGGCATCGTGGAACGGGCGGACCTCGATGGATGGCCTCAAGAGCTTCTACATCAGCAAGCAGTGGAGTGCCGGTCCGCACCTCTTCATCGTGGCCAACTCCCCCAACCCCAACAACGATGGCATCTGGCAACTCACCCCCCTCAACATGGAGGGGGTGCACGCAGGGATTTGCAACGCACATACGTGGGGCATTGAAGTGGTCGGCGACTACAACACGAACCCGTGGGATGTGCAGACGCGCGCACTGGTTGTGGGGGCAGCCGCTGAGCTGTTGAAATGGCGCAGTATCACGGTCAGCCCGACTACTGTCAAGGGGCATCGCGACTGTAATTCCCCCAAAACGTGCCCAGGGACGGCCATCAATCTCAACGATGTGCGCCAGTGGATTACCAGTTATATGACCGCTCCCGCCCCGGGCGCCCCCATTACCAAGCAATCGGCCATTATTGCACCACCACGCTGTACCATTGAGCAGGCGGCGGCATTCATTCGTGGTCGTACTCCACCACCGCTCTATACGTCGTACGACATCACCGTGAACATTCTGCCGTGGTATTGGCAGTATGGTGTGCAAACGGGCGTGGATCCGTGTATTGCGGTGGCACAGATGCTCCATGAGACGGCCAACATGTCGTCATGGTGGAGCGATCGACCACGGCGTAATCCGGCCGGGATTGGGGTGACGGGTGAAAAAAGAAGCAGTACACCACCGGCCGATGAATCACACCAATGGGCGTGGCATGCTACTGAGCAAAAATGGCACAAGGGATTGTCGTTCCCCAGCTGGATTGAAGGTGCCAAGGCCCAGGTGGGGCGGTTGTGTGCCTATGCCACCGTGCCGGCGAATCGGAGCGCATCCCAGACCACGTTGGTCAATGCGGCGATGGCGTATCGCACGCTCCCCGCTGCGTTTCATGGGGTGGCACCGACACTCGAAGGGCTCAGTGGCCGGTGGTCGGCGAGCACCACGTATGCTGAAAAAGTGGCACAAATCGCACAAGCGATGGCGGCAACACCGGCATAGCAACCACCAGGCGAACGTTGGCGTCATGGGAATGCCCCACGATTGCACGAGACATGGGCGTGGTGACAGTGGAGAAATGACGGGGGCAGATGCGCCTGCACACGCAGGCATCGTCCCCGTTCATTGTGTCGCATCTGCCAAGTACTTCACAAAAAACGTCTTCGTCAGCTGGGGATTGCGTGCATTTACCCGCACAAATTCCACGCGGTAGCCGCATTTCATATAAAAGTCGGGCGCTTGAAAGGCATTGGTGACCAGGTTGATGTTGTGGTAGCCCGTACCTGCAAATTCTTCCTCGAGACGTTGGAGCAGTTGTCGCCCGTAGCCGCACCGGCGGATGTGCGTCGCCACCCACACATCTTCAACATAAATCTCCGCATATGCGGTATAGGCCTGGAGCGCACCACAGAGCACTCCGTGGTCGTCGTGGATGACGAGCGCAAAGCGCCGGAAGTTGATTTCGATGCCGTGTGACTGCTCGTATGCGCTCTGCCCGGCAGAGACGACGGCTTGGTCTGCGTCACTGAGCGCATCAGGTTGGATGGTAATGTGCAATGAGTTGCCTCCCTGTGATCACGTGGTGAGTGGGGTGCATGCTGTCGTCATTCCACGGGAAGTGTTTTGCCCAATATGCGGAGATGCCGAAAGCACGAAACCCGTAACATGTCATATGACTCACAACCCCTACATATCGTTACTCACGCTCCACTCCCAATCATCCATCATTCTCGATTATTCATTTATTCTCAATCATTCATTCTTCATTCTTAATTATTCATTCTTAATTCTTCATTCATTCCTTCACACACACAAACACTGGATGCTCAGGATGGACCATTCCGACCTCTTCGTGTACCACAAAACCGCATTCCTGCAGAGCTTCGCGCCATACTGCCGCAGTAAATAACCCGAGCGTGGAGTGGTCTTGTACGACACGCAAGATGCCGTGTTCACGGATGAGGTAGAGGAAGGTGCCCTCAAACGTGTCATCGTGCGGGTCGGGATCGTAGTAGTTTTCCACAAATACCACATCGAGATGGGCTGGTTTGTGGCTTGCAGATGCATGGGAAACATGGGTATCGTTTTGTTGGAAGGTCTCAACGAGGTGATCGGGCGTGACGACCATCACCCCACCAGGGGCTAGGTGATCGGATGCGGTGCGAAAGACACGTGCCAAATCGGCGCGGCTTGTCATGTAGGTGATGGCGTCGTCAATGAGTACTGCATCAAAGGATTGTGCGAGGTCACAGGTGCGCATGTCGGCTTCTACAAATGTGCAGGTCGGGTTGAGTTGGCGCGCCAAATCGAGCATGGCACTGCTGATATCCACGCCGGTGACCGTGTAGTGTTGTTTCAGATTGGCCATGTTTTTGCCCCCACCACAGCCCAAATTGAGCAATGTGTGGAGCTCGCGGCGGGCGTGCCGTTGCATGACGTGGTGGACGAGAGCGCACCACTGCGCATATTCGTCGTCTACGTTGCCCCAGAGTGGCCAAAGCCAGGCATAATCGCTGTAGAGATGGACGGTGTGGTGATCGGTGGTCATGACACTCTCCAATCGGTCTGTTACTGGTGGTGCAGTAGGGCAGCAGAGACATGGTCAACGATGCTCATAGCACAAACTGGCATGTTGGAGCACGACAAGAGGATGTGTTGTGGATACACACATCGATTTTACGCTCCACAAATGAGTTTGTCACACACAGACACGCCACAACGCTTCAGCGAAACTCCCGTCGTACCGCATCCATGAACTCCTGCACATGGG
>JBBAWX010000046.1:0-614 GCA_040396955.1 Roseiflexaceae bacterium
TTCGGTGTACTGCACCACCATTTGCGTCCCTGTGGTGGGGTCGTCCATCACGTATCGATCTGAGATTGGCAGCCCAAGGGTCGTCATGCTGCCTGCGCGTTGCCAAAAGTCGAGCAGGTAGCTTGCGAGTGTATATCCCGTTTCTACATATGCCACTGGCTTGAAATCTGCATACATTGGTTTCACCGTGTTATTTGCATCACGAATTGCCCGTTTCCCAAGGATTGTCGCAGGTTGTGCATTTGCCAGCGACCACTGCGGCGTATCTGTAAGGAATTGCGTCGTCAGTGAGATCGAAATGGTGTCTGTCAGCAACGGCTGCGTCGTGATGTCCAACGCGTCAAATGTGGAATACCCTGCTGGCACGGTATCTGTACGTAGATTGCCGTCAACATCGTACGGTGCAGTGGCAGCATATGGCAATACCGGTACTACGGTTGGTGCTACAGTTGGGACTGTCGGAGTAACCACCACCGTTGGAGGCTTTGCTGGCCTAGGAGCAGGCGGAACAGGATACGCCGCCAGCTTCAAGTCGTCGTTGGGTAGAGCATGATAACTAACGACAGGTTTATCACCACTTGCCAATGCAAGTGACGTGAACGACCCCACATCGC
>JBBAWX010000046.1:714-2986 GCA_040396955.1 Roseiflexaceae bacterium
CCGTACTATCCAGCGTGGAAATCGTCGGGCTACTACACGCCGCATCGTTACACACTGCCAGCTTCAAATCACTGTTGGTACGATCATAATAACTGATGACCGGCGCATCACCACTCGCCAATGCGAGTGACGTGTACAACCCCACATCGCCCGTACTATCCAGCGTGGAAATCGTCGGGCTACTACACGCCGCATCGTTACACACCGCTAGCTTCAAATCAAAAGTAGGATCAGAGACATGGTAACTGATGACCGGCACATCACCACTCGCCAATGCAAGTGACGTGTACCTTCCAGATATATTGTCCACCATAGAAATCGTTGGACTGCTACACGCCGCATCGTTACACACCGCCAGCTTCAGGCCACTATAGATATTAAAATAACTGATGACCGGCACATCACCACTCGCCAATGCAAGTGACGTGTGCTTTCCAGATATATTGTTGTCCAGCGTGGAAATCGTCGGACTGCTACACGCCGCATCGTTACACACCGCTAGCTTCAGGTCATCGTTGGTATTATCATAATAACTGATGACCGGCACATCACCACTCGCCAATGCAAGTGACGTGTACTCCCCCACATCGCCCGTACTATCCAGCGTGGAAATCGTCGGACTGCTACACGCCGCATCGTTACACACTGCCAGCTTCAGGTCTTTGTTGGTAACATCATAGTAACTGATGACCGGCTTCCCACCACTCGCCAATGCAAGTGACGTGTAGGTTCCAACACTGCCCGTACTATCCAACGTAGAAATCGTCGGACTACTACACGCCGCATCGTTACACACCGCCAGCTTCAGGTCATAGTTGAAACTACCATCATAATAGCTGATGACCGGCTTCCCACCACTCGCCAATGCAAGTGACGTGTACTTTCCCACATTGCCCGTAGTATCCACCGTGATAATCGTCGGTGTGCCCGTGGCAGAGGCGACATCACTCATGCCAACGACCAGACTCACCATCATCACCATGATGCCCACACTCAGAAACTTCTGCCAGATGCGCATACACTCTCCTCGACAGATACCTGTCGTAAGATCACGAAAACCTGTGACAGTGCTACCATATCACCTCCCATGCGCATTGACCCATGATAAAATATCATGACTTTTGCCAAAATGAGGGACAATTTGCCCCCCGTGCTGCCCATGCAACACGGGGGTGATCGATGATAGCGAATGCCGCGATGATTCCCTAGGGCTGATTGCCCGCGTACACGGCCGCACCGATGCGCCCCAGCGTCAAATGAGGGACAATTTGCCCCCCCGTGCTGCCCATGCAACACGGGGGGTAATCGATGATAGCGAATGCCGCGATGACTCCCTAGGGCTGATTGCCCGCGTACACGGCCGCGCCGATGCGCCCCAGCGTCATCTGACCATACAGCGGGTCAGCCGGGTCGCCGTGGTACTCCATGCGCACGCGCTCGAAGTACTGCACCGTCACAGGGTACGGGTACTCGGGGTAGGTCTCGATGAACGGCTCCGTCAGCGGGTAGCCGTTTTGCGCGAGCCCACCGTTGGTCGTGAAGTAGTCGGCGAACTTACCTTGCAGTGTATGCCGAGTTTCACCGAAGTAGGTAATCGCCAGATCACTTGGTGGTGCCACTGGTAAGGCTGCCACAGGGAAGGGATCTTGCTGGGCCAAGTACTCGGCACCCAGGCGCCCAAGTCGGGGGAGGCCGTATGAGCCATCCTTCAGGATGGATTGCTCGAGGCGGCCGCGTTCGGTGTACTGCACCACCATTTGCGTCCCTGTGGTGGGGTCGTCCATCACGTATGGCTCAGATACCGGGAAGCCCAGGGTCGTCGTGCCACCCGATCGTTGCCAAAAGTCGAGCACATAGCCCGCCAGTGCGAAGCCGGTCTCCGCATACGTCACCGGCTTGAGATCTTTGAGCTTCGGTTTCACCGTGTTGTTAACATCACGGATAGCACGTTTGCCGAGGATCGTCGCGGGTTGTGCATTCGCCAGCGACCACTGCGGCGTATCTGTAAGGAATTGCGTCGTCAGTGAGATCGAAATGGTGTCCGTCAGCAACGACTGTGTCGTAATGCCCAGTTGCGCAAACGTGGAGTAGCCTGTGGGCAAGGTGTCTGTGCGCAGATTACCGTCACTGTCATACGGTGCATTGGCAGCATATGGCAATACCGGCGCTACGGTTGGTGCCACTGTTGGGACTAGCGGAGTAGCCACCACCGTTGGAGGCTTTGCTGGCCTAGGAGCAGGCGGAACAGGCACAAAACTGGCGAGCTTCAGAT
>JBBAWX010000047.1:0-2178 GCA_040396955.1 Roseiflexaceae bacterium
GCCGATCTCAGCAAAGCGGACATCTTTCATTATGTCTACGCCGCCTTGCACCACCCGCAGTGGCGCAGTGATTTTGCGCAGAACCTGAAAAAGGAGCTGCCGCGCATCCCCTGGCCCGACGCCAGCATCCCCGTGGCGCGCTGGGTGGCCATTGGCCGGCAGTTGGCCGAGTTGCACCTGCACTACGAGCAGGGCCCGCGCGCCAACCTCGAGTGGATCGAGAGCGCGCAACCGGTGCACTTCCGCGTCAGCAAGATGAAGCGCGCCGGCGACCGCATCATCGTCAACGAAACGCTGACGCTGGCCGGCATCCCCGCCGTGGCGTGGTCGTACAAGCTGGGCAACCGTAGCGCGCTGGAGTGGCTGATTGACCAGTACCAGGTGAGTGGCGACAGCGACCCCAACGCCTACAGCGCCGACCCCATGTACATCGTCGCGCTCATCGAGCGCGTCACACACGTGTCGGTGGCCACCATGGAGCTGGTGGGGCAGTTGTGATGAAGAGGGAGGTAGATGGGGGCACAGCTGTGCCCCCATCTACCTCCCCTCGCTAACGCCCCTTCTCCATCACACACGCTCCTCGTACGTTCACATCCACACCACGATATCTTTCGTAGTCGTAAGGTTACCCATTTTTTACGACAATCGCATAGTAGAGAGGCCCCCATGAATCCCGTCATTTTTGTTGTCATTGGCATCATTGCCCTGACCATCGTTGCCAGCCGCCGTGGCTGGGGCTACATCCCATTTGCCCTGCTTGGTGGCTGTTTTGCGTTATTCGTGGTAGTCGGCATTTTGACCGGCCTCGCAATCATTCCCGATGGTGTCGATATTTTCACCTTTCTCGGCTGTAGCATTGTCATGCTCGGCGGCACCATCTACATGATTGTCAAACCACGCACGGTCACCCCTCACTAACTTCACTGTCCGTCACACACGCCCCAGCACCCCCGACTGTCGGAATCCGGCAATCTGTGCCGCATCAAAGCCCACCTCGGCCAGCACCTCATCCGTGTGCTGCCCCAGCGTGGGCGGCGGACGCCGCACCGTGGCCGGTGTCTCTGTCAGGCGGTAGGGCGCGCCCACCACCCGGATTTCGCCGGCCGTGGGGTGTTGCATGGTCACCACCTCATCGAGGGCCTTGACCTGCGGGTCTGCAAACACGCTGGCCATGTCGTGGATTTCGCCGATGGGCACCCCCGCCGGGATGAGCAGGTCTTGTAGCTCGCGGAGCGTGTAGCGCGCAAAAATCTGATTCAGCAGCGCGTTCATTTCGGCGTAGTGCACCGAACGATCGTGGTTGGTGGCAAAGCGCGGGTCGTCTGCTAGCTCGGTGGCTCCCACCGCCGCCAAAAATCGCTGCCAGAGCACGTTGGTGCCCACCGCCAGGTTGAACCAACCGTCTTTGGCCTGATAGACGCCATACGGCGCAATCTCGGGGTTGTGATTGCCCGTGCGCTTGGGAGCCACCCCCGTCGCCAAGTAGGCCGCCGCATGGTACGACATCATGGCCAGCTGACCCGACAACAACGACGTGTCGATGTACTGCCCCACCCCCGTGCGCATACGATGAATGGTCGCCGCCAGAATGGCGTAGGCCGCATTCATACCGCTGATAAGGTCCGACAGGGCGATTCCCACGCGCATCGGGTCGCCACCAGCCTGCCCCGTCACACTCATCACGCCCCCCAGCCCCTGGATGACCTGGTCGTAGGCCGCACGGCCGTGGTCGGGGCCAGTCTGCCCAAAGCCCGAAATCGAGCAGTAAATGATATCGGGGCGGATGGCGCGACAGGCCTCGTAATCAAAGCCGTATTTGTGCATGTGCCCCGGCACGAAGTTTTCGATGATGATGTCACTCTGTGCCACCAGCGCGCGCATAATCTGGGCACTATCGGCGTGGCGCAGGTCGATGGTGATGCTGCGTTTGTTGCGGTTGACACTCATGAAGTAGGTGCTCTCGCCGTTCACAAACGGTGGCCCCCAGGCCCGTGAGTTGTCGCCCACGTGGGGTTGCTCCACTTTGATGATATCGGCACCCATGTCGCCGAGCATTTGCGTGCAATAGGGGCCTGTCAGGGCGCGCGTCATGTCGAGTACCCGTAGGCCGGTGAGCGGTTGCATGGTCGTCTCCATTTCACACAGCGCACACACGTGGTTGTGCGTTTTTTCACGCAC
>JBBAWX010000048.1:0-2065 GCA_040396955.1 Roseiflexaceae bacterium
GCGCCCACATCCATCGTGCCGCTGCCGGTGAGAGCGTAGTTGTTCGTCACCTGCACGCTGGCCAACGCCGCCACGGTCGTGCCATTGCTGGCGAAGGTCACCGTGTTGCTGCCGAACGAAGCGCCATTGCTGATCGCCACCGTCCCCGCATTGATCGTTGTCCCGCCCGTGTAGGTGTTGGCTCCGGAAAGTATCGTCGTGCCGACTCCGGCTTGGGTGAAATTACCCGTTCCGCTGATCGTGTTGGCAAGGCTGAACGCATCGCTCCGGTTCACCGCGAGAGAGCCGTTGTTGGTGATAGCACCGCTATCGAGTGAACCGGTCGTGCCGCCGTTGCCTACTTGGAGCGCCCCCGCGCTGATCATGACGAAGGAGGCATTCAGCGTCCGATCGATCGTCCAGATCCCGGCGCCCTGCTTGGTGAGCCCACCCGCGAAGGTCGTCGCGCCGGTGATCGCACTGGAGAGCAGGGAAGTCCCAGCGCCGTCGAGTGTCAGGAGGGAATTCGTGTCGGCACCCATGTTCAGGGCGCCACTGATCACGCTGCCGGTGAAGAGGGTGACGGTGTTGTTGCTGCCTGTCATCTCGACACCGCCATTGATCACGCCGCTGCCTTGGTTGACCAGCGCGTTGGAATTGCCGGAGAACTGCACACCCAGAGCCCTGCCGGAACCATCCCCATGGGTTCCGCCGGAGATCGTTCCGGTATTCACGAGGGTGCCGCTCCCTGCATAAGTAACTCCGATTCCGCCAGCACCAAGCTTCACGCCGCCAGCGCCACCGGTGATCGTGCCACTATTGGTCAACGTTCCTCCCGAACCAAAACTCACTCCGACTCCCCCAGCCCCGCCAGGACCGACAGGTTTGCTAGGGAGGAAGATGTCATAGCCGCCTGTGCCGCCATGGCCGCCAGTGATAACGCCGGAATTCCAAAGCACTCCTCCGTTTCCAAAGCTCACTCCGACTCCGCCGGCCCCGCCAGCGCCATGACTAAAAACACTAGGAGGACTACCCAGGAAAATGCCGCCAGTGCCGCCTGTGCCACCAGTGATCGTGCCACTATTGGTCAACGTTCCTCCCGAACCAAAACTCACTCCGACTCCGCCGGCCCCGCCTGCACCATTACGATTCAACCAGCTCCCAGCGCTGGCCCCGTTGCCGCCCACACCGCCAGTGATTGTGCCGGAATTCGACAACACTCCTCCGCCTCCAAAACTCACTCCAACCCCACCAGTGCCGCCATTGTAGCCATCGGTGCCGGCACTGCCACTGCTGCCATAGCCGCCCCTGCCGCCGATGATGCTGCCGGCATTCGTCAACCCTCCTCCGCCTGCAAAAATCACTCCGGCCCCACCAGCGCTGCCGCCAGTGAGAGAGTTGGGGATGGTAACGGTGCCGCCGCTAATGATGGAAGCAATGTTGTTAAAAAGGTTCGCTCCGTTTATCAGGGTCAGAGCCGTGCCACCGTTTCCATCGGAGTTTCCCTCGCTGTCGCTGTATCCCGTGATGGAACTTGTTGCGACACCATCCCCCACTTGAAGAGTGCCGCTGACCACCGAGATGATGGAGTTGCTGCTTGTATTGGTGATGTTTCCCGAGAAGAGGCTGACCAAGGAGCCAGTGGGATCGAAGACCAGAGAGGCTGCGTTAGTCACATTCCCCAGGATCGACCCGCCCGCCCCGATCGAGAGTGTCCCCGCACTGATCGTCGTGCCGCCGGTGTAGGTGTTGGAGGCGGTGAGGGTTGTCGTGCCGGTGCCGGATTTTGTGATGGCTCCGCTACCGCTGATACTGCCCGAGACGGTCGTGTTGCTGGAGCCGTTGAGGGCCAGGTTGTAACCGGCCGTGTCGAGAGAGCCCGAGATGACGAGGTTGCCGCTTGCGGCAGTCACACTGGAATCAGCGGATTGGGTCAATCCGAGCGCGACGGTCTGCGTGGCGGCGGAGTTGTTGACGATGCCGGCGGATCCGATCGAGACATTGGATCCGGAGAGGGTGTTGGTTCCCGCACCGGCATTGAAGGTGATGCCCGAGAGGGCGGTGACCTGTGCGTTGTTGGTCACCA
>JBBAWX010000049.1:0-1569 GCA_040396955.1 Roseiflexaceae bacterium
GAGGTAAGGGTCAAGGTATTGCTGCTGAGGTTGAGGCTCGCTCCGGATGCCAGGGTAAGGGACGAGAGCGTTCGGTCATCGGCTAGTGAAGGATAGTTCGTGCGGCCGGAGGGAATGTTCACAATGCTGCCGGCGACAGGTGCTGCACCGGACGTCCAGTTGGAAGTCGTTGCCCAGTCGGTGCTGGTACCGCCGCTCCATGAAGTAACATAGAGGGCCCCCATCGATTCCGGCACACCCCGGGTGTTACCAGCGTAGTCCGTCGTGATGCCCGTAACGGTAACGCCCGTACCGGGAACCGTCGGGGCGTATCCACTTGCAGCAGTACCCGTACTGATGAAGGCGGGATTGGTGGCAATGCTGTTGGCATCCTGGTTGGTGACGATGACCGAAGTGGTCTTATCGGAGCCAAAAAAGCCCAGCACCCCGCCTGTGCCGCTGACATAGTAGTTGTTGTAGTCGCAGGTGAGGGTACCGCCGGAGGCCGCTATGTACAAGGCGTAATGTCTGAACGACTCCTCCGTCGTGGAACGGGCGTTCACCAGGATGTTGTTCCGGTAGTTACGGGTGTTCGAGGTACCCGTGCTGAACAAGGCATAAGACAAATTGGTACCCGAAGACTGGGTACCGGAAATGTACACGGTGTTGAAATACAGGTTGTTGTTGTTCGATGCGGCACCTGTCTGGTAGATGCCGAAAATATCCGTCTGCGTATCGCCCCCCAGACTGATTATGTTGTTGCTGTAGGTGGTGGCGCCTGCGTTGATCTTGATGCCGTAGAGGTCGGCCGTGGTGCTGCTGCCCCCCGTCACCGACAGGCTGTGGATGAAGTTTTGGCTGACCGTGCTGGCCGTCGTGGAGCCGTTGAAATAGATACCGATCACCCCACCGGCGAAAGTCGAGAAACTGTTGGAGAGGCTGTGCACCGTGTTGCCGCTCACCACCGTCCCACCCAACGGGTTGGTATTAGTCAAGGCGATACCCGACACGGATGCGGTATGGGAGATGGAGTTATTGGCATTGGCAATGGACAGGTTCCGCACAGTGTTGTTCGATATCGTGTTGTCGCCATTCGATACATAGATACCACTGATACTGCCTGCCGCCGAGGTGGAGGCATTGGTGGTGGCATTCACCAGGTTGGCCACTGTATTGTTCGAGATCGTCCCCCTGCCCACGCTCTGGATGCCGTATACGGATTGTATGGTGCCGACGGTGCTGCAGATGGAACTGGCTTGTATGCTGCTCGCCGTGGTCGTACTTCAGATGGTGTTGTTGCTGATGGTGGTGACGCCACCCGTGGTGGTTTTCACAATGCCGAAAAAATTGGTGGCGTTCGCAGCCGCATTGGCCGCCGTGACAGCGCCGATGGTGTTGTTCTGACAACTGACATCCTTTGAACTGGCGATCGATATCCCGTTGAAATTCGCTCCCGTGGCGCCGGCGGTGTATAGGATGGATCCCGTGCCGGTGGCGGCCCCGATCAGGTTGCCCGTAATGGTGCCGATATTCGCCACGGTGTTGGTGCTGGGGCCGGGAAGGGAGATCCCCGTGAAGGCCGCAGAACCG
>JBBAWX010000050.1:0-1215 GCA_040396955.1 Roseiflexaceae bacterium
TTTCAGAGTCAGTGACGGTGACGGGTGTGCCGCAGCTGATGTTGAACGTGGGTGGCACGAATCGAACAGCAACCTATCAATCGGGCTCAGGCACTGACGAGCTGCTGTTCAGATATACGGTATTGGCAGGTGATGACGATGCTGATGGGATCAGCATCGATGCAAATAGCTTGCTGTTGAACGCTGGGACGATCAGCGATGTTGCGGGGAATAGCGCTGATCTGTCCCATGTTGCAGCAAGCGATAACAGTGCTTACCGGGTGGATACGGCAGCGCCGGTGGTAACGATTACATCGGTTGGCGGTGTTGATAGTGTGGTATCAACGTCCAGTGATCGAACAGTTGTCGGTACGGGGGAAGCGGATGGAACGGCGTCGATTAATTTCGGCAGCACAGTGCTGGCTCTGCCGCCTGTCGATAGCGATGGCAAGATTCTGTATGGCTTCAATAATGCCAATCTAATTGTGATTGGCCAGGGAGCAGGAAAGGCAATCACGATATCCCAAACTGATCAAGCGGGAAACACGGGAACATCGGCTCCGTTTGTATTTGCGGTAGATACGGTGGCGCCGGTTGTGAGTGTCGTGGCGATCACCTCGGCATTGGGGATTGAGAACAGCACGCTGAACGCCGGTGATGAGGTGAGCGTGACGGTGACGTTTTCAGAAGTGGTAATAGTGACTGGCACACCACGTCTGACATTGAATGTGGGTGGCGTGAACCGGACAGCGAGCTATGGATCGGGAACGGGCACTGCAGCATTGATATTCAGGTATACGGTATTGGCGGGTGATAGTGATGCTGATGGAATCAGCATTGGTGCCAATAGCCTGTCGCTGAACGGGGGTACGATCCGTGATGGAGCGGGTAACAATGCAACGTTGAGCCATGCGGCGGTGGCGGCGAATGGTTCATTCCTGGTGGATACCACGGCCCCTGCGGCCCCCGTGATCACGAGTGCTGCGCTGACGACCGACGCGACCCCGGTGATCAGTGGCACGGCAGAAGCGGGTGCGACGGTGACGGTGACGATCGGCGGGGCAACGTATACGACAACGGCAACGGCCGGTGTCTGGTCGGTCGATACCGAAACGGCCACACCCACCAGCGGCAGCCTCTCCCTCAACACCAACGGCAGCAATCCACTCTCCGCCACCGCCACGGATCCAGCCGGCAATGTCAGCAGCGCGGCGACGCAGACGCTGGTGATCGATA
>JBBAWX010000051.1:0-1098 GCA_040396955.1 Roseiflexaceae bacterium
CGACATAGAGCTCGGCGCTGTTGGTCCAGAGCGAGCCCGCACCGGTGACCAGCACGCCGGAGGATTGCGGTGTCGGGCCTGCCAGCGTCAGAACAAAATCGGAAGTTTTCGCTTTGGTGTATTGCGTCGTCAAATCCACCCAGTCGACACCAGACCAATTCATGGTCTTCACGCCCGAGTCATAGAAGGAAAACCTACCAAAACCTGGAAAAAATTCGTCGTAGGTTGACGACCACGTCTGCGATTGACCGAGGCTTGAGGTGATCGTCAGTGTCGGGATGGTGTTCGCCTCATAGGCATTATTTCCCTCAAGATCCTGCAGATTGAACGACGTGAAATCAAAAGCCCCCGTGCTCGAAGTAAGCCGAAAGGTGTTGGCGCCGGCCCCGGAGGTCAGCTCCGTCGAATAATAGAAAAGAATTCCTCCGGGGTTGGCTGTGGTCATGGTTAAGACGAACGGAGAAGCATCCACGGAGCCAGCATCCACATATTGGTTGTAGAATTCGAGTGGCTGGTAGCTGGTGCCTGTCGGGACACCGTTACTGTAGCTGTCGAGGATCGTGTAATTGATGGGGCTGGCCGACGCGGCGGCACCAATGAAGCCGGCCACGCCGGCGACGGAACCGCCGTTGGAAATGACCAGGCTGTTGCCGCTGCCGGAGCCACCCGCAGTCACTCCCACAGTCAGGTTACCGCTGTTGTGGAGTGAGCCAGTGACATGCAGGCTGCCGCCATCCACAGTGGTATTGGCAGCGGTGTTGGAACCGGAAAGGGTTGTTGTTCCCGCTCCGGATTTCGTAATGGCACCGCTACCGCTGATATTGCCCGAGACGGCCGTGTTGCTGGAGCCGTTGAGGGTCAGGTTGTAACCAGCCGTGTCGAGAGAGCTCGAAATGACCAGGTCGCCACTAGCGGCGGTCACACTGGAGTCAGCGGATTGGGTCAATCCGAGCGCGACGGTTTGCGTAGCGCCGGAGTTGTTGACGATGCCGGCGGCTCCGATCGAAACGTTGGATCCAGAGAGGGTGTTGGTGCCCGCACCCGCATTGAAGGTGATGCCCGAGAGGGCGGTGACCTGTGCGTTGTTGGTCACCAGTG
>JBBAWX010000052.1:0-1064 GCA_040396955.1 Roseiflexaceae bacterium
TCGCCGACTGTTCTGCTGCGGGAACCTCGGAGCTGCGACGAAGTTCCAACGCGATGGAACGAGCTTCTGCGGCAATCCACGAAGCCGAGCCTTCCGCAACGGGGATTGCACGCGCCGGTTGTGGCGCGCTGAGCATCACCAGCAGAGCAAGCAAGATCACCGAAGCAACCATGACGCGAACGGGTGTTCGTAATTTGTCGGCCGTCAACGACACAGCGAAACGATCGGTATTTTGGGGGAACATCGAGACCTCCGGGTGACGCAGGGGGCGCGCCACTGGTTGGGTGGATGGGGTATGACCATTCTACCCTTGGCTGTAATGAAATTGTAATAATTCGTTGCTTTGTGAAGTGTCCCAAACCGTTGTGGGAGGCTGATTTCATGCCCTATGTGTCGAGTGCCTCGTGGTAACTCCCCAGGCGCCGTCACACGCGTCCTGCGGGGCTCTGGTGCTTGCTGCGGGGGCTGGTAGTCGCTTTGTTGGCACCACCCACAAACTGCTCGTGCAGCTGGCCGGCAAGCCCGTGGTGCGCCATGTGTTGGAGGCGGTGGCGGCCAGTGGTGTGTCCCCCATCATCGTGGTGACGGGCGCAGTGCCGCTCGACGACGTGCTGGTGGAACCACTTCCGGGTAACCCGGAGGTGATCGTGACCCATAACGAGCGCTGGCAATCAGGCATGGCATCGTCGTTGCACTGTGGTTTGGCCGTGGCTCGCCGACGTGGTCTTGCTGGCGTGGTGGTGGGCTTGGGTGATCAACCCGGAGTACCTGCGAGTGCATGGCGACAGGTTGCCGACACCACCGCCCCGATTGCCGTCGCAACGTACCACGGTGTACGACGCAACCCCGTGCGGATTCATGCAGAGTTGTGGGATCAACTCCCCCACGACGGCGATGAAGGTGCGAGAACGCTCATTCGAGTTCGCCCCGAATTGGTGACAGAAGTAGCCTGCGAAGGCAACGCCGACGACATCGATACCGCCGACGATGTGGCACGGTGGCAACAACTACTGGCGAATCAAGGTGAGCACTAATGGATCTCCATCACGAGTTCACGGTTCCCG